>NZ_JBASYM010000073.1:0-10707 GCF_049277495.1 Sulfuricurvum sp. | reverse complement strand
TAACACCACGTTGACCGAGTGCTGGTCCAACCGGAGGGGCTGGATTAGCAGCGCCGGCTTGTACTTGCAACTTGATGTAGCCCGTAATTTTCTTTGCCATTTGTGCTTCCTTTTTTTGAGATTAAATAATTTTTTCGACTTGCGTGTACGAAATATCTACCGGAGTACTGCGTCCGAAGATAGAAACATTGAGTTTCAATGTACCGTGTTCAAGGTCGTATTCATCCACCGTACCGGTGAAGTTTGCAAACGGACCGTCGACAATACGAACCATTTCTCCGTTATCGAAGTAAACCTTCGGTTTCGGAGCTGAACGGTTTGTCACACGATCCAAGATGACCGCAATGTCATTATCACTAAGCGGTGTCGGCTTATTGGATTCACCAATAAATCCGGCTACTCGCGGTAATGATTGAATGCGGTGCTGCAAATCGATGGAAAGATCCATATTTGCAAATACATATCCTGAATACAATGAACGCTCAGTAATTTTCTTTTTACCGTTTTTTACTTCGATAACGTCTTCGGTTGGGACGATTACTTCCGTAATAACTTCTTCAAGATGATTTTCAGCAATAATATTTTCAATAGCGGCTTTAACACTGCGCTCGCTACCGGCGTAGGTTTGAATCGAGTACCAACGGTGTGCCATATTTTTTCCTTAACTCAAAATTGCTGAAACGGTTGAAGACATAATGAAATCTACCAAGGCTAAGAACAAGACGACGAACGTTACAACCGCAATGACTGCAATAAATGCTTGCTTAACTTGCGGTTTGGTAGGAAAAATGACTTTTGCAAGTTCCATTTTCGCATTGTGTATTGTTTGACTTAATGTGTTTTTCATTATTTTGTATCCTCAGGACATTTCCAACGAATAAAGCCCGTAAGCATCATTAGTAGAAAATGGGTGGCAGGCCAGGAGGGATTCGAACCCCCAACAATCGGATTTGGAATCCGGCGCTCTACCATTGGAACTACTGACCTATCATTGAATTAGAATCCCCGCAGGGAAACGACTTAAAGTTTTGCTTCTTTATGAACCGTGTGCTCACGGCAAAATTTACAAAACTTTTTTACTGAGAATTTCTCAGTGTGAGTCTTTTTGTTTTTTGTTGTGTGATAGTTACGACGAGTACACTTCTCACAACCTAAATGGATAATTTCACGCATTTTTAACCTTATGTTCCGACCCTAGGGCCGGTTAAAATTATGCAAGGATTTTAGAAACAACACCTGCACCGACAGTACGTCCACCTTCGCGGATCGCGAAACGTGTACCATCTTCCATCGCGATCGGATGGATCAATTCAGCAACAATTTTAACGTTGTCGCCTGGCATAACCATTTCAGTACCTTCTTGCAAAGTGATCGCACCTGTTACGTCCGTTGTACGAACATAGAATTGTGGGCGGTAACCGTTGAAGAATGGAGTGTGACGTCCACCCTCTTCTTTGCTTAGTACGTAAATCTCAGCCTCAAATTTTGTGTGAGGAGTGATTGATTTTGGTTTACAAAGAACTTGACCACGCTCAACGTCTTCTTTCTTTGTACCACGGAGAAGAAGACCACAGTTGTCACCTGCTTCACCCATTTCCATTTCTTTACGGAACATTTCAACACCAGTTACGGTAGTTGTTTGTGTATCACGGATACCAACGATTTCGATTGTTTCACCGATTTTGATTGTACCACGCTCGATACGACCAGTAACAACGGTACCACGACCAGAGATAGAGAAAACGTCCTCTACCGGCATCAAGAAATCTTTATCAGTTTCACGAACTGGTTGTGGAATATAACGGTCTACCTCAGCCATAAGCTTTTGGATTTTTGCTGACCACTCACCAAGAGTACCAGTTTTTGCTTCTTCAAGAGCTTTAAGAGCAGAACCAGCTACGATTGGAGTATCGTCACCTGGGAAATCATAGGTATCAAGAAGTTCACGAATTTCCATCTCTACGAGCTCAAGAAGTTCTTCATCATCAACCATATCTTCTTTGTTCATGAAAACAACGATGTATGGAACACCGACTTGTTTTGAAAGAAGAATGTGCTCACGTGTTTGTGGCATCGGGCCGTCTGCTGCAGAAACAACAAGAATAGCTCCGTCCATTTGTGCAGCACCGGTAATCATGTTTTTAACATAGTCGGCGTGTCCAGGACAGTCAACGTGTGCATAGTGACGGTTGTTAGTTTCGTACTCAACGTGTGAAGTAGCGATCGTAATACCGCGCTCGCGCTCTTCTGGTGCATTATCGATAGCATCGTAATCCATCATTTTTGCGCCGTTTGTTACTGCAAGTACTGCTGTAATTGCTGCGGTCAACGTAGTTTTACCGTGGTCGACGTGACCGATTGTACCGATGTTACAATGTGGTTTTGTACGTTCAAATTTCTCTTTTGCCATAGTGTCCTCCGACTGAATGTGTAAATGAATTTGGAATTATACCAAAAAACAGCTGAAATAGCTTTCAAGCTTTCAAAAATTACAAAATTATTACTGGAGCTCACGAGCGGATTTGAACCGCCGACCTCTTCCTTACCAAGGAAGTGCTCTACCCCTGAGCCACGTGAGCATAAAACAATGATAAATATGTATTTGGAAGCTTAAAAACTATTTTACGGTTTTAAGGTAATGATGAAGTAAATATTGCGAATTGTACTTCAGCTCCCAGTGGAGCGGGAAACGAGACTCGAACTCGCGACATTCAGCTTGGAAGGCTGACGCTCTAGCCAACTGAGCTATTCCCGCAGATGGTGGTGAGAGAAGGATTCGAACCTTCGAAGATAAAAATCAGCAGATTTACAGTCTGCCCTCGTTGGCCACTTGAGTATCTCACCACGGCCGTATCTGGTCTAACACTGATAATTGTAATGCGTTTCCGATTTCTTAATGGTGCCGGCACGAGGATTTGAACCCCGGGCCTATTGATTACAAATCAATTGCTCTAGCCAACTGAGCTATGCCGGCATATTCCGAAATGGAGCTGAAATTATAGACATTTCAATCAAAAATGTCAAGAGCTTTTCGAAAGAAATTAAACGATGGTGTAAATGATCTCTTTTGTCTTCTTGGTTTCTATTATTTCATTCAGGATTAATCCCTCAATTTCGAGTGCTAAAAGTTCCTGTAACGATTCTACACGGTGCAGCGCCGCTTGTCGCAGGACACTCCCCCGATACGCTTTAGCCCAATGGCTGACGACTTTCCCCTCTTTGAGAAATTTCAAGGTTGTCGTTTTGATTTTCGGGACAAAAAACTTGTCATAAAATCCGGCACGAATGTCTAAAACTTCCTGATCGCCGATTTTCTCGTCCAATGCGGCACTAAAATGTTCTTTGTAAAACTTTTCGGGGGCGAAACTACCGATTGCCGAGCCCTGTTTGAGTTTATAATCGGGAATCGGATCACCCGCACGGATCGGACCGAACAAGTTTGAAAAAATAATGACCTTATCCTCGATATAGTGTTGAGCTTCTGCTGGGAGCGTCGTGTAGTTCAGATAGTCGTAGGCCACCCCGTCATAGCGTTCTACCGCTTTCATCGTCGGGGCTTTCTCAAACGGGGTTTTGTAGCGTTCGAACTCTTTGGACTCTTTAATCCCGAAAAGTTCCGCGAGCGATTCATTACTCCCCTCAGCTATCAACGTTTGATACTGTTCCATGACATCGAGACGTTTTGAATACAGTTCAGGGAAAAGAAGTGTCTCGGAATTCACAGGGGAAAGAGAGCCTCCCTGACGCTTTCCTTCACTCGGTGCAAACAGAATAATCATACAACTACCTTATCCGATATAACTGTCCAATGCTTGAAGGCTTCAATCGTATTTAACACTCTTTCTTTAGCATCCAAATCTGAAAATCCATTTGCCCAATCTTCCAATTCACTCCAGTTCCAATTACTGAAATCAGTATCTAAAAATTCTTCTTTAATTTTTTGAATTTTTTCGCTCTGTTCTACAAGTAATGAATCTTTAATGATTTGCAACAATTTTAATTTTATTAATTGCTTTTTGTCTCCTCCAATAAGCTGTTGATACTGCTCAACTTTATTCTCATCAAAAGGTTGATTGATAATAAGATTTAATTCAAATTGGTTGATAAGAGCTTTGGCTATTTTCTCTTGGATCATTAGTGACTGCTCTCCTTTAAATCGTTCAATAAGCTCATTATATGTCTCAATCGCTTTTTCATTTTCCTTCATACTTCCAAGATATGTTCCTTTATTATAGAGAGCACTAGCTATTTGTTCTTTGATCACTAATGACTGCTCTCCCTTAAATCGTTCAATAAGTTCATCACTCACCTCGATTGCTTTTTGTTTTTCTCCCATCCATCCAAGATATATTCCTTTATTATGAAGAGCTTTAGCTATTTGTTCTTGGATCATTGGGGACGGTTCTTCCTTAAATCGTTCAATAAGCTCATCATATATCTCAATTGCTTTTTGTTTTTCTTCCAACAGATTTAAGAAAACTCCTTTATTGTAGAGAGCAATCACTAATTGCTCTTTGATCGCTAGTAATTGTTCTCCCTTAAATCGTTCAATAAGTTCATCACTCACCTCAATTGCTTTTTGTTTTTCTCCCATTTGCTCAAAAATTATACTTTTATTATTGAATGCTTTGCCAATATGTTCTTTAATAAATAGAGACTGGGTTCCCTTATATAGTTCAATAAGCTCATCATATATCTCAATTGCTTTTTGATTTTCACCCACTTGATTTAGGATAACTCCTTTATTATAGAGAGCTACTGCTATTTGTTCTTCAATCAGTGTAGGTTGTTTTCCTTTAAATCGTTCAAGAAACTCATTACTTACCTCTATTGCTTTATAATTATCATTATTCCCATAATACGCAAGAGAAATATTGAACAATCTTTGTGCATATTGTATATCAGTAGGTTGACCAACCTCAATCGCTTTACGCCAATAATGAATTGCATCATTATATTTCTGTTGCTGATAAGCATCAAACGCAAGTGTATCCCAGTCATTAAAGGTATATTCACTTTGAGGTTTTGTTTTACTTATATACTCGGCTTGATTTCTAATTGCCCCGCCCTCATTTGCATTTTCTTCTAGTTCGGCTCTTGGTAATTTTAAATCTACTAACTGCATGTGCCTTTTCATGTTTTCTATCTCAATTTGAGAATTTTCAAGATAATTATTGTGTTCTTCTGTTTTTACCTTTGCATCATTTTGCAAAGTTGCTAATTTATTTTGAAAATCTTCGATTTGTTCTTTCAAATCTTCATTATTTTTTTTGAACCATTCTTCGGCCGCTTCTCTAGCTTCATCTTTTGCACGAGACTTCACACTAAAATAACCCAACACGCCACTTAAAGCCAAAACAATCGCAAGTATATTGATACTTCTATCTACATGCATATTGACCTCTTGAATTTGGTCTTTATACGCATCTATACTTTTAGTTTTATCATCTAAAGCATCGACTTTAGTTTTTAACTCATCGTTTTGTTTTTGCAGTATCTCAATTTTAGCTTTAGCTTCGCCCCGAAACTCAGCATCGCTTGCACCCAAACATCCTAGCGTTCCTAAAAAAAATATCATAACTATACGAATCATTATAAATTCCTCAAAATTAAAGTGTTTATTGTAATGCAACTAGGATTAAATGAATCTACAGTAGTAAAGAAAGCAAAAAAGTGTAACTTAAAGCGCGTATACTCTCTTCTAAAAAAATATAGCTAAAGGGATTCCGCTCCTTTAGCTTATAAAATTAGTAATAGGCCGAGATAATGGCGTAACTGAGAAAGAACATCATGTGTGATGCCCCCTCAAAATAGTTCGTCTCACCCTCATCCGTCGTTTTCCAGACTAAAAGGATCGTCAACAGCAAAGCTCCGATTTGAAGCGGATTAAAATCCAGGGTCAGATTGATCCCTGAAAAATAGGCCAGCATCATTAAAATAGGAACCGTCAGAATGATGGATACGGTTGAAGCTCCCATTGCAATGTTGACAACACGCTGAATCTGGTCATTTCGTGCGGCGCGTACTGCGGTAAAAATCTCAGGAGAGACACTGATAATAGCAATCACCAGACCGGCAAGTCCTGCAGAGATACCATATTCTTTTGCAATACGAACACCCTCACCCGCAAATATTTCTGCTCCGAACGCGATTATGGCAATCAAACCGAAGATAACCATAAAGTTAACCGCAGTAGTCAGATGCTCAAAAATATAATCACTCGAATCATTTTCATCGATTTCACCCTCTTCTTCTTCCTGCAGTTTACGTTTCAGGCGAAAAAAACGGCTTCGGGCAGTTGCTTTGAAAAAATGGGTGTGGGTACGGGTTTGAAAAATAAAAATAATAATGTAAAAAAGGAGCAGTACCCCTGCAATCAAATGGCTTACATGGGTTAACGAATCACTCCCGTGTTCGGTGTGACTCAAAAGTCCCGGAACCAGAAGAGCGCTGGAGGCGACGAATAAAACGGTCGTATAGGCGCTGGAGGTTTCTTTGTTATGCTGCTGCTGGGTAAATGCCAAACCGCCCAAGAAAACCGCCAAGCCGAGCAATACGTTCAAATCGACGATGACGGCAGAGATGATTCCCCCTTTGACCGTCTCTAAGACATCGGGAGAATGTTTGACTTCCAATAAAATAACATACAACAAGATTATCTCAACCGCTACTGCGCTAAACGTAAGGACAAAACTGCCGTAAGGTTCATGGAGTCGTTCGGAGAGAATATCGGCTACCTCGGCAACCGTAAGAGAGAGAGCGGCAATACCGATTGCCGAAAAAATAGTGGCTGACATCGATTCATGCTGAGCCTGAAAGACAAAACTAAGGGTTATGGCTGTGATACCGATAAAAATATCCCAATAGTCTTCAATAAAATAGCGTATCCGCCTATCCAATTCTTTGTCCTTTATTCATTAAGTAGAGAATCATACCATAATCGATGGGAGAATTAAATCCACCCTTTGCGCTTAAAAATATAAACCGGCAATATAGATGAAATGATCATCATAAATATCGACAGTAAATATCCGTATTTCCAATGCAATTCGGGCAAAAGATCAAAATTCATCCCATAGATACTGGCGATCAAGGTTGGCGGAAGAAAAACAACATTAACGATGGTAAACATTTTAATAACCTTATTTTGCTCAATGCTCAAAACACCGACAAATATATTTTGGAGATAATCAAGCCGTTCAAAATTAAAGTCAGTATAGTCGATCAACGATTTGATATCTTTCAGCATAACCGTCACATCATGTTTCAAGGCATGCTTATATTTACTCGATTTTAAAAATGCGCTCAAAATTCTCTGTTTATCATTGAGATTTTCCCGAATCTGCATATTCAAATCTTCTAATGAAGAGATACGTCCGAGTATCTCTTCATCCTCATTCGAATAATCGGTCAAGACATGTTTTCGGACACGGGTAATGTCTTTAGCAAGCTTTTCAATAATATCGGCATCCGCATCAATCCGAATATCTAAGATCTGACAAAAAATATCATACCCGGTCTCAAACTGTTTTGGAGCAGCAAAAAACTTTCGGTAAAACTCATCAAACGTATATAAAGTCGTATAACGGATTGAAATTAGAATATCTCGATAAAGGATAAAGGATACGGTCTCATTATGAGAGCTGTCTCGTGTATTTACTAAAAAATAACTGTTTATCTCTATTCTGTCACTCTCCTCCCAATAACGTGAACTGATTTCAATCTCTTCAGTCTCTTGTTTGGTAGGAAATTTAATGGTAAACGTATTTTCGATGAAAGCGATTTCATCATAGGTCGGCATAAGCATGTCAATCCAGATCACTTTATCGATTGCATCTCCGTCAAGCTCTGACATCGTATCGATAAACGCGATCGCATTTTCATTACGTACATAACACTTAATCATTTATTCCCCCTTTCGCAAATCGCGCCTTATAAGAGCACCTTTGGCACAACTCCTCGGTACAAACCCCTTTTGCAAAGCCGGCGGTTATTGTCTCTGAGCGTTTCGTTACCAGAATTTTACCCAAATTTGTGGCGTGCAGGTTACCCAGTTCGATAATACCCTCTCCATCCAAACAACAGGGGACGACACGTCCGTCTGCCAAAATCGCGATCTGCTTGCTCAGCCCATGGCAATAACCGTCCCCTGCGACCGGATTATTAAGACCGGGCCATTCAAAATAACGGTCAAAATGGAGTAAAATTTTGGACGCTAAACGGAGCGATTGGCGTTCACCGCTGGCCTGAGACGAGATGAAACCTTTTTCAAGGGCAAAATGCGTTTCCAAAAGAGCAAATAATTTTTTATTAAACTCTTGTTCACTTTGTGCCTCGTCCAGATTCCAAAGCCTTAAATTGATAAAAAAGTCTTCTTGCCGGGAAAGCTTCTCATCACAAAGCAGTAAGATATCGCTCATGTACGCTTCAAAAGTCCGAGAGACACTATTTTTATTAAAACTGTTCAATGAAATGTTAATTTGCCGAACAGCGGGATGAAAAAGGGTCTCTCTGCGCATAGCGTCCAAATAAAACCCGCTGGTTGTGATCATCACTTTGTGACCTGCGCGATCGGCGATCTCCAGATATTCTCTCAGATTGCCCAACACCATCGGATCACCCATGACATGCAAAGCGATCTCATCTGTGTAATTTTTCAGTTCCGTGACAACCGATTCGAAAAAAGGGAGGGACATGGTTACGGTTTTTTGAGATTTTGGAGGACAGAAACTGCAAGATAGCCCACAGATATTTGTCACTTCAACATAGGCACGGAAAAACTTCATTATAATCCCTTTATGCAAACCTTAGATACGATTAATCAAACACTGCAAACCAATGATGCGGTTATGCTTTATTTCAGTGCGCCGACATGCAATGTATGCCATGTACTCAAACCCAAACTCATTGAAGCCCTTAGCGAAGAATTTCCGATTTTCGTTATAGAAAGTATCGATATTTCCGAAACACCGGAGATTTCTTCTCATTTTAGCGTTTTCACTATTCCCACGGTACTGATCTTTTTTCAAGGACGCGAGTTTTTGCGAAAAAGCCGACATATGAGTGTCGGAGAAGTAGTTGAAGATATTCGCAGACCCTATACCCTTATGGTAGGAAACTGACAATCCCTGCCGTGACGGCAACATTGAGGGACTCTACACCCCGATACATCGGGATAGAGACGCTAAGAGTCGATGCACGCATCACCGCATCACTCACACCCTCCGATTCATTCCCCAATACAAAAACGGCACGTGAAGGAATTTTCAACGAGTGAATATCCTGCGTTGCATGGGACGAAAGGGTAATAATCGCCGTATCTTTAAGTCCTAAAATATCACCCAAATCTTCACAATAATAGATCGGGATTTTAAACAATGTTCCCGCACTCGCTTTCATGACCAAAGGGGAGAGCTTGGTGCTGTTGCGGCGGGGCAAAACGATTCCGTCAATCTTGCTCGCTGCAGCAGAGCGGACAATCATCCCCAGGTTCTGGGGATTGTTGATCCCATCAAGGGCCAGCAAACGAAAAGAACCCGGCAAATCGCTTTCGATCATCGCAGCGCTTCGATAGTTATGGGAGACGACATCAATTGCGACACCTTGATCCTGCGCGCTGTTTTTAGAAATACGCGAAAGGGATTCTTTCGTGTGGTATTTGATCTCTACCCCGCGCATTTCAGCTAATGCCAGGATTTCCTCAATCGTATCATCATTGCGATTGCTTTTAGAGAGGTGAAGTTTATGAATCTGCACCGCTTCATCACGCAACACTTCAACCGCAACATTACGCCCATAAAGGGTAATGAGCGAATCAAAAAAACGTTTCTTTTCTAAATATTCGGGAGAATCAGTCATCAGCTTCACTTTGTTTTAAACTTGTTTTTAAAATAATAAATCCTATCAATGCCGATGCGAAAGATCCCATCAGCACGCCCAAACGCTCATCGGTCAAAGCTATCCCCATTCCTCTGGCATGTTCAAATGCCAGTGAACCGATAAACAGCGACATCGTAAATCCGATTCCGCTGAGCACTGCCACCCCATAAAGATGTATCCAGCGGACTCCGTGCGGGAGCTTTCCGAATCCCAGTGCAACGGCCAGCACCGTAAAAAGAAATACCCCGACCTGTTTTCCAAAAAAAAGCCCGAGAGCAACTCCGAGTGTCACATGATCGACAAAATCTTTTACCGTTATATTCCCAAACGAGATCCCCGTATTGACAAAAGCGAAAATCGGCAAAATAACAAAATTGACCGGAGCATGAAGGGAGTGCTCTAGCACGTGAAAAGCGTTTTTGTTATTTTTAAGAGGGATCAAAAACCCTAATATGACACCGGCCAGCGTCGCATGAACTCCCGATTTCAACACCGCTGTCCATAAAACGATACCGACCAAAATATAGGCTGTATGATTGACCACTCCGCGTCGATTCATCACCACCAAAACAGTAATCATTG
Organism: Sulfuricurvum sp.; assembly: GCF_049277495.1. Taxonomy (GTDB): domain Bacteria; phylum Campylobacterota; class Campylobacteria; order Campylobacterales; family Sulfurimonadaceae; genus Sulfuricurvum. The sequence continues at coordinate 246 of NZ_JBASYM010000073.1, read as the reverse complement.
CCGCGGCAATGACCAGCGAGAGAGTCGAAAGATCCGTCGTGTAAAAAAGAGCAATAATAACAATCGCACCCAAATCGTCAATAATTGCAAGCGCCAATAAAAAAAGCTTCAAACCGACAGGGACCCGCTTGCCCAGCAATGTTAAAATACCCAAAGCAAATGCAATATCGGTCGCGGCAGGAATCGCCCATCCGCTAATGGCTACCGGATCATTATAATTGAACCAGGCATAGATCAGCGATGGAA
>NZ_JBASYM010000072.1:0-51398 GCF_049277495.1 Sulfuricurvum sp. | reverse complement strand
AAACACGACTCGATCGTCTCATATCCGAGGGTATCTGTACCGCGCAGCAATGCTTCCACGCCAAAAGTGACGCCGGAATGGATATCGACTATCGGCTGAAATGCAACATCCAAGATTTCGAGAAAATGGTGATAAAGGGGGTGTAGAGGTTCCATACCCAGGAGTATAGAACGCTCTCGTCACAAAAAGGTTACAAGACGATTTTTCGCAATGCCAAGGAACACATCGCCAGCCCGAATGCGCCCGTCACGGCGACGAAGCTCCCTTTCTCTTTGATAATCGGGTGTTCGGAACTGCAAATACAGCTAAAATCGCCCTTGAATTTACGTTTGCGCAATTCATTGCGAAGTTTGGAAGCGAAGGGATCTCCTTCGGTTTTCCAAAAGGAGCGCACTTCGACTTTGGTAGGATCAAGGCGTTTGGCAGAACCCACCGCAGAGATAAGCTTGGGGTAGCATTTCTGGATAAGAGCCAGTTTTGCACGCGTATCGTCGATCGCATCGAGCACCAAATCGTACGGTTCAAAATCAAAGGTATCGACCCATTCGGGGGTAATTTTTTCCGCCATAGCAATCACTTCGGGATAGTGGGTCTTGAGCGCTTCGACTTTCAGTTCCCCCTCGTGAAGCTCAGAGTGCATTTGGCGATTCTGGTTGGTGACATCGTAGCGGTCAAAATCGACGATCGTAATATCACGGACACCGGATCGGTAGAGGCAGTCCAGACAAAAACTCCCGACACCCCCTACGCCAAGAAGGAGAATCTTGGCATTTTGGAGTCTCGCATGCGCTTCTTCTCCGAATACCAGACGGGTACGGGTATGTCTCACAGCCACTCCTGCAGTTTTTTCATCGATTGGTAGGCACTCATGTCCAGATGAACCGGAGTGATGGAAACCATCCCCTGTTCAATCGCTTCAAAATCGCACAATCCTCTCCCATGTTCTCTTGCTTTGAATTCCAGGGGGTGAAGGCCGAGCCAATAATATTCCATCCCTCTCGGATTGCGATGCAGATGGGCATCATTGGCGTAATAGCGGTATCCGGCATAGGTGACGCACCATTGTAATTCTTCCACTCCGTAAGGGATATTGACATTTAAAAATTCCCGATGGTTGAGGGGAAATTTTCCCTCCAATATCTTCGTTACCAGCGTACGAATCGCATTTTTAGCCAAAGCAAAATCGCCCATCGGTTCGGTAAAATCCATCACTTGGGATATCGCGATCGAAGGAACGCCTTGCAATACCCCTTCCATAGCCGCCGCTGCCGTACCCGAATAGGTGATATCCTCACCCATGTTTGAGCCTTTGTTGATTCCGCTGATGACGAGGTCTGGTTTTTGATCCTCAAAAAGCGAATGGAGCGCGAGATAGATACAATCGCTCGGGGTGCCGTCATCGAGTTTGTAAAAGTCATCCCCTACACTGATAAAACTCAGCGGTCGTGTCAGCGTCAGCGAATGGCCGCATGCCGATTTTTCGGTCGAGGGGGCAACGACGGTAATATGGGCGAGCCCTTGCAAGGCTTCGATCAAGGCCAGCAAACCGGGGGATTCGTATCCATCGTCGTTGCTGATGAGGATCTTTTTCATTTATGGTTCCTTTTGGAGGGTTTTACGGGGACAAAAATAAAACAGTTTCGATCATCCCGGCGTTCATAGGCCAGGACATAACCATGTTCTTTTAAGATCGCGTCAACGATGTAAAGACCTAATCCGAAGCTGTCTTTGGTGGGGTGATCTTTGGTAAAGGGTTCGATGTAATAGCTAAGCGGTTTTTTGAGCGGTTCGCCGGAATTGAGAAAAAGAATTTCTCCCCCCTCGACAGTGATCTCCATCTTCTTATCCGGAGAGTATTTGATGGCATTATCGATCAAGTTTTTCACGGCCGTTACAAAAAGACGGTAATCAACTTCCAGTTTGATCGAGGTATCAATATCGCAGATCACCGATTCATAATCGACCATTGCCAAATCTACGGCTCCATCGATAATATCCACCAGACGGTACTCTTTTTTCTCTAAATACTGATTTCCGGAACTGATCTCTTCAATCAGGGCAAATTCTCCGATGAGCGACTCCAGCCGTTCAAAAATCCCCTCAAATCGGGCTTTTTGTTTTTCATCGCTGATCATCGTCGAGACAATCCGTCCCTTTGCGATCGGGGTCTTCAGTTCGTGCATGATATTCCGTAAAAAGAGGGTTCGTGATTCGATCAGGGAGCGGATTTTATTTTGGGTCGTATCCAGTTCATTGGCGATCAATGCGATCTCATCCGATCCTTTGATATGAAAGCGAACCCCCATATCCCCTTCTCCGAAGCGGGCGATTTGACGACGGAGGCGGCGCAGCGGGGTCAGCCGATAAATGATAAGGGTGAACGAAATAATCAAAATAGTCATGATCGTCCCATACGCCGAGAGGAGATTAACCGCACTATATGCTTGAATACTGCGGTCTTCCAACAATACCGTGTGACGCGATGATTCAACCCAAAAATACATTTTTCCCCGATGCTCGATCATAGAGGTAATGATCGGATGGGAGTCTAAAGGGATAAGGGGGAATTCCGAAAAAGTGGAGGCTTCACTCCGAGGATCGGTCGTTCCGTCCGTTTTAAGGATTTTCCCGTCACGGATGATCTTCTCATACTCTTCTTTCTTCGTAATTTCATTCAAATCATACAATGCCAAATTGGCTTCAAACATCGGTGGAGAGATTTGTTTAATCAAATAGGTGTGGTAGATTTGACTGATAAGGGAGTGTTTGGAAAAAACGCTGTCGATATGCTTGGCACGATTGGTTTGATAGAGCTGATAAAATGTATAGCTAATACTCGTGACCGTCACGATCAGCGCGAATAAGACGGTCGCAATAACGGCGTTGTTTTTAACCATTATTTGAGAAGTTTATAACCGATACCGCGAATCGATTCGATAAGAGCTTTGTCTCCGAGTTTGTTACGGATACGTCCCATCATCACATCGATGCTTTTGTTCGACGAGTCTTCATTAATCGCCGCAACATTATGGATCAAATCCTCGCGTGATACGACCATCCCATGTTTTTTAATCATATGGGCCAATATCCCGTATTCGGCATTCGTCAGTTCAAGCGGCCGCCCTTTATAACTGATCTGCATTGCCGACTCGTTCAGTTTGAAATCAGAGACATTTTCAGAAGCCAGTTCCGAAGCCGCATCATAACGGCGCAGCACCGAGTGGATACGCGCTTCAAGCTCTCTCGGATCATACGGTTTGGGGAGGTAATCGTCCGCACCCAGTTCGAGCGCATTGATTTTATCGGTCACATCCGAACGGGCTGAAGAGATAATAATCGGGATATTCTGGCGCGCACGAATCGCTTCGCACACTTCCAACCCGTCCATCCCCGGCAATGTCAGATCCAAAATGACCGCATCAAATTTTTCGAGCTTGAGAATGCTCAATGCTTTGAACGGATCATCTTCCGTCGTTACCTGAAAATCGTATTGTTCTAAAAATTCGGTCAGAATCTCGGCAAGCTCGAGATCGTCTTCTATCATTAATATTTTACTCATGGACGAATTGTAACCCACTAACAGTTAATAGTTTCCTAACTCAGCCACAATGTTAAATGATAGGCAATGAACGCCAGAGAATAGGCCACAATGGTTGTGAAAAGAAACAAATAGCCGAAATATTTAATCCCTCCCGCTTCACGGGTAAAGACGACCGATGCCGCCAAACACGGCAGATAGGTCATGATCACCACGATAAACGCCACGGCTGAAGCCAATGGTATATGGGAACTGATCGCATGCATCAGAGAGTTATCCGCTTCGGTAGCATCACTGCCGAGGGAATATAAAACGCCCAGCGTCGATACGACGACCTCTTTTGCGGCCAATCCTGTCTGCAACGCCACCGCCATTTTCCAATCAAAGCCAAGAGGGGCGAATACAGGCTCGATCGTATGACCGATAGTCCCTAAAAAGCTTTGTTCCAACTGTGCTTCGGCAAGCTGATTTTCTAAACTCTTGACCTCTTCTTCCGATGTTGCTACTTCGATTTTTGCAGCATAGACGGTATTTAGAGAACTGTCTTTGGGATAGGTGCTTAAAAACCATACCAACAGCGATGCGGCGGCAATAAAGGTTCCCGCTTTTTTGAGGTACATCATCGTTTTGGTCACCACGGTATGCCAGATCAATTTGACCGACGGAAGCCGATATTTCGGCATCTCCATAACAAACGGCTCATCTATCCCTTTAAACGCGGTCATTTTTAGCAGTTTTGCGGCCACAAGACCGATCATCGCTCCAAGGATGTAAATACCGAAAAGTACATTACCTGCCATTTGCGGACCGAAAAATGCCCCCGTAAAAAGGACATAAACCGGCAAGCGGGCACCGCAGCTCATAAATCCGATGACAAACAGGGTCAATAACCGGTCCCGATCGTTTTTTAGAATCCGTGCCGACATGTAGGCCGGAATAGAACATCCGAACCCTGTGACAAGGGGAATAAATGACTGTCCGTGCAATCCGAATTTATGGAAAAAACCGTCCAATAAAAAAGCAACCCGAGACATATATCCCGTCGCTTCGAGCAAGGCTATCCCGACAAATAAAATCACAATATTAGGGACAAAAAGAACCACTGCCCCGACCCCGGAGATCACTCCGTCGACAACCAGCGAACGGATTTCATCATTGCCGATCGTCGCACCGACCACATTTCCGAACCAACCGAAAAAGGCATCGATCCAATCCATCGGAATAGACCCGAGTTCAAACGTAAGCTGAAACAGTCCCCACATGAAAAAAAGAAAAATCGGTATTCCGAGTATCGGATGGATCAATATGGCATCAATCTTTTCCGTTGCACTTTTTTTCTCTTCCGCTTTAGCCTTTACTTTGACTGCTTCGGCGATTATCCCCCGGTTATAGGCAAAATATTCTTCAGCAAAAATTTCTTTGATATCATCACTGTCATGATGAAGGGCGATATGGTGATCCGCTTCGATCAGCATCGGCTGAAGCTCCATCCATATAGGGTTGTCATGGAGTGTCCGATAGGTTTTTTTTTCTTTTTGAAGCAAATTGATCGCTATATTGCGATTTGAAATAGACGCCTTGAACTTATGACGGTTCAGATAGTCCGTAATCAGGGTAATTTCCCCTTCAACCGCTTCGCTGAAAATCAGTTTTTGCTCTTGAAATGCAGTTTCATAGACTTCGATCACCGCTTTCATCAACTCATCCAGCCCTGTTTTGGCCGCAGCGGATACACGTATACACGGGATCCCCAGTAACTGAGTAAGATAAGGAGCATTGATCTCCAACCCCTCTTTTTCCGCTTCGTCACTCATATTCAGAGCAATGACCATTTTTTTGCTCATGGTCATCAGTTCCGCGGTTAGCTGAAGATTTTTTTCCATATTGGTCGAGTCAAGGACATTGATGATCAGATCATATTTTTCGTTTGTCAAAAAATCGTGCGTTACCCTCTCTTCGATCGAATAATCGGTAAATGCGTACGTTCCGGGGAGGTCGACGACATTAAAGTGATACCCGTTATATTCAAATACCACTTCGGTTTTTTCAACCGTTACCCCTGTAAAGTTCCCGACCTGAAGACGTGCGTTGCTGATCGAATTGATCAGCATACTTTTACCGACATTAGGCTGCCCGACCAGGGCAACTTTGATTTGTTTATCGTACATTACACACCTCGATCAGCTCGGCTTCTTCGCGTCGAAGCGCTAAAGAGACATTCCCCACTTTGATTTCAAACGTACTCTTGGTAATTCCGCATTCAAGCATTTTGACTTCGGACCCTTTCATCAGTCCGAAAGAGATCAAACGCTGTTTTAAAGGGCCGGTTGCTTTAATTCTCACGACGGTCGCCATACCTCCCTTGCTGCAGGCACTCAACAGTGTCATGGTTGGCTCATTCATCTCAATATCCCTTTAAAAGTTATAGTTGATACGTGCCAGGAAACGGCTGTAACCTGCATCGTTCCCCGCATCAAAGTTGTTCTTTCGATCATCGACTTGAGCATAGCTCACGTCGCACGAAACGGTTTCACTGATATCATAGGCCGCAACCATATCCCATTCTCTCACATCCGCATCCATCAAAGAGCTTTTAAAAATGCCCTCCATAACACCGATACTTAGTCCCTCTGCTCCGAGGGAAGCTAAATCCAAGGTTGCACCCCCAGCATAAGCGACGGCATCACTCATTCCATCGATGGTCATTTCTTCCATCGACGTATAGTACGGACCTCCGCCAAGTCCGTTGGTGATAAATTTTCCATTCGTATTCGACGTATGGTTATAGGCTGCATTCAACGTCACCATCCCCATATTGACATTGATTCCGGCACCGTAGACCTGTCCGTCAATCCCCGTATTATTTCCTTGGTTATCTTTATCCTCGTCGAAATAGGCATATTGTCCGCATAGCTCCGTTGATGCCGTTTCACTCAAGTTTATCGTATACACAGCATCGGCATAGGCTATGTCGGAATATTGATCGATCACATAAATCCATCCCTGTACTGCCAGATTTTCCAAACTCTCATTGGTCGCACCGAGCAGATACAGCCCGTTACTGTCATGATGTTCACCGAATTTTTTAAACTCGTTCAAACTGTCATTATGTCCGGTCGGAGAATCATATCCCGCCCAGCGTCTGGCATATCCGGCGACAACGGTCGTATTCTCGAAACCGCGGTAAGTGGCAATCGCTGCTTCAAAACTGTTCGGAAGCATCCGAACGTCATCCGTTTCCATAAACGGAGTCTCAATTTGTTGACGGCCGATACGCAATGTTATGTCATCGGCAGTGTAATCCATATACGCCTCGCCCAAATAGACGAAGGATTTCCCGTCTGTGTCGAAAAAATCGGGGTTCAATCGATCTCCGCTTCCGCTGGCGAACGGTAGTTTTCCGCTGACATAAGCCGCAACACCCAGTTTGAGATTATTCCAGCTCCCGGTTTCGTATTTCAGCTGCCCTCCGAGAGAGGTTGCATAGGTATCAGTACCTGCATCATTGTTTTGATCTATATATGCCAAACGCAACTGCCCGCTTACATTGCCTGCGGCAATAACATCAGCAATATTGGACGCATTGACTCCGGCGGTTAATGCTAAACCCAGTGCTATAACTTTTTTCATCTCAATCCTTTTAGTTATTTCCCTAAAGTAGCCATTTGGAAATGATAATGACTATCGACTTATATACAGCTTAATAATGATAACCTTTTTCAATTAGGTCTATTTTGCCTACTTTAGCTATAATTCTCGTGAAATAATACACCAATAGGACTTTCATGCAATTTTTATGGCGCTCAACGAGTCATTTCAATCTCGCCAATTTGGTAACAATGGCAAATATTACCTGCGGTCTTCTCGCAACCTACTTCATTACCCAAAACCATTTTATATTAGCTGTCATCCTTGCATGGATGGGCGGAGCCTTTGATATCATTGACGGAAAAATCGCCCGTAAATTCGGTCTTTCGAATGAATTCGGCATTCAGCTTGATTCGTTCGCCGATTTTCTGAGCTTCGTTTTGGTTCCGACCTTTTTTATCTTCCAGTCCGTCTATACCCATCTTTCCGGGCTTCCGCTCATCATCACTTCCATCGCTTCGATCTATTATGTCATCAGCGGTCTGCGCCGTCTGATCCAGTTTAATATCAATGCCGATGCGGGAGAAGTAGCCAAACATTTTACGGGTGTTCCGACACCGCTGGGAGCGATTTTACTGTGGTTGGTATGGCTAGGCTCGGGATTTATCGGATGGATTGGGGTACTCGCGCTGATGATACTCATCGGAGCGCTTCTCAATTCGAAGGTTAAAATTCCTCATCCGTAATAGACTCAATCAGCGACTCGGGAAGACCTTTTTTCGGTTTTAGTCCGAGTTTTCGCATCACCTCAGCACGGCGGATCAAATTTCCCCGTCCGGTTGAGAGCTTGTTCATCGCCCCTTCATAGCTTTTTTGCGTTTTATTCAGCTGCTCTCCGATCTTTTCCATATCCTCTACAAACGCCACCAGTTTTTCATACAGCGCTTCGGCAGATTCGGCAATCGCTTTGGCATTGCGCTCTTGATACTCGCTTCGCCAGATATGCTCGATAGTACGAAGCGTCACCAGTAAGGTAGAGGGAGAGACAACGACGATATTTTGTTCATACGCTGTTTTGAAAAAGGTATTATCCTGCTCCAATGCAAGTAAAAAGGCCCCCTCGATCGGCATGAACAACAAAACAAAGTCCAATGTCCGAACACCGTTAAGCTGTTCGTAACGTTTGCCGCTGAGACCTTTGATATGGGCATGAATCGACAAAAGATGCTGTTTCAGCGCATGCGAACGTTCCTCATCATTTTCGGCACGTATAAAAGCATCATAGGCGACGAGAGAGACTTTCGAGTCGATAATAATGTCTTTATTCTGAGGCAGATGGACAATCACGTCGGGACGGAATTTTTTCCCCTCTTCATCGCTTAACGTCGTTTGAATATCGTATTCATGCCCTTCGCGGAGGCCGGATTCTTTCAATACCCGTTCCAATACGATCTCACCCCAATTACCCTGGGTTTTGTTCTCGCCCTTGAGAGCCTGCGTCAGATTGATGGCATCCTGGCTGAGCCGTTCATTCAATGTTTTGAGGCGGAGGATTTCATCTTTAATGCTTTGACGCTCTTTGGCATCATGGATAAACTGCTCCTTGCTCTGAGCCGCAAAATTGGTGATCTGCTCACGGAACGGTTTGAGCAGAAGATCGATCCCTTTCGTATGGGCCTCATCGAATGTTTTGGATTTTTGCTCGAATATCTGTGCGGCAAGCTGCTCAAACTGCGTTTTCATCTGCAGTTTGGCTTCGTCGAGAAGGCGTATTTTTTCCTCAAAAGCACGTGCCGATTCCTCATGACGAGTATGAAGGACGGCATAGTCGCGTTCGAGTGTATAATAGTCGTTTTGACGCTGTTCCAGTTTGCTTTGGGTTTCGAGCCGTAAGGTGTGTTCTTGCGCGGCGATAGCCTGAATCTGTTCTGCTTGGGAATGGAGAAGGGAGAGTTCCTGACGTGAACGTATCCATCCCCATCCCAAAATTCCGATGGTTACGAGAGCAATAAGGGTTACTATTTGGTACATCATAGAGCGATTATAGCCAATCTGCTCTAAGAGCTAAAAATGATGGCAATCTGCCCTATTTTTTCTCCCCCAAGGCTGTCCCCAAATACCCCAATGATCCTACGGCACCGGCAAGACTTTGCTGCCAATCCGCCGGCATGAAGACGACTTTGGAGTTTGCCGATTCACTCAGGTTTTTAACGCTGTCGATATAGCGCTGAGCCAATAAATAATGAGGTGACGCTTCTCCCCCTGCAAACCCTTGCGCTACAACAATCATGGACTTGCGATCCCCTTCGGCCAGTTCCACTTTTGCCTGCGCTTCGAGTCTTGCCGCTTCGAGTCTCCCCTCCGCCTGCAGAATCACCGACTGTTTTTGCCCTTCAGCCTGTGCGATGGCAGCCCGTTTCTGCCCGTCCGCGATCAAGATTGCCGCTTCGCGTTCACGATCCGCCGCCGCTTGGCGCTCCATCGCTTCTTGGAGGTTTTGGCTCGGACGAATATCCTGTACTTCCAAATTACCCAGAGTCAGTCCCCATCCGCTGAGTGAATCGCGGATCTTTCCGGCCACTTCCGCTTTGATCACATCGCGCTGCGACAGAGACTCGTTAAGCGTCATCCCCCCGATCACCGCACGCAAGGTTGTTGTCGTCATATTGGCAACCGCACTCTCGAAATTGCTGATCGAATACGACGCTTTCCCCGGGTCCGTTACGCGGTAAAAAACAACGGCACTGATGATCACGACGGCATTGTCTTTCGTAATGACCTCCTGCTCACGGGTTTGCTGGATCAGCTCTTTCGTCACGATTTTATACGCAACGATATCCACGATGGGAATGAGCAGATGCAATCCCGGCAAAAGCGTCGTATGATATTTTCCCAATCTCTCTACGACCCACTCTTCCCCTTGCGGTACGATACGCACCATTTGAGAAAGGGTATAGACTACCGCGACAACTAATACTAATGAAAAAAGAAGACCTGCATCCATAAAAAATCCTTTTTAAACTTTTTCGACGATCAGCGTATTGCCATCAAGCTTGACGATCCGAACTTCTCGATTGAGGTCGATTGTCCCTTCAAGACTAACCGCCGGCCAATGACGCTCTCCGACTATCGGCTGATACAATTCGACCTCCCCCTCTTCGTGAGGTGAAACTATGGTTAAAGTGACGCCCCGGATTCCGACAAACTCGTTGTGGGTTCCGACCGCATCGCGCGGATCATCACCGATCCCCCGTTTTTTAAATATGATTGCCCCGATGACCATAAATAACGATGCGATGACCAACTGGATAACAAGTGATTCAGGCACGAAAAAAGCGGCTGCCGCGGCACATAAAAATCCGATTCCCGCAAACAGCGCAAAAAAAGTCGGCATCATCATTTCAATAACCAATGCGAGAACGCCCAATATCAACCAGATATAGTACGACATATCATCCCTTTTTTTGATTTCAACAAGAGTACATTTTTAACCCTTATTTCATCCTTATTAACATTTCTAAGGGGGATTGACGTATGATTAGGCTTATGAAACTATCCCAAAATGCACCCTGCCCCTGCCACAGCGGCGAAAAATACAAAAAATGCTGTCTTCCCTATCACCGGGGCATACTCCCCGCTACGGCACTTAAACTGATGCGTTCGCGCTACAGCGCTTTTGCCCTTGGATTGAGTGACTATATAATGGATACGACCCATCCGGACAATTCCGATTACACGACAGACAGAGAACAATGGAAAGAGAGTATTCTCCGGTTTTCGCAGAGCACCCGATTTGTAGGATTAACGATTCATGAATTTATCGACGGAGAGAGTGAAGCTTTTGTTACCTTTGAAGCGCTCTTCGACAAAGGCTCTCTGAAAGAGAAAAGCCGCTTTTTCAAAGTAGACGGAAAATGGCTTTACGAGAGCGGAGAATTTATTTAAGCGTGGTTTACTACGCGTGGGCTTTCCGCCGAGGACATTGTGCCCCTTGCGGGTAAAACTCAGCGTTAGCGTAGTTTCGGGGATTTCATTCCCGAAACGTTTGTAAATATTATTTAAGCGGATCACCGTTGATGACGAGACGGAATCCGATATCGTTTGCCGTTAAATCGGGGCGGGAATAGCCTCTAAACGCACTGCGTAAACATAAGTAGCCCGTTTTATAGCTTCCCCCGCGGCGGACTTTAAACGATTCCCCCTCCGCTCCGCCGATACGCGGACTTCCATCGCTCGGGGCATTGTTATAGTTGGCAAAGAAATCATCTTCGCACCATTCCCATACATTCCCCAGCAGTCCATAGATCCCCAGCCGGTTAGGGGTTTTGGAATCTACCACCGCCGTTCTTCCGTTGGAGCTGTACTCATAAATCGCGTAATCATCGAGCATCGCTTCCGAATCGCCGAACGTAAATCGGGTATTTCCCCCCGCTTTGACAGCATATTCCCACTGTGATTCGGTAGGGAGCGCATAAAAACGGGTTTTCCCCTCATATCGGTTGAGCAGCTCGACAAATGCTTTCGCGTCAAACCAGCTCACCTGTTCCACCGGATGGCGGCGCGAGCTCTCCTCTTCAACCTTGTCATTTTTAAAATACGACGGATTGACGCGGGTCAGTTTAAAATACTGTTCTTGGGTTACAGGGTATTTTGAAATCCAAAATCCGCTCAATTTGACACTGTGTGCCGGAGACTCGACATCTCCCCCCTCGTTATACTGCGGATTACGACCCATCGTAAACTCTCCGCCGTCAATATAGAGAAACTCCATTCCGATCGAATTGGTAAAATCTCGTGGAGTTTCTACCGCCGTCTCGGACAGAGGAGTTTCTTCGGTTTTCTTTTTGAAAAAATCGAGCAAGCTGAACCTTTAAAATATGTTTATTCATACGATTAAAGCTACATAGCAAAAACCGTTCACAACTTCATCAATGGAAAGTCTTTTCCTGTTTTTTAAGATAAAATCATTGTATGAAATCCATTTTTTATCTCTTAGTGCTCTTCTCAACGCTTGCAGGAAAAGAGGTTGATCTCTACGCAACGCTCGGGATAGTGTCCCACCACTTCAGCACCAAAGAAGACGGAACCGATTTTAATGGCAGACATGATGCCTTCGGTGCGGAGATGGTATTCGACGGACGCTATACTCTGGCTTATCTGCATTTTATCAACTCACGGGACAGAACGACCGATATCTACGCCGGAGGATATCGCTACGACCTTTACGGCAATTTCGGCATTTACGGAGTCATCGGTTATCAGCACGGATACTGTTTCGACGGAATACGGTCGGTTGAGTGCACGGAGGGACGAGACAACTCGGGATTTGCATTTTTACCGATGCTCTACTATCGCCATCCTTATTTTATCATTGACCTGATCCCGCAGGGAAACATGATAGCCCTGAAACTCAATCTTAAACTTTTTTAATACAATGTTACGTCTCAAATTACTTTTCTTGACAAGCTGCTCAGTGATAGTTTATAATGTCGGAACAAAACAATGACCTGTCCATGACATCTCACCTAAAACTCGCCGATTAAATCCACACACTTTAAGGCATTCCACGCATGAGCGATACCGCAAAAACTCCTCGAAACAACAACTCGAAAAATCGTACTCACATCCCTGTTGACGGGTTTACGATCGAAGCACTCCGTACTAAAAAGCTTGAAGACCTCTTAGAGATCGCTACGTCATTAAGCATCGAAGACCCTAACGAACTCAAACGTCAAGATTTGATTTTTGAAATCCTTAAAACCCAAGTACAGCAAGGGGGATTCATCCTCTTTACCGGTATTCTGGAAATTATGCAGGACGGTTACGGCTTTTTACGTGCAGTGGATCAAGGGTTCAGCGATTCGCTTCATGACGCCTATGTATCCAGCACCCAAATCCGCCGTTTCGCTCTTCGTAACGGGGATATCGTTACGGGTCAGGTTCGTGCGCCGAAAGACCAGGAGCGCTATTATGCCCTTCTCAAAGTCGAAGCGATCAACTACCTTCCTCCCGAAGAGTCTAAAAAACGACCTCTCTTTGAAAACCTGACTCCGCTTTATGCATTAGAGCAGATCAAACTCGAATACCAGCCGACCAAACTCACCGGCCGTATGATGGATCTGTTTTCTCCGATCGGTAAAGGTCAGCGCGGATTGATCGTCGCTCCTCCGCGTTCGGGAAAAACCGAGCTCATGAAAGAGATCGCCCACGGTATCACGAGCAACCATCCAGAAATTGAGCTGATGGTTCTTCTTGTCGACGAACGTCCCGAAGAGGTCACCGATATGGAACGCTCCGTCAAAGGGGAAGTTTACAGTTCAACCTTTGACGAACCGGCGAAAAACCACGTCAAAGTGGCTGAAATGGTCATCGAACGTGCCAAACGCCGCGTCGAGCTCGGCAAAGACGTCGTTATTTTGCTCGACTCGATCACCCGTCTTGCACGCGCCTACAATACCGTTACTCCGAGTTCGGGAAAAGTCCTCTCGGGCGGGGTGGATGCGAACGCATTGCACAAACCGAAACGTTTCTTCGGTGCGGCACGTAACATCGAAAACGGCGGAAGCTTGACGATCATCGCAACGGCTCTTGTCGATACGGGTAGCCGTATGGACGAAGTCATTTTCGAAGAGTTCAAAGGGACCGGAAACTCGGAGATCGTACTCAGCCGTAAAATCTCTGATCGCCGTATCTTCCCGGCCATCGATATTCTCAAATCGGGAACCCGTAAAGAAGAACTCCTCCTCGGAGCCGACGTACTGCAAAAAGTATTTGTTCTCCGTTCGATGCTTCATAAACAAGAAGATGAAGTCGAAGCGCTCCGCTTCCTCTACAGTACGATGCTCAAAAGCAAGTCCAATACCGAATTCCTCGACAGTATGAACGAGTCGACCAAATAAGATGAGAGTCGGAGTCTTTGATAGCGGTGTCGGGGGCTTGAGTGTTGTCAAGTCCCTATTAGAACACAAACTTTTTGAAGAGATCATCTACTTCGGCGATACCGCCCGCGTCCCCTACGGGGTCAAAGATCAAAACACCATCATCCGCTACTCCCTCGAAGCCCTCGAATTTTTCAAAAACTTTGAAATCGACCTGCTCATCACCGCCTGTAACACCGTAAGCGCCTATGCGCTGGATGAGATGAGAGAACACAGCGATTATGACGTTATCGGGGTTGTCGATCCGGGAGTGTTAGCCCTTAAAAATGCCATTCCGCATACCGGGTCCAATATCCTGATTCTCGGAACCAAAGCAACCGTCAAATCGGGGGCCTATGAAAAAAAACTCCATGAACTGGGATACACAAACCTCAGTGCGATCGCGACCTCGCTTCTGGTTCCGATTGTGGAAGAGGGTCTGTATGAGGGGGAAGTACTCCAAAGCGCCTTGCATCACTATTTTGCCACCCTTAGCGAAAAACCTGATGCGATCATCCTCGGATGCACGCACTTTCCCTTGGTGGCAGGGGCGATTGACAGCTATTTTGACGGAAAAAGCACCCTTATCCATTCAGGGGAAGCCATCGTCGAATATCTGGAAAGCCATTACGATTTCACCAAACGGTTTGAACATACCTCACTGAAGTTTTTTGCCTCTGAAAATCCGGAAGGGCTTCGACGCGTCGCCAAAGAGTGGTTGAATTTAGCTTAACCGTGCTAAACTCTTAGCACTTAATTTGAAGGGAATCCATGAGCACACCATCTGAAGTCTTAGCGTTAAAATATCGTCCCCGACGCTTCGAAGAGCTCATCGGACAAGAGAGTATTTCGCAAACTCTCTCGCTCGCATTGGATTCCAAACGCCTTTCCCATGCCTATCTTTTCTCAGGACTTCGCGGTTCGGGGAAAACCTCTACCGCACGGATTTTTGCCAAATCGCTGATTTGTGAAAACGGCCCTACTTCCAGCCCCTGCGATGTCTGTTCCCACTGTGTCATGGCCAACGAAGGGCGCCATATCGACATTATCGAGATGGATGCGGCGTCAAGCCGGAAAATCGATGATATCCGGGACCTGATCGAACACACCAAATACCGACCGGCCAGCGGCAAAGTCAAAATCTTCATCATCGATGAAGTACACATGCTCACCAAAGAGGCGCATAACGCCCTTCTTAAAACCCTCGAAGAACCGCCGGAGTATGTTAAGTTTATCCTCGCGACGACCGATCCGCTGAAACTTCCTCCGACAATTTTGAGCCGTACCCAGCATTTTCGTTTTAAACGGATCAGCCACCCCAATATCGTCCACCATCTCAGTCATATTCTCCATCTCGAAAAAATCGACTACCAGCCCGAGGCACTCGATATTTTGGCCCGCAGCGGATCGGGGAGTCTTCGAGACACTCTGACCCTGATGGATCAGGCGATCATCTACTCCAAAGGGTTCGTGGACGTTAAAACGGTCGCTGATATGCTGGGTCTGCTCGATCCTGATTATATCAGCCGCCTTTTTGACGCCATTTTTGCCAAAGACCGGGGGAGCCTTATCTCTATGCTCCAAGAGCTCGAAGCGTATGAATCGGAGATGGTTGTCGACGAACTGATCGCGTATCTCAAAGAACGCCTTTATGAGGGAGATCACCGTTTCAGCCCGCTGGTGATCGAACGCTTTTTCCGAATCCTCAGCGACGCTAAGACCCTTTTTGCGATCAATGCCGACGGCGGATTCGTCGTCAGCCTCGTCCTCTTTAAAATGATCGAAGCGCTGAAGATCAAAGAGATCGATGAGATGATCGAGTCCCTCGAATCACGGGTCTCTCATGCTCCGACAAAAGCCCCTGCAGCCGTGGTTGAAAACCCGACGATCCATGTCACCCCCGTTGCAGCGCCGCAAAAATCCCCGTTTGAACAACTGTGTGAGCGGATCAGCGACCGCAGCGTAGAGCTGGGATCATGTTTTAAAAACAACGTCACGTTTCTCTCGTATGAAAACAATACCCTGACCTGGGAGAGCTGTGCGGAAGACGGGGATAAAGAACTCCTCAAAAACAGCTTCGGCATTATCCGCCAGTTTGTCCGGGAGATTTACGGTATCGAGACCCAGATAAAATCCCAGGGATGTACCAAAACTCCCGAAGAAATCACCCCTCCTTCGGTGAGTGAACCGGAGGAACCTGCAGCAGCCGAACCGGAAACCTTGAGTGAGCCCTCCTCCATGGTCGAAGAGGCGGAAATCGGTGTCGGAAGCTGTGTGAGTGAATGCGATGAAAGCAGTGTGAAAGAGTTTGACGGCTCCGATGTCCTGAAAGAACCGATGATCGCAAAAGCCGCCGAGCTGTTTGAAGCGACTAAAATAACGGTGCAATCAAAAGTCTAGAAATTATCGCTGTTTCCGTTTCCAAACGGACATCTGTGAAAGTGTGTATTGATATTTTCGCGGAGTCTCACGGATGACGAACGGAACATCTTCGACCTCTACCAAATCAAAATACTCGTTTAAAATTGCTTTGAGCCCCTCTAGCGTGCTCACTTCATTCCCTTTGGCATCGTAATAGCCCCCTATCCAAAACTCTTTTGCCGTATACTCTTCCATCCAGGTATAAGGCGAGGTCAAGACCAGATACCCCTCATCCTTGATACGGGTATGGATATTGTTGACAAAAAGCTGCGGTTCGTACAAACGGTCGATGAGATTGGTGGCCATAACCAGATCATACTCGCCGATGTCCGGCATCAGATTGCAGGCATCTCCCTGAACGAACTCGATCTTCTCCTCTAAGCCGCTAAGTCCAAGCGATTCCAGACAGACCTCTTTACGCTGCTTAATGGCACCCTCACCGTTTTGGGTATAGGCTATGCACCCGTCCCGTTGGATCTTCTGCGCGACGTCTATAAATGCTTGCGAATAATCAATCCCGGTAACGTGCTCAAACACTTTGGCCAGTTCAAACGAAGCCCGTCCCGTTGCACACCCCAGATCTAGAGCGCGTCGTTGCGGCGTCATTGCTGAATAAGCACTCGCTTTTCGGGCACAGACTTTTGCAAAATTTTCAATACCTAAATATTCATTGCCGTATTGAAACTCACAATATTGGGAAACCAATGCATCCGTTTCATAGATATTTTCTTTACTGTTTTCCATATAGGCTCCTTGGTTGCGGTTATTTAACTTTTGAGTAACGGAAGTTTATTGAGCAGGTTTTCGCAATATTCCCACTGATCGAGGGTCTCTTTCCACTCACGGGGAATCGCATCCACCCCTTTATACGCACCGAGCACCATTCCGATCGCAATACTCCGTGAAGCATTATCGCCGCCGACCATCGCATTCGCCTGCAGCGCCTTTTTCAGCCCCTCTTCCTGATCGGCATATTTTAAAATAAAATAGACCGCTCCCGGAAGCGTCCCCTCCGTCGGGCTGGCTTTGCCTACTTTGATCGGTTCGGAGCGTCCGATATCCCATAACCGGGCCATACTCGTCAATGCCAGATCATCGGCAAACGGCTCTTTCGAAAGTGCGCTATCCGGATCCGTCGCTTCGCGGAACTTTGCGATGGCCTGAGCGACTTTCGTCTCAAAGAAGCCCCCCATTTGTACCGCTACCGCTTCGATGGCATCGGCAGGCTTGGCCCCTTGGATCACGCGGTGGGTCACCCGGGCAAAAAACTCCCCTCCGCCGAGGGCATGGAGATCTTTATGGGTGAACATCGCTTTGCGCGCAACATCGGAGAGTTCCTCTTCGCTTTCGTAATACCCATGCGCGGCAACATGACGAATCGCCATCGCATTGGAGATACCGCCGAGCTGTTCGACACTCATCCCCCGTCTCACTTGCCCATAGGTCTCTTTGGTCATGGTGCATATCCATGAGCCCCATCCGTTTTCGAGCCGATTCATCCAATGGGGAATCATCGCCGCTACGTCAAACGCTCTCGGTGGGGAGGAGATCGCCGCCAGATGCTCCAGTACCAGAATATTATAATCGCCGTAATCCGTGGTTCCTCCGGCGCTCTTGCCGGGATGATAGTTGCGTTCACCCCACCCGATTCCGTGAGTCTGTCCCCCCATCATCTCGCCGGGAGACATATACTTTTCGATCGGTTTTTTGCCGTAGGCTTCATATATTTTATGAGCATCATACTCGTAATGGCTTCCGAGGCACAGTGCATCCCCGACGATGGCACCGAAAAATGCCCCTTTAATCGCTTCTTGTTTGGATATCGTATTCATAATTTACAGCCTAATTTTTGATTGATTGTAGCCACCAAAATTTTAATTTCGCCTAGTTTTTTTGCATCTGTTTTTCTTCTTTGACTTCTTTAAGGCTAAAATGAAGAGAATGAGCCCCCTATTTGACGTACTATGCTGGAAACTATGTGATTTCCTTGTTTTATTTATACTTTTCAGCTATACTTCAGGTATTGAAAGATGATTTAGAGTTTCATCTTTGGTTTGTTTTTTATTGAAGACCTTTTAGTTAACAGTACGATCTACCTTAGAATACTCCACTTTATATTTTCGACCACTTCGGCAACGGAGTGTATTTTTAAAACAAAGGGTTTATTATGGCAGAAGTACTAAACGGAACTGTAAAATGGTTCAACAGCGAAAAAGGTTTTGGATTTATCCAACAAGATAACGGCGGGAAAGATGTATTCGTACACTTCCGTCAAATCAACAGCACTGGTTATGGCCGTGTTTCTCTTGACGAAGGTCAAAAAGTGACTTACACAGTAGGTCAAGGTGACAAAGGTCCACAAGCAGAAAACGTTACAGCACTGTAACTCTCCCTTCGGGCAGATTCTTCTGCCCATCCTCCAAATCATTTTACTAAGACACTGTCAGGTGTTTTTCCGAGCCGATTTAAAAGGACCACTATGGAAAGCAAAGAAGCTGTTTTAGAAGCACTCAAAGAAGGTAAGAAACTTACCAGCAATGTAACGGGTTTACAATATACCCTTATCGGCGGTCAATTACACGCCCGAAGCGGTGAAAAAACCGACTGGCACGAAAGCGAACTCAGTTTCGACAATCCTCCGTCATGGTTAAATCTTCGCGCATAAGCGCGAAGATTTCCGATGCCCGCCATACGATTCCGCTACCAAACCTTCGAATTTCCAGACTCCGACATCCATGTTCGAACACTCCGTGATACGCAGCAATATTATGATACTGACAATATGGCAGAAAAACTGGGGATATCCTCCGCTTCATGGCCCATGTTTGGGGTTATCTGGGATTCTAGCAAGATTCTCGCCCATCTCATGAGCGATTTTGATATTGCAGGCAAACGGATTTTAGAGGTAGGATGCGGGATAGGACTGGCAAGTCTCGTCCTCAATCACCGATCCGCCGATATCACCGCTACTGATTACCATCCTGAAGCGGAACGTTTCATGAATGAAAATGTCCGAATCAACAATGATCAACTCATCCCTTTTACTCGTGCAGGATGGGGGGACTTAGACGACACTCTGGGTGAATTCGATCTTATCATCGGAAGCGACCTTTTGTATGAGAGAGACCATGTAGAGCTTTTAGCGGGATTTATCGATCGCCATACGTCTAAATCTTCTGAAGTGATTATTGTCGATCCGGGCCGAGGCAACCACTCTACCTTCAGCAAAAAAATGGTGAGTCTCAATTTTTCCCATACTCAAAGCAAACCGATCCATACCGATTATCTCTCCCTCCCCTTTAAAGGACAGCTTTTATACTATAGACGTTAAAAAAATTTAACGCCTGTAAAACGTTTCTGTGCTACCCTTTCGTCATTAACACTTTATGAGGTAACCATGTTCCTGCACAAACAACTTGACACGATCGAAGCCGCTCCCCAAAAAGCCGGAAAAGGGGTGAGCATGAAGATGCTCCTCTCCCCGGATGAGTCCCCCAACTTTGCAATGCGCAATTTCACCATCGATGCCGGCGGACACATGCCGCTGCATACCAATACGGTAGAGCATGAACAATACGTTCTCGGCGGCCGTGCAAAAGTCATTATCGGAGATCAAACGATAGAGGCGAAAGCGGGAGATATTTTGCTGATCCCTGCAGGGGTACCGCATAGCTATGAGACCCTCGGAGAGGAAGCATACAGCTTTCTCTGCCTCGTCCCTAAAGGTGAAGATTGTATCGAAGTATTGGCGTGCTAAACGCCAATCAGTAGTTAGTTGTTCGTTCCGCGGATGACGCGTGTCACTCCGTCGGTAGCATCATTCACACCACTGTTAAACTCTTTGGCGGTACACCCGCCCAACATTAAAACTGCCAAGATAGCGATCACTGCAAAACGGATCATTTATTCCCCTGAAATGTAAAATTATAAATGAAATTATAACCTTTTCACCATTCACATTCCGTTGCCAAAACAGAATTTATCGATTAACTTTTCCGGAATCCGAACAACTCCAGTGAACTTTTCGTCGCACGGGCGATAATACTTTGTTCCGGACGGAACATCGCATCCGAAATCACTTTGACCGCATCCGTCATCTCTTCAAAACCGCGGCTCGGATAACTGCTTTGGAGTACGATCCGATCCATACTCAGCGTACTGAGCGTCTTTGTATCGAACGCTCCGATGTTCTCCGCACCCAATGCGAGGTGAAAACGCTCCAATGCCTCGTGTTCCTGTGTCGCATTGAGGATGATTCCCCGACATCCGCCCAAAGCCGATACCAGTGCCTCATCCAAATACGATTCATCAATCACGATCGGTTTGCCCGATACGGGAAGAAGATTACGGTCTTGTTCATCTTTGATCGAAAACGCGACACAATTTTCATCCGCTTCGTTATGCAGATGCAAAGGGAGAGAGTAAAAAACACTCCCATTCTCCCCCGCAACCGTTTTGGCATGGGCGAGTTCACTCTCCGTCGATGGATGGAGAATAAACATCTGTACCATCGTATCTTCCATAATCTCATCCAGATTATCAAAAAAGTCCTCATTTGTCTGATGCAGGTTGACGTCAATCGTCATAGTTCCCCTTTTGCGGTTATATGATGAAAGATATGCAAATGCAGTTCTATCGTCTATTTCGATATGATTGCACTTTAATAATGCAAGGAACAGAGTATGGATGGCAAAGAGCGAAAAAATATCATGTCGGGCAAACGTGTCACGATCGTTTTAAAAGAGGACCAATCGACCGGAAAACTGACCGACGGCATCGTCCGTGACATCCTCACCAAATCCCCCAATCACCCGCATGGAATCAAAGTGCGTCTGATGAGCGGAGAAGTGGGACGGGTCAAAGAGGTCTTTTAACCCTATGAAAAAACAGATTTTATTTGACAACGACGGCGTCCTCGTCGAAACCGAGCACTGGTACTATACCGCCAGCGCCGAAGTGCTCGATTCGATGGGGTTCACCCTCACCCTGGAGCGCTACCGAGATATCATGATCCACGGGCAAAGCGCCTTTCTCATCGCCGAAGAAGCGGGGGTGCCGATCTCTGAGACCGATAAATGGCGCTCACGCCGCAACGAACTCTATCAGCACTACCTCCGCACCGAGGATATCGCTATCCCCGGAGTACGGGAGGTACTAGAGCAACTTTCACAACGTTACCGCATGGGGATCGTCACCTCGGCTCTGCGATGCGATTTCGACCTCATCCATGCTTCTCGCGGGATTACCGACTATATGGATTTCGTCCTCTGCAGCGGCGAATATCCCCGCGCCAAACCCTACCCCGATCCGTATCTGATGGGATTGGAACGTCTGGGCGGAGAAAAACATGAGACGATCATCGTCGAGGACTCCGAGAGGGGATTACGCTCTGCCGTAGCGGCGGGAATCGACTGCGTCATCGTCTATAACGATTTTACGACAACGCATGATTTTTCGAAGGCGACGCATCGAATTGATACGCTGGGGGAATTGGAGAAGTTGTTGAGATAAAAGTGCGGTTGATAAGCGAGAAAGAGGTATTTAAAACAATCATCTATGTGAATAAATATAAAACATTATTGCATAGAACAACAAAGTCGCGCAAAAAATTAAAAATATAAACAATGCCATTTTCGGTAAGACACAGCTAATACATTTGTCTCGTGTTTTAAGAATAAAACATTTTTTAGATAGCATCGCAATAATATAAATCTGAAAAAATATTCCAAACGCTAATCCAAATAGATAAATATTTCCACTCCCAAATAAATAAACAAATCCCTTACTTACAATCCAAGCACCTGGTAAAAATGGAAAAGTAACCAGATTTCCGATTGTGGCGATCATACCACCAACTAAATAGGTCACAGGAAATAAAAAAGAATAAACTAATGCCAACAAAACTATTTTTTTAGGCAATTCTATCCACTTAATGTTGTCTTGTATGAACATCTTCAACTCTTTCTGAACTATCCAAATGAATTATAAGACTATTATAATCAGCCATACTACAGAACCCCAAAGAATAATCCATCTCATATTTCATATCTTTTTGACCGATTCGTTCTGGCTCACCCAAAAGATTGATTACTTCTTGTTTCGTCATATCTTGAGTAATCAAACGATTACTCAAATCATTTGCCAATGCACCTCTATAACAGGTAGAATCTAGATCATTCGTTACATTTACAAACCAAATATCAGGATCAAACCGCTCTATCCCTTGATATCCAATAATCATAAAATGATTCAATATCGAAAGAAAAAAAATCAAAACTACATAACCAAACTTCAAATCAAAGCCTAAAAATATTATTTGACAAATAATAGCATTTTTTACTAATCATATAGATAATTGTGCAATGTTTACCGCTTTCCCCTTACTATTCCCCTTCACATACTCCACAATCATCCCATGAAATCGTGCAAACGCGGCTGGAAGCTGAACGGTGTCGAAATAGCCTCGGATTCCCGCTTCGCACCACTCCTGAAGCTCGTCATAACTCTCAAACTCGTATCCGAACGCGTTTAACAGCCGCGCGGTATAAGCATCGACGACCATAGCGGGACGGGCGCAGGCGTAGCAGAGGATGGAGTCGGCTGTTTCGGGGCCGATCCCTTTTTGGGCTAACAGCCAGTCACGGTCTACGCTAAGAGAGAACTCCTCGAAACTGCCGTAATCTGCGAGGATTGCCTGAGACAAACGGATGAGGGTTGAGGCTTTGGCTTTGAACAGTCCGCTGGGACGGATCAATTCCATCAAATCCTCTGCATCGCAATGGGCCAGCGTGTGAAGGGATAGTAGTTCGTTGATACGGAGATTTTCGAGGGAGATCTCGACGCGTGTCCATTGGGTATTTTGAGTGAGGATGGCACCGACGACGACCTCAAAAGTCCCATACGACGGCCACCATAACGGCGGAGAGTTTTCGAGAAGGCGGAGTCGCTCTAATGCGCTGAAAAGGTCAAAAGAGTCTTGAAGCTCCACTTATTCCTCGATCCACGCATCGGTGCGAATCACTCTGCCGTCATCGAAGATCTTGAGTTTGAACGCTTCGGTACATTTCCCCTCTTCGAGGGTCATAATGGCGATTTGGAGAATCTTTCGGCATTTTTCGGGGACTTCGAACCGTCCCGCCATTCCGGTGAGAAACCGCTCCAGCGGAACATTCGGATCCATCCCGATGACGTTGTCGCGACAGCCGCTGAGACCGATATCGGTGAGATACGCCGTCCCCTGAGAAATCTGGAGATCATCGCTTCCGACATGGGTGTGGGTTCCGATGATGCCGCTGACCTGCCCTTGCAGTAGCATCAGCATCGCACGCTTTTCGCTGGAGGCTTCGGCATGAAAATCGAGGAAGATATGGTCAATCCCCTCATTTCTGAGGTGTGCGACGGTATCACGGGCGCATCGGAAGGCATTGTCGACATAGGGCATTCCGTAGTGCCCCATGATGTTCAAAACGGCAATTTTCTCTCCCCCAACCTCGAGTATACGGCATCCGCTCCCCGGTACCCCTTCGGGATAGTTGTGCGGGCGCAGGAGGGGAAGTGAATCGAGCAGAGGGAGGATGTCTTTTTTGTCCCACGTATGGTTCCCTCCGGTCATGACATCGATTCCCGAATCCAGAAGTTCCTGGGCATTTTTGAGGGTGAGCCCGAAGCCGTGGGAGGCATTCTCATAGTTGGCGATGACGAGATCAATGCCGTACTCTCGGCGGAGTCTCTTTAGATGTTCTTTGATCATTACCCGTCCCGGGCGGCCGACGATATCTCCGATAAACGCTATTTTCACTCTTTTTCCTCTCTGAGATCCTCTCGGAGTTCTGCAATTCTCTGACGATAGTTGTCACTGTCTCCGTAATCGAAGAATTTTTTATAATTGTTATGCATAAATTTGACCCGCGTGGCGTGGCGTATCGGGCACCAGTATTGTTCGGTGCGGCCGGCGATCTCGGTGATGTACCCCATCAGACCGTTAAAATAGCTGCAATAAAGGCAGTTGAGCTTTTCGATAATATTGAGGTATTCCAAGCGGTGACGGTCAATAATGAGGTAGTCGCTCCGTTTGACCTTGGTGACCTTATAAATCGGAAAACAGATCCACTGATAAAAGCTCACAAAAGCGTCCAAAATCAACGCGGGGATCAGAACCGACCAGATAATCGGGGAACTCAGCAGATGCAAAATCGGAGCGCTCACCAGATACCGCAATGCTCCCTGACGCTCTTTCTGATAGGAGGCGAGGATCTCTTCGCGTTTTTTCGTAATTTCGCAGGTGAACCGCTCATACTCCTGATGAAGTTCGACTTCCAGTTCCGATTCGAGTGCTTTGATCTTGGCGACGAGTTCGTCGATCTTTTGGTGGTCCATCCCTCGTTACCTTTAGACGATAATTTTCTGCTTTGCAAAAGCAAGCTTCAGTGCCATCTCGGCAGCTGCAGGCGAAAGGATTTTATTCCTGAGCCGTTTGATTATATGAAACTATACTATAATTTCAAATGCACACCCTTAAATACCTAGCCCATTACCCCCAAGAGATCCGCAATCAGGTACAAAACCTCATCGAGGCACAGAGTCTGGGAGAACATCTTTTAAGCAAATATCCCGATACCCACCTCTGCTCGACAGACAAAACCCTCTATGACTATGTGATGGAACTCAAAAATGCCCATTTGCGCAGTTCGGCACCGATTTCGAAAGTGCTTTATGATACCAAGATCCGTGATCTGCAATCCGCTCTCGGAACCCACACCTTTATTTCACGGGTGCAGGGGGGGAAACTCAAGGCCAAAAATGAGATCCGCATTTCGCATCTATTCAAAAAAGTCCCGGAACCGTTCTTGCGGATGATCGTCACCCACGAGCTCGCCCATCTCAAAGAGAAAGAGCACAACAAGGCGTTTTATAAACTCTGTACCCACATCGAGCCCTCCTACCATCAGCTCGAATTTGACGTGCGGCTGTATCTCACCTATTTAGACGCCTTCGGCAAGCTCTATACGGCTGAATATTAATTCTACTGCCCTATAATCCAACTGACACTAAAACCTCGGATTGCTGTCGCAGTACGAACCATTTCCAATCTCTATAATGTATATAATCGCCAACTTAAGGATTAGCCCTGAAAAGAGCTCTTCCTAAATCTTTCTCAAAAAAACCAGTACTTCATAATGTTCCGTATGGGGAAACATATCAAACAGCTGTACTTTTGTACACTCATACGAACTCAGACGCTCCATATCTTTGGCTAATGTCACCGCATTGCAGCTCGAATAGATGATGTTCTCGGGAGATACTCTTTCCAGCCATTTGCACAGCTGTTCACCCAGCCCCCGACGCGGAGGATTGACGATGACGACATCCGGTTTTGCTCCCGAACTTGCCCCGAAGCTTGCCGCATCGAGAGATTCAAAGCGGATATTCTTCATCTCCAGCTGTGCAGCGGAATCACGCGCACAGGCAATCGCCTCGGGTTCGATCTCGATCCCTATAATCTCCCGTTCAGGAGTGGCGCAATGCAGCGCAAATCCCCCTGCTCCGCAGAACAGATCCCATAATCGTGCCGGTTTCGCCTCGTTGACCCACTCGGCAGCCGTACGATAGAGCTTTTCCGCCACTTCGGCATTGGTTTGAAAAAAACTTTTCGGACGGATATAGAGGGGAATGCCGTTTAACCGCTCTTCCAATCGCGTCTGTTCGGTCAAAAAGATCTCTTCGTCCCCTTCTAAAATCGCCATGTGTACCGGCTGGATATTGACCGTCACTACTTTGAGCTCCGGTGCGCGCAGAAGCAAATCGCTCAGACCCTTCTCCAACCGTCCGAGTATTCCGTGCGAACGGAGGATGAAACGGAGCATCATCGAGCCGTTGGAGGTGCTCCGGGTCAGGAGAACGTATTTCAGTTCCCCTTTTTTCTTTTTAACATCATACCCTTTGACCCCTAACTCACGGAGCCACTGCTGTACGGTATGCAGCACTTTTTGCATACTGACATCATACAGGGGGCACTCGATCAGGCTCACCTCTTCGGAAAGCCCTAACACTACCCCATCAGCGGCAGGCGTTGCAACCATTTTGGCCTTGTTTCGGAACCCTTTTATAGGCGAAGTAGCGGGCTTCAGCCACTCCTGCGGCTCAAACGGCTTCAAAAGCGTATGCAAACGATCTGTTTTGAGTTTCAGCTGTTCGGCATAATGGTAATCGATCCAACTGCATGAACGGCATTGATAGGTATCGTAATAGGAACAAAAACTCATTAAATACTCTTTGGCTTCGCCGTGCGAAGGTAGTGCAATACGGTGGCGATCAGATCGTCATCGTCTTTGCTTTTACTCTGCAGCGTCTCTTTGACACCGCTTTGATATTCGATCGTGATGTTTTGGGCATAGTTACTGACCATTTTGATCTTCTTTTCGATACAGAGCAGTTTGATCACCATGATTTCGAAAAACTGTTTGGTCGGATTGTCCGGCTTGCCGAAACGGTCACCGACCTCCTCTTCGATCTCATAAATCTCACTCGGAGTTTCACAATGGCTGAGGCGGCGGTAGAGTTCGAGACGTAGGCGGTCTTCGCTGACGACCTCGTCGCTGATAAACGCGCTGACGGTCAGTTTGATATCCACCTTTGCCCGCACTGCGGTCGTTTGGTTGGTGAGAATTTTGATCGCGTCTTCGAGCATCCGCAAATAAAGGGCATATCCGATATTTTTGATATGGCCGCTTTGGGCATCGCCGACGAGATTTCCTCCGCCGCGAATTTCGAGGTCATGATAGGCCAGCATCGATCCGCTTCCGAGGAATGAGTTCGATTCGAGGGCGACAAGCCGTTTTTTCGCCTCTTCGGTGAGATGGTCTTTATCATCAACGATGAAATAGGCATACCCCTCGGTATGCCCCCGTCCGACCCGTCCGCGCAGCTGGTGCAGATCGGCCATCCCGAAACGGTCCGCTCCGTCGATGATCATCGTATTGACCGTCGGCATATGGATACCCGATTCGATGATCGAGGTGGCGAGAAGTACGTCGTATTGGCGGTCTGCGAACTTGGCAAGCTCGTCTTCGGTTTGGGTCGCACTGATCTGCGAATGGAGGATCAGGATACGCAAATCGGGAAGGATCGCTTTGAGCTCACCCGATTTGATCACCATCGAGTCGATCGAGTTGTGGACGTAGAACACCTGACCGCCGCGGCGGAGTTCGCGCAATATCACCTCTTTGATCAGTTTCTCATCATAGTTTTTGACAAAGGTACGTACCCCTAAACGCTCGCTCGGCGGGGTGAGCAGTTCGGACATGGTCTTGATCGAGCTCATGGCCTGATTCAAACTGCGGGGGATCGGTGTCGCACTCATACTGAGGAGGTGAACGTTTTCATAAAGGGATTTGAGCTTCTCTTTTTGTTTTACCCCGAATTTGTGTTCTTCATCGATAATAACGATTCCGAGTTTGTCACATCGGACACCGAAAAGGGCATGGGTTCCGACGACACAATCGAGCTCTCCCGCCTCTAACGCGCGAAGCGTTGCATTTTTCTCTTTGGTGCTGACAAAGCGGTCAAGTTTCGCGACCCGAAGCCCAAACGGGGCCAAACGGGCTTTGAGCGACTGAAAGTGCTGAGAACTGAGCAATGTCGTCGGAACGACCAAAAGGGATTGGTACCCCCCTCGTGCCGCGGCGAAGATGGCATTCATCGCCACCTCGGTCTTCCCGAATCCGACATCTCCGCTGAGGAGCCGATCCATGATCTGTCCCGAAGAGAGATCCCGTATGATCGAAGCGATCGCACTCGCTTGATCCGGTGTATAGTCAAATCCGGCAGCGGCTTGGAAACGGCGCAGTTCTCCGGCATCGACATTGATGACCGAGGCCTTGATCAGCGCACGGCTTGCGGCGATTCCCACAATTTCCGAGGCGATTTCGAACAATCGGGCTTTGACAGACTCTTTGAGTTTGCCGAAGCTTCCTTTGCCCAGACGATCCAGCACAGGCAGGGATCCCGAAGCGATATAGCGGTCGATCGTGTCGAGGTTCTCGACCGGGAGGAGAAGTTTGTCATCCCCCATATATTTGATGACGACGAGATCTTTGATCCCCCCGAGAATCTCCGCCTGCTCAATCCCGACGAATATCCCTACCCCATACTCTTCATGGACGACGTAATCGCCCACTTTCAGATCATCGAGGAGAATGGAGGTTCGGCGGCGGCGTCGTTTTTTCTCATGTCGGTTGAGAGAGAATATCACCTCATCCGGGCCGATCAGATTGAGGACGATCCCCGATGTTTTAACACTGATTCCTTTGAGTTCAAAAATACCCGCCGCTTTGAGCTGCGTATCGCTTGCGGCGATCAGGGTGAATTTTTTGTTTTTATGGACGCTTCGAAGGGTCTCGAAATTACCACCGCCCAGAGGGGTGTAGCGTTCCGATTCGGGAAGGATATCGACCTCTAGCCGCTCGCGCGGCAATACAGGCTGATTCAGACCGTATGCTTCATCCAAAGCGGACTTCATCTCCCGAATACGGAGAACTTTTTTCCCCTCGCACAAATCGACACCCTCGCTGCCCAGAACCCAAAATCCGAGGGAAGCAATGTCTTTGACAAAACTGTCGCTTGGTGCGGAGGCAATCGCTTTTTCAAAATGCTTATACTGAACCGCATCGAGGGAGAAAAAAGCACTGGTCACTTCGATAGAGGCAAGCTCCTCTTTATCGGTGCGCTGGGTTTCGACATCGAACGCTTTGATCTCTTCAACTTCATCGTCAAAAAGACTGATCCGATAAGGATTGCTCTGGTTGGGGACATAGATGTCGAGGATATCACCCCGATGGGAGACTTCCCCCTCCATTTCGACCATGTCTACAAAGGTGTAGCCCCAATGGAGCAGTTTCTCTTTGAATACTCCCAAATCGATACGGGAGGCAAACTCGATCGTTTCGCTTTGAAGCAGTGAAGCATTCGGCAGGGGAAATAACAAGGTTTTTACCGGCGAAATCACCAGCGGTTTTTTCGAAGCGCTGTAGTAGGTACGCAAAGCGGCAAACAGGGCGAAAAGCTCTTCGGAAAACGGGCGGAGATCGTCCATGTAAATGGCACGAAAATCGGGTAAAACGATATGCGGTATCTCCAAAAAGGTCGAAACATCGCTCAGTTCGGAGGCCTCTTTCGCATCTTCGCAGAGAAGGATATCGGGACGATTCTTCGGGTTGTTCTTACAATATTCATACCATCGTGCTTGTGACATATTTGTTAATTATCCTCTTCTAATAGCGCACCGGTGCGCGGGCTCTCTGCCGAAGAGAACCCAGTGTTAACGTAGCGTATTGGGACTCGTTCCAATCGCGTGTAAAATTTAATGAACGTCTCGGCTACGCTGAACGAGCCGAAGACTAAATATTCTTGGTTGCTGTTAATTTTTTCAAATGATTGATAGACAATATCCAAATCGTTCAATGCATTTTCCAATGCACTGCGTTCTACGATCCGTCCCTCATGAACATCAATAATTTCCACCGACTCGATAACAGGTTTTAAAAGGGTCAAAATTTCACGATACTCTTTATCCGCATACGTATTGTAGATTAGGGTCACCTTTCGTCCGGCATAGGCTTTGGCGATAGACTCCGCGGCCAAAGCGTTATGCCCTACGTCAAGGGTTACATTCGAAGAAACTTTGCTTAATCGGCCGAACAGGGCATCTTGGTCAAACAGCGACTCGGTCGGTTCAAATCCCAATAATGCGAATGCAGCCATCGCCAATATGAGATTATCGCGTAAATAATCGCTGAGGCCGTTTTTCCGGGCAAGATGCAATGCGATCTCTTCCATCTGCGGGGTGAGGCACTCGGACAAGATGTAGAGTTTTGTGTTTCGCTCCCGGGCAATCATTCTCGCAATACGTTCCACCTCTGAATGTTTTTGCTTTCCCAAAAGGGCGATGTGCTGCATGCTGCGCAGTTTCGTCGCGGCAATAGAATCGATGGTCGTCCCCAAAAAAGCCGCATGGTCAAAATCGATCGGGGTAAAGATGCTCAACTCTTTCTCAAATACGTTCGTAGCATCAAACTCACCGCCGAGCCCCGCTTCGCATACGACATATTCGCAATGCTCGTAGACAACCATTGCCAGCAGAGTCGTATACTCAAAATAGCTGAGCGCCTCCGCAACGCTCAAAGGTAAAAGAGCAAGGAGCTTTTGATGGGCCTCTTCGAGAGTATCATCGCTTATTTCAGAACCGTTCATCCATATCCGCTCATTAAATCGGAGGATGTGGGGAGAGGTGTAGTGCCCCACTTTTTTTCCGGCACGATGCAGGGCCGTGGCTAAAAAGCGTCCAGTCGAGCCTTTGCCGTTTGTCCCGACAAGATGGATGATTTTCGGTTTAGGGAGAAGATGTTCAATGGTTTTAAACGCTTTAGGGAAGCGTTCAATATCGATCACATCGTAAAAAAGTGGTTTTTGGGCTAAAAAAGGCTCTAATGTCATGCAGGCTCGACGCGGTTTCGTCCTTTGCGTTTGGCGTCATACAACCGCTCATCCGCACCGTTCACCGTCCCTTTGAGCGAAGGATAATCACTTCTCTGTCCAATGCCGACACTGACACTGACATTGATCCTCTCACCCTGATACATGAAATGGGCAGCTTCGACATGAGCCCGTACCTTTTCACAGAATACTTTGGCTCCCGCTAAATCCGTATCCCCCAAAATGGCTAAAAATTCCTCTCCGCCGTAACGTCCGATAATATCGCTCGTCCGTGCTTCCTCTTTGAGTATTTTTGAAAATGCGAGGAGAACGGCATCTCCGGCATCATGGCCGTAGGTGTCATTCACCGCTTTAAAATGGTCCAAATCAAGCATTGCGACACAAAAATTCCGCTCATGACGCACAAACTCCGCCTCTTTGATACTGAGATACTCTTCGATCGCCCGTTTGTTAAAAAGCTTGGTCAAAAAATCTTCCCGAGAAGCTTGATTAGCTTGCGCCAGTTCTGATTCCAGCGAAGCGATCTTTTTCCCCATCTGTGTCACTTTTTCATTGTGTACTTTCAAATCTTTGCTGAGCACTTCGACTTTCTCTTCCAAAGTACTCGCAATCGCATAAAGACGTTTGTGCGCCGTTTTAAAATCGGTCGGTTTGTTGCTTTCAAGCGCTTCAAGGTCACGTTTGACTTCTCGGATCTCTGTCGTTGAGTTTTCACTCCGTTCTATCAATTCGATCAATTGTGCCGATAGTTTTTCGAGGAGAGTATCGAGGGATCTCACCATATCTTCAACGCTTTGTTTATCTAAAGATACACGCATGGCAATCGCTAACTTTAGCTCTTTTTCACACTCATCCGAAGCAACATAAGCCGGATTGTCCCGCAGTTTTTGAGAAAGCTGAATGGTTCCATCATCCATTGTCGGAGCGATGGAGGGGACGAGCGAAGAGACCAGAAGACGGACGATTTTAGGATAATCTGTCCCTCCTTTGGAATCTGCTTCAAAATTCAATCCCTCAATTGTTTTGCGCAGATTGGTTGTGTCTACTGTCCCGAATTGGGCTAATTTCATCAAAAACGAGTCATCGTAGAGGGAGAGAAAATTCGTCCATGCCTGCTTCAGTAAATCGATCTGGGTCGATCCACCCTGAGTTTCCAAAATCGCAATCGTTTTTTTAGCGAGGGCGGATGCTTCGTGATTATGGAGCACATCCATACATTGCGCCATTTTTTTGGCCAGAGAGCTTAAAAGTTCCACCAGTACGGAGGCTTCACTCGGATTGAGCCGGCTCATTTTGGAGATTAGAAACCGGATCAGTTCCGCCGTTGTCCGGACACGGTACTGCTTGATTTCCTCTGCCGTTTTTTTATCCAAAAGGGTAACAAAACGCTCAATTCCGGTGCAATCCTCGACCGCGAAGCCCGCTTTTTTGGCTTCGCTGCAAAAGATTTCCGCATAGGTATCGGGAGTCCACACTTTCCCTTCGGCTTTAAGACGATCGACAGTATTTCGGACGATTTGGTTGATGGTCATCTTGGCCCCTTATTGCGAGTTCGCACCCTGCGCCGCTACTTGCGCGATAAATGCGTCGATCCCTTTTTGTGCCCCTTGGCTGATTGCTACAAATCGTGCCTGATCGGTAATAATCGCATTCGGCTCAATCGCAAAGTCATACATCCCCTGCGTTGTATACCCTTTCGTTTTCTCGCCAAAAATACGGTCGATGTGCATAACGACCGTGGTTCGATATGTAATGATATACCCGTTTGTATCATAGCGCAATGGGGTAAAAGAAACCGATAAAATCGCGATTTTCAAATGCGTCTTCGCACTGTTTTTGGGAAGCAATGCCGTTCTGAATTTGGTAATGACCGCCGTATCCACGGCATCTTTGATGATCACCGTATTTTGAGGATCTTCCATAGAAATAATGACTTCGGTACTGACACTATCGCCTAAAACGTTCTTAGCATAATAGCTTGCAGGCTGATAGCCGCATCCGGAGAAAAGGGCCAGGGCGATAAGGTTCAGCATCCAATATTTCATAAGTTTATCCCTTGATGACGAGATTGACGAGTTTGCCCGGAATGAGGATCTCTTTAATGATCTCTTTCCCTTCAATCCATTTTTCAACTGCGGCTTTGGCTGTTTCAATGATCGTTTCTTGGCTCTCGTTCACCCCGACTTCGATCGTGGCACGGTTTTTGCCGTTGATAGAAACACCGAGAGTCAATGCTTCGACTTCAAATACCTCTTCGCAAACCACCTGAATACCGAAGTTTTTCAGACCAAAAAGCTCATTGGAGAGTTCCCAGCATAGATGCGGAGCGATCGGTTCGAGGATAGAGGTCAAAATCCAATACCCTTCCGTCCACACTTCCGTATTATTCTGCTCATTCAGGGCATTCATCGCTTCCATGACACCGGCAATCATCGTATTAAAGGTATGTCGCTCTCCATAAACCTCTTGGGCACGTTTGAGCGCTTCATAAACTTTTTTCCGGGCCGCTTTTTCCTCTTTGGTGAGGGACGCCGGATCAATCGCCGGTATCGTTTTTGTTTTGCGGACGTACTGGGATCGATCGGCAAACCGTTTTAAAAACCGGAATGCCCCTTCGACCGCACTGTCATTCCACTCCAGCTCTTGCGTCGGCGGGGCGGCAAAAAGGATAAAAAGACGCGCCGTATCCGCGCCGTATTTCTCCACCAAAGCGCCCGGATCGACC
Source organism: Sulfuricurvum sp. (assembly GCF_049277495.1). Lineage (GTDB taxonomy): Bacteria > Campylobacterota > Campylobacteria > Campylobacterales > Sulfurimonadaceae > Sulfuricurvum. The sequence goes on along the minus strand of NZ_JBASYM010000072.1, from coordinate 17,719 downwards.
GTGTTGCCTTTGGATTTCGACATTTTGGCACCGTCTTTAAGAACCATCCCCTGCGTCAGGAGATGTTCAAACGGCTCATCGCTGTTTACATAGCCCAAATCGCGGAGCATTTTGGTAAAGAAACGGGCATACAGCAAATGCAAGATCGCGTGTTCGATTCCACCGATATAGTGATCGACACCCATCCAGTAATCCAAAGCTTTCGGATCAAAGGCCTCTTTGAAATCATTCTTGACCGTATAGCGCAGGAAATACCACGACGACTGAATAAAGGTGTCCATCGTATCGGTCTCGCGCGTTGCAGGTTTGCCGCATTTCGGGCACGGACAATGTTTCCATGTCGGATGGTGTTCGAGAGGATTGCCCTCCCCGTTGATGATGACGTCTTCAGGCAACGCGACCGGAAGCTTGGATTTCTCTTCGGGAACGATTCCGCAGCTCTCACAGTGGATGAACGGAATCGGAGCTCCCCAGTAGCGCTGACGGCTGATGCCCCAGTCTTTAAGACGGAAATTAATCACTTTTTTACCGATTTTTTCGGATTCAAAATGATCCATCACCGCTTCTTTGGCCGCTGTATTGTCCATTCCGCTAAAACTTCCGCTCTCTTTCAAGATGCCGCTGTCCGTGAAGGCAGAGCCGCTTGGAAGGTCTCCCTCACTCGGGAAAATGACCGCTTTGATCGGAAGTGCGTATTTGGTGGCAAACTCATAGTCACGGTCATCATGCGCCGGAACGGCCATCACCGCACCCGAGCCGTAATCGGTAAGGACGAAATTCGCAACCCATACCGGAACTTTTTCTCCCGTGAGAGGATGGATGACGTTGATTCCCAGTGCCACCCCCTCTTTCGGACTGGTTGCGCGGTCACGGGCGCTGACACGCTGCATCGCTTTGATCGCATCGGCCGTTGCCTCATCCAGCAGACCGAATGAGAGCATATGACGGACAATCTCATGTTCTGGGGCCAATGCCGCGTAGCTTACCCCGTAAATCGTATCCGGTCGAGTGGTAAATACATCGAAGCTTTGATAGACGGCTCCAAGTTTTGCCTCACTCTCCTCATCCAGTTTAAACGGAAATTCCAAACCGTACGATTTTCCGATCCAGTTTTCCTGCATCGTCAAAACCTGCTTCGGCCATTTCCCCTCCAGCGTTTTCAGCGATTCGAGAAGTTCCTCGGCATAATCGCTGATTTTAAGATAATACTGGAACATCTCTTTTTGTTCGATCGGCGTTCCGCATCTCCAGCATCCGCCGTCAACCACTTGTTCGTTCGCCAAAACCGTCAAATCATGCGGACACCAGTTCAAAAACCCCTGTTTACGATACAAGAGTCCTTTGTTGAACATATCGATGATAAAACCCTGTTCGAACGCCGTGTATTCAGGATTCGATGTTGCGAATTCTCTCTCTTCGGAAAAAGAAAGACCTAATCCTGCCAGTTCTCCGCGCATCGTTGCGATGTTCTCATAGGTCCATTTTTTCGGATGGACACCGTGTTTGATTGCCGCATTCTCCGCCGGCATACCGAAACTGTCCCATCCGATCGGATGCAGGACGTTAAATCCCTGCTGACGGTAATATCTGGCAAATGCATCCCCGATGGTATAGTTACGGACATGTCCCATATGGATACGTCCGGAAGGATAAGGGAACATGCTCAACACATATTTTTTAGGTTTGGAAAAATCCGATGAGGGCTCATACGCCTTCGTTGCACTCCAAGTATTTTGCCACTTGGCCTCAATCGATGCGGGGGTATAATTCAAACAAAACTCCTAAATGATAGTAAACGCTTTCTCTGCGAAGCAGCAGACTTCGGTGAGGGAAGCCTACTCGTAATTCTCTTTGGCTTTAGCACTTTCGATAAACACCATGATGATGGAAAAGACATTCGCGATCAATGCACCGATCGCCAATGCTGTCGCCCACACTACATGCCCGATCACTTCCATGTAAATGAATGCGGGAATCAGGTGCAAATCCGCAACCAATGATCCGGCCAGCAGCTCTGCCGCCAAAAGATTACGGACACCCAATTTTAAAATTGTCGATATAAGGTTTAAACTTGCCGCTACAAATAGCATCACGGAAGTATGATCGAACAGAAATGCCGCTGTCGAGGTTAAACTCATCAGCGTAAAAAAAACATAAACTACCTTACCCCAATCCATTCTTTGCTCCTTACACTATACCTTGTTCAAACTGTGCGCGAAGACGTTCTTTTTCCGCTTCGCGTGCTGCCTTTTGAGAGAGTTTAGCACGATATCCCTTTACATTAAAACCAAACCATTTTAATATCGGAGATGCTACGAAAATCGAACTGTAGGTACCGACACCGATACCTACCAGCAGTGTGAACGCAAACGCATGGATAATTTCTCCGCCGAAGAGGAAAAGAACGACAACAACCAACAATGTCGTCAAAGATGTCAATGTCGTTCGAGAAAGCGTTTTCGTAATTGCCTCATCGATAATGGCACTCAAACTCCCCTCTTTCGACTCGGTAATCCCTTCACGGATACGGTCAAATACGATAATCGTATCATTAATCGAATATCCTAAAACCGTCAGCAATGCAGCCAAAACATCCAAATTGACATCCAGCCCGACCAAAGATATGGCCCCCATTGCAATGGAGACGTCATGCACAAGCGCGATGATCGATGCAACAGCAAAACGCCATTCAAAGCGGAAAGAGACATAAATCAGAATACCGATGATCGCCAAAGTAAGGGACATGATCCCTTTTTCACGAAGTTCATTTCCTACTTTTGCACCGACAATATCAACACGGCGAATTTCAAAATTTCCGGTTCCCGCTAATTTTTCACGGACAACGTCGCCGATATCTTTGGTAACGCTGTCAGAACTGTTTTTGAGACGAATAACCACTTCATCCGGCGAACCGAATTCATTGATGGAGGAGCCCTCAAACAGTGCATTGCCCGTAAGACGCTGACGCATCTCATCGATCGGTGCCGTTGTGTCGTATTTGACTTGCACGATCGTACCGCCGACGAAATCGATTCCGAAATTCATCCCTTTGGTAAAGAGAAGCGCGTAAGATCCCAATACCATCATGATCGAGATAATAATTGCCAGCTTCGATTTCCCCATAAACGGAACCGAGCGGGTAGCTTTAAAAAGTTCCATCGTTTACCCCTTGATCCCGAAATATTTAAACGGATTTTTCGATTTGGACATACGCTCTTCCAATAACTGATAAATACCGTGGGTTCCCAAGATTGCTGTCAGCATCGACGCTAAAATACCGATACTGATCGTAATAGCAAACCCTTTGATCGCTCCGGTTCCATAAACATAGAGGACAACCGCCGCGATTAAAGTCGTAATGTTGGCATCCAAAATGGCGCGCATCGCATTATCGTATCCCGATTCTATCGCTTTTCGAACCGATAGCCCCTGGCGTAAAAGCTCACGTATCCGTTCGGTGATAATGACGTTGGCATCTACCGCCATACCGACGGTGAGGACGATCCCCGCCATCCCCGGCAATGTCAGCGTAGCACCGAAAAGTGCCATGACCGCGAGAATAAGGAGTAGATTGACGATGAGAGCGACATTTGCGACAACCCCTGCTACCCCATAATAGACGATCATAAACAACGATACGAGGACAAACCCGCCGATGAGAGCGATCATACTCGCTTTAATACTGTCTGCCCCAAGACTTGGCCCGACGGAACGTTTTTCCATCATATAAATCGGTGCCAGCAATGCCCCTGAACGCAGTGCTATCGCCAAATCATTGGCTTCAGCAACACTGTAGTTACCGCTGATCTGTCCGCTTCCGCCGCCGATACGTTCATTGATCACCGGTGCGGAATAAACTTTTCCGTCCAGCACGATCGCGAGCCGTTTACCGACACTTTTACCGGTAAAATCACCGAAAATCTGCGCTCCGGCAGAGTTAAGGGAAAAATTAATGACCGGACGGTTGTTCTGATCGTATCCGACTTGCGCATTGGTCAGCATCGTCCCATCCAAAATAGGGATCTCGTTGACCAAGTGTTTCAGGTTCGGCTGAAGCGCGTCTTCGAGAATAATGTCTCCATAGCTCGAAGCTTCTGCGCCGCTAAGGTCATTAACACGCATAGAACGCTCTTCGTCCACTGCCATCAATTCCAACTTCGCCGCACGTGAAATAAGCTCACGCGCACGTTGTTCTTCTTGCGGGGTTTTGATCCCCGGAAGCTCAACCAAAATTTTATCAATTCCCTGTTTGGCAACCGTCGGTTCGGCAAGACCGAACTGATCAAGACGGTTTCGGATCGTCTCGATCGCCTGATCGACCGATTGAACTTTCAACTTTTCAACAGCGTCAGGCGTAATCGAAACAGCGTATTTGTTCTCCGATGCGTGGACCACGGTCCCTTCGATCGTTTTAAGCTGTTCATCCATTACGGTTGCATCATCGCCATCTAAAAGCTCGAACACAACCTTATCGTCTTGAACACCGAGCCCTTCGATCAAAATATCATTATGCTCGGCAAAATGTTTGATCCCTGAAGCAATCGATTTGATTTGAGAGTTGACAGCTTCATCGGTTTTAACCCCTAAAAGCATATGCAATCCGCCTTGCAAATCAAGTCCTAAGGTAATCTTTTTCCCTTCACTGCTTTGTGTGAATGAAGGGATCGAGAATACCAGACCGAATACGGTGGCAATAATCAGTAAAACGACGCGGTAATTAAGCTTCATCCCCATACTTTCTGGCTACTGCATCTTTAACGAGCTGCCCTTCAGTGTCATTGTTCATTTTAATCACGAAAAATTGATCTTCGACTTTTTTAATCTCAACAATCAAACCGCCGGTGGTGATAATTTTATCCCCTTTGGTAAGAGCTTCAATCATCTCTTTGTGTTTTTTAGCTTGCTGATTTTGGGGACGAATGATCACAAAATACATAATAGCGATCAAAAATACGAACGGGAGGATTTGGGTAAGAATTTCCATGGGTTTCCTTGGCATGTGTAAAGTTGGGGCATTATACTGAAATGTGGCTAACAACGGTATAATTCCCCCATGAAATATCGATTCAACCCCATTATTGAGCTCCTTCTTCTGCCGTTGGTTATTGCCTTTTTTTTCTCAGCCTTCATCTATTGGGAACATTTCGGTCTTACCTCTGCCGCTCTTAACACCCTTTCGGCTTTAATCGCACTGTACGGACTTTTGCATGCTCCGAAAAAGACCGTCCTCATCAGCGGATTCTGGATCGGATTGCTCTGGTGTTATTGGATCGGATTCAGTTTTCAGTACTATGGCCTCGGGTGGGCCGTCGGGCTTGTAGCGCTGGGATTCGGGATCGTCTATAGCCTCTATTACGGAACGATGGCTCTCTCATCAAACCCGTTTGTACGTGCCGTTATCCTCTTCGGGCTCACCTTTTTTTGGCCGATGGACTTCAACTGGATGCAGCCGGAACTTATCTTTGTCGAGAGTTATCTGGGCTTTGCCAAATGGCAGTTTGCCCTCATCCTCTTTGCCCTTGCGGCAACCGCTTCGTTTAGCGGATTCAAAAAAGGGCTTCCCTTGCTGCTGCTTTTCGGTGCCGTGCAAACGCTCCCTCCCGCACCTCCGCTGCCGGATGTGAAAATCAAACTGATCTCCACGGATATCTCGCAGGATTTTAAATGGCAAGGGGAACGGTTAGGCCAAACGATCCAAGAAAATTTCAATGCCATTGATGATGCAATTGCCCAAGGATATGACCTCGTTGTCCTCCCTGAAGCGGCATTTCCGCTCTATATGAACCATCATGACAATATTGCCGAAGCACTTACGGAACGTTCCCGGTACATCACGATTCTCACCGGAACGCTTCATGAAGAAAACGGCTTGAACTACAATGTTTCGTATCTCTTCCAAGAGGGAAAAATCACCGTCGCCAAGAAAACAATTCTTGTCCCTTTCGGAGAGTATATCCCTCTGCCAAAGTTTTTACGCGGATGGGTGAATCGTGCAATTTTCGGGGGGGGAAGCGATTTTGTGACCGCCGAAAATCCGACCGATTTTAGGATAGACGGCGTTAAATTTCGTAATGCCATCTGTTATGAAGGGACGCGAAAAGAGCTTTACACGCCGGAGGTACGCTATATGATCGCGATCAGCAATAACGGCTGGTTTAAACCCTCGATCGAGCCAACATTGCAAAAATTGCTGATCCGCTTTTACGCACGGCAAAATAATACGGTTGTTTTTCATGCGGCAAACGGAGGGGGAAGCGGAGTCATCTATTAATTTGAAAAGTACAAGGAAACAAAATTCCTCGTACTCTGATTAAGGCTATAACACTGAAACCTGCCCTGGGGCAGCAGTTTTTAACTTAGTGGCGAACCGTTAGGTTATGCGCATTGATCGCTTTGATAATTCCCTCGATCTCTTTCATTTTAGCCTCTTCGTCATCCATATTATGGATCGCGTCAAGATTAAATGTACTGAGCTTGGTATCCAGATATCCCGTATCAAGTTTTCCGTCGATAAAGTCCTGATCCCGGACGATTTGGCGATGAAGCGGAATATTGGTCGGCACACCTTCGATGAGAAATTCATCCAAAGCCCGCTGCGCTTTACGCACCGCACCTTCCCAATCCAGTGCCCATACGATCAGTTTCCCGATCATCGAATCGTAGTTGGCAGGGATTTTGTAGTTGGTATAGGCACAGCTGTCCATACGTACTCCCGGACCGCCGGGTGCCATATAGTTGGTGATCAGACCCGGTGAGGGTGCGAAGTTTAGTTTCGGGTTTTCTGCATTGATACGAAACTCGATGGCGTATCCGCGCAGCTTGATCTCCTCTTGCATGAATTTAAGAGAATCCCCCTCCGCGATCTCGATCATCCGCTGGATAATGTCAATCCCGGAAATGATCTCCGTAACCGGGTGTTCCACTTGAACACGGGTGTTCATCTCGATAAAGTAGAAGTTGTCGTCCTGATCGACCAGATACTCGATCGTACCGACACTTTCGTAGCCGAGCTTGAACATCGCTTTGGTCGATACACGGTAGAGTTCACGGCGCACGGCTTCGTTCAACAACGGAGAAGGGGCGATCTCGATCACTTTTTGGTGACGGCGCTGAATCGAGCAGTCACGGTCTCCGAGGTGGACGACATTGCCGTATTTGTCCGCAACGATTTGGATTTCGATATGGCGCGGATTTTTAAGATATTTTTCGATGAAGACCTCGCCGCGCCCGAAGAACCGGATCGATTCATTGGTCGCCGATTCGTACATCTCTTTGAAATCTTTCGCCTTTTCCACGATACGCATACCGCGTCCGCCGCCCCCGAATGCCGCTTTGATAATGATCGGGAACCCGATCCCCTCGGCGATCTTCTCCGCATCATTAATATTATCGATTGGTTCATCGGTCCCCGGAAGCATCGGGACACCCACTTCGCGCATCGCGACCTTGGAAGCCATTTTATCCCCGAAGAGGGCTACGTGTTCCGGCTTCGGCCCGATGAAAATAATCCCGTTATCGATACATGCCTGAGCAAACTCGGCACTCTCGGATAAAAACCCGTATCCCGGATGGATCGCATCACAATCGGCTTTTTTAGCCAATGAAATAATACGCTCATAGTCCAGATACGCGGCAATCGGATCGCCCATAATCGGGTAACACTCATCCGCTTTACGGACCCATACCCCATTAACGTCCACTTCAGAAAAAACGACGACACTTTTGATACCCAGCTCTTTACAGGCTCGGATAATACGAAGTGCGATTTCACCGCGGTTAGCAATCAGGATTTTATTGATTTTATGAGTTTTCACGGGTTCCCTTTTTAAAGAATGTGAAATGGTAGGACAATTGGAATCAAAATGGCATCAAAAAAATTGTTCCCTCTCCATCTTTGGCTCTATTTCACACGATCTCGTATACAATTCTTTTATGCAAAAGTTTTATCCCTATCGGCATTACATCATCACTTTAATCCTTTTTGGTGCCGTAACCATTGTCGCACAAGCATTCAAACACCATTTGGAAATGACTAATATTATTTTGATCCACCTTCTCCCCGTTATTGTGATTGCCTTGCGCGGAAATTTTCTCGCAACGACGGTTGTCACGACACTGTCCATCGGAGTTCTCGCCCTCATCTATATTCCGCCGACGCTCAGTTTTATCGTTCATGAAGTGGTCTACATCTGGAGTTTTATTATTTTCTTCATTGTCGGATACACGATTACCCTTCAGGCCAAAAAAATCCATGCCGGCGGTATCAAAGAGACCCTTCTTAATACCCTCTCCCACGATCTTAAAACCCCTCTTGCTTCGATTATGGGAAATGCATCTTTTCTGGTTGAGACCTACCCTCTGGATTTGGCACTGCGGTATAAAGCTCTCTTGCAGATCATTGAGTCCAGCCGGCAAATGAACCGTCTGATCAGTACCCTGCTCGACAGCGCCCGGCTTCAAAATTCTCAAACGCCCCTGAAAAAAGAGTGGTGCGACATGGAAGACCTCATCAGCATCGCGCTGCGGGAATTTCGCAGTGACGTTCTGCATGAGAGGGTTGAATGCCGTTTTAGCAGAGATCTTCCGCTGTTTTACGGTGATTGCACCCTGCTAACGCGCCTTTTTGTCAATCTGATCGATAATGCGCTCAAATATTCCATAGATGAAAAACCTGTGGAAATTGATATTAAGACATCCTCCTCGCAGTGGATCATCACCTTCTCAAACCAATGCCCGACCCTTACTTCTTCGGAGCTGAAGAACCTTTTTGAAAAGTTTTACCGTATCGACAATACGGCAGATATCTCCGGCAGCGGGATCGGACTATCGATTTGCAAAGAGATCGCGCAAGCCCACAACGGCAGTATACGAGCCTACAATCATGATAACGGTATCCGTGTCGAAGTGACCCTCCCGATTCTAAAGCACCCCGTATCTTTGCCAATGGAGGATGAATGAAACCTCATCAACAGATTTTGATCGTCGAAGACGATGAAGCAATCAGTCAGCTTCTGCAGCTTACCTTCAAGCAGCTCGGGCACAAAGTCCTTCTGGCAAAAGATCGCCAAAGCGCGCTAAGAGAACTCCAGACCCGCAGTCCGGATATCATTTTACTCGACCTTGGGCTACCCGATGGGGACGGGAAAGAGTTGATCAAAACGATCCGTTCGATGGTACAAACCCCGATCATTGTCGTCTCCGCCCGCCACGAAGAAAAAGAGATCATTGCCTCGCTTGATTTGGGAGCCGATGATTACGTCACCAAACCTTTTTCCACCCATGAGCTTTTGGCCCGTGTCCGTTCCGCCCAAAGACGTTTTTTGGGACCCCAAACGACCAGTACTGTTATCACCTGTAACGACCTTAAAATCGATATTGAACAATTCACGGTTTTCAAAGGGGACGAGAGCCTTAAACTCACCCCGACCGAATTCAACCTGCTCAAATATTTTATGCTCCATCGCAACGAAGTACTCACCCATGTCAAAATTTTAAAAGAGGTATGGGGGATCGGCTATCAGCATGAAATGCAATATCTGCGCACCTATATCAACGCTTTGCGAAAAAAAATCGAAACCAGTACCACATCTCCCCAATACATCCAAACCGAGCTGGGAATCGGCTACCGCTTTGTCTGCATCAGCCACGATAAAATCGTCAATTAATCCTTAGCAAACTGGTTGTAATTATTTGCTTTTACCCATTATGGTATTATAATGGCTAAAAAACAGGGGCATCAACATGAACATTGCAGCCAATATCACCGAACTTATCGGCAATACTCCTTTGGTACGGCTCAATGCCGTTTCCAACGCAAGCGGAGCTACGATTTTAGGAAAATGTGAGTTTATGAACCCTACCAGTTCGGTCAAAGACCGGATCGGATTCAATATGATCAAAACGGCGATGGATGAGGGCCGGATTAATTCGGATACGCTGATTATCGAACCTACCAGCGGCAATACCGGTATCGCTCTCGCTTCTATCTGCGCCGCATTAGGATTAAAACTCACCCTCACGATGCCCGAATCCATGTCCATTGAACGACGCAATCTTCTCAAAGCTCTCGGTGCCAATCTTGTCCTGACACCTGCCGCCTCGGGAATGAAAGGGGCGATCGATGAGGCCGATGCACTCGTCGCAGCTACCGACAACGCTATCGTACTGCAGCAATTTGCCAATCCCGCAAATCCGGCCATCCATCGCATTACTACCGCACAAGAGATTCTCAAAGACACCGATGGCACCGTCGATATCTTTATTGCCGCTGTCGGAACAGGGGGAACACTCACCGGAACCGGTGAAGCGTTGAGAGCCGCTATACCGAATGTGCAGATCATCGCCGTGGAGCCCAAAGATTCTCCTGTTCTCTCTGGAGGGAAGCCGGGGCCTCATAAAATTCAGGGAATCGGAGCCGGTTTTGTCCCCGATATCCTCAATACTTCCCTCTATCATGAAGTTATTACGGTCAGTAACGAAGATGCTATCGCCGCATCCAAAGCACTCGCATTGTCCGAAGGACTGCTGGTCGGAATCTCTGCAGGGGCTAATGTTCATGCGGCGGCACTGGTCGCTTCGCGCCCCGAGAACAAAGGAAAAACCATTGTGACCATCTTGTGTGATACGGCAGAGCGCTATCTCAGCACCCCTCTTTTTGAAGCGTAAATGCTCTTAGAGACACTCCGCTGCGAAAACGCTCGCCTCTTGCATTGCTCTTATCATCAAGAGCGCTTGGAAAAATCCCTTCAATCCCTCTCTATTAAAACGCATTACGATTTGCAGTCTCTGATCATCCCTCCCAGCAGCGGAATATACCGGTGCCGCTTTCTCTACGATGCGGATGGATATACGGTCGAATTTATCCCCTATATCCCAAAAACCATTGCTTCTCTCAAACTCGTTAGGGCCGATACCCTTGAATATCCCTTGAAAGACTCTAATCGAGAAGCGCTGGATGCTTTGTTTGATCAGCGTGAGGGCTGCGATGACGTAGTGATTGTTAAAAACGGCCTTCTTACCGATACTACCATCGCCAATATTGCCTTGCAGATACAGGGACAATGGCTTACGCCGGATACTCCACTGCTGAGGGGGACTACCCGAGCACGTTTAATCGAGGAGGGTTTTCTGACACCGCATCCTCTTACGATAGAGGATATAGCCAAAGCGTCCAAGATTGCTGTCATGAATGCGATGGTTGGCTTCATTGAAGTCGAAAATGGTATAATTACTTAAAAAAACAGGTCCGGCGTTATGTTATTTGATATTATTAAAAGCTCGTCATTCGCTCGATTGATGGAGAACCATGTTCGTGACATGCTCATTTATCTGTTTGAAAATGATCAGAATTTCGGCATTTTATGCAAAATTGAACATGTTACGTTTGATCCTCCCCTCCCCCAGCATTTAAATGAAGAGTTTCGGGCAATGACCCTCTTTTTTCTGGCGGGCTATACTTTTGAGAGTGCCCGGATCGATAATGATGTTTTGATTTTTGAAGCGGGATTCGGACAAGAGAATGTCGGCAGTTTCGTTTCGGTACCGCTGCTTTCGATTGTGCAGATCATCATCGACGATACTCCGGCATTCGTAAACTTGGCACTTCCGCAGGAAAAACACCCTGCCGCCGCTATTGAAAAACAAGAAGGGGTTCAAAACTCCATGAGTGCCCTGCTCGCAAATCCTGAAAATCAAAAGTTTTTGAAGAAAAAATAGTACGCAGGAAATGCACTCCCTTTTCAGGGGAATGCTGTGAGGTCTTAGAGTTTCAACCCTAAGAGGTAAGTGACAACGTTATCGATGAATGCATCGTGTTTGCGTTCTTTGCTGTAAACGATATAAAACTTACGTTTGATTTTATAATTTTTAATCCGCGCTTCAAACAATTTTCCCTCTTCCACTTCATCACTGATAACATGACGAGAGATAACGGAAACCACTGGACGGGCGGCATCTTTCGGCGAACGCATCAAGGTCTCTTTAATCGCGGTAGAACTTGCTACGACACCGATAACGCTAAAGCCTGAACACTCAACGCCGATCTCTTCAAATACTTCAGAGGTGAGTTTGCGCGTATGCGAATTTTCATCACGGCAGATCCAGTCAAACTTATACATATCTTCTTTGCGAAGCTGCTTCGGAATCGGCTGATTAGAGAAAATGACCAATTCGTCTTCTTCCCATTCGCGGTAAATCAGCCCTTCTTTCATGACCGGTGATTCGATCAGGGCGATATCGATTTTTTTATCGATTAACTGATCGATGATCTCTTCGGAAAATGCCACACGGATGTGTACTTCGTTATTGATCTTCTCTTTGAGCTGCCCGATGTACGAAGGGAGAACATAGTTTCCGATCGCATACGAAGCGCCGACGATAAAGGTGAACTCTTTATTGATGATTTTTAAAAGCTCTTTTTCGCTCGATTGAATCGCTTTTTCCAGTTTCGTTGCGATGCGGAAAAGGTCCTCTCCCTCTTTGGTCAGTTTGATCCCGTTTTTTTTGCGTTCAACGACTCGGGTATCGAGATAATCCTCGATGAATTTGATCTGCTGGGTTACCGCAGGCTGAGAAATTCCGAGTTTTGCCGATGCTTTGGAAAAACTTTTCTCTCTGACGACCGTCAGAAATGTCATGAGTTTGGCAAAATCTTTTAACATAATAATTCCTATAAGCTTAATGAATAGCAGTATTATAACTCACAATTATAACTAATGCAAGTATTTAGCCTGAAATTTTATACGCATTTAGCAAAGGAATTTAAAAAATAGAAAACTTGGGCTATAATAAATTAACTATTAACATGTGCAAGGCAATAACAGTATGGACAAAATTCTCTCCGATCTTAATGAGGCTCAGCGCAGTGCAGTCGAACGGATTGACGGCCCTTTGCTCATTTTAGCAGGGGCTGGAAGCGGAAAAACCAAAACGATAACGACTCGGCTCGCCTATCTCCTTGATCAAGTGGGAATACCGGCAGGGAATACATTGACCCTTACCTTTACCAATAAAGCGGCGAAAGAGATGCGCGAACGGGCGATGGGGCTTATTTCACAAAATTCCTATCCCCCGCTACTGTGTACCTTTCATAAATTCGGACTGCTGTTTTTAAAATTTCATATCCATTTGCTCGGACGTGCCAATAATTTCGTCGTTATTGATACCGATGATAAAAAAAAGATCATCAAAAAAATCAACGCCGACCTTCCGACAGCCCTTATCGCCAGTGAAATTTCCCGCTACAAGAATTCTCTGATTGACCCGAGTGAAGCATATGCCCAGGCCGAGCTTACCAACTATAAACATATCGCCAAAATCTATGAAGAATACGAAGCCTACCTTCTCAAAAACAACCTCGTCGATTTTGACGATCTGCTCTGCCTCACTTATAAACTCCTTGATGAAAATCCGGAGCTGTGCACCCAAACGTCTGAAAAATACCGCTACATCATGATCGATGAGTACCAAGACACCAATGAACTGCAGCTGAGACTCCTGCAAAAACTCTGTTCAACCCACAACAACCTTTGTGTCGTCGGAGACGATGATCAGAGTATTTACGGATGGCGCGGTGCCCATGTCCGCAACATCCTCGAATTTGATCAGGATTTTGCCGATGCGATGGTGGTCAAACTCGAACATAACTACCGTTCTACTCAGCCCATCCTTACGGTAGCCAATGCCCTGATCGAGCATAACCGTTCCCGTCTTGGCAAAACACTCATCGCCACAAAAACCGGCGGAGAAGATGTTCAGACCATTACGTCTAACGACGAAAGCGAAGAGTCTCAAAAGATCGCCAAGACGATCAAAACCCTTATTTCTCAAGGAGTCCGTCCCAACGAAATCGCCGTACTCTATCGGATCAACGCCCTGAGCCGTTCACTCGAAGAGGGGCTGAACCGTGCCGGAGTCGCCTACAAACTCGTCGGAGGCCTGCGCTTTTATGACCGTGCCGAGATTAAAGATTTGATCAGTTATCTGCGGGTCATCACCAATGTCCATGACAACTTCTCCCTCAAACGGATTATCAACAAGCCCAAGCGGGGATTGGGCAAAGCGACGATCGATAAAATCGAACTTTCCTCTATCGAAGCTGAAAAATCGATGTTTGAGTTTATCTCAACCCTCAGTGATAGCGAATTAGAAGGGATTGTACGGAAAAAAAGTGCCGGAGAGCTACGTGATTTTGTCGCCGAGATTCTCGAACTGAGACGTATTTCCGAAGAAACGATTTACCGTTTTATCGATGTACTGGAAGAGCGTTTTAAACTCAAAGAGACGATCAAAGGGCTTCCCGACGAAGCCGATAAAATATCCAATATCGATGAATTCTACGGACTGTTTCGCGATTATGTCAAACAAAACCCTGAGGCTTCTTTGGCTGAATTTCTCAACGACATTACCTTGCAGAGCGAACAAGACCAGGTCGAGGGGGAGAGCATCTACATTATGAGTATCCATGCCTCCAAAGGGCTTGAATTCGAGCACCTGTTCGTCATCGGAATGGAAGAGGGATTTTTGCCTCTGATCGGAGACGGGAGCGATCTCGAAGAAGAGCGCCGATTAGGCTATGTCGCCATCACCCGCGCGAAAAGCAATCTCACCCTCTCCAATGTCAACAGCCGCTTCTATAAAGGACGCCGCACCGATCTGCAAAAAAGCCGTTTTATCAACGAAGCGGGACTGTGCGAAGGTTCTTTGATCTTGGAAAAAAACACTTCTTACAAAAAAGGTGATCTGGTGCGCCATAAAATTTTCGGAGCCGGACGGGTCGAAGGGGTGAGCAAAGCCGGACGCGAATTTAAACTCAGCATCAATTTCGGCGGCAATAAACGGGATATTCTCGCCTCTTTTGTGGAGAAACTTTAATTGAATCGTCTTTTTGTCGCCTATAAGCCTACAGGGCTCAGTTCGAACCAGCTTCTCGGACAGCTCAAACGCAAGTATAAAATAAAAAAAGCAGGCTATTCCGGCACCTTGGACCCGTTCGCCAAAGGTGTTTTGATTATCGCATTCGGTAATCACGGAAGACTGTTTCGCTTTTTGAACAAAACCCCCAAACGTTATCGTGCAACACTCTGGCTGGGGGCCTATTCTCCGACTCTGGATATCGAGAAGATTGAAACGATCAAGGAAACCGAGAGCGTAAGCGAAACGCTGATCCAAGAGATATTTCAATCCCTTACGGGCGAACTTACCTATCTTCCGCCCAAATACAGTGCCAAGCGAATCGAAGGGCGCAGAGCCTATGAATTTGCCCGAGAAGGGAAAGAGGTTGACCTGCGCGCAATCACCTCTACGATCTATGATCTCTCTTTGATCCACTATCGCCATCCGTTTCTTACCTTTGAGGCAACCGTATCGGAGGGAACCTATATCCGGTCCTTGGGAGAGATGATTGCAGCACGTCTCGGTACCGATGGTGCCCTTAGTGCTTTGGAACGTCTCAATGAGGGGCAATTCACTTATGAAAACGAAATTCCGCTTGACGTCAAAACCTCACTTGGAATCACCAAAAACCGCTATAATGGTACTACTCAAACGATTTTATTAGGACAACCCCTCAACCGTGAAGATTTCGATCTGCAGGAAAACGGAACCTACTGGATCGACAACGGCGACACGATCTCTATCCTTGAGATTACCGATGAAGGCGTCCGTTACCTACTCAATAAGGTTGAAGCATGCTGATTCTCTCCCGCAGACCCGCAGAATCGATCATTATCGCCGATACGATTACGGTCAAAGTGGTCTCCATCGAAAAGGGGGTAGTGAAGCTCGGGATTGATGCCCCGCACAATATCCGTGTACTGCGCAGCGAACTGGTTCGCGCCGTCGAAGATTCCAATAAAGAGGCTTCCTCTGAGCATGATGAATCGCTCCTCCAGCAGCTGGTTCAAAAATTAAAATTATGATCCGATACAAAGCCTACGCCAAAGTCAACATTTTTCTCAAAATCACCGGGATTCGAGAAAATTATCATACCCTCAGTTCACGCTTTGTACGTGTGGACAATCTATTTGACACCTTGTGGTTCGAACCGAAATCGACGCCGGAATTTGAGATTCGGGGAGACTTTGACTGCGAAGTAGGTTCCAATACCATCTACAAAGCGTATAAGTACCTTTTTGCCGCAACCCATTCCAAAACGCTCTCGGAATTTATGGAATCGAACGCCATTTGCGTCGATAAGCAGATCCCCTCTTTTGCCGGCCTCGGGGGCGGAAGCTCTGATGCCGCAACGTTTTTGCTGATGTGCAATAAAACCTTGAATTTAGGGCTTAGTATCCATGAACTGGCCGAAATCGGTGCCAATGTCGGCGCGGATGTTCCCTTCTTCGTCTATGGCTATGCGAGTGCCAATGTACGCGGCATCGGAGAGATCGTGGAGCCGTTCGATGAGCCGCCTCTGGATTTGGAGGTGACAACGCCTGAACTTCAGATCAGTACCCCTGCCGTGTACCGCTATTACCGGGAGCACCTGTTTGCACCTATCAACAGCGATGAGGCCGCCCTCCTTGAAGCAACACCTTCACGTGAGATATTAGCCTCCGTTAACTCTAAAGAAGCAAATGACCTTTATAATGCGGCTTTGGGATGCTATCCCGAGCTTTCCGAAAAAGAGGGATGGTTTTTCTCCGGCAGCGGAAGCAGTTTTTTTAGAATTAAGGAATAAAGAAATGGGCGAAAATATAGCCACCAATAAAAAAGCCTTTTTTGATTACTACATCGAAGAGAAATTTGAAGCGGGACTCGTTCTTAAGGGCTCAGAAGTCAAAGCCTTGCGCGCGGCGCGTGTCAACCTCAAAGACGGTTTTATCAAAATCGTCCGTGGTGAAGCATTTGTCTTTAATGTCCACATCGGAGTGCTTGATACGACCCACCATTTTTATAGCCATGAAGAGCGCGGAAGCCGTAAGCTGCTGCTCCATAAAAAGCAGATCGATAAAATGTTTAAAGCGGTCGAAAAGGAGGGATTTACCCTCGTCCCGCTGAGTATCTACTTCAATGACAAAAACCTCGCCAAAATGCAGGTTGCTATCGTTAAAGGGAAAAAGCTCTACGACAAACGCGATGACCTCAAAGAAAAAAGCCTCAAACGGGATATGGAACGCGCCTTAAAAGGGGAATAATATCCTCGCGGCTGTCAATGACGCAACGGCAGATAAAATGTAAACAAATTGACGATTTGAAAAAAATGGGGATTGATAGAGTTGAAGAGAAGCTGCCGCACAGTGTGCGGCAATGGAGAATTATTTGCGGCGGATTTCTTTAATACGCGCTGCTTTACCAGCAAGATCGCGAAGATAGAACAATTTCGCACGACGTACACGTCCACGGCGAAGAACTTCGATTTTCTCGAGGCTGTCGCTGTAGATTGGGAATACACGCTCGATACCGACAGCGTTAGCTCCGATTTTACGAACAGTAATAGTACGGCCTGTACCTTCACCACGAATAGAGATACATACGCCCTCATAATTTTGAACACGTGATTTGTCACCCTCTTTAATCGTTACTGCTAAACGAAGAGTATCACCTGCACGGAACTCAGGGATGTTTTTACCGGCGATTTGTGCTTGTTCGAAGCTTGCAATGTACTTATTTTTCATAAGATGTCCTTATTTTATGCTTTTGAAGCTGCTCCGGTCTGAAGTATTTTGTTTTGCATTCAGACAGAGACGATTTTAGTGCACGAATTTTACTGTGATTTCCC
>NZ_JBASYM010000071.1:0-9863 GCF_049277495.1 Sulfuricurvum sp. | reverse complement strand
GGTCACAATATAGAGAAGGGCTAGATTCTCCGGCGTTTTGATTTTCGACATAAATTGGTAAAGGGTCTTTTCGTGATAGAGATTTTCACGATAGGCCACATTGCTCATCAGTACATGATGACGTACCAGCAAAGCTCCCCGTTCATACTGCAGAATTGGAAGCTTAAGATTTTTAAGGAAAGGGACAATCAATTTTGTTCCCACTTCACTGTGATCTTGCTTGCGTCCTTTCCCGGTATCATGAAGGAGGATGACGGCTTTAAGAAGAACTTTATCGGAAGTGTTCAAAGGGGCATAGAGCGCTTCTACATAGGGGTCTTGGATCGATTCGAGCGCCTGAATGCATTTGATCGAGTGCAGATCGACCGGGTAGTGGTGGTAGCCGTCAAACTGCGGCAGATGGAGCACCTTTTTAAATGCGCCGATGAGGTGATGCAGGATACCCGCATCGTAAAAGAGTTTTAAACAGACGTACAAGTGTTTTCGTTCAAAGAGTTTTCGCAGCAGTCCATAGGTTTTAGCGCGAAGAGGGTGCTTCATCGCCGTATAGGTGAAATGGAAGAGAACGCTTGCATCAAACACCCATTCCCGGTCAGGAAGTGTAATGAGCAATTCCAAAAGAGAATCGATCGAAGGTGTCGCTATGTTGTAGGAAGAATAGAGCGTACCCTCTATGGCATAGAACCCTTTTTGGACTCTTCCTTTACGGAGTCTTGCCATTTGCGTCGTATCGTTGAGATAGATGCGTGACATTTTTTTAACATAAATCTGGGTGAAATTATTGATTCGCCATTGTGCTTCCAACAAACGGCTGACGAGACGGCGTTCATCCGTAAACCCGAGCATTTGAGCAATACGGGGCATGTAATCGAGGACAAGCTGGTCTTGCTGTTTTCCGGTGAGCAGATGCAGGGCACTTCGAACGCGAAAAAGGAGTTCGAGTGCAATCCTGTATTCCCGATATTGGTCATCGTTGAAGAGTTTCCCGCTCAACTCTTTAAGGGTGTTGACCCCATATATCGTTTTGGCGATCCAATACAGCAGCTGTGAATCCCGCAATCCGCCTACACCTTCTTTAATGTTCGGCTGCATCGAAAATGGATATTTATGTCTGCGGAGATCCGCCTCTTCGATTTTAGCCATAATAAATGCTTTCGGCTTATCATGACGGATCGCCGTAAGGTGGTTTTGAGTAACGCTCCAGGTGAAAGGCGAACCGATAATGAGGCGTGATTCCATCATCGCGGTTCGGATGGTAATATCCTCGCGTGACGCATTCAGCAAATCATTGACTTCATGGACACGGTGCCCGAGTTTTAGCCCTGCATCCCACGCTAAATAGAGAAATTTCTCGATAATGGCAGCTGTATTGTATCCATCGTTTTTTTCAAAAACGATCATGAGATCAATATCGCTGTGGACACACAACTGCTCACGGCCATAGCTTCCCAATGCAATAAATGCAAGCGGGATGGAACTGCGCATCGGCAAATAGTTCCCAAACAGCCGCCGAAGTACCGTTTTATACATCAAAGCTATAATGGAATCAAGCGTTTTGGTGTGGATGACGAGAAAATCTTTTCCCTGGTTGCGCTCGAAAAGTTCCGGAAGTGAATTCTTATAATCGGAAATATACGTTTTAAAGAGTTTGGAAATCTCAAAATCACTTGATTTGTTTCCGATGAGGTGTTCAATTTCTTCAGTAATACTCATGATTAGCTACTTTTTGATTTAATTGTATCGCAAAACGATCTTTTTGCGATAGAGAACAGTGGTGATAAAATAAGCGGTAGTGAACTAAACTGGTTTAAGAATAAAAGATATAATATTTTTTGCAGGAGATTGAGATGAACCGTACCAACAATTATCAAAAAGTTATGATGATCCATGATCAGGTGATGGGACTTTTACGTTCCAAGCAGATTTCCCCCTATCCGGCACATTACAAACAATATTTTGACGAACTTTTTCTGGAAATGGCGGATGCGCAATTGCGCAAAGAGCAGGAAGATGCCGAGCATCAAGTACTAAGCGCTGCAAAAGATGACGGAACAAAACATCTTGATATCGCCAAACGTTCTGTCATGTCCTTTGTTGAAACGCATGCAGATATTACGTCGGTGGCTAAAAAACAGCAAGAACGCCTCGATAATGCTCCCGCAAGCACGGAGAAAGAGCATATCACTTTTATCGAAAGCTTGAATGCCTTAAATAAAGATATGTCCGGTGAGCTCGATAAAGCACAGTCCAAGATCATTGAACTTACGACGGATCTGAATGAAGCTTTTTCGTCGCTTACGACGGATCCTCTTACCAAGGTCGGAAATCGAAAAGGGTTTGTAGAGGATATGGAATCGGCCATCGAGGCAGGGAAGAGCAAAGCCCTTTCCATGGTATTAATGATGTTTGACGTCGATAATTTTAAATATATCAATGATGAACACGGATATGTGGCAGGGGATAAAGTCCTTTATTTTATTGCCCAAACGATCAAAACAATGATCCGTGATGCCGATAAAGTCTATCGATACGGAGGAGAAGAGTTCGCCGTTGTTCTCAGTAGATGCGATGTGACACAGGCATTTGCACTGGCGGATAAGATCCGTGCAAAAATCGAACACAGCAAATTGCTCTATTTAGGGAAAACCGTTCATGTGACCATGAGTGTCGGCGTTACGATTCATCAAGAGAAAGATACTTTTGACGGTATTATCGCCCGAGCGGAAAAAGCACTTTATTGTGCAAAAAAATCCAATAAAAACTGTACGATTCTCTTTGATTGGTAATGCCGGAAAATATGATTCGATTAAAGAGTACAATTTTTTCTTTCGCTATAATGCGCCCAAAAATACGTAACTAAAGATTTTAAAATGGATTTGATAGAAAAAGTAAAACAGCATGAACGATTGAGTTTCGATGAAGCAGTCGCTCTTTATGATTTAGACCTTTTTACCTTGGGAGAGCTTGCCGATGAACGGCGAAAAGCACTGCACGGTAAACGAACCTATTTTAATATTAACCGCCATATTAATCCGACGAATATCTGTAAAGACGTTTGTAAATTTTGTGCCTACAGCGCCAGCCGCAAAAATCCGAATCCTTATACGATGAGCCATGATGAGATCGTAGCGATTACCGATGATATCGTTGCACGCGGAATATCCGAAGTACACATCGTCTCTGCCCATAATCCGGATACGGGATTGGAATGGTATTTGGAAGTTTTTCGTAAAATCAAAGCACGCCATCCGCAGCTTCATATCAAAGCTCTCACGGCGGCAGAAGTCCATTTCCTAGCCGAAGAATACGGTAAAAGTTACGATGAGATTCTTGATCTGATGGTAGCGAACGGAGTCGATTCGATGCCCGGAGGCGGTGCAGAGATTTTTGATGAAAAGGTACGTGATTACATCTGTAAAGGTAAAGTCAATACCCAGCAGTGGCTTGAAATCCATCGTAAATGGCATGAACGGGGGATGAAATCCAATGTCACGATGTTATTCGGCCATGTGGAAGAGCGGTCTCATCGAATCGATCATATGATGCGGATTCGGGATTTGCAAGATATTACAGGCGGATTTAACTGCTTTATTCCACTCGTCTATCAGAGCGAAAACAATTTCTTGAACGTCAAAGAGTTTATTACGGCTCACGAGATACTCAAAACGATGGCCATCAGCCGCATTGTCCTCGATAATGTCCCCAATCTCAAAGCGTATTGGGTTACCTCTACGGTTAATTTGGCACTGGTCGCGCAGGAATTTGGGGCGAATGATCTCGACGGTACGATCGAAAAAGAGTCGATTAATTCAGCAGCAGGTGCTAAAAGTGCTCACGGTGTCAATCTGCAAGAGTTCGTAGGACTTATTAAAAACAGCGGATTTGAACCGATTGAACGCGATAGCCTGTATAATACAATCAAAGCATGGTAAGGAAACGCAATGATATTAATGATTGATAATTATGACAGTTTTACTTACAACATCGTTCAGTATTGTTTGGAGCTTGGGGCTGATTTGAAAATAATCCGCAATGATGAATTGAGTATTGAAGAGATCGAAGCGCTGCATCCGGAAAAAATTATCATCTCTCCGGGGCCGGCTACTCCGGATGATGCAGGGGTAACTTTGGATGTTATTCGTCATTTCGCCGATAAAGTGCCTATTTTAGGAATTTGTTTAGGACATCAGAGTATCGCACAGGCTTTTGGCGGGAATGTCGTACGGGCAAATCGGATGATGCACGGCAAAACATCTCGAATGGTACGTCAGGGCGAAACCCCTATCTTTGATAAACTTCCGGAGATGTTTACCGCTACGCGGTATCACTCGTTGATCGTAGAGCAGGAAAATCTGCCGGATGTGATTGTTCCGACCGCATACAGCGAAGATGATCATGAGATCATGGCTCTGGAAATCAAAGATAAACCGATTTACGGCGTTCAGTTTCACCCTGAATCGATCATGAGCGAATTCGGGCATGAGATAATCAACAATTTTCTAAAGTTATGAGAGAAAGAGTCTTTTTTTTAGCACTGCTGGGGATTAACCTTTTAATCCTTGTTTTGCAAATCAAAGGCCTCTCGATCGGTTACCATGAAGCACAAATTTTATACGGTGACACCTCCCCTTTACAGGTTCTAATCTCCGCTTCGTTACACTTCTTCGGGCACAATGATTATGCACTGAGAATACCGATGATTTTTCTTCATCTCTTCTCCGTCGTTTTGCTTTACGGGATCTCAAAACATTATCTCGTACGTGAGAGTGACCGTTTGTGGATTGTGCTGATTTATATTCTTCTTCCCGGTGTGACGAGTGCGGCATTATTGGTAGATAATGCAGGGCTGATCATCACCTCCCTATTTCTTTTTGGATATCTCTATCTTAATTATGGACGTTATGCATTAGGGCTTCTCCCTCTTTTAATCGGAATCGATCCGGTCTTCGCCTATCTCTTTTTTGCGATAGCTCTTTATGGGGTCTACCGAAAAGACTATTTCTACGGGGTCTCCGGAGCTATAGCCTTGAGTATATCCCTGAGTGTGTACGGCATTCATGTCGGCGGATTACCGGAAAGCAGGTTTCTGGATGCTTTGGGTGTCTATGCCGCTATCTTTTCTCCTATTGTGTTTATTTATCTTTTTTACGTCCTGTATCGTCGTATGATCGCCAAAGAGTGGGATTTGATCTGGATGATTGCGATGAGTGCATTTGTTATCTCTTTATTGCTTTCTTTCCGGCAAAAAGTCGAAATACAAACCTTTGCCCCGTTTCTATTGCTGGCATTGCCTCTGGCTGCTCAAACGTTTTTGCATACCTATCGTATACGGCTGCGGGAATTCCGAGGACGTTATCAATTCCTTTTTTACAGCGCTTTTGCCATTTTGCTGTTAAACGTGCTTGCGGTCTTTTTTAATCAATGGCTCTATCGTTTTATGGAAGATCCCAGCCGCCATTTTTCGTATCCGATGCACATTGCGAAAGAACTTTCGGGTGTTCTGCATGAAAACAATATTCAATGCATTGATGCTAAGGATAATAAGCTTCAATTACGGTTACGTTTTTACGGGATCACCCATTGTGAAAATTTCCGTTTAGAGAAAGAGACAACCAGACAAAGTAAAAAAGTTACAATAAGTTACATAAATACACCTGTTTATGAAACGTATGTTACAAAAGTAAACAAATAAGACACTTATTTTACGTAAAACTTCTCAGAAGCGATTCAAACTCCCTATAAATGATATAATTTCTGCCAAATAGATTTTCGAAGGAGTTGCAATGGCTCAAAGAGCAATTCGTGAATACGACGGTAAAGCAATTTTCTCTAAACACTGGGAAAAATACTTCAGTGGTTTTCATTACGGTTTTAAATCAGTATTGGTAACTAATGGCGATGAATTGCGTGCATGTGCGCAAAAACACGGTTTTGAATGGCTGAAACAAGAGGCATTGGTTGCAAAACCGGATATGCTATTCGGTAAGCGCGGTAAAAATGATCTTGTATTGTTTAAAACCAACAAACCGGGTGATGTTACGCTTGAAGAAGCTGCTAAATGGATTGATGAAAAAATCGCTCACGAAACGACACTCCTTTCAGGTCAGCACGGAACATTGACTCACTTCATTATTGAGCCGTTTACTCCGCATTCACAAGACCAGGAATATTATATTTCAGCTACGACTGTCGGTGAAGATGATGTTCTTTATCTATCGGCTGAGGGCGGTATGGAAGTTGAAGAGGGATGGGAAGAGAAAGTTAACGAAGTAACAATTCCGATCACTATGGATGATGCAAATATCGCTCATTTGATTCGAGCGAATGTTCCTGCGGGAATCCCTGCGGAAAACAAAGAACGATTTATTACATTTGCAGAGCAATTTTACAAATTCTATCGCGATTTGAACTTCGCATACCTTGAAATCAATCCGATCGTTATGATCGGAAATGATATGCACATTCTTGACCTTGTCGCACGTCTTGATGACACAGCAGGTTTCATGATGGGTGAATCATGGTGCGGTGCTGAATTCCCGACGGCATTCGGTATGGAAGATCAATCTCCGGAAGAAAAAGCGATTGCTGAAGCAGACTCAAAATCGGGTGCTTCGTTGAAATTGACGATTCTTAACCCTATGGGCCGTATCTGGACTATGGTTGCGGGCGGTGGAGCATCGGTTGTTTATGCTGACACGATTGCCGACCTTTCCGGAAATGTTGCCGACCTTGCAAACTATGGTGAGTATTCAGGCGGACCGACTACCGGTGAAACGAAATTTTATGCAGATACCGTTTTGGATTTAATGACACGTCACAAAGATCCGAAAGGCCGTGATAAGATCCTTATCATCGGAGGAGCGATTGCAAACTTTACCGACGTAGCCAAAACGTTTACGGGTATTATCCAGTCGTTTGAAACCTACGCTGAAAAAATGAAAGCGGTCGGTGCACGTATTTATGTACGCCGTGGCGGACCGAACTATGAAAAAGGCCTCAAAGATATTAAAGAGGCAGCAGACCGTTTGGGTCTATACATCGAAGTTTATGGGCCGGAGACGCATGTTACTGACATCGTTCGTATGGCTTTAGAGAAATAAGGAGAGAATGATGGGCGCTTTATTTACTAAAGATACACAAGCGATTTTTTGGAACAACAACGCAAGTGCAATTCAGCGTATGTTGGACTATGACTATGTCATTAATCGCGCAAAACCTTCGGTTGCAGCTATCGTTGCTCCAACTTCAGGCAATAAGTTTGAGAAATTTTTCTACGGACCTGATGAAGTCATGGTACCGGTTTTCCGTAACACTACGGAAGCAGCGGCAGCATTTCCTAATGCAGACGTTTTATTGAATTTCGGTTCTTTCCGTACGGCGTATGACGTAACGATGGAAGCGATCGGAATCAAAGGACAATTCAAAACCGTCATGGTTACGGCTGAGGGGATCCCTGAGAGACTCGCACGTAAAATGAACCAAGCAGCGCGTGACGCGGGTGTTGTTGTTATCGGACCGGCTACGGTCGGCGGTATCGCTCCGGGTGCATTTAAAATTGCTAACGTCGGCGGAACGATTGAAAACATTATTAACTCTAAACTTCACCGTGCCGGTTCATGCGGGCTTGTGACCCGTTCAGGCGGTTTGTTCAACGAACTTTCCAACATCATCTCTATCAATGCCGACGGTATTGCTGAGGGTGTTGCGATCGGTGGAGACCGTTTCGTTGGATCGGTATTTATTGATAACCTTCTTCGTATGGAGAGCAACCCTGAAGTCAAATATATGGTTCTTCTCGGTGAAGTCGGCGGTACGGAAGAGTACAAAGTGATCGAAGCGGTCAAAGCCGGCAAGATCAAAAAACCGATTATCGCATGGTGTATCGGTACGATCGCAAAACATTTCAGTTCAGGTGTTCAATTCGGTCACGCAGGTGCTTCGGCAAATGCGGATGCGGAAACGGCAGCGGCTAAAAATGAAGCGATGGCAGCAGCAGGTATTTATGTTCCTGCGAGCTTCAATGATCTTCCGCACACCATTGCGGAAGTTTATGGAAAACTTCGTGCAGAAGGAACGATCGGTGAAATCGTTGAACCGGAATTGCGCTCTGTTCCAAAAGTACGCCGTAAGAAAGAGTTCATTTGTACGATCTCTGATGACCGCGGTGATGAAGCAACCTATGCAGGCTATCCGATCAGTTCGGTAGCGACTCCGGAAACCGGTTTCGGTATCGGGGATGTTATTTCATTGCTTTGGTTCAAAAAACGTTATCCGAAATGGGCGACCGATTATCTTGAAACCGTTATTAAAACGGTTGCCGATCACGGTCCGGCCGTATCGGGTGCGCATAACGCTAAAGTTACCGCACGTGCGGGCAAAGACGTTATCAGCTCATTGGTAACCGGTTTGCTTACTATCGGACCTCGTTTCGGCGGAGCGATCGATGATGCGGCACGTTATTTCAAATACGCTAATGACCGCGGCATGAGCCCTGCGGAATTTATCGATTATATGAAACGAGAAGGAAAAACGATTTCCGGTATCGGTCACCGTATCAAATCGGTTCGTAACCCGGACCTTCGTGTATCGGGATTGAAAAAATATGCGGCAGAGCACTTCCCAAGCACACCATTGTTGGATTTTGCTCTAGAAGTTGAAAAATTGACAACCTCTAAAAAAGATAATCTTATCTTGAACGTTGACGGTACTATCGGTATCTTGATGGTCGATATGTGGCGTGCACTCGGTTACAGTGAAGATGAAATCGATGGCTTCATCGAAGCCGGTGCATTGAATGCATTCTTCGTTGTCGGCCGTTCAATCGGATTCATCGGACATATCCTGGATGAAAAACGTCTCGGTATGCCGATGTATCGTCACCCGACGGACGATATCCTTTATAACGTCGAACTCGCCGACGAAATCTAATACTCTTCTTTATTTCCCGCTTTCGCGGGAAAAGCCCCAATTTTAATAAAATCCTTCTTCATTCTAATCTTTTCTCTTTTTTTGTTATAATCATTTTTTGATGAAATTTGTTTTCTGAGGTATTTAAGATGAAACGTTTTGCTTTTACAATGCTCGAATTGGTCTTCGTTATTATAGTGATAGGGATACTGGCTGTATTGGCAATGCCCAGTTTTACCTCGAACCCTCTTCAGCAAGCGGCAGAGCAAGTTGCCCGCCATATTCGATACACCCAACATTTGGCAATAGTCAATGATGTATTTAATCCTCAGCAGCAATTTTGGTATCGTGCTCGACCTCAAATAAGCTTTAGACAATGCGATGACGGGAGCAGTTACTATTATATAGGAAGTGACAGTAATCGGAATACCGGGCATATTGGTGAAGATGAGGCAGCCATTGACCCTATGAGCGGGAAAACAATGTATTGGCAAAATAGCCAATGTGATAGAGATGCCCACCCAACACGTGATCCGAATCTTTTACTGACAAATAAATTCAGTGTAACCGCCGCCAGCAATTGCGGTGCAACAATATCTTTTGATAACCTGGGCAGACCCTATACGGCATTTGGTGCTTCACCGAGTGCGGGGCTGATGGCAAATGATTGCAATATCACCTTAACGCATACGACGGATGGGACAGCAACCATTACCATAAGTCCTGAAACAGGATTTGCTGCGGTAACCTATAATTAAATCAAACCAAATTTATTGCTATTAACGTACTATATCCCCGCCTTTTAGAGAATTTTTCATTTTCTCTAAATTTCTTTCGAAAACCTCTTGACATCTAAGTCTAAATCCCCTATAATTCCCGTCCACAAACGATGAGACGCTTCGAAAAGAAGGGTTAAGTTTGAGTTTGAGATCATTGAAAACTAAGTAGGTCAAACG
>NZ_JBASYM010000070.1:0-28409 GCF_049277495.1 Sulfuricurvum sp. | reverse complement strand
ATTCAAACAAGAGCCAAACCTATTTTACTCACAGTCCTTGCTGTTGTATTCGCCAGTTCTCTTTTGGTCTTAGACCCCGTGTTTAGCGGTTTGGGTGCTGCCCTCATAGGCGGCACCCTTATCGCGTATCTGGTTTCTCTTTTTGTAGTGCCGGTATTGATTTTCAAACCACTGAAAAAAATGTATCCAAATCATGACGATACCTTCACTGCCTGATTTTTTAGTATGGCCCAAAAGAAAAGCATTTATATCGGCATTATTATGAATATGAGTAAGTTCACTAAAAATAAATTGGCCTACCACCATAAAAATCTCAAAGAGTCATTAGTAGAAACAGCATTCGAGATAGTTGATAAAGAAGGGTTAAAAGTACTAACACTGCGCGAATTATCCATTCGGCTGAACATATCAAGGTCAGCTATATATCGTCATTATGATAATAAGGAAGCACTAATTTTAGATGTTATGGATAAAGGGTATAAACAACTTAATTTGGTATTAGCTCCTATCTTACAAGATAAAACTCATAGTATTGCAAAGCGTTTTGAAATGATGTTGGGGGAGTATCTCAATATTGCGATGGAGCAACCAAACCTTTACCGTTTACTGTTCGGAAATAAATATCATAAAGAGTATGAAAAATCACATGGCCATAAAGATGAAAATCACCTAATGGGCTTGCACCCCCTCATAAGTCTTCTCGTAGATGCCCAAGAAACTGAGGGTATCGTATTAGAAAATCCAATGCTTCAGCTGACAATAATATGGGCTTCTGTCCATGGTCTTGCATTATTCTTAGTTGATGGAAATTTATTGATAAAGTCGAACAAGGAAGCAATTAATGAATACTTGAAAAATGTATTGTTAAAAGTCTTAAAGGGGTTGTAAGAGTAAAAATTACTGCGAAAACTTGTTTCGCATTCCGAATAACGCGCCCGCTAAACCTATAGCCACACTTGATGCAATTATAAAAGGTAAAAAACTTCCATAATGATCCCATAACCAACCACTAACAGTTAACGATATGAGGGTAGCTGCTCCAATAGACGTATAATAGACCCCATAGGCAGTTGCTTTTAGCTCAAGCGGTGCGGTATCGGAGATAATTGCTTTTGCTAATGAGTTAAATCCTCCGGCAAAAAATCCGTAAATGGCAAATCCAAGCCATGCACCCAAAATCGTTCCTGATGACATGGCAAAAGCTCCCAAACCAAATGCTAAATAGACGATAGACAATAGCGTAATTTTTCCGAAACGGTCTGCCATTTCACCAATCGGTATAGCAAAAACTGATAAGATAAGATTATAGAGGGTGTACGCTAATGGAATCATAGCTAGGGCCATACCATTATCTCCCGCTTTGAGGATCATAAACGAATAATTCATAGCGAAGAGACTAAAGATGCTTTGAAAACCGACTAACCAATAAAACGGTGTACTCAGTGCTTTTGGACGGAATTTTCGTAATGGTGAAGGGGTGAACGGAGCATCTGTTACAAATAATACAAGAATCGCTAGAGAAATAATACCTGGGATGAGGCTAAGAGCGAAAATAGTCCGAAATGTAGCTTCACTCTGTCCCAAAAACCACAATAATACAAAAGCGCTCAATGAGCCTGCAACAGCTCCAACGCTGTCCATCATTTTATGAAACCCAAAAATAAAACCGCTTACCTCTTTCTGAGTGTTGGCACTGATAAGGGCATCACGAGGTGCAGACCGGATCCCTTTACCTACTCGGTCAGCAATACGGATTGTTGCAATCATTGTAGCACTTTGGGCAAAAAAAGCAAACGGCTTGATAATGTTAGATAAACCATATCCGATAATGGTAAGCCCTTTACGCTTTCCAGCCCGATCAGAATAAAAGCCGGATAGCGCGATAAGTAACGCAACACCCATTTCTGCAGACCCTTCAATCAATCCAATCTCACCTTTTGTTGCGTGTAAAAAATGCTCCAAAAATATCGGCAAGAGAGGCAAGACCATTTCGGTTGAAAAGTCAGTAAAAAAGCTGTTGATTCCCAAAGCGATGATATTTTTATTGATTTTTTTCACTGGTTTCCTTCCAATATAACTCGGGAAAAATATTGGGATATAAGTGTCGAAGAATTTTAGAAGTGATAGAGGTTTTATTCGCTGAGATACTTCTTTACCTGTAACACTTTTTTCTTAGCTTCACTATCACAAGAAAATTTCAATATGATTTGTCTTTAGGTTAACTAAAAACAGATTAATTCATACTTTATTGCATTCCCCAAAAGGGGAAACAGCTTTAGAGACTTTGACGAACGCGTTTGGTCGCTTCAACCATATTTTCTAATGCCGCTTTGGTCTCTGCCCATCCACGGGTTTTCAAACCACAGTCAGGATTAATCCAGAGCTGAGCGGCGGGAAGGACTTCGAGAAGTGCATGGATTTGTTTTTCCATCTCTTCAATACTAGGGATCCGAGGAGAATGGATATCATAGACTCCCAGTCCCACTTCCTGTGCATACCCAACTTCGGCAAAGATTTTCAGTAATCGGTTTCCGCTTCGTGACGTTTCGATCGAGATTACATCCGCGTCCATCGCTTCGATGGTTTTGATGATATCGGTAAACTCGCTGTAGCACATGTGGGTATGGATTTGGGTATCACGTTCCGCCACGGCGGTGGATAGGAGGAAACTCTCCAATGCCCATTTTTCATATTCGGCACGTTTTTCACGACGCAGCGGATACCCCTCTTTGAACGCCGCTTCGTCCACTTGGATCATTTTGATCCCGGAGCGTTGCAAATCATCTACTTCATCGCGGATAGCGAGGGCGATTTGAGTTGAAGTGAGGGAGCGGGGCTGATCGTCACGGACGAAACTCCAGTTGAGAATCGTTACGGGTCCCGTGAGCATCCCTTTCATCGGTCGCGCTGTAAGACTTTGGGCAAATAGACTCCATTCTAGCGTCATTGGGTACGGTCGGCTCACATCACCATAAAGTAGTGGTGGTTTGACACATCGGCTTCCGTAGCTCTGTACCCAGCCATTGCTGCTAAAAGCAAATCCGCTGAGTTGTTCACCGAAATACTCCACCATATCGTTACGCTCAAACTCCCCGTGCACCAAGACATCCAGATCAATCGACTCTTGAAATTCGACGCAATCACGGATCCCATTTTTCATTTCGATTTCATAGATTTCTCGGGAGATGAGCCCTTTTTTGAACTCTTGACGAATTTTGCGGATG
This sequence comes from Sulfuricurvum sp., assembly GCF_049277495.1. Classification (GTDB taxonomy): domain Bacteria; phylum Campylobacterota; class Campylobacteria; order Campylobacterales; family Sulfurimonadaceae; genus Sulfuricurvum. Next base: position 25,185 of record NZ_JBASYM010000070.1, on the reverse strand, counting down.
TCTGCGGTTTGGGGAAACGATCCGATGGTTGTCGTCGGTAGAATCGGCAGATCGAACAAATCGTGCGCTGCTTCTTGTCGAAGGGGAAACGGATAAGTACGTTTGTAATCACCGCTTTGCAATGCAGAGAGTCGTATTTGAACCGCAGGGTCGGTGCGAGAGGGGTCATATCGCTGATATACGATTTCTTCATTGTCAAAAAATGCTTTTGAGAGAGCGGATAGTTCTGTGAGCTTCTCTTCGGCAAAGGCTAATAATGTCTTCACATTTGCATCCAATGTTGTTTCATGTCGCAACGTATAGGGGACATGCAAAAGTGAACATGAACTGCTGAGGCTCAGACGCTCTTTGGGAATATAATCTGCGATTGTATTCAAGGTCTTTAGTGAAGCGGAAAGATCGTTTTTCCAGACATTGCGACCGTTTATGATCCCGACGCTCACGTGTTTATCACTTTTGCCTAACACCTCAAGCGATTCGATATTTTTCTCTCCGTGAACAAAATCAAGATAAAGCCCTTTAATGGGAGTGTGCACCAAAACGGCAGTCGCTTCGTTGGAATGTTCAAAATAGGTTGCTACCCAAAGAGGCGCAAGTGTTCCCAGCCGATCATACGCTATTTTGAGCAAGGATAGATCGTGAGGCGTAGGATCACACACGAGTGATGGTTCATGTATTATGATCTCGGCATCTAAAGCTTGCAATGTTTCTAATAAAGCGACGTATTGTGCTATTACCTTATCAAACAGCGCTTGACGTACCGATTCGGAGCATTTTGAGAGAGCAAAAAATGTCATTGGACCGATCAGCTGAATACACCCCTCTAATCCGAGAGCTTTGGCTTCGTTAAACTCATGGATGATTTTTTCGGCATTCACTGCGCCGAACACAAATTGATCGTGCAATTCAGGAACAAGGTAGTGGTAGTTGGTGTTGAACCATTTGGTCATTTCCATCGCCACATGGCTCTCATCTCCCCGTGCCATCGTAAAATATCGACGTATTGGGTCGGATATATCGCTAAAGCGTTCGGGTGTAGCACCGAGGGTTACCATGATATCAAGCATAGTGTCGTAGAAGCTAAAATCGTTAATGGCAACTTTTTGGATACCGGAATCACGCTGTAAGTTCCAGTGGCGCTTTCGAAGATCAGATGCAATTGTCTCCAGTTCATCGAAGCCAATAGTTCCTTTCCAAAAACTTTCTAATGCAAATTTGAGTTCTCTTTTTTCTCCGATACGTGGAAATCCGAGCAGGGTAATAGTATTTTTCATAATGTGTTTCCTTGTACATGTAAAACCGTAGGGTCATGTTTATAGAGGCACTTCTCCATTAATTATGTCAATGGAATGTGCCACATGAGCGACTAATATGGTGCTGATAATTACGAAAAGAAAAGAGGCGAGGGCGGAGAGGTATCAGTGTGAAAATAGCGAAATAAAAAGCGAAGTTTTGGGGTCAATGAGGAGAGATATAGGGCACATCGAGTTCGACGCCCGTAGAAACGGTTACAATGGCACTGACAACGGGATACCTTTGGGGTGAAAGGTTCTAGTGCTTCGAGGAGAATATCGAGTTCATCGGGGGGAGACTCATCGATACTCGCATCAGCAGAATAAATGCGATAGGCATGGCAACTTTGGGTGCGAACGGCACGGTTATGCAACGTCGTAGCATTGACAGTTGCGGTGATCGCTTGGAGTGAAAAATATTTTCCACCGAAACCTTTTGCCATAGTATCCTCATAAAATAATTGATGGAATTATACTGAAAAATTTCGAAACTATTTGACAGTATCATTTAGGTTTAATTAGTTATAATTTAATATGTTTAATGAAATTACTTCCCGACTTATTACTCTCGAAAATGATCTAAATTTCAAATCAGAATTAGATATACGTGTACAAATTCTCTCTATTCATCAACATATTCTTGATCAATGGGGATCTTTTTCCCCTGAAGAGGGATTTTTACTCACCAATAAAATTTTTAAAATCACTGAAGAATTAAACGAGAAAAATCGCCGTCCTGAATCTAATTAATCGATTTTAAATTTCTATCTACAATTTACTTCCAGCCGGAAAGTACGTTGTTAGCATTCATTCATCATTCAACTATACAATTTCTCATATCTGTTCGATCATGCATCAGGAGAGAAACGAATGTATAAATATCACGATAAATCCAAACGATTTTTAGCCACCGCTCTGATTACTACCGGTCTATTGGGCACGACTCCATTAATGAGTGAGGAAATCATTCATTCTGATCGCTCTGCCATCACACAAGAAAAGATTTCACCACGTATCGATTCACAATTGTGCAATCAACAGTTCCAATGCGCTAAAACGGGTTTTATTCTCCATTTCTTGCCCGAGGCAAAAGCACGTTTTATTCATCCACAATCCTCTCAAGCGCTTCATGCCGATTACCGTGTCCATTTTGATCACAGTATTGCGATGAACGTATATGAGAACCCATCCAAACACTTTGATCTGATGATGCATCAAATCAACATTGCCTCCGATGGATTCAGTGCCAAGGTCAATGGAGAGACCCGCTATTTTCAGAAGGTTTAGTTCCTTTTATTTGATCTTTTGGCGCATCATGAGTTCGGGATTATTCTTCACATAAGCACTGAACGTCGTATTGGTTGACGTGTGCCCCAGCTCCATCGCGACAATTGCCAAATCTTTCCCATCGGCGAGCTCTTTGGTCGCATATCCCCTACGGATGATATGACGTCCGCTTTTATTCACCCCGATCGCTTTTAGAGCATAAGTGGTGAATTTCCACATATCCACATCGGGCATTTTCTTATTCGTGTAGGTTCCGTTGGTATAGGTACTGGAGAGGACATAGGAAGGATCCGGGAGTACGGCTCTCATGTAATGGACAAACGGTTCAATCTCTTCACGTCTCACCACTACTTCGCGGTATTTATCCCCTTTGGTCGTATGATAGGCGATCGTATAAAACAGATGTGTAGTACCATGGTCATCTTTATATTCAGACTCTTTGATATACTCCATTTTTAGAGAGATCACTTCATCGGCACGTGCACCGCTTAGGCAGTAAAGCAGTACGATCAAGGCATTGCGATAGGCATAACGCTCCGAACTCTTTGGGAAATGCTCTTTAAAAACTTCAGGCCAATGCTTCATAAAATCGATTAGTTCTTCGAGTTCACTCTCAGTGACAAACTCCGTTTTACGTTTTTGCACTTTGATTTTGGTGAAGTATTTAAAGAGGGAAGTGAAGTCTTTGTTCTCTTTATTGTTTTCACTGATGAACAGCAGAAGCTGTTTAAGTACGGTTAAACGGTGAGAGAGACTTTTCTCATAGCGATAGACAATAGAGAGCTTCGCATCGTTTTTCCCCCGGTTGGCTTTACGATTGGAGAGGACTTGATGATACTCTTCCTTCGATATTTTTTTAGCTTCGAGATCTTTAGAGGCGAGATGTTCTTGGTACCACATGAGGTAGTTATTCACAAACTTCGCCGATAACCCATCCAAATCCATGATCGAATCATACTGATGAGAAAACTCTATAAGAGGGGTCAGTGCTTCTCCGTAGGATTTACGGGTCTTATCGCTTACCCCTTGAGCCACCTTCTCAGTAATGTAGCGATCACGCCAGGCATCGAGATCGCTTACTAACCCTTTTCCGGTACAGAGATCCCACTCGGCAAGGTCGTCTTGGAAGTGTTGAGGGGACATCTAAATGCCTTCAATAGTAATAACAATTACGCTATGTTTTGTATCATTAATCATGAGTTAACAGCCATTTCCAAAGAGGGATTAAATAGACTATTTTATCTCCTACACTCATGGAGCCTTCACGCTCTTTTGTGATGAGAACACTCTTATCCACCCCTATGAACTCCATCCCCTCGGCAAGTGAGTTTATTTCACGCTCGAAGGTGTCAGGATTGCTGATATCCACGCTGACATTGATAAGCTGTTTTTCACCGTCAATTACACAATAAAAATCGATTTCCTGACGCTCTTTGATGTAATAGACTTCATTGGTTTTGGACCTGAGTGCCAAAAAGACGAGATTTTCATAGAGTTTGGAGTAATCAGGTGAAAATGAGGCATCATACACCGCTCGCAGTCCGTTATCGATTGCATAGATTTTTTTAGGATTACGCTGCTCTTCACGTACAGAGCTTCTAAATATTGGGATACTAAAAATGGCATAGGCCTCTTCCAAATATCCGAAATAATCAAACAGTGTCTCTTTGCCGAGCTTAAAGCCATTAGATTTAAAGTCGTTATAGAGCTTGGTAATACTCACCGAGGTTGCCATGTTGACGAATGCATATTTGATCAAATGTTTCAAAAGAGCGGTATTGGTAATACCATAGCGTTCAATGAGGTCCTTATAGACAATCAGATTCACGTAATCGCTCAGAATCCTTTTTTGAATGGATCCCTCTTGCCCTATTGTTTCAGGAAATCCTCCACAGAGCAGATACTCTTCAAAATTGTGCTTGATAAAGCTCAGTGATTTAGAAGAATCTAGATTGACGGTAATGTTTTTAAAACGGAGATACTCTTTGAAAGAAAACGGGAATATCTCATATGTGAGCGTTCGCCCGCGCAGCGATGTAGCTATCTCGCTACTGAGGAGTTTGGAAGAAGAACCGGTGATGATAATCTGAACATTTAATGTATCGTATATACGACGGATAAACACTTCCCATCCCGGAATGTTTTGCACTTCATCGACAAAGAGATAGATTTTTTCATCCCTTTTTTCAGGGTACAGCTCGAAATATCCTTCAATAAGATCATCCAAATCACTGACAGTGGTTCCCATCAACCGGTCATCTTCAAAATTAATATACACAATATTCTTAGAGTCGATATTCTCTCGAAGTTCTTCAATCATCTTATAAAGGATTGAAGTTTTACCACAACGACGCACTCCTATAAGAGTAATTATCTTATCATTAAATAAAGGAATTTGAACATCACGTTTAATTGTAGGTCGTAGACTACGTTCTTGAAAATCGATGATAATACGGCGAAATACTTCTCTCATATTTTATCCTTTTATATAAAACCAATTTTATATATTTTTGTACTTATTGTCAAGTACTAAATTAACACGGTTAATACTTTTATCAATCACCATACATCATAAAATCACTTGCTACATAATTGCAGCTTGTTGAACTTTGGTAGACTACAATGTTTCCACATTTTGGATGAATCTTTTTCAACCGTTTTAAAAAAGTCGATAAACCTACAAAAGGATTTTTTTTCCCATCCATTTTAAAAAATCTTAAATAGCAACCATTCAGAAAACGGAAAACATAGCACGTTAAGATAATCAAGCCTTTCCAATCTATAAGTCAAATATTATTGACCTATCTCTACATATTGTCAAATTATGAATATATAGTCTAGTTAATTAGACTATATATGATACTAATGACACATTAAGTATCTAAACAATATCCAATCTCTATTAAATGACCTCTATATTTTCAACGAAGCAATCAAAACTCATCTCTAAATCTATCGATCATTTAATAAATTATAGCAAAATTGCCTTTTACTTACAAGATAATATTGTATTATCTTAGTATTAATACCAAAACGAAGCCATATTGTGCATCAACATTGCAAGCAATCGCTCCATATGGCTAAAGTGTATTATCTATGTTATATATAAATTTATAGTTTGAATTATGTCATTAATATTGACTATAACCATATTTATAGCTATTATACTTCTACTATAAAGCAGTAAAGTAATACTAAAAGGAATTTATCTCATGAGTAATGAAAAAATAGATCGTAGAGTCGTTTTAGAGAGCAATAGTCTCGAAGAATTGTCAAAAATCGCCAATTCACTTGATTTAGAGAAATCGATCAATGAACGGGAAAGAATGGGTGCGGCGATTGAAAGTTTGCTCGAAATCAAACGCTTGTTCGATAAAGAGTTCATAGAATTGGATCAAACCTCTAAAGAGCGTATCCATACCATGATCGGGTTTGGGGAATACGGATCGAAAGAAGAAGTAGTTACCTCATCAATCGAAAAGTTGTTTGCCGAACATCGGGAAAAAATAATCAAGAAGATTGAAGCACTTTAACAAACCGATGAGATGTAATTTTCTTTGAAGACTAATACATACCCGTTATGCAGATTGATCACCGTTCCATCATGTTCCGGAGTTGCTTCTTTGATACAGATGTAGGCCTTATTGATGATATAGTGACGTGACTCGCGTTTTACAATATGGTCTATCGTAGAGGGATCACTTTCATTTACCTCTATCTCGTAATCGGGAAACATCGATTTAAAAATTCGCGTCACTGTTTTTGGTGAAAGTTCTCGTGACTGCGTGCGATAGAGATTTGGGTTGTCTTGAGGGTAATATCGCAGTTCACCCACTTTCATATTAGCGACAGTGCCCTTCAGATGTTTATCGCCATTAACATAGCCGATTTGTTTGATTTCATAATTCATTTTTTCTGCCTTTATGAATAAACCGTAAGTGTAAAATACTTTATTTAGCCCACTTAAAAAAATGGCATTTTGCAAGATACTCATAAATTGTGAATTCGGATAGTCAATAGCATGGTTTCGTATTGTGATGTAAATATTTTTTCAGAAAAACAGCATGTTTTCCTGAAAATATTGATGTGCTTGATAGATGTAATCTTTCGCATTCTTGGTACTTTAACACATACATCGAAGTAAAAATGGGGTTGTTTACTTTTCTATAACGATCTCATAACGTACATTGCGTCCATTGGTCCCCTCGATCTGTCGAATACATCCGATTTCAAGAAGCTGAGTAATATCTCTAGATGCCGTCGTCGATGCTGTATCGGTGATTGTCATGTATTTCTTTTTACTCAATGAGCCTTGAAAATTCTCAGCACCCATGTCGAGAATTTTATTGAGCACTTTGGTTTGTCGTGGATTAAGACCATACTCTCGATATTTATCCCAAAACGCTGTTTTTTGAACAATGTAGTTCAGCTTCTTTTTCGTATCGATGAGTGCGATATGCAAGGTCGTAAGAAACCATTCACACCACTGGGTGATATCCAAATGGTTTGATTCTTTATGCACATATCCCGTCGTTTTTTCCAACGCATGATAGTATCCGTTACGGTCATTATTGATAGCACTAGACATCGAATAAAGTCTTGAGATGCTCGATCGTTCTATCTTGGATAAAACCAGATCGGTAATCGCACGTCCGATTCTCCCGTTACCATCATCGAACGGATGGATAATGACAAACCACAGATGGGCTATACACGCTTTGATTAAACTGGGCGGCGTGGTATTGAACCATTGCAGATATTTTTCCATCTCATTTTCGAGAATGGATCGTGGAGGTGCTACATAGTAGGTCTTCTCTTTGCCTGCCGCTCCGCCGATGACCTCCATCGGCTCTTCGCCCCTAAAGGTTGCAACATTGATTTTTGATAACCCACTGTATCCTCGTGGAAAAAGAGCGTTATGCCATCCAAACAATCGCTCCAGTGTTAAAGGCTGATCATAATTGGTATTGGCATCGATGAGAATCTCGATGAGATAATCGGTACTCTCATCCCGTTTTGAGGCATCGATACCGGACAGTCCCAGCTTTCGAGCGACAGAGGCTTTGACACTGTCACGGTTAAGAATTTCCCCTTCGATCGCAGAGGTACTGATTGCTTCGCTCATCAGTGCTTCGAGTTGACGCTGAGCGATGTTGTCACTGTCCATTGTTTGGGTCATGGCAATAAGATACCCCTGCCCTAACGACACCTGCTGCATCAATTGCTCAAGTCGGGTTAGATCGTAGGTAAAATGGGGATAAGCTTCTTGCTCCCATATCCAGCGTTTCATACTCTTTATTGCCTTTTAGTCAATCGATTTGATTTAAGTGGATTGAATTATTAAGATAATCATACCATATTTAGTATGATTATAGTTCGTAATCGCCCCTTCTTTTGATCAATAACTGATCTCTATATCTTTAACAGCTAACGAAAGTACTATGCTGAATTGCTTCAAAAAATAAGACTCCTCCATGTACATAAGATTGAACTGTGGTATCAGGTGTTCGGTGCCCTAGCTTATCAGAGAGTTCTAAAAGTTCATACGGGTAAGAACTTCCATTTGGGAAAAAACGTTGACATTGGTATGTTGCAAATGAGTGGCGCAGAGAATGATAAGTACAATAGCGTTTTGTTACAGATTGAATTATCTCATTTATGTACTCAAAACAACTTACATTGATCGATTTGTTCAAAAAACCGTTATACTCGGAAAGTTCAAGAAAAAGAAAATTCGATTTTTTATCCAGCTTTGATCTCATCTCTAAAAATTCAGTAAAAATCTTTAAATGCTGTGGATTCTCAATATCAACATCAATCCTTCTTTTTGAACTGATTGTTTTCAATTTGAATCCTGTCTTTTTGATTCCTTTACTGTTGATATCCAAATGCAGTCTGTTTCCGTAAAGATAAATGTCTTTTAATAGCAATGTTGACACTTCCTTCAAACGGACCCCACAATAAAATCCAAGTAATACTATTACCTTCAATTGGTTCAGATACAGTTTGTGTTGCTTCCCAATTTTTTGAATTTGTTTCCAGGATTTGTATTTTTCCTCGATCTCGTCAATGATGCCATCAATTTCTTTTTTAAATACCAATGATTTTGGATAAAAAGAACTAGCTACATCAATCGTGATACCCTTTTTAGAATAATATTTGAAAAAACGGTTGATCTGTGCCTTTATCTTCTTTACTGATGTACTTTTATATTCTCGATTATCAAGCCGATTGCTAATTCTGAAAACTTCATGCTCTTTTATCGCATAAAAATTTTCAATCATTCCAAATAAATGTTTATTCAACAACCAAATATAATTCTTGGCCGTAGAAAGGCGTATGCGTCTTTTCTGTGTCAAATCAATTAGATAAATCAAATATTCATAAATCATTTCCAAATGCGGTGAATCACTGAATTTTAGTGCTTTATGCAGTTCAAACAAAGCATTTTCGATAAGCTCTTTTGGAGGCATATTGTCTTTATGTCTTAATAGCGCAATAAGGTCATCCAGTTCGTAAATATCAAACGTAATGACCTGCCAGTCCATTTCATCGTCCGGATCAAGCGGAGCCGGTCTTGCCAAGGCAGACTGGATTCGCTTGATTTCATCTTTCATCAGTTCTTGAGACACCGCTCCAGGAAACATCGCATCAATATCTGCTAACGACAACTGCACAGGTGTTACCGTTCCAGTACGAAGAGTTAAAGCAAATGGTGAGCTTAAATACATATAGCGGATTTTGGTAAGCTGCCGAAGTTCACCGATGCTAATATCCTGAATAGAAGATTTAGCCCTGTTAACGTTCACATTATTTTCATATTTATCAATATTTTTAAAAACCGTTTCACCAGTATTGGTAATACGGAAACGCACCTTTTCAAAAAGCCCTGAAACAAATTCATCCAGCAAAACAGTTTTATAAGGCTTAGGACCTCTTGTATCGACACCGGAAGCTAAAAAACTTTCCTCATAAATCACCAATACAACCTTACCTGAAGGAGTAAATACAAGATCTTTCCAGCAGATTTTTTTTAAGACCGAGGATGTGAAGGGTATAATGTGAAACAGCCGCAAATAACCATATATCTGCTGCAAAATATTCGAATCTTCGCGTTCAATTTTACAATAAGTTTCATAAGCATTGATAGCCTTATCAATTTTGTCCAATTTTGAATAGGATTTTGAGAGGAGTGCATTATGATTTGGATTGATTGACACCAATACAAGATTTCTGGGCAAATAAGATACTGATGATTTATGGATCAGTTCAAATTTCTTAAGACGCTTAAATTCACGATAAAGCATTTTGTCATACGTGGTGTGTTCCGCATCTGACTTTGGTTTTAATTGCTGATTGGCGAGATCTATGAATACTTTTAAAAATTGGATATCAAGTTTAAATTGGCCAGAAACTGTTTTGACAGTTTCCTGTTCATTCTTTAGTGCAATAAGCAACAAGCTTTTAAATTGCCCGCTAATGGAAGGGTGTTTGGCTATTTTGGACCTTAAAGTGTCATATGCTATGGAAAAACTATCGGTTGTATTCATAACTTGTCTACTCCATAGATTTGAGCGATATGTTGCAGCATTTCCCTTGTTGCACTGATATATTCACGCAGATTCATGGTTGAAAATATCCCTTCTTGTTCTCCACCGCTTATATAGTGTCCAAGAAGAGCTTCTAGATAGAAACTATTGAAATTATGCTCGATCGCATACTTGGTGATTATGTGTCTGCCAGTATTTAAAGGTACATGAGTAATAAACTTCTGAAGATGTTCAGGAGCTCCATAACTGTCCAAAAAATGAAGTGCTTTTTTTTCGCTGTATGGTTCAAGTTTCTCATCAACGATAAACATCACTTGTGTCACTTCAAATCCGAGGTCTTGTGCTATTTTACGATAACGCTCGATCAAGTTTTCAGCAATATCACATACGGGAATAATACGTGTGCCCGTAGAGATTGTTTCGGCTTTTTCACTGATCCTGATGGTATGCATGGACATAAATTCAAATGAATCAGATTTGGAAAACGTTCTCGTTCCTAAAGTGATCGATAGTGCAAAACGTAGTGCAATCGAATATATATTAAATTCGGCTACAGGACTTATTTGCAATCGTATAAGCCTATTCATATCGTTAAAAAACTGAATGGATTTTTGAATCTCAAGAACCCTGCTGGTACCCGCATATTCTGGCTTTACGGTTATTGAGAGTGCCGGTCTGAACAATTCTGGTGAAATACCTAGTAATTTGCAGACACTTTCATGCAAGTCCAAATCGATGTACATTTTCTCCATCATCTCTGAAAATGTTTCTGATCTTTTGAGCGTGGATGCATAGGCCAATCTTGATTCATCGCAGCTTTGATATTTTCCTACGCAAAACAATACACTCATATCTTCAATGGATTGTTCTCGTCTATATGTCGCAATGATTCTCCAGATATGTTTGAAATTGATTTTTATTTTTTTAGGGAATGTCTTTTGAAGCGATACCATAAAACCGATATATTCATTTGCCCATTTCTGACTTGTCAGTTGTGTAATTTCTTCTTCATCTAAAGCAAGTATCTGACTTTTTTGTCTTGACCAAAACATACGATACAGATGCGGAAGCCTATAGAAAATTTGCTTTTTCCCATTAACTAATAATTTTGAATCTGTTTCTTTCGAAAAGAGCTTAGGATCGATCATGACTTCGATTTCGTTCGTTTTATGATCATATTTAGCGATATTGTTGTTTTGCAAAAAAACACCTGTCACCGTTCTATGATAATCATAACCAGTAATAAGGGAAGTCAAAAATACGGACCTGAAAAAATCTTCCCTGTTAAATGCGTCATCCATTTTATTGCCAAAAACATGTTTGATAAACTCTTTCAAATGCTTTTTTGGAGGCACTTCGTAGTCACTCTTTAGCAATAGTGAGCGCTTGGTAATCTTCGCAGAAAATGCTTTATTTCTGTTGCGCTGCTGTGCAGCGTTAGGGATCGTATCCCGCTCTCCTAATATAGGGTCAGGATAAGCTCTTGTTCGTTTGGTTTCATTGTTTTTTTGTTCTATGGCTTCTTCACGCGTTGAAGGTTCAACCGGAATACTTAGATTTATCGATAAAGATCTGTTAAATGGTTCTACAACAGTATATTGTGATATTTTTTTGGATCTCTTTCCGCCATATCCTTGAGAAGGTTTGTCTTTGTAGATTAGTCCGCGCATTTTTTCGTGATTTTCACGGTAACTCGACATATAATGGCGAAGGTTATTATTAACCCCTTTCTGCCTCGTTTTTCCGGCTTGTGTTTTTCGGCTCGTTCTAAAGTGCCATTCGCCAATGTTATGGGAAATGCTGTCATAGCTGATGTAAAATGAAGATGTGCCTCCATCTTGGATTCTAAAGGAATTGGCCTCAATCAGATCATTTTCAAGAACATTATAAAAATTAAAAAGCCAATCGTTATCATTTTTATTAAAATAGACCTCTTCAAGGTATTCTTTATCGTCTTTGTTGATCAATGTCTCTTTTTTAATATATATCCCCGATAACAATTCAACTCCCCGTGTAACGCCACGGGCAACGTCATGATAAAATTTATCGTCCCTTTTATCAGCAGATTCTACTGATTCCTTTTGTCTGTATGTCAATTGATCGAAATGAAACTGAAACAATATTTTTGCCAGATTTTCCGGCATCTTATATTTCATCTCTTCAAATGAAGCATTTTGTGGCCAATACCAATATAAAGCATAATAAGCCCATGTCAATGGACTGTGTTGTATTACATTTGGAGCATGCTTCATGGTCTGCTGTAAAACGCCCTTATTTTGCTGTTTAACTATGTCAAAATATATTTCTTCCAATAATCGCATAAATAAAGGGGCGGGTCTGTCGATACCGGATAGTTTCAATACTTCATTGATCAGATTCTCATGTTTGTCAATAGCCGATCGGAATACAAAAATTGCTGCATATATCAAATTGCCGAGCAGCTCATCTTTTTGATAATCAAAATATTTGCTAATCTCTATTGGGATATTCTTTTGCATTAAGACTCAAGATATTGACTGATTGGTCTTGATATCAATGTGCCATTTTCGTGCATAAAATTTATATTCTCATCCGCTTTTTGATAGCGCTCAAATAAGTATAAAAATGCCTTGTCATAGTCTTTACTTTCTTTTAAAAAGAAGCCTCCAACTTTATCAGGTTTAAAGTATGGCCTTCTATTCCCTTTAAATTCTGTGTCTTCATGATTGCATTTGAATTCAATACAATTTTTTCCAACGTCAAACGCAATCATATTTTTACTGCTTGGTTTCTTTTTATTTTTGGAATTAGTCATCACCACAAAATGTTTTTTACCACAAATGCAGCATTCATAGCGATACACATTATTATTCATGTCATCTGTCACTAATATGTCTGAAGGCTTTTTAATATATTGAAGTTTTGGATAAACATATTCAAACTGCGGAGGCTTGATTCGCAATAAGGGATAGGTAACATATTTGATAAATTTTTTCATAAAGAGCTGCCCATATTTCTTGGGACTTAAATCTTTCAATACAGCTTCTATTCCTTGATAGTCTATATTTCCAGACGTAATTTTTTTTTCTCGTTCTTCCTGCCAAAAATCAAGAAAAATCAATCTATCTAACCAAGAACTTATTCGGACATCATCATCTACGTCAATGATTACCCATTTTATCTCGATTTTTTTTTGAACATCTTCACTAAGAGATTTTAAATATCTGAGTGTCTCTAGATTCTCCGAATAGTATATATATGTAGAATAATTTATAAATTCAGCAGAATGGTGTGATCCATTTAAACTGCCTTTTTTGGCATAAAAAATGATTGGCTTACTGATTAAAATAGTTATAAATTCAGGACTAATGTTATCAACAAATTTAAATTCTTTGTTTTGTGAATATATAAAATTCAATGAAAAAGTTTTTTGAATTCCTTCGATGACGGTTGATAATTTTTCCGTTCCGGTGACTACCTTCAAGCTTAATCCATATTCAGAAATAAAATATATACTTTTTAAAAATACATATTTTACTTTAGCTATCTTATTTTCGTATAAAGATTGTATTTTACTGCATTTTGTAATAAGTACCATCAAAAACAAGCCCACTAAAATACAGATCACCCTAATCCTCAAATTGATATTCCTCTACTACTTTATATAATACTATTTTTAGTATAAACCACACATGTTTTAAATCTATTTAGATACTTTATTTCTATTTATTTATTATAAAAGCTCTTTTTAGTGCTATAATTACTTTTATATACAATTTTGGGAGGGATTTGATGCGTTTTTCACTGTTAAGCGATGAAGAGATACTCAAAGAACTGGCACATCGCGTCGATCGAAGACGTCGTGAAAAAGAACTCAGCGATGCCGAACTGGTTGTAAAAAGCGGTACCAACCTCGCTACTCTCAAACGCTTCCGTGCTAACAAGGGGACGATATCTCTAACCAGTTTTATCCGAATTCTCAGAGGGTTGGGTGAACTCGATGCACTGAATGCACTTTTGGAATCAACCCAAACATTTAGCCCTGCACAACAAATCGAAAAACCGCTCAAAAAGCGGATCACTAAAAAGAAATCCAAACCCTCCAATTTTGCTTGGGGAGATGAATAATGGCTACACCGATTATTACTGTAACACTTTGGGGAAAGACCATTGGCTATTTGGGTTATGCTCCTGGACAAAATGAAATAGCGACGTTTGAATACGCACCTGATTTTGCAACCTCAGAGATTCAACTCTCACCCTTGGAGATGAAATATCCTCCTATGATACACTCATACCCATCAATCAGTCAGCGAACCTTTCATGGACTGCCCGGAATATTTGCCGATTCGCTTCCTGACAAATTCGGTAACAAGTTAATCGATCGTTTCTTTGCCGACAATGGGTTATCCCCATCCGATATCACCGCACTTGATCGTTTGGCGTACATCGGCAAACGAAGCATGGGTGCGTTCGAATATGAGCCCTCTAGCAACGATGACATGGCTATGAATGGAGGAAGCCTCAACATTCATCATCTTAATGAACTAGCAAATATGGTGTTGCGCGAAAAGAGCGATTTTAATCATAAATTATCCACCGCATCGCATGAAGAGATGTTAGCTCTTATCCGTGTAGGATCGAGCGCCGGAGGGGCAAGATCTAAAGCATTAGTAGCTCAAGACGCACAAGGGAGATTTTATGACGGTACCTTGGATGCAGGTGAGGATAAACGCTATTGGCTTTTGAAGTTTGATTCGGATGATAACAGCGATAAAGATCGCAAAGATCCTAAAGGGATGACTCGAATCGAATACATCTATTCCGTTATAGCCAAAGAATGTGGAATCGATATTCCCTCAACAACCTACATCACCGATAGTGATGATTTTCATTTTATGATCGAGCGGTTTGATCGTGAGATTGTTGATGGCAAGGTACGCAAAAAGCACTATGCTTCCTGGGCAGGCTTGCGACATTTCGATCGAGATCATGTGGGTGTCTACTCGTACGAGCAGTTGGTCATGACCTGTCGAGAACTGGGCTTGGGTCAGAATGAACTCAACGAGCTGTTTCGTCGCGCCATCTTTAACATCATCGGACGTAATCAAGACGATCATGCCAAAAATTTCGGCTTTATGATGGATCGTCGGGGCGTATGGTCACTCTCACCTGCGTTTGATATGACCTATGCGTATGACCCGCTTGGAAAGTGGACCGCACAGCATCAAATTTCACTTTCGGGTAAACGAGATCAATTTGAGCGAAACGATCTTTTGGCTTTTGCATCGAAGTGCAGCATAAGCGCAAAACATGCTAATGAAATGATTGATACCTCTCTGGAGGCTTTTAGTCGTTTTACACAGTTAGCTAAAGAGTATGAAGTGCCGAGTGAACTTTCCAAGCAGGTTGCCGGATCACTCAGAGTTAATAGCTTATAGTTCTTTATCTTCGATTTTATGGGTTATTGACAAGTCGTTCCTCAATAATCCTTGCACACTCCGCATCATCCGCCATCTCAATCGCATAATGCTCGATTGAGAGTTCAATGGCACGTTTAATCTGATACGCTTTTTTTTCATCCCCCGAAAAGGCTTCGATCAGAAGATCAACCGCTGTATGCGGCATCGTAAAACGCCATTGATGCTCGTCGTATGATTCGCCGCAGCGATCTGTATCCTTTGTATGGGAGGTTATAAAATTACCTCTGCGAACATGGCGTATCTGAGGGTCCTCTTCACCCTCGTAAATGCAAAACGGCTCCTCATTTTTGTGGTTGTGCTGTTTTTTTGGCGTCCGCTTATAGCGGATGACGTAGATTATCGCTCCCAGCAGTGCTATGATATTTAGCGCCATCCAAGTATTACTCATTTTCGTATCTCCTTAATTGTTTTGATAAGATTGGTTTTGGGAAAGACTGTCTAAAAAAGATCCAATACCCTTTTGGAAAACTCACATTCGGGATAAAAGATAATGGCAGCGGCCGTAAACGCGATTGTAAATAAAAAAATTGCCACCCCAAATTCTTCTATGCTGTGCACCCCTACCCCAGCAATCAATGCGGGGATAAAAAAGATCAAAGCACTCATCCATTGTTTAATGTGCATCGGTTTGTGTATCCCTTTTTGAGTTTGGCACTTATCAATAACTGCATTGACTCGGCTGCGGCTTCTGCATTGTCATATATCTCGCGAATCACACCGGTTGGTTTGAGTTTTTTGATGGAGCCGTATGTGCGAACGACCATCCACTCTCCAAAAAGATTGGGGATCAATTCAAGGGTGTAATAGCGCACCCTCCCCTTAACGCTTCGTATCATGGTCGTTTTCATAATCGTTCTTCTGCGAAATTGCATCTTTAATGTCACTTGCTTTGGATACATCTTCCATTAAATGACCTCCATTTCTGGATTTTTGGTACGCATCGATCTGCTCTTGAGCAATACCGCTCTCACAATATCCCCGTTTCATATCCTTGTTGTTGAGATATCGCCCGATTAAACCCAATAAACCGATAATGGTCAATATCGCGGCAATGATAGTTGTAGGATTGATCTGTTCATCGAATCCGTAGCTTTGTCCGTATTGATAGATGGCCAGGCCATAAATTTGTACCAGTACCAGCAGTGTCCAATAAATCAGTAATTTAGATATTCTTTTGCTCATGATCTGCCTTCTTCATGTACTCTTCACTTGTCTCATAATAATCTCCCACAAACTCATTCCACTCTTTAAGCTCCGGATCGGTTTTATAGAGTTCCGCCATCTCTTCAGCACCTTTGCGTATTTTTTCTTTGCGCTCTTCACGGGCTTTGGTTTTTGCGAGTCTCTCACTCAGTTGTCGAAACATCCAAGCCATCCAACCAAAGATACCGATCAGCATACTCGTTCCAATAACGATCTGTGTTGACACACTGATGCAATGGGGTTCATCCTGATGGAGAATTTCACATTGATCTTCAAGGATTTCGACCCCTATATTGCCTTTAAAGAGATAGCCCCCTTTGTGCTCCCACCCTTTTGCTGTAGAGATGAGAAGCGGATGAGCAGAATCATCTTTACAGATGATCTCCCCTCCCCTATCAACGTGATTGCCATAAAAATTCAGCCGATCGTGACGACTGCAAATATCATCTCCCCAGACCATAACTAAAAGTAAAAACAGCCCAACAATCGGTACGATCATCTCTTTGAGAAACGTTACGCTCACTCCACCCACTAAGAGTATCAGTCCCATCAATGCCATCATATCCATATCAAAGTGACTCATCTTTTCCCCTTTATGCCGCAATCGGCGCTTTAAAAGTCTTTTTTTCGGCTTCCTCAAACCAGCTCATATCAAACCCGCTCGCTCTGAGCAGTTCGTCGTAGAGTTTTTGCTTATAGCATTGAATATGTCTGAATCGCTCAGATAACAGGCGATGGAGGTTTTGGCTACCGGCAAAGAGCAATAAGGCAATAATCTTCTCATTCACCTCTTTGATGTTTTTGGGATAAGGTTTCATCATCGGAGCCGTACCGCTGATGGCGCATAGGTATCCATAGGTTTCACCCCGTGTGAGCGGCATCAATGCACTCACTAACGCTTCATCGCTAATCTGGGAAGCATGGATGAGAATCTGTTTCGTCCAGTTGGCATTTTTTGCGTGTTTAAGTCGAACGTTGCACGCCAATTTATCCACCTGCTTCAAATAATCGCGTTTCATCCACAGAAACTGTATTTGATCAAACATCTGAGAAAAAAACGCTCCGATACTTTTCGTGTCAATCCCCATGTTGTCATAGACAAAGACGCAGTTGCGGTGATGGTGCGCTATAGCATGCTCTATTGCTTCGATCAGAGCGAACTCTTCTGCCTCAAGTACATTCATAGCGTGGACAAAAACACTATGGCTTTGGTTCGTATAGAGGTTTTTTACCCCTATTCCCACCTCTTTGGTGAGGTGGTCATACGATGCATCACTGAGATATATGACATTATTTTCCATGGGGTGTCTCCTCCTTTTGGGAGTGTTCTGCATGCTTTTCCTCTTCATGCATCGTTTTAAGATCCCGTATACACTGACGGCTTTGCTTTAAAAGGATCCACAGTGTGAGAGACATAGAGATCACCATAAAGAGCAAGCTTGCTGCCAATAGCCATTTCATCGCTATGGCCTGCCCCACTCCCACACTTAAAACTAAATACCCGACACTGATTAGATAAAGTCGTTGACGCCGTTCATGTATGATAATCCGTAGCATCAAGACGCTAAGTCCCCAGTAAAAAAGACTTAGAAAAACGATATTACTCAGCTCTTGCGTCATCTTTTTCCTCCTCAACACCCAGCGTCACCGCCCGCAGAATCATCAACACTCCCATAACAGTGACTAAGACCATCCAATACGGAACGCTTGATGGCTCTGGAAAAGGTTTTTCAATCACCCTACACACTCCAGGATCATTAATGATCACATCCCCTTTCACAAATCCGGTCCCCTCTTCATATTTCCACCCGCTTAAGCGATCGACCCTAACACTCTCCCCTCTCCATAAACCGCATGACAATGCCCTCCCCTCATGAAACTGCTCCATCAAAAAACGCTCCCCTAGGTAATGTGTGTGGTTACTGTAGGCAATAGTAAATACTCCCACAATCACCACCATACCGACAAAAACAAACTCAGCCCCTCTTCCATAGAGGATAAATCCAGCTCCTATGAGCAGCAATATGCTCAACAGCCATACTTCGCCGGTACTGGTAACCAACATTTCAGGATGCATCTCATCGCTCCTCGTAAGTATGAGAGATCACCGCAGAGCGCTCATGGATACGATAATCTTTGTACTGACACAGATAGACACTTCGAATTTCACGTTTCAACACGCCACATACGTTGTACCAGGTAAATCCGAAAAAGCTTTTTTTATGGATTAGCTCTTGGGGGTGAAGACACAAAAGCTTTTCATAATCCAAGCCCATCCCTTTATGCTCAGTGTAGAGGGTCTGCTCTCCTTCAATCTCATATCGCTCTTCTACGGAGTCGTACCGAAGTATCGCATCACGGAAAATTTTATGCTGCTCGTCACATGAGACAAAATAAAAACGCTCTCCCTTAGGGTTGATGAGGATCTCTTTTCTCCCCTCATCAATGAGTAGATCGATATCGCTAAAACATACATGGCTCATGAAATCTCCTTTTTATTTGAGTTAAAATAAACGTACGTTTATTATTTAAGACATTATATACTCATATATAAACAATGTCAACGCTTTATATACTTATATGATTATATTAAATCACTTATTATTACTTATATGTAAATTTATGACATTTTGCAAAGTGGGTAGTCGGAAGTAGTAGTATTTGTATGAAATAAACGTTTGATTAGTAATAGTCTTATTAAATTCACAAATAAGACTTTTTAAGTCATTTAGTAAACATTTGAGGTGATTTAGATAGAATTTTATAAACAGCTATGTATTAGAGAGAAAATGGACAAATACGCTTTTAACGATCTTCTCAAAACCGCCGGTCTCTCCAAGAAAGAGTTTGCCGAAATTCTTGGAACCACCGGCGGAACGATTAGCAACTGGGGTAACGAGGGACGAGAGATCCCTTATTGGGTTGAATCTTGGCTTCATCTCTATATTGAGAACCAACACTGTAAGCAGATCAAAGAGGCAATAAGCAAAAGCGGCGTATGCGATTTAATGGATAAAAAATCCAAGTGAACTTTCTAACCTTTGACACATTTATCTCGATTCCGGTACTGATAGCCTTCTATTATCTGGGAGCATTGATGATCCCTGCCCTGCTTTGGATTAAACGACCATGGGTTATCAAAATAGCCGATGCTCTGATGCGCACATTTCCCATTACAACCTCACGACTGGTTCTGGGGTTCATGATTTTATTTGTCGGGTTTGAGATCATGTGGCGTATGATGTTTGAGATACTTATCGGGTATTTCAAGATGATTGAGTATTTGCAGCATATGGCTTCTTGAGACTTAAAATTACGTCTACTAAAACCCTCTCATCCATCTAGGTACCATTGTGCCCTCCCCTGCTCTCAGTGCATTATCAACTTGAGTAATCAATTTTTCAGAGTTCTTAAAAATCGTTCCGGAGATATGAACGCCGTATTTGATAATAATGTAGGTCATTTAATGGGGGAAATTTATTGGTTTATACTACGTGAATTCTCGATATTTACGTCATTTCACGCTATTTTTATAGCCATTTACATAAAAAATGCAGACCTATAAGTTACCTATTTTCCTTTGTTAGGGTATTTTGCGTAGGTCAAATAATGTACTAACTTTTTTTATGTAGGTCAAATAATGCCAGCAATTCAAAAATGTAGGTCATTTAATGGAATAAAAGCCTTTGATCGTTATTTCCTAACTATTATTAACTAAGTTCTTCTCTGTAAAAGAAATATATGCCATTTAATGATTCAAAATTACTTTTTTCACTTCATAACCAGTTTCTTAACATACACAAATTCATCATATTCTCATAAATACCTGTATTTTCATAAGTATTTATTATTGCTGTGTCGGTCATTTAATGGATAGTGTCGGTCATTTAATGGGATTTAGGGATAAATGTCGGTCATTTAATGGATAGTGTCGGTCATTTAATGGATAAAGTTCCCTATTTTACGGGCTTTGAGTTTTTCCTCTATAGAGTATTATAGATTATATAGAAATCTATAGTAGGGGGGTGAGGCTTTTGTGCCTCCCCTCCCCCTATTTTGAGAGTAAAGACTGAAGAGGAGCAGAAAAAGTGATTTTTGCATCTTCTTGTTTTCGATATAAAATTTTCTTGATCTTTTTTCGTCCAGATTCAGTTACTTCTTCTTCAAGTGCAGAAATACCAAATTTTTCCAATGTGTCTATATTGGATTCAATTTCACGACGAGCAGTTCTTATGGCATTTTCGCTGTCTTGAGGGTAACCTACTGTTGTTAACAGAGCTTTTATTTCCATCTTTGAAGCATCCTTGTGTGTCCAAAAGAAACGGACAATCGCTCTGAGTAATGCGCTTTGAATAGTTAACAACTTATCTAACTCATCGATATAACCGATAGTCAATTGTCCTTCAATGTAATTTCTATATTTCGAAGAGAATACAATTTTAAATTCTCCTGTCTCAGGAATTGCACCATCATCTTCGAGAATTTGAAATGCATAATATTTTTTACTGTGGTCTTCCATTTCTATGGACGTATTACGGATTTCTCGAATCTTTGTCCGTAGCCAAGTATGGTTTGAACCGGCTGTATTTCCGTATCGTTTTAAAACATCCGTTTCATTAAAAAATACAGCAACGCTGCCGCCTTCCAATTCTTCGATATTATTAGCAGATGCAAAAATACAGTCTAGTAGATCTCTGTGAACTTGCGTTAAAATATTACCTGTAACAAGAACTTTACCCCACGATGTACTAATTGCACGAGAGCGTTTGTTTTTAATAAAATTTTTGTAAATAAGACTTGTAGAAGAAACTTTTTCAATGGGTGCCCATAGTCCGGTTCTAAGTTCTGAAACAGAAACGTTAGATCGTTCCATTTTTGAAATAATATCAATCTCAAATTTACTTTGATTCGGGGAATCTTTTCTTTTTGCCATCTAATCTCCAATAAATACTGAATTGAATCGTTCCGAACGACCGAGAGTAGTTGAGTTATCTTGATTAGGGAAAATTTGTCGTTCAACTTCGCTTGATTTTAAAATTGCACCAGCATTATAATTATCTTTTGCTAGACGAACAAGTCGCATATGTAATTTTGATTCATCTATCTCTTTCTCTTTGTTTCTTATGCGATCAACTTCATAATGAAGGCGTGCTGCATCAACTATAGCCCCTGCTCCACGAGAGCCAGCAGTTCCTTTTGTTGAATGATGAATAAAGATAATAGTTTTCTCGTTTTTTCCTGCATATTCAGTAAATAGCTGCATGAAAAATCGAGCATGTCCATTATTATTTTCATCACCTCCAAAAAAAGCAATAAGTGGATCAAGAATAATTAAATCGTAAGGGTCAAAAACTTTTTTCATATCATGCCAAATAGGATCCGTTGTTACTTTATTTCCAATGATATTTAGTAAATGTGGAGTTGCGTCATCTGCAATATCTATTTTAAGATTTGGCACAGAATTGTCAAGTACTCCTGATAAAATTTTATTTAAACGTGATTTTGAAAGAGACTTTGGATCTTCTGAAAGCCATAAGAATGCCTTAGATGATTTATTTTGAATACAAAAACGTGCGGCAATTTGTAATACGGTCCAAGTTTTTCCAGATCCCCCAGGTGCAGTAACTAATGAAACAGTGTTTCGAGGAATAGGAAGCCAATCTTTTAGAATGAATTCAACTTCTTTTTCTTCAATTTCCTCATGATTTGTAGGATGTGGTAATCGTCGATCTATACTCATTCCCTCTTCAAGTGCTACAATTAATTCTTTGGCCGCATTTATTGGATCTTCTGCTTGGGCAGCTTTTTTAAATTGTGTTGATAATCCCAAAAGAGTTCTTCTATCTTTATATTTTGCAAGTTCTTGGATATAAGGAGTAATGTTAGCTATCGGGTTGGCAGTTAGAACTTCAACCATTATTCTTTCATCAAATTGCCCAATTCGATTTAGTTCAGATCTCAAAAATTCTTCATCAATAGGTTTATCCATTGCAGTTAAATTGATCATAGCAGTATAAATATTTTGATGGGCAACAAGATAAAAATGGTCACGTGAAAGTTGATTCGATATATATGTAAAATCACTAGGATTAAAAATAATAGAAGACAATATAGATCTTTCAAATGGAATATTGTAGATCTCTAACTCGTCATTCATGATTTCCCCTATTTACCTATATTCACTTGATTGTATTATATCCAAAATTGCTACATTGAAATATGTTCAGTGTTTCCCGGGGAAACAGTTGAATAAGCATAAATTGATTACGTACTTTTTGAAAATATAAATTAATAAGTAAAGAAACATCATATGAAATATTAGGTGACTACTAAAAATATGAAAAAATATTGGTATAATCATTTTGAGAAATCTAAGATGCTATATTTTTTTAGAAAACTTTATGAGTTTCCCCGGGAAACACTTAAAAAAGGACATATATTTATGAGGTCAAACATAATCACATTGGCTCATCAAAAAGGCGGTACAGGAAAATCAACATTGGCATGGAATGTTGCTATAGAACTCGGACTGAACTATAAAAAGTATGGATTTAAAGACTTTGTATTTGTAGATCTAGACAATCAAGAATCTGTAACCATGACAAATAGACTCAGAATGCAATATGGACAACAACCGCTTTATATAACACGTTTTACGGATCGAGAGGGCGAACAATTTCGTGATTTTATAAATGAAATAGACGATGAGACTTTAGTGGTCATAGATTCTGGTGGGTACGATGCAGACTTAAACCGTCTTGCTATCATAGCAAGCGATTATGTTATTACCCCTGTGTCATCTGATTATATGGAGATATTTGGACTTCAAAAATTTAAAAATATTTTAGCGGAACTTTCAGCGTTAAAAGGGGAGGGCGAAACTGTAAAAGTGAATGTCCTTTTAAATAAAATTGATCCAAAAGCTAAATCATTTGATGACATAGAAGAATTTATTAGAGAGACAAAATATTTTAATTTGATGGAAACTGTAATAAGGTTTCGATCGGATTTCAAGCATTCAATTGGATATGGTTTTAGTGTTGCAGAATTGGATAAAAATAGTAAAGCTACCGCCGAGGTGAAAATGCTTATTAAAGAAATTGAAACGAAAGCAGGGCTGATAAATGGCAAAGCGTAATAGAATAACAGCAGAACTATCCCAAACGATAGCGGAATCTGCACCACTTGTGAAAATGGTACCTAAGCAAATCACTATTGATGGATCAGAAACACACGCTGATATAGAAATTTCTAAATTGGATCATAACCCGTTTCAACCTCGTATAGAAATGGATTCAAATGAACTCTCTGAATTGGTTCAGTCCATCGAAAAAAATGGACTTTTGCAACCAATTTTGGTTACATCTAATCAGAATGGCAAATATACGATTTTGGCAGGACATAGGCGTGCAGAAGCATTTAAAATATTAGGAAAAGAAAAAATACCTTGTATGCTGAAAAACGATGTTTCAAGACAAGATATGGCTGTTTTTGCAATAGCAGAAAATGCTGTTCGCGTAGATTTAAATCCTATTGAATTTGCAATTTCTATGCAACATCTACTTGATGAAGGTGTTGTGGAAAGCCAAAATAAGTTAGCAGAACATATAGGATTGTCAAAGGGGCATGTTTCAAAAATAATGGGTATTTTGAAATTACCATCAAATATTATAAAAATGGTCAAAGAAGATAATTACAATATCGTTTATATTCTGTCTATTTTAAATAAAGTGGCTCCAGATAAAATTAAATCAGCCTATGAAGAAATAAAGTCTTTAGGTAGAGATGATGCTGAAAGTGTTTTAAAAACAAAATATTTGAGTAAAGGTAAGGACACAGCTGCTTTACCAATTTTTAAAGCCAAACAGACAAAAGATAAAATCAAAATTGATATTAATATCGCTGGCATGAATGAAGCCAAGCTAGTGAAGTTGAATGATGCTATTAAAAAAATGATTGCAGAATTTGAATAAAGAGGGGGTTTTACAACTTCCATGAGAGTCTCAACGGTTATGAAAGAGAGTATCGCCTTTATCTACGATCATGTCCTCCTTGAAGAGAGGGAACACCCTTTGCTAGAACGTTACGCATGATACGATTACTCAAAAAGCTGTTTGGCAGACGCAGTAAATCTTACAAAGAATACCACATCACCAACCTCGCATTTGGATGCATAGAGTAGGGGAGGGGGCAATGGCTACAATCGATGAATTTCGAGAGGAAGTGATTGAAACACTGTGCGAACTCGCTGGATGCAGTGAAGACGATGCCCAAGCCATAGCAGAGGAAAAACACTCCGATATCGAATACGGCCATAAATACCGTCTCAGCCCAGCCATTATCGCGGGGTCTATTTTGGGAATAAACGATTGCTGTGTCCCAAACCAACCC
>NZ_JBASYM010000069.1:0-77388 GCF_049277495.1 Sulfuricurvum sp. | reverse complement strand
CTGCATCTTTCAGGTGTGGAAACGTAGGTCGCCGCCTGGCCTCAGATTTATTACCTCTTCCTTCTTTTCACAATCAATCTTTTAATTCAAATCCCAATCCAATTTTACTTTTCCATAACAACCTCTTGGTATCCCTCTTACAGCTTTTTATTTATCAATTTCAACAAGTTTTTAATTCATCTATTTGACACTCACGGTGATTCAAGCTACAATTTAACTAATATTTCATTTAAAAGGTTAGATATGGTTAAGTTATTAATGCTTCTTTCTCTCTTTTTTTCGTTTGCAATAGGGGCCATCAATATTAATAAGGCAAATTCGGCCCAATTGCAACGTTTGTACGGGATCGGTCCTACCAAGGCGCAGGAAATCATCAAATATCGTAAAGCACATAACGGATTTAGAAGTGTGGATGAACTGGTGAATGTCAAAGGGATAGGGGCAAAAACGGTCATTAAAATAAAGCCTCAAGTGACCGTTCGTTAGGGAATATAGACTTTGTCGATCATTTCGCTATATTCACTTTCCCAATCGCTGTCAGCTGTAATACCGCCTCCGCTTTTATAGGTCAGTTTTCCTGCATCATTTTCGATAAATCGTATGGCTACGGCGCTATAGAGGTTTCTCCCGTCAAAATGGCCGAATACGCCGGTAAAATACCCGCGGTCATATCCTTCTACCTCTTGAATGATTTCTACTGTTTTTCTTTTTGGAGTGCCGCTGATACTTCCAGCCGGTAAAAGTTGTCGAAGCAGATTGCCTGCATCATCTCTCCAATCCTGCGGTAGTGTTCCGCTGATATGGGAACTGACTTGATGCAGGCGTTTATTTCCTGTTTCTATGGTTGAGAGATATCGGAATTCTTCAACACGGATATCTTTGGCTATGATCCCTAAATCATTCCTGAGGAGGTCGACGATCATTGTATGTTCTGCAAGCTCTTTCGGATCATTCATGATCGTTTCAATAGCATTGGGTAAAGATGCATCTATCGTCCCTTTCATCGGATAGGCATTGATAGTATTCTCTTCAATGCTTATAAAGGGCTCAGGGGAGAAGCATACAAACTCATTTCTGACGCGGAGTTTGTATGGGGCATGCGCCATTGCATAAATTTGCCTGAGCGTATAATCGCTTTCAATCGCGGTTTGCTGTGTCAGATTAAGCAAATAGGTGTTGCCGTTTCGAATATGCTCTTGAACCGCATCAAATTTTTGACGGTATAACTCGGGCGGAATAGGATTGAAAATCGGTTTATGGGGCAAATTTACCGTACTCGGAGTGCTTTGAAAGGCAAATTCGATGTCAGACTCAATCAGCTCGCTTATACGGATGCAGATGAGTCTTTCTCCTTGAAAATCGGTATAAAAAAAACAGGGAATCCCGGACGATACGAGTTCACTGAATTGATCATACATCAGGCGATAAGAGCTTTAAGGACTGCCATGCGGATCGCAACACCGTTACGCACCTGTTCTAAGACTTTGCATCGCGGATCTTTGAGCATGGTATCGTCAATATCTATATTACGATGTACCGGGCCGGGATGAAGAAGAATCAAATCTCGGTCTCCGACAAGCTCTTGCGTAATACAAAAATCACTGGCGTAATCTTTCAGGGAACCGTAGGTTTGATGCGAATGGCGTTCGGTTTGGGTACGAAGGCTCATAATCGCATCGACATTGTCTATAACGTCGTGGAGGTTATGGGTCGTTTTGAGATTGCTGTCAGGGAGAAAGTGTGGAGGCGCTACAAGTGTGATATCCATGCCAAAACGGGTAAGAAGTTCGATATTGCTGTTGGCCACACGGGAATTTTTGATGTCCCCTACGATTGCGATTTTTTTGCCTTTTACATTTTTGAAGTGTCGGCTGAGAGTAAAGAGATCCAGTAATGCTTGTGTAGGGTGGGCATGGGCACCGTCTCCCGCATTGATGATGGAAGCATTCGTATGTTCAGCCAGGATATTCGGAACCCCTGCGTGGGCGTGACGGACGATCATGGCATGCGGCCCCATTGCATCGAGATTGGCGGCGGTATCGACAAGACTTTCCCCCTTTTGCGTAGAGCTTTTCTGGACATCAAGATGAACCACCTCGGCACCTAGACGTTTTGATGCGATCTCAAAAGAACTTTTGGTTCGGGTTGAGTTTTCAAAAAAGAGAGTAATAATGATTTTTTCTTTGAGAATAGGATCGAATTGACCCTGGAGATAATGTTCAGCATCCTGCAATACCTGTAGAATTTGCTCCGTCGTAAAATCATCCGTTCGAATCAGGTGTTGCATAGTCTCTCCTCATTAGTTGATGAAATTGTATCTAAAAGTGCTTTGGCTATGGCATCAATATCTTTCTCAATTCGGTAGATGTTTTCAAATCGATGGTTAAAATAAGGAAGAGAGACGATCTCGAAGTCTGTGTCCTCTGATCGGCAATTCAGACCCCATACATACGGTAATGCAGCAGTTTCAAGTGCATTGATACTCAATAGGGTGTCGTTAATACATCCAAGATTACAGTGGGTGACTAATAACGTTACGGCATGGAAATGTCGCGGCAGATCGATCATCATCCTATCATCATCGATCGGAACCATTAACCCGCCGGCTCCTTCAATAATGACAACATCACACAAAGCTTCGATTTTTGCTAATGCCGCATCAAAGAAACTCAAATCTATTTTTTTCCCTTCATTGGCGATAAAAGGTGCCGCCGGCAAGGGAAGTTGAAGGGTGACTATGTCGTTTAGTGTTAATGAGGCGAGTTCCGGATTAAACGATAATGCGGCTTGAAAAAGGGTGTTTCCATCCGGCGCAATGGCGGTCACCCCGGTTTCGATCGGTTTGTAGACACCTACCCGGAGCCCCATACGGCTTAATGCACCGACCAGAAGTGTGGAGGTATAGGTTTTGCCGATATTGGTGTTGGTGGCACTTACGAAAATTCGTTTAGACAAGGAGATACCCTTTTTGGTTATAATTGTCCAATTTTAATATAGGTTTGATGATGAATCGCTTTGAAGAGTTTACAACACGTATCGTTCAGCAAGTTGGGAAAAAAGAGGGGCCGGTTAGTCCGGTCATGGTCAATTCGGCATCGTTTGGATATGGAAGCAGCGAAACAGGCGAAGGAATATTTGATGGGTCGGTGAAAAAGCCGCTTTATGCCCGTGTCGGTAATCCGACATCAGCTCAGCTGGAACAGATTTTAGCTTCTATGGATGGCGGAATCGGTGCCGTTGCGGCGTCCTCAGGTATGGGGGCAACGGCAATGGCCACCTTAAGCCTTTTGAGAGCAGGGGATGAGATTATCAGTATCGGCGGCCTTTTCGGAGGAACTTATTCGTATTTTACAGAGACACTGGTACGCTTTGGGATCACGACCCACTTTTTTGATGTGGATGCGTTGGAAGATATCGAACAAGCGATCAATACGGCTACCAAAATCATCTTTTTGGAAAGTGTCGGCAATCCGAATATGCGACTTCCTGATATTTCGAAAATTGCTGAGATTGCCAACCGTTACGGGGTTGTCTTGATGGTGGACAATACGATTACACCGCTGAGCGTTGCCCCGATAGCCTTGGGTGCCGATATCGTCGTCTATTCAACGACCAAAATTATTACAGGAAATGCATCGGCACTGGGCGGTGCCGTCATTTTCAGAGCCATAGCTGAGGGTGAAGATAAGTTTAAAACTGAGCGTTATCGTGATCTGCACCCATTCATCAAAAAGATGGGGCCTATGGCACTGATAGCGAATGCCAAAAAACGGGCATTACGTGATTTCGGAATGTCGGCTAACGGATTTGGAAGCTATCTGACGATGTTAGGGTTGGAGACGCTGCCGCTTCGCATGGATCGTATCGTTACGAGTGTTGAGACGGTTGCTCATGCGTTGAATGCCAAAGGACTTACGGTGAATCACCCGTGTTTAGCGCATCATCCGCATCATGAGCGCTATACCAGCCAATTTTCGAATGGATGCGGGACACTGCTGACCATTGATATGGGGAGTAAAGAACGCGCCTTTGAGTTTTTAAACCGTTCCCATTTGATCACGATTACCGCGAATATCGGCGATAGCCGTACTCTCGGATTGCACATGGCTTCAACCATTTATCGTGATTTTGATGATGCTACCCGCGAGTTTTTGGGAATCACACCGGGACTTATCCGCATTTCGATTGGCTTGGAAAGTGCTGAAGCCATTGTTGCTGATTTCATAAACGCGGCAAACCTTTAAAAAGATAAGGTATAGTTGCGAATGGCTACAAAACACGAACACTCGACACAGTTAGATCTTTTGGTGGAACATCCAAAACAGTATAATGTCTTTTTGCTCAATGATGATTACACGTCAATGGAT
Organism: Sulfuricurvum sp.; assembly: GCF_049277495.1. GTDB lineage: Bacteria > Campylobacterota > Campylobacteria > Campylobacterales > Sulfurimonadaceae > Sulfuricurvum. The sequence continues at coordinate 73,021 of NZ_JBASYM010000069.1, read as the reverse complement.
TTTGTCGTCGAAATTTTGATGAAATTATTCCGGAAGAATTTTCAGGATGCCCATGCAATTATGATTGAAGTACATCAAAAAGGGCGTGGTTTATGCGGAGTTTATCCGTATGAAGTTGCCGAAACGAAAGTACATCAAGTGGGGACACTGGCACGAGAAAACGGATTTCCCCTTAAAGCGATAATGGAGGAAGCATAACCATGGTAAGTACAGAACTGAATGCAATTTTTCAAAAAGCGATTGCATTTGCGAGGCATCAGCGTCATGAATATCTAACCATTGAACACGTTATGTTAGCGTTGCTCAACTCACCCGACGGTGAGGCAATCATCAAGTCTTGCGGTGCGGATGTGGAGCTTATTCGCGAAGCATTGGGGGCATACTTGATGCAAACCATGGAACCGCTGCCGGATGATGCAGAACAAGACCCGTTTGAGACGGTAGCTTTGGCGCGTATGATCGACGGGATGATGCATCATGTTCGAAGTGCTCAAAAAGAGTATGCGGATGTGGGAGATCTTATCGCGGCGGTTTATGAAGAGCATCACACCTATGCATGTATGCTGCTTGAGGAATACGGGATCAGCCGTGTCGACGTGCTCGAAGCGATTTCACATCGTGATACCTATACAGCGCAAGATGAGTCCCAAAATGAAGGGGCACTGCAAAAATATTCCATCAATTTGATTGATCAAGCCCGCAACGGAAAGATTGATCCGGTCATCGGACGGGTTAATGAGATCGAACGAGCCATTCAAACTCTGTGCCGCCGCAAGAAAAACAATCCGCTTCTGATCGGTGAACCCGGTGTCGGAAAAACAGCGATAGCCGAGGGGCTGGCGTTGCGGATTCTCTCCGGAGATGTCCCTAAACTCTTAGAAGATGCCGAGATTTTTGCCCTCGATTTAGGGGCGATGCTGGCGGGAACCAAATACCGCGGCGATTTTGAGAAAAGGCTCAAAGCGGTGATGGATGAAGCTGCAGAACACCCGAATGCCATTTTATTTATCGATGAGATTCACACGATTGTGGGTGCCGGAGCTGTCGGCGGGGGGAGTATGGACGCGTCTAATCAGCTCAAGCCTGCTCTTGCTTCCGGTGCATTGAAATGTATGGGAGCCACAACCCATGCGGAATACCGAAGCGTTTTCGAAAAAGATCGCGCACTCAGCCGCCGTTTTGCCCGTATCGAAGTGGGAGAACCTTCGGATGAAGAGAGTTTTTTAATCCTCAAAGGGCTTCGTGAACGCTATGAAAAACATCACGGAGTCAAATATACCGATAAGGCGCTGCGTTCAGCGGTTGAGCTCTCCAAAAAATACATTACCGATCGTTTTTTACCCGATGTCGCGATTGATCTGATCGATGAAGCGGGTGCTTCGTTTCATCTTAAAAAGCACAAGCGTACCACCATCACCCCTCTGGATATTGAAGCGATCATCTCAAAAATGACGGGAATACCGATGACGAAGATGGGTGAGGATGTACGTGAAAAACTCTCTTCGCTCGAATCGGATCTTAAAGCTCTCGTAATCGGACAAGATCATGCCGTGATCCAAGTGGTCAAATCGATCAAACGTTCATATGCCGGAATGAGCGCTCCCCATAAGCCGATTGCATCGTTTCTTTTTTCCGGTCCGACAGGGGTCGGAAAAACCGAATTGGCAAAATCGTTGGCAGGTGAGTTAGGGATTTATTTCGAGCGGTTTGATATGTCTGAATACATGGAAAAACATGCGCTCAGCCGACTGATCGGTGCACCTCCGGGATATGTCGGATTTGAACAGGGGGGATTGTTGGTTGAAACGGTGCGCAAACATCCGTATATGGTACTGCTGCTCGATGAGATTGAAAAAGCTCACCCTGATTTGATCAATGTCCTTTTACAGGTAATGGACAGTGCAACATTAACGGACAATACGGGCTTTAAAGCCAACTTTTCCAATGTCGTATTGGTAATGACCTCCAATATCGGAGCCAGTGAGCGGACGGTGATGGGATTTAATGCGGACAGTTCGATCTCGCGTCACGAAGCAATGAACTCGTTTTTCAGCCCGGAGTTCCGAAATCGCCTTGACGCGGTTGTTGAATTCGGTCCATTGCCGATGAATGTCGTCGAAAATATCGTAGAGAAATTTATCCGCGAACTCAATGTACAGATGAAATCGAAAAAAGTGACAGTTTCTTTGAGTGATAAAGCAAAAGCCTATATTGCCAAAGCCGGTTACGACAAGGCGATGGGTGCACGTCCTCTCGCACGTGTCATCTCGGATAAAATCAAAGACCCTCTGGTCGATGAGATGCTTTTTGGGCGTTTGGTCAGTGGGGGGAAAGTATCGGTTGATTATACCGATCAATTGATTTTTGAATATGCTTAATGATTCCCAAGCTCACGCATCATCTCAGCTTCCCTAACCCTGCATACGCTTCGGCTGAGGGTATCGTTGCGTATGGGGGGGATCTCTCTCCCTCACGGCTGATGATGGCATACCGGTTAGGAATATTTCCATGGTACAGTGCCGGTGATCCTATTTTGTGGTGGTCACCAGACCCACGGCTGATTTTAGAGTTGGATGCGTTTCATCTGCACCGGTCGCTGCGTAAAAAAATTCCTTATTTTGACATTCGTTTTGACACGGCTTTTTCTGAGGTGATACGCGAATGCGGTATCGCTCCGCGTCCTGGACAGAAAGGGAGCTGGATCGTACCGGAGATGGTTGAAGCGTATGAAGTCCTTCATGCCCTTGGGTATGCGCACAGTGTTGAAGCATTCCAAAACGGTATTTTGGTCGGCGGCCTTTACGGTGTGTGTGTAGGAGGGGTATTTTGCGGCGAATCAATGTTTGCCAAAGTTTCCGATGCCTCCAAAGTAGCTTTCGCGGAACTGGTGGTTAAGCTGAAAGAGTGGGAATTCGACTTTATTGATTGTCAGGTGCCGACGCGCCATCTTAAAAGTCTCGGTGCCGTGGAAGTGACGAGAGATTATTTTTTAATGCGTCTAAATGCTGCATTGAAACATGAACCCTCATGGGGCGGAAGAAATCTTATCTAAATTACGGGCCGCATCATTGATAAAGAGAAAAACAGCTTACTTGGATATACTAAAAAAAGTAATTTTATTAGGTAAAAGGAGTTGAAAAATGTTGGTAAAAAACTTTGCCAAAATGATGTTGGCAGCAGTCCTTATTATCGGCCTTTCAGGTTTTTGGAGCGGTCAGAGCAATGATGAAAAACGAAATGAGCGTCTTAGTATGCGCGATGCAAGTTTGCAAATACTTTATAAACACGCCCCGGAAGCGAAGCAAATGGTGCAAAATTCCTATGGTTATGCGGTATTTAGCAATGTAGGAGTTAATCTTGTCCTTTTGTCCGCTGAAGGGGGGACAGGTGTGGCACATAACAATAGTACCGGGCAAAATATTTATATGAATATGGCTTCCGGAGGGGTCGGATTCGGCTTAGGGGTTAAAGATTTTCGGGCAATTTTTCTTTTTGAAAATAAAAAAGTGTTTGATGATTTCGTAGAAAAAGGATGGGAAGCAAATGCCCAAGCGGATGCAGCTGCCAAAGCAGGAAAAGAAGGCGGGGCGCTGAATGCGGCGATCACTGTTGCACCCGGAATTCGGCTCTATAAACTGACGCAAAACGGCTTGGCCCTTCAGGCAACGATTCAGGGGACGAAATATTGGAAAGATCCGGATCTAAATTAAAGCCTCTATTTTTCTAATTTAACTGGATTTAGACGCTTTGAAATTTAAAATTAAGTTTTATTGGCTTATACTCTCCGTTAATTCTTATGAAAAAAGGGGTTTTAATGAAAAAAGTTCTCATCAGTATGGTTGCCGTAGCAGCACTAAGCACGGCAGGATTTGCAACCGTTAATAATCAAACGGGGTGTGGTCTCGGATCACAAATTATCAAAGACGACAGTTCTGCCATTATGTTAGCACTTCAAGCAACAACTAACGGTACATTAGGGAATCAAACGTTTGGTGTGACATCCGGAACTTCAGGATGTAAAAAAGCGAAATTCGTAATGAATGAGCGTGCGGCAGAGTTTGTTGCTTCCAATATGGATCAGCTTTCACGTGAGATCGCGATTGGACAGGGCGAGAGTGTTTCAACCTTGGCAGAGCTTTTGAATGTACAAGATAAAGCGGCTTTCGCTTCCGCATTGCAAGCAAATTACAATGCAATCTATACGAGTGAAAAAGTGGATATGGCAACCGTTTTGGATAACGTTTCGACTATCGCCGGTTAACTATAGCCTAGTAAACGGCAAAGGGGTAGATTCTCTTTGCCTATACTTGTAATTCAGCCCTAAAAGATCGTCTCCTCTGAGGGATAAAAAAGGTTCTTGTTGCCGATTATTTTTTTATTATGCGCATTGAGTTTAGCGGTCTACGCAGCTTCGACCGATGAACTGATTGCGCAATCTCATTCTTTAAAACTTTCCGAAACCCGCTATTGGCATCTTCTGATGCATGCGCCAAAAAATGAGAGTGAAATTGATGACGATGATTTTTTTCTTGCACCGACCGGGAAAAATAATCTTGGTGACGAAATAGAAAGTACAATCCGCCATTTCAATGAGGATACAAACCGTAGTGACAACAGTGTATTTTGTCGATTTCCGGCCCGAAGAGGATGGCTTGAACAGGAATTGAATGTCTCATTTGGCGAAGGAGAATGCCGGGAGTATAAAACGCTTCTCGCGAAAATGGATCCACAAAAAGTGACCCTAGTCTTCCCCAGTGCCCACATCAACTCTCCCGCTTCCATGTTCGGACATACTTTTTTACGAATTGATTCCTCCATGGAATCGAAGTTGATGTCGTATGCGATTAATTACGCGGCTCAGACGGATGAAACCAATGGGATCACCTTTGCCTATAAAGGATTGTTCGGGGGATATTACGGGTTTTATTCGATGCTCCCCTATTACGAAAAACTTAAAGAATATCGAGACAGTGAGTCACGAGATGTCTGGGAATATGATCTTAATCTTACGCATGATGAGGTCATGGCTATGGTGCGCCATATCTGGGAACTGCAGCATATTAATTCATGGTACTATTTTTTCGATGAGAACTGCTCTTATCATATGCTTTGGCTTACCGAAATTGCCCGGCCGAGTGCCCGGTTAAGGGATCATTTTTTCTATTACGTGATTCCTCCGGAAACCGTTCGCGCTTTTGAAGAAGAGGGGACCGTCGGTGAAAAACATTTCCGTCCCTCCAAACGAACTAAAATATTGTCCTATGAACAGCAGTTGAGTCCTTCGGGGATTAAGGCCGTTCAGTCACTTCGAAAAGGTGAAATGCGTGCGGACACATTCAAACCCATGCCATTTTCCGATCAAGAGCGCCGCTATATTTTCGAAGCGGCGGCCGAATTGGTGGAGTATGATTATATTGAGGGGAAAATCACGAAGGATGACTATGCCGTGCGGTACCATGAACTTCTCGCGCAACGTGCCGCACTGGGTGAAGGTGAAGCCATTTTTATTCAGGCTAAATCGAATCCTGATACGGCCCATCACTCTGCACGGATAGAAGTAGCACAGGGGTGGTTCGAGAATCGTTCCCCCCTGCTTGTCGGATGGCGTCCCGCCTTTCATGATCTTTCAGAAGACGATACCGGGCATCTTAGCGGGGCACAGATCGAATTTCTGGATACCCTGATCGGAATAGACCAAGGGAAAGTGAGTTTGGAAAAACTGACGATTCTCTCCTTGGCATCCCTTCCTCCGGTGAGCCACTTTTTTAAGCCGTTTTCGTGGCGGATGAAGAGCGGATGGGACCGTGATTACGGGCATGATCAACTTAGTTTTGTAACCCGTATCGGAGCAGGGGCTTCGATCGGCGATGATCAGATGTTTGGGTATCTGTTGAGTGAGCCTGAGGTAAGACTCGGCTTCAATGCCGATGTCGGAATAGGATTCAGTACGGGAGCCGGAATCAACTGGGGAAATCGGATGAAAAGCCGTATCGAGGTCGGGAATGTTTTTTATTTAGACGGAGCCGACCGCAGCCGTATGATGATCTCTCATGTATGGGAATGGAACACCAACGGAGCGCTTGCGCTCAGTTATGAAACAGTGCATCAAGATTATCGGGAAGATCGGTATAAAGTTGGAATCAACATCTATTTTTAATTATTTTTTGGCATAATAGTTACACTTTTTGTGACGGAGATATTATGTATATTGCGGAAGCCCGGTTTGCCCTATGGGCTGATTTTATTGAACGAACATTTTTGGAAGGGGAATTTCAAGACCTCATAGCCAAAGGAATTATTAACGGAGCGACTTCTAATCCGGCCATTTTTAAAAATGCGATCCTGACCTCTGCGGCGTATAAAGAGCAGCTATCAACGCTGGGAAACCTATCCCCTAAAGAAAAATATGAAGCCCTGGCTATTTTTGATATACAAAGAGCCGCTGATATTTTACGTCCCCTTTATAATGCAGGGGATGACGGGTATGTAAGTATTGAGGTCGATCCGTTTTTATGTGATGATTCTGAGGCGACGATTGCGGAGGGAAAACGGCTTCATCAGCGTATCAACCGTCCGAACGTAATGATCAAAGTACCTGCCACAGAAGCCGGATACGCTGCAATGGAAGCTCTCGCATCACAGGGAATCGCGGTCAATGCGACCCTGATTTTTTCCGTTGAGCAGGCACTGAAATGTGCGGAAGCGTTTGAAAAAGCATCGCACATGTCAAGTGTCGATACGGTTATCAGCGTATTTGTCAGCCGTATTGACCGTGCTATCGATGAACCGCTTCGCGCTGCCGGTGTGCGTACCGGGTTGATGGGGATACTCAATGCGGCTGATATTTACAATCATGTTGAAGCGCTCCATGTTCCAAAATGCCGTGTCCTCTTTGCCAGTACCGGAGTCAAAGGCTCTGAAATGAGGGCTTCATATTATATTGATGAACTACTGGCACCTAATAGTGTGAATACCGCTCCGATCGCTACTATTGACGCATTTGTAAAGGGCGGGGATAAAATATTGAAGCTCCCTTTGAGTGCCGAGGTCATTCGTGAACATCAACAACGTGTTTCGGATGCCGGCATTGTGATGGATGCCGTTATCGAACAGCAGATTTTTGAAGGGCTTGAAGCATTCAAAATCGCTTTTACTGAAATTTTGAGTGAATTGGAGTAAGCAATGAATGATTCTATTCGGAATAGTGTCCATCAGCCTGATTTGGGAGAGATGAATTTTGAGGTCTTGAAAAAAATTCGAGGTTATTTGCGTCGAATGGTCGATGCCGGCGGGAGTGACTTGCATATCAAAGCCAATGCCGTCGTACGCGCTCGTGTGAACGGGGATATCATTCCCCTTTCCGGAGAGATACTCTCCAAAGATGATGCTTTGATTTTTGCTAAAGAGCTCTTGCGTACCCGTTTTCCGGAATTGGTCGAAAAAAAAGAGCTTGACCTGGTTTACCCGTTTGATGAAAATACACGTTTTCGTATCAATATCTTTTTCCAAATGGAAGGGATATCGGCGGTTTTCCGTCTTATTCCCGTGAAAATCTTGACCATTGATGAATTGCTTCTTCCTGAGGTCGTTCACAGTTTTGCTGCGATGGAACGTGGATTAGTCCTGGTTACCGGGGTTACCGGAAGCGGTAAATCGACGACATTGGCGGCACTCATCAACGAAATCAATTGGAATCGCCGTAAACATATCATTACGATTGAAGATCCGATTGAGTTTGTTCATAAAGATCGGAAATGTATTATCAATCAGCGGAGTGTCGGGCAGGATACCCTCAGTTTCGGTTCAGCACTTCGTGCCGCATTGCGTGAAGACCCTGATATCATCCTGGTGGGTGAGATGCGGGATATGGAGACGATCGAGATCGCGCTCCATGCGGCAGATACCGGACATTTGGTTTTTTCTACACTCCACACGCTTGATGCGAAAGAGACGGTCAACCGTATTATCTCGGTTTTCCCGACAGCGGAGCAAAATCGTGTCCGGATGACACTCGCTTCAGTATTGAAAGGGGTTCTGTCACAGCGCCTTATTCCCACCGTTGATGGGAAACGGACCGCGGCATTGGAGATTTTAATTCGAACACCGAGGATTGAACAGCTGATTGCCGAAAATCGCGATATCGAAATCCCCGATACGATTGCTGAGGGGAAAGACTTATATAAATCGCAAACATTCGATCAGGGAATTTTGGATTTATACCTTTCCGGCCGAATCAGCCGAGAGGACGCATTGGCATTCGCGACGTCACCGTCGGATTTGAAACTCCGCATGGAAGGATTGAGTACGACAATCGAGAAAGACAAGCTGGGCGTTGATGACGGTCCGAAAGAGTTTAAAGAAGATGAATATATCGGGCTCAAAGAGTAGCTTTTCTTTATAATGTTTTAAACAACATTTAAGTATAATCCGTCCCATTTTATTTAGAAGGACATGATTATGTTAGAAGGCATCGTAAGAGAGAGTATTGGCAAACGTTCAACAAAAGCGTACCGCCGTGATGGTTATCTTATTGCCAACATCTATGGAAAAGGGCTTGAAAATATTCACGCTGCGTTCAAAATGAACGACTTTATCCGTACGGTTCGCAACAAAGAAACAGTAGCATTCGCAGTAAACGTAGGCGGTAACGAGATGAACCTTGTTGTTCAAGGGTATGAGTCTCATCCGGTTTCAGGGAATTTGTTACACGTTGATTTGATGGTTGCACAACCGGGTGTTGTCACTCACTATCATGTTCCGGTTCAAACAGTAGGAACTCCTATCGGTTTGAAAAACAAAGGTATGTTGTTTGTTGCAAAAAAACGTCTTCGCGTAAAAGCGGCGATTGAAAACTTGCCAACCAGTGTTGTTGTTGATGTTGCTCCTCTTGATCTAGGAGATTCAGTATTGGTACGTGATCTTCCACGTGTTGAAAATGTAACGTTTACTGATTCGGATCGTGTATCGGTTCTTAGTATCATTAAAGCGAAATAAGTATGCTTATCGTCGGTCTGGGAAACCCCGGCTCGGCATATGCACAAACCCGTCATAATATCGGGTTTATGGTTATTGATGAACTCTGTCGCCGTCATAGTGTACAAAACATTTCAAAGAGCTCCTTCGAAGGGGAGTTGTTTAAAATGGGGAGCCACTTTCTTCTCAAGCCGTTAACGTATATGAATCTCTCAGGCCGTTCTATTCTAGCCGTCAAAAATTTCTATAAAATCGATGATGTTATTGTCATCCATGATGATCTGGACCTTCCGTTCGGTGCATTGCGCTTCAAAGAAGGGGGCGGTCATGGCGGACATAACGGATTAAAATCTGCCGATGCCGCAATTTCACCTAATTATATTCGGGTTAGAATGGGAATCGGAAAACCGGAACATAAATCCCAGGTTGCTGATTATGTTTTACATCCGTTCACCGCGGAAGAGCAAAGCAAGCTTGGCAGTTTGATATCTGCATCGGCTGATGCCGTTGAAATGCTTCTTACCCGCAGTTGCAGTGATGTTGCCGCAAAATGTTCAATGAAAGGGCTGTAAAGTTTGCAGGCTTTATTGGATACAATAAACTTCAATTTTTTTAGTACAGGCTCTTATGCTCGCTTTTAATACATTATCATTTATATATCTACGTTATTTTTCGATTATTTTAATCGCACTAAGCAGTTTTATGGTCGGATTTGATCTGATGGATTATGCCGCAGAACTGCCAAGTTCAGCCAATCTCGTATTGATCTATATTATGTATAAATATTTTTATGCAATCGATATGATGCTTCCGATTTCATTGGTATTCGCGATGATCGCCTCTTTGGTAGAATTGGTGAGAACGAATGCCCTGGTTGCCTATTTTGCCCTTGGATATTCCAAAATTCGTATAATGGTCCCTTTTTTGAGCGTAGCCAGCGGACTGATCATCGTATATATAGCCCTGCATTCGACCAATTTTGCCCGTGCAAACGAATTTTCTGAAAATCTCCGTGAAACCTCTGAATTTATTCGTCCTACGAGCAACTTGTTTTTTATGCATGAGGGAAATTACATCTATTTCGGTAAGCTTAATGCACTGAGTAAGCGGGCGGAAGATATCCGTATTTTTACCTTTAAAGAGGGGCACTTGCATGAGGCTCTTAGCGCAACGGAAGCCGTCTATGGGGATGGATATTGGAATATTGAAAAAGCCCATTTGATCCGCCCTCCTGAATCGGTTGATCTCAATACTTCGGGGATCATGATCGAAGATCGTGAAAAAATGAAAGTGCTGCGGGATTTTAAGCCAAAAATTTTAGATCAGGTTTATGAGGGAAAAGTTAATTTTACGATAGGCGACGGATTCGAAGCGCTTACGTTATTGAAAAACCAAAATGTGGATGTGGCAAAAATAACGAGCGGTATGTATCGTATGTTCATCACTCCATGGTTTGCCCCATTGTTGATGGTGATTTTTTTCTCATATGCTCCGCTCAGCGGCAGATTTTTGAATTTGTCATTCTTTAGTTTCGGTGCAATCTTAGCGACACTCATCGTTTGGGGACTACTTTTTATGCTGGGAGAACTCTCAAACAATAAAACGCTCTCTCCTGAGATCGGAATAATCCTCCCCATTATCCTCATCGTCGGAGGGATGTTTTGGCGGCTTGGAAATCCCCTAAGGAGAGTTAGGGTAAAATCGCGACAAAACTAATCAATGAGGATTATGTGTGATCGATTTTAAAGCTCTGGCAGAAACCTACGGAACGCCGTTGTACGTTTATGATTTTGATGCGATGCGTACGCAGTTCGAATCGTTGAAAGAGGCGTTTCGCGGACGTAAATCCATTTTGGCGTATGCGGTTAAAGCAAACTCCAATCTCAGTGTTGTAAAGCAGTTTGCTGAACTCGGTTCCGGTGCCGATTGTGTCTCCATCGGAGAAGTACGTCGTGCTTTGATGGCCGGTGTTCCAAAATACCGGATACTTTTTAGCGGTGTCGGCAAGCGTGATGATGAAATACGTGAGGCATTGATCAGTGATATCCTCTATATCAATGTTGAGAGCGAAGCAGAACTCTCTCGTGTTGAAATGATAGCGCGGGAATTGGATATTAAAGCCCGTATCAGTGTACGCGTTAATCCGAATATTGATCCTAAAACCCACCCGTATATCTCTACCGGACTTCATGATAATAAGTTCGGGGTTGAGATTATGACAGCGAAACGGATGTATATTCAGGCAAAAAACTCTCCAAATCTCGATCCTGTAGGTATACATTTTCACATCGGAAGCCAGCTTACCGAACTGGAGCCTATTTATGAAGCGGCGGTCATTGTCGCTGATTTGCTCCGTTCTTTGGAAGCAATTGATATTGAACTCAAATTTTTCGATATCGGCGGAGGGTTAGGTGTCCGGTACGATGACGAGACAACGATTGAACCTTATGATTACGCACAGGCAATTTTGGCTGCACTCAAAGGGATCGATGTAACGATCATTTGTGAACCCGGACGCTTTTTGACGGCCAATGCAGGATATTTTTTAACAAAAGTCCTGTATGAAAAAAACAATGGGACAAAACGTTTTGTCATGGTGGACGGGGCAATGAACGATCTTATCCGTCCGAGTCTGTACAAGGCATACCACCGTATCGAAGCTTTTGGCAAGAGCGGTAATGAAAGTGCTGCGGATGTCGTCGGCCCGGTATGTGAGAGCGGTGATTTTTTAGCGAAAAACTATCCGCTTCCTCCAATGGAACACAATGATTTGCTCGTCGTGCACAGTGCCGGTGCTTACGGCTTCGGTATGGGGAGCAATTACAATACACGGGGACGTTCTGCTGAGATCGCTATAGAATCCGGGAAAGACCGGCTGATACGGCGCCGTGAGACTTTTGAAGACGTTATCGCGTTAGAACGCGATTATCTGTAGGAAAATCGAATGTATTTTATCGATGTTCAAGGGACTTTGATTGAAGATAATACGAAGCTTCCCACCCGTGGTGCAACCGCTTTTATCGATTACCTGAACCGAGATAAAATACCGTATATGGTTATTACGAACAGTACCAAAAATCCTAGTGATGAATTTTTGAACTATCTGAACAGCATCGGATTGAATATTCCCCGGGATCATTATTTGGATCCGCTGATGATGCTGGAAAGCCATATTGATAAAAATCAAAAAATTGCGGCCTACGGTTCTGAACCTTTTTTAGGGGTTTTAACCGCTATGGGATACCAGCTTGAGTATGTGACGCCTGATGTTGTTTTAGTCGCGATTAAAGAGGACTTTTCTCCCGATGAATATTCTCAAATGATTGAATTCCTCTTAGGCGGTGCCAAACTCATAGGGATGCATGAAACGACATTGTATGTTAAAAATCACAAGCGTTATCCCGGAGTCGGGGCAATCTTAAAGATGCTGGAATTTGCGACGTCGGTTTCCTATACGGTGGTCGGCAAGCCGAGCCTCCCTTTTTTTACGGAGGCGTTGCAACGCTTGTCTGCGCAAAAAGAAGGGGCAAGCTTTCGGGATATTACGATCATCAGCGATGATGTCAAAGGGGATATCATCGGTGCACAGGCTTTAGGGATGAAAGGGATATTTGTGCTGAGCGGCAAATATCGCAGCAGCGAAGAGATCATTCCGTCTTTGAAAGTACAGGAACGTCCGGCAGAAATTTATGCCGATATGCAAGCAATATTGGAGAGTTTATGAATACACTAGAAGAGTGCAGAGCACGTATTGATGAGATTGACAATGAAGTTGTTGCCCTTTTAAATCGCCGTATGGAAGTCGTCCGGCGTGTCGGTGAGATTAAACATGAGAGCAAGAGCGCTGTCTATCGTCCTGAACGTGAAAAAGCGATTATTGACCGCTTGACGGGGCTGAGTAAAGCTTCAGGCGGACTTCTCAATGCAGCAGCGATCGAGGCGGTATTTCTAGAGATTTTTGCCGTTGCGCGCAACCTTGAACTTCCGGAGCGGATAGCGTATCTTGGGCCGGAAGGGAGCTTTACCCATCAGGCGGCGGAGTCCCGTTTCGGAGCGATGAGCGACTATCTTTCTCTGGGCTCTATTGAAGCGGTCTTTAAAACGCTCGAAGCATCCCGTGCCAAATTCGGAGTCGTTCCTATCGAAAACTCTCGCGACGGCGTCGTGGGTGAAACTCTTGATTTATTAGGCAAAAGCAGTGTCAAAATCGTGGCGGAGCTGTATATGCCGATCCATATGGCTTTTGCAACCAAATCGGAAAAAATTCAAGATATCAAACGAATCTATTCCAAAGACAAAGGATTCGGCCAGTGCCGTGAATTTTTACAAGAGCACGGGCTGAATACGATTGAGCATATTCCGGTCGAATCGACGGCGAAAGCGGCTATTTTGGCTTCAAAAGATCCTCAGGCAGCGGCAATATGTTCCCATATCGCCGCAAAGCTTTACGGCGTACCGACACTGTTTGAAAATATTGAAGATACCCATAATAATGCGACTCGCTTTTTCATTTTGAGCGATTTTAAAAACGGAATGAGCGGAGAGGATAAAACATCGATTCTCGTCCGTCTTAAAGATGCCCAAAAAGCAGGGGCTTTGGTCCACTTCTTGGAAGATTTCAACAATGCGGATATCAATTTGAGCAAAATCGAAAGCCGTCCTTCCCGGGATAACGACGGTTTCGGATACTGGTTTTTTATCGATTTCTTCGGCCATATTGATGAACCGAGAGTCCAAACGCTAATCCAAAAACATCACGATGAAGTCACATGGCTGGGAAGCTATGTCAAGGGAGAATTATGAATTTTAATGCAGCACTCGAGAATATTAAAAGTTATGAAGCCGGAAAACCGATCGAATTAGTCGTGCGTGAGTACGGGATTGATAAAGACCAAATCGTCAAATTGGCCAGTAATGAAAATCCGTTCGGATGTTCCCCCAAGGTCAAAGAGGCTGTTTGTGCCATTATTGACAATATGGCATTGTATCCGGATGATTCAATGGTCAAACTCAAAACGGCATTATCGGATAAATACAAGATTCAAGCGAACGAGTTGATCATCGGAGCAGGAAGCGATCAGGTAATCGAATTCGCGATCCATGCCAAAGCGCATGAGGGCAGCAAAGTATTGATGAACAGTGTCACGTTCGCCATGTATGAGATCTATGCCAAACAAGTCGGGGCAGAAATTATTCGGACTGCGTCACGAGAACACAAGATGGAAGAGTTCTATGCCCTTTATCAAGAACATAAACCTTCTATAATTTTTCTCTGCACACCGAATAATCCTACCGGCGACGGGCTGAAAGCCAGCGAAATGGTTGCATTTATCGAAAAAATAGACAGCAATACGTTGGTGATCGTGGATGGCGCCTATATGGAATATGCCTGTTTTAAAGATCCTGCTTATGCTGTTGATCCGTGCGATTTGATTGCTAAGTTCAATAATGTCCTTTTCCTGGGGACATTTTCCAAAGCCTATGGACTCGGAGGCATGCGTGTAGGATACGGAATCGCGCAAGATCATATTATCAAAACGCTGTATAAAGTCCGTCCGCCGTTTAATATAACGACACTTTCTCTTGAAGCGGCATCGGTTGCCCTTGAAGATGAGGCCTTTGTTCAAGAATGTATCCGTCATAATTTTGAAGAAATGGGCCGTTATGAGGAGTTTGCACGCGCAAAGGGTATCGATGTGATTCAAAGTTATACTAATTTCGTCACTTTATCGCTTCCTGAAGAAAAAAATTCATCAAAAATTGCGCAAGAACTCTTAAAAAAGGGTATGATTGTACGTGATTTAAGCAGTTACGGATTGAACGCGATTCGCGTTACAATCGGAACATCGATTCAAAATGATCGATTTTTTGAACTCACCGATCCTTTATTATAAAAATAGGTAACAATGGATTTTAAGGCCCTTTTCTCGCAACTTGTTGTTTTTTTCGGAAAGCTTACCCAAGCACAAAAGATCATTATTGGTGCAGCCGTTTCGGGGATCGTCGCATTTTTAGTTTTTTTGGTTGTCTATACCTCTGAGGGCAGCGGCGGAAGCGGAAGCAGCAGCGGATATCAAGTTCTTTTCGACCAGCTTTCAGCCCAAGATGCTGCCAAGGTTGTCGAACAGCTTGAAAAAGACAAGATCCCGTATCGTATTCCACGTGAGAATGTGATTGAAGTTCCTAAAGATGTTGTTTACAAAGAGCGTATTACGATAGCTTCAATGGGAATACCCAAAGAGGGTCATGTCGGATTTGAGCTTTTTGACAAGCAAGAATTCGGCGCGACAAACTTTGACCAAGAGATTAAGTTTCGTCGTGCTTTAGAGGGAGAACTTGCCCGTTCTATCGATTCACTCGGCCCTGTTGAAAAATCAAGCGTCTCGCTTGCCTTGCCGAAAGAAACGCTTTTCGTCTCTGAAGCGGTTCCTCCGTCGGCTTCCGTCATGGTACAGCTGTATGCGGACGGACGACTCTCATCCAAGCAAATTCGGGGTATTAAAAAATTAGTGGCCTCAGCTGTCCCTAAATTAACGCCGGAAAACGTCGTTTTGATTAATTCAGAGGGTGAAGCACTGGGGGATGATGATGCTGCAGCGGCTATGGGTGAACTCTCTTCAATGCAGCAGCAGTACAAAACCAAAGAAGAAAAAAAGCAAGAAGAGAAGATTGTCAATGTGCTAGCCCCTTTTATCGGAGGGAAAGACCGTATCGTTGCTAAAGTGACCATTGAATATGATTTCTCGGAACAAAGTTCTACCTCTGAAAAATTTGATCCTGACAATGTGGTTCGAAGTGAACAGACATCGGAAGAGAAGCGTGACGGTGCATCCCCTGCCGCCGTCGGCGGTGTTCCGGGCGCGGTAAGCAATATCGGTCCTGTTGAGGGTCTGGCAAGCGGCGGAACGCCTGAGAAATACGAGAAAACGACAGGAACCACCAACTATGAAATTTCCAAGACCGTTTCAACCACCAAAATGGAGTTCGCCCGCATTAAACGGATGACAGCCGCCGTCGTCGTTGACGGTAAATATGAGCCGAAAAAAGATGCTGCAGGCATCCCGACGGATGAGGTTGAATATGTTGCTTTGGATGAGACGCAATTGCAGGCAATCGATGCGTTAGTGAAGCAGTCGATCGGTGTGGATGAACAGCGCGGCGATTTGGTCAGTATTAAAAACTTTGAATTTCAAACATCCAAAGCGGGAATGCAGCCTAAAGATGCGGCGTCTAAAACGTCAGAATTTGTCGATAAATACTTGGCTCCGTTTTCGTCTGTATTTAAATATATTTTTGTTGCGATTATTTTGTTTATTGCGTATAAAAAGATTATTATTCCTTTTGCCGAGCGTATGCTTGAATTCAGCCGCGAAGAAGAGGCTTTTGAAAAACCGAATCTTGAAATCGCAGACGATGAGGATGAAGATTTGGTTGAAAAAGTACAGCAAATGCGTAAAAAAGTGGAAAATCAGCTTGGACTTGGGGATAGTTTCAACGAAGATGAGCTTAAATACGATGTACTGCTTGAAAAAGTGCGTGAAATAGCTGAAGAACACCCTGAAGAGATCGCCTCCTTGATTCAGACATTGATCGATGAAGAGAGCGTCCCCAGTGAAATCAGTAAGCGATAGGAGGGAATATGAACTTAACACCGTCCCAGCAAGCTAATTTCGATGAAATGACAATGACCCAAAAGGTTGCAATTCTCTTAGTCCAACTGGGAGAAGATGTTACCGCCACCGTGTTTTCACGGATGAATGTTGAAGCTATTACCGAAATATCCAAATATATTGCGAATAACCGCTCTATCGAAAAAAATCTCGGTGCTGCAGTATTGGAAGAGTTTTATGCGATTGTCCAATCGAATCAATACCTCAATACCGGAGGATTAGAATACGCCCGGGAAATTTTGCATAAAGCGCTGGGGCCTGACGAAGCCAAAAAAGTGTTGGAACGCTTAAGCAAAACGATGCAAAATACGCAGAACTTTGCTTATTTATCGAAAATCAAACCGCAACAGTTGGCGGATTTTATTATGACGGAGCATCCACAGACGATCGCCTTGATCCTGGCCCATATGGATCCCTCGGCGGCTGCAGAAACTCTCTATATTTTTTCGGATGATCTGCGGGCCGAAGTAGCGATGCGTATGGCAAAATTAGGAGATATTTCACCATCGATTATTAAACGGGTCAGTGCGGTACTGGAATCCAAACTTGAGGCACTCGCGACGTATAAAGTCGAAGTCGGCGGTCCGCGCGCAGTTGCGGATGTTTTCAACCGTTTGGGTGCGAAAGCATCCAAATCGACCTTGTCGCAAATCGAGCAGCTTGACCAAGAACTTGCCGCATCGATTAAAGAGATGATGTTTACGTTTGAAGATATTGTTGACCTTGACGGTAACAGTGTCCGTGAAATTCTCAAGTCGGTTGATAAAAATGATCTTATGCTGGCATTGAAAAGTTCAGCGGATGACCTTAAAGAGAAGTTTTATGCCAATATGTCTCAGCGGGCAAAAGATGCCTTCATCGAAGAGATGCAGTTTCTCGGAGCGGTCAAAGTCAAAGAGGTTGAAAGTGCTCAGCGTAAAATTGTTGATGCAGTTCAGTCATTGGCCGAGCAGGGCGTATTGCAGCTTGGCGAATCTGAAGAGATGGTGGAGTAGCCTAAATGGATGTGGTCATTCAGCACAATACTCAAAGTGCCCATACCATTAGCAAATACCAGTTTAAAATTCTTTCATCTCTCTCCGGTGCGAGCATCGGTGAAGCCAGTCATGAAATTGA
Organism: Sulfuricurvum sp.; assembly: GCF_049277495.1. GTDB lineage: Bacteria > Campylobacterota > Campylobacteria > Campylobacterales > Sulfurimonadaceae > Sulfuricurvum. The sequence goes on along the minus strand of NZ_JBASYM010000069.1, from coordinate 55,262 downwards.
CAATATGCAAAGAGAAGAAGAACCTGCAGTAGAACGACGCACGGATACGGCCGCGTCATCCAAAGATGCATTGATCGAATCGCTCCTGAAAAAAGCCGATGAAATGAGTTCCAATGTCATTAAAATGCAAATGCGCCTTGAAGCGATGCAGGAGGAACATGCAGCTGCACTGGATGAAGCCAAAAAAGCCGGGTATGACGAGGGTGTCATAGCCGGAATTGCACAAGAGAAGTCACAGAATGCCGGGCAGAGCGCGCAATCGCATGATCAGCTTTCGCAGTCGGTCAAAACTCTTGAAAATACTGCTGCAGAGTTCGTAAGTGCATTAGGGTCAATCCAAAAAGAACTTACCCATACCGCACTGGAAATTGCCAAAGAGGTTATCGGGATTGAAACGGGCGAGCATAGTTCTAAAATCGCGGCTAAACTTTCGAGTGATTTGATCGAAGAGCTCAAAGACGCATCAAAAATCACCTTGCGCGTCAATCCTGCTGATCATGGATTTATATCTGAAAAAGTAGGCTCGCTTTCTCATATCGAGGTGTTATCCGATCGTGCCATAAGTCCTGGAGGGGTAGTCGCTATCAGCGATGCGGGAAATATCGATTCGGAAATTAAAAAGCGTTATGAGAGACTTAAGCGATCATTGTTGCTCGAATCGTAAAGCATTTTTGTTAACAATCACTTTTATACTACAGTATTCGAACAAATAATTATTTTTAGGACAGTGGAGACCGATGAATATCAAAAATTTTACCTTGCCGGAGTTAGAAGAACTATCCCAAAAAATACGGAATCGTATTTTAGAAGTAGTCAGTACCAATGGCGGGCATTTGAGCTCTACACTGGGAGCGACGGAAATCATTGTGGCTATGCACAAAGTCTTTGATGTCTCTAAAGACCCGTTTATATTTGATGTCTCCCACCAAGCCTATGCCCATAAACTCCTCACCGATCGCTGGGATGACTTTGCCACCCTACGTCAATTCGGGGGTCTCAGCGGGTATACAAAGCCTTCCGAATCTCCTGCTGATTTTTTTGTGGCGGGGCATAGTTCAACCTCGATCTCCCTGGGTGTCGGTGCGGCCAAAGCGATAGCGCTGAAAAACGAGCAAGAGAGCCGCATCCCTGTGGTGGTTATCGGAGACGGTGCCATGTCTGCAGGGATGGCGTATGAGGCCCTTAACGAGTTGGGGGACCGTAAATATCCGATGGTTATTATCCTTAACGACAATGAAATGAGTATCGCCAAACCGATCGGAGCGATCAGCCGAATGCTCAGTTCTGCTATGGCGAGCCCTTTCTATCAGCGTTTCAAGAGAAAAACCGAACAATTTGTCGATAATTTCGGAGAAGGTGCCCATTATCTGGCAAAGCGGTTTGAAGAATCCTTTAAACTCATTACTCCCGGTATCCTTTTTGAAGAGATGGGGATTGAATACATCGGGCCTGTCGATGGGCATGATTTAAAATCACTCATTGACATCCTGACGATGGCCAAGGCTATGGGAAAACCGGTATTGGTTCACGTTCAGACGATAAAGGGCAAAGGGTATGAGATAGCCGAGGGGAAACATGAAAAATGGCATGGTGTTTCACCGTTTGATCTCAAAAGCGGAACGGCAAATGCCAAAAGTTCGCTCAAAAGCGCAACGCAGATTTATGCCGATGCTCTTATGGAACAGGCACTAAAAAATAATAAAATCGTCGGAGTTACCGCCGCGATGCCGAGCGGTACCGGTTTGACACAGTTGATGGAAAAATTTCCGGAGCGTTTTTGGGATGTAGCGATTGCGGAGCAGCATGCGGTAACCTCGATGGCAGCATTAGCGAAAGAGGGGTTTAAGCCGTTTTGTACAATCTATTCCACTTTTTTACAGCGGGGATTTGACCAAGTTATCCATGATGTCTGTCTCATGGATCTGCCGGTTGTGTTTGCGATGGACAGAGCCGGAATCGTGGGGGAAGACGGTGAAACGCACCAAGGTGCCTATGACATCAACTTTTTACGGTTCATTCCGAATATGACCCTATGTGCTCCGCGCGATGAATTGTCGTTCCACCAGATCATCGATTTTACCAGCAAGTACGAACATCCCTGTGCAATCCGTTATCCGCGTGGGGCATTTTTCGCAGCGGATCTTCCGGAATCGATTCCGTATGAGACCGGAAAATCGCAATTGCTTGTCTCCAATGACTCCAACCGATTATTCATCGGTTACGGCAACGGTGTCGGCCGTGCGGCGCAAACGATGGAATTTATAGGAGAAACCCCGTCCCTTCTTGATCTGCGTTTCGTGAAGCCTTTGGATACACAGATGTTGCGCCAATTGGCCCTCAAACATAAAGAATGGTATGTGTTTAGTGATTCGGCACGTCTCGGCGGAGTGGGCAGTGCCCTTTTGGAATGGCTCTCGGAAGAGAAGATTACGGATGTGCGCGTTGTCAGTTTTGAATATAATGATGAATTTATTAAGCACGGGAATACCAAACTCGTCGAAGAGTCGCTCGGACTTCTTCCTGCACAATTGGCATTGAGAGTTATCGGAGGATAATCACTCCGGCAAGACGCCCCGTAAGCTGTTTATCGGCCCGGTATGAGAAATATCGGTCATGATGGCAAGCGGTACATTCGTCAATCACCTCTATATTCGTGACGCCTATTTGTTTTAGCTGGTTTGTCAGGACAGTATTGACATCTAAAAAGATTTTCTCACCCTCAACATGCAATGCTTCGGAATATCCTCTGTCCTTTGTCTCCTCGGCGATCGTTTGATTGATCTCATAGCAGCACCCGTGAATCGACGGCCCCAGAATTGCATGGATAGCAGATGCGGAAGACCCGAAATTTTGATGCATGGCGGCAACCGTTTTTGGAAGGATCTCCTTTAATGCACCGGCTCGTCCGGCATGGATAGCAGCACAGGCATGATTAACAGGGTCATAGAGCAAGATAGGGGTACAATCAGCACTCATAACCATTAACGGGGTATGAAGATGATTTGTAATGAGAGCATCACATTCGGGAGGAGTGTCAAAGTTTAACGATTCCGTGACAACGACAATATGATCGGAATGGATTTGGCGCATATGAATCAAGCTGTGATGATCATATTCTATTGTTTGAGCCAGCCGTATATGATTCTCTAAAACATGCAGAGGATCATCTCCCACATGAAAAGCAAGATTGGCATCTGTATAAGGGGTGCGTGATACTCCCCCTGAGCGCGTAGTAAAGCAGCCCGTGACTTTGGGAAAGGACAATAAAAGAGACGGCGCTATAGTTTTCATAATCTAGAGTATATCAAGTGTCGCTTTTAGGCAGCATAAAGGGAATAGGCTCAAATATGTTTGAGAGATATTTTTTTATAGAGCATAACCTTTTTGGGGAGGTTATGATTTATAGGTAGAAATCTGTGCTGTCATATTTTCGGCAACATGGTGCAGATGTTCCGCAGCGGCAGCGATCTCTTCAACACTTCGGGCATTGGATGTGGACATAACGCTTATTTTATTAATCTCATCAATGATGATATCGTTGCGTTTGGTATTGGTTTCCGCTTTGAGCGCTACTTCATTCATTCCCTCTACCGCATGGGTAAGGCTGCTGACCGCCATATCGGTTTGTGCTTCCACTTCGCTTGAGAGATCTGAAAGCTTGTGCATACGGGAAACATTGGCGTTCATTTGTTCGGACATATCCATGATGGATTGAACAATCACATTGACCGTGGCATTTGTTTCGATAAGGCTTTTTTGAGTTCTTTCGGCCAGTTTGCGTACTTCATCGGCGACGACGGCGAATCCGCGTCCGTGTTCTCCGGCTCGAGCAGCTTCAATGGCCGCGTTTAGCGCAAGAAGATTGGTCTGGTCAGCAATATCTGAAATCACCGTCAGGACATTTTTGACCTGTTCGGCTTCTTGGGTAAGTGCATTAAGCCGTTCGTTCATCGTGGCTTCAATTTCTATCGTCTGGTTAAGCGAATCAATGGTTTCACGAAGAGAGGACTGTGCCGTTTCCAAATTATTTCGCGCATCGACAGACATTTGGCTGACTTCATTCGTCCGTGCCAGGGCCAAATTCATTTCACGTTTGATAATGTTCGCATTTTCGGTTGTTTCCAAAACAATTTTAGAAGCATCTTCTGCTTGTCTGCCAATCGATATCGTCGTGGCAGAGAGTTCGGTCGCTACCGATAGGTTTTCAGTCGCAGAATGCTGACTTGCAGCAAACGTAGTCCGCAAAGAATCGCTCAAGGCATTAATATTATCCGCAATTTCGGTTAATTCATTTTTTCCTGAAAGTGTTATCGTATGGGTAAGGTCTTTATTGGTTACCATCGTATGGACATTTTCATTCAATGTTTTAACGGTACGGCTGATGATGGTAATGGTTAAATAGGCAACCAAAAGACCGATAAGTGTCGAAAAACTTCCAAGCAAGAACATGATAGTTGAGGTTGATTCGGATTTGTTTCTGGCTGTAATCAAATTATCGGATGCCTCTTTGATCTGTTCTTCTTTGAGTGCATTGACATTATCCGCTAAAGCCGCCGTCATTTGGTCGAATTTTTTCATCGCGATGTCACCCTCTGTTTTATCAACAGCATAGGCTTTTTTCATTTGTTTGCCGGATTCGAGTAAGGCTTCTACATCTTTTTTGGCCGTTTCAATCTTCGAAACCGCTTTGGTATTTCCTTCTTCTTTAAACATTTTTTCAAACGAAGCCATGTTTTCCAAAAAGGTTGCGTATGCTTTATCCGCTTCCTCTAGGGAAGCATTATCCTGGGTTAACGAAGCATCGGTTAGGTACTGCTGTATTTGGCATGTCTGATATTTTGCATTTGCCGCCATAAAAGCTTGCGGTACTGATTCCGTAGATGTTTGTTCTACCAAAGCTTTTACCGCATTACTGTTGATTGAACCAATGGTAGCATTGAGCACAACCAAAAAAATTACGGATCCTATTCCAAACGTTAATTGCTGTTTTATAGTCATGATTAATCCTCATCAAGTAAAGAATAGTTATTTATTAAAATATTATAACAAAAAATTATTAAATACAAATAATTAATATCATTTTTGGATCTATTTAAAAAGATTCTGATATGAATAAGTTAGTGAAAAGCAATAGAAAATAGTTTTGGAATCGATAATCGGGAGTACCGATTTTAGGTGAGATTAATAAATTTTAAATTATTCTTTCACTCCATTTTTTACATCGGGGCGTAGCGCAGTTTGGCTAGCGCACTACCTTGGGGTGGTAGAGGTCGCCTGTTCGAGTCAGGTCGCTCCGACCAGTGATCAACTTCCAAATACCAGCTTTTATAACTTCTTGAAATCTCAATCATTGTGAAGAACTTGGACAAAATACTTCTATTCTAATCGTGATGTCAAAATAGATTTAAAAAGTCTGATATCGTTTATACACGAATGTTTAAAATCTTTTTTAATTTCCTCCGGCCTTAAAAAGGTAAAAAAGTCTATAATCTCCCCAGTCTTTCAAAGGGTGAAAAATGAATAAAACAGTGTATTGGGTGTTAGGTATCGCAATAGTGATACAGTTTGTTAGACCTGATTTTCAAAATCCTAAAGTTGATGCAACGGTTGCGCTGAATACCGATCAAGAGGTCATGGGGATACTTAAAAACTCGTGCTATGACTGTCATTCCAATGAAACAAAATATCCTTGGTACCATAATGTTGCCCCGGTCTCATGGGTAATGTCCAATAATATTGTAAACGGCCGCAAAGCCCTCGATTTTTCAAATTGGGCAAATATAGATGCCAAAGTGAAATTAGAACGGTTAGAACGTGCAAAGCAGCTTGTAAATATTGAGATGATGCCTAAAAATGAATATCTTTTGATGCATAAAAACGCTGCTTTAAATAGCGAAGAGAAAAAAAGACTGGAAGAGTTTTTTGATTCAGAAATAGAACATCTATCCAACTCATAAAGAAAATTTCCCTGAGTTGCTGCTAAAAACTCTGAACAAAGCTAACAAGGTAGTTTCTCCCTTCTCTTTGTATTCCGCCTTCTGTATTGTAGTAATAACTTGGCAACCGAATGTCTTCGTTAAAAAGATTTTTAACAGTTAGCCGAAGTTCGCTGGAAGCAGAAAATCGATAGGTAAGTGTTTCATCGACGATATGTTGCGGGTGGACTGTGGTATCTGTGTCACCGAGCCAATTCAATTTTGATTGGGTTGTCCGCGAATAATATTGCCATGCGGTGCCGAATGAGAGTTTGTCTGTCGGGCGGTAGATATAGATCGCTTTCAGCATCACATTGGAAATATCGGGCATAGACTGGTTAACCGAGACAGAATCCTCTTCCGGCGGTGTTGTATAGTCTGCATCAATATACGAGGCGTTGAAATAAAAATTATGTTCAGGTGTTGACTGGTAGTTGTACTCAAACTCAACCCCCTTGCTGGTTCTGTCATCATAATTCTGATATCCGGGAATGGTAGCATAGTACTCTTCCAAGTCTATGACATTGTGAAGTTTGGAATAAAAAATATTTAAAGTGAATTTATTGTTGAAATCGGGTGCATAGATCGCGACAGCTTCATAGGTATCGGTCTCTTCGGGCTTGATGTTTTGATCTCCGGCGCGGTAGTTTATATGTCCGTTGGCATATGCTTCGGTAAACGTCGGTGCCCGAAATGCGGAACCGTAAAGGAGTTTGAAGATAGTTTTATCATTTGCTCTATAAACAACAGCCGCTCTGTTGCTGACTTGTGCCCCAATATCAGAGTAGTTGTCCAGCCGTACTCCCAGAATAATATCCACATCGCTATTAACAGAAATTAAATCCTGAAGATACCCGTACACAATACTTCGGCTTTGATTTGCTTTGATAAAACTTGTGGTCGGATCAGCCCAAAATGCAGGTTCTCTTGCTTCTCTGTAGCGAAAGGAACTATAGTTTGGACTGGCTAAAATCGTCGTAAGATTTTGCGTTATGGCATTCTCTACGCTGTTGAAATAGTCATCTTGCAGTATTCTCACATGCCGCGCTCCGATACCCGCGACGATCTCATTGGATGCCATCTTCGGCAGTGTGAAAATCGCTTCTGCTTCAAAAGTTTGCTCTTTCAGTTTCTCGGTAAAATAGAAACCGTCTTGCATAATGACCCCTACCTCGGCAAATTGGGATGCTATTCCTGCAATATCACTGATATTAGCACCTTCATTCAATTCCCGATGAGAAAAACTCGCCTTTGTCTCAATACCGACATCATTGATATGGCTTTTATACGAAGCCTGAGAGAAAAAATAGGAGTTGATATGCTCTTTCGGACTGGTCGGGATCGGGTCGAGACCCTCTTCAAAACTGTAAAAGTTTCCATAAACACTGCGTTTATATCGCGAAAGAAATTCAAAACCTCCATTGACGGCTTTAAAACCGACGGAAAGGTCACGCATCGCTTCATCGGTCCCTTCTGTACGCCCCTCAACAGGCAGCGATTTCTTATTCTTAGCTATGTAGCCATCGGCAAATAGTTTCCAATTATCGGAAACATTATAAACATTTGCACCTGCCGTAAGGGTGCTGTAGCTGCCGGTACCGAAAAAAACTCTATTTTCTTCTTTGGTGTTTCCTAGTTTAGTGATAATGTTCACGGTACCGTAAAAAGCACCGGAGCCTTGGGTGGTAGAGTTCGGTCCGCGCAGTACCTCGATTTTCTCGACAAGCTGCATTGGAAAATCCATATAAAAATTGCTGGAGCCTGATACTTCGTTGTTAATAGCGACACCGTCTACAAGGATTTTGATTTTATCCGAGAGATAGGCATTCGGATTTTTGAAACCTCGAACGGTGGACATCGTATAACCCATAGGACTGAGCTGCATCTGGATTCCGGGGAGCATACCCAACGCTTCACCGATATTTTGTATACCGGCATCCATAAAAGTTTGTCCATCCACAATACTGACGACAGACGGCATATAATCCACATTGAGAGATTTCTTCGTTGCCAGATTGCTTACATTTTCTAAAAGGGACTTAAAATCATTGAGTTCGCTATCATTGTCTGCAGCGTATGATGCGGTAAGTGATGAAAGTAATATAGCGTGTAATAGAATCTTTTTGGACATCAATATCACCTTTTCTTTTACACGTTTATCTATAGTAATAGTTGTGATATACTATACAAGTTATTATAATATTTCAGTTAAGTAGAAAAGATATGGTGAAAGTTTTATTACTTTTTGGAATAAATAATTATACACGGAGCAGGAAAAATTGATAAACAAAATTTTCTTTCTGTCTATTTTTATTATTTTATTCCAATCCACTGCAGTGTCCGCATCCTCGTACGATGATGATACATTGGAAATTTTCTCAAAAATCATTCCCCGGTTTATCTTAATGAGTTCCCAAAAAAATACGATTCAAAACCAAATAGAAATCTGCATTTTACATGATAAACTGGATGAGAGAACGGCCTTGTCCTTGGTGGAGAGAATCCATAGCAATTATCCAAACGGGATTAAAAACTATAAACTTAAATTGATTAACAGTACTTATTCTGAGATCAATATGTGTCGTAAAAGCCAATTGGCATTTTTATTGGATACGGATGAAAAAAATATAGAGAGTTCGGTGCGTATACTCAATGGCAATAGGGTGTTCACCATGTCCTATGATGCGAAGTACCTTGTAAACGGCGTAGATGCCACGCTCTTTTTAGGAAGAAAGGTCGTCCCCTATATTAATATGAGTGCTGTGCGACAAAGCGGGATCGAGATTGATAATGCATTGGTACAAATATCAAAAATTTATTTGCAAGGAGACGGCAAATAATGCGCGGTATCAGTATTGAAATCAAAATGATTCTAGGGGTTATCTTCTTCACCCTGATCCTGGTGGGATTTGAACGTTTTCAGTTTTCTGAAAATATTGTTCAGCAGTTTTTAGAATCCAAAAAGTCGAAAAATAAATTATTAATCGACACCATTTCCCCCGTAATCGGTTTGAATATTTCTTTGGGTCTAAATGATGCTAATGCGGAGTATTTGAATCAAATCGTAAAACAAAACAGTGACTTATTGAAGTTTGACTTAATGGATTCAAAGGGCACCAAAATCTTCCACTATGAAAAATATCCGTTGAAAGAACCTCAAACGGTGGTTGATGGGATCTATTATGCCAGCCAATCCATTGAAGACCCGGTTACCGGAGAAAACGTCGGGATGGTTGATTTGTATTTTGATGATCATGAATATCAGGCAATGGTGCAAAAAAATAAAGTGATTACCATGAAAATTTTTGGAATCAGTCTTTTTGGGCTCATCCTTTTTGTCTTATTTATTAAAAGTGAATTTAAATTTTTAAAAAGACTCAGTGACAATGTTTTGCAATATGATCCGCAGATCAACAACTTTACACTTCAAAAATCTGACCGAACGGATGAAGTCGGAGTCATCCATAATGCCATTATTTCCATGGTAGCCAAGATCAATGTTTATGCGACACTTTTGGATGATTTGAATCAATCATTGGCCGTAAAAGTCGACGAGAGGACTAAAGAACTCCAAGATGCGAATTTAAAGCTTAAAGAACTCTCATTGACCGATTCGCTGACACACTTATCGAATAGAAGAAATCTTGCACTTCATTTAGAAAATATATGGGAGCTGGCTAAGCGTAATCATATTGTCATATCTGTCATTATGTGCGATATCGATTATTTCAAGCAGGTCAATGATAAATATGGGCACATAATCGGAGATTTAGTTCTCAAAGATGTCGCTGATATATTGAAAACGTCACTGAAGAGAAAAAGTGATTTTATCGCACGATATGGCGGTGAAGAGTTTGTGATTGTTTTGTATGATGCAGACATTCAGGATGCAGAAGAATTATGTACTAATATCCAAAAAAATCTTGAAACGAGCGGCAAGTTCAAATATAAAGATGCTAAATTGGACGCTATTACCATGAGTTTCGGAGTCAGCAGCCTTGTACCCGATAATACGAGTGAATATAATGATTTGATAAAGTCAGCCGACAGGGCTTTGTATCAGGCGAAAGAAACGGGCAGAAACTGTTTTGTATCCATTCCTTTGTAGGTGATTGTACGGATGGAATTGGTGGGTTTCCACATTGCTGTATGCAAAATTCTCCAGAGACGGTGAAAATATTTGAGTCGGCCTCTTAAAAAATTAATGCACTATTAAGTCAAGTGATTTTTTGACTTTTAGATAGAAGCACGTTATAAAATTGGATAAAATATCCTAAAAATGGAAGAAGGATCGAGCGGTGTTGCAAAGACAGATGAAATCGGTACGTTTAGATGGAGAGGATATCGACATTAAACGCCAAGAGCTTAGAGCCTATTTTCAGCAGAGTTTTGATCTGTTTGAATCTCTCTTTGATCTATTGAATTCAGATGAGGTTTTTTACCGTCAGTCCGAACCGACCCGACACCCGATGATTTTTTATTTTGGGCATACGGCAATTTTTTATATCAATAAACTGATCGCTTCGGGTGCATTGAAAGAGAGATTTAACCCCCATTTTGAAGAACTATTTGCCGTCGGGGTCGATGAAATGGCATGGGATGCCGCCAGTGACACTTTGCGATGGCCAAGTGTTGAGGAGGTAAGAGCATATCGACGACATGTGCGTGCATTGGTAAACCAGCTGATCGATACACTGCCCATGTCTCTGCCGATAACTAAAGAAGATCCGTTTTGGGCGATATGGATGGGAATTGAGCATGAACGTATTCATATCGAAACCTCTAGCGTATTGCACCGTCAGATGCCGTTGGAGTTTGTCCGAACGGATCTGGATTTCCCTATCTGCCCCGTGAGGGGAGATGCTCTGGAAAACAGCCTGGTTCTTTTTGAGGGAAGAACGGTCGAAATGGGCAAAGGTTCTGAGGATAATGGAATCTACGGCTGGGATAATGAGTATGGATATTTACGATGCAATGTGGAGGATTTCCAGGCCTCTAAATATTTGGTGAGTAACGGCGAATTTATGGATTTTGTCATGGCAAACGGGTATGGAACGCAGAGATGGTGGGATGAGGAGGGGTTGAAGTTTCTGAAAATCCGTAAGGCATCCTGTCCGCCGTTTTGGGTTTTACAACCTGACGGCAGTTACAAATACCGTGCTTTGGCGCAGGAGATCGATATGCCGTATAATTGGCCGGTAGAGGTCAATGCACTCGAAGCGGAAGCATTTTGCCGATGGAAAAGTGCGCAGGAGGGGGCAAATTTTCGTCTTCCGAGCGAAGCCGAATGGGTCATTATGGCCCAAGAAGGGAAGGTTTTGGAAGATATCTTTGATGATCAAAAATCCAATATCAATCTTGCCCATTTTGCCTCATCCGTCCCGGTGGATACTTTTGCACACGGGGAGCTTTACGATGTTGTCGGCAATGTCTGGCAGTGGACTCAGACGCAGATGGATAAATTCGAGGGTTTCGCGACACATCCGTGGTATGATGATTTTTCCGAGCCGACGTTTGACGGGAGACATAACCTGATCAAAGGGGGATCGTGGATCTCAACCGGCAATGAGATTGTTGCACATGCCCGGTACGCTTTTCGCCGCCATTTTATTCAGCATGCCGGATTTAGGTATGTGGTGGGTGAGGGCGAGAATGAGGTGAAAAAATATGCTCATATAGAGCAGATGCATGAAGCTTGGTTGAAACGGTATGGATGAATTCGGTTTTATCGATCGCAGTGGCAGCAATGCCGAAAAATATACCCTCAGAGAAAAACTCTTCGGCACAAAAGAGGTAGAACCGATGTGGGTTGCCGATATGGATATCGCTACCCCTGAAGTCGTTTTGAATGCTATCGGGGAGCGACTGTCTCACCCTGTCATCGGGTATGAGATGATGTCGGATCGCGCGTATGAATCACAGATCGGTTGGATCCGGGAACGTCACGGGTTTATGATGAAGCGGGAGTGGTTATCGTATTCCCCCTCGGTAGTTGCATCGATCGGATGCGCCATTCGCGCACTGAGTGACGAAGACGATGAGGTGATCGTGATGGACCCCGTCTATCCGCCGTTTTATTCGATGGTTAAAAACAATCACCGCCGTCTCCTCCTCCATCCGCTGCAGCAAGACAGTGAGGGGAAATACCGTTTTGATATCGATCTTTTGCGCTCCCAGATAACACCCAAGACTAAACTTTTGCTGTTATGTTCGCCCCATAATCCGATCGGGAGGGTATGGAGTCATGATGAATTGAATGCGATCGGTTCTTTGTGTCTGGAACATAATATCCGCATTATCAGCGATGAGATTCATTCGGATATTGTCTATACACCTCACCGGCACATACCTATGGCCTCGCTATCGCAGGAATTATTAGAGAATACCGTGACATTGATAGGTCCGGGAAAAACGTTTAATATGGCAGGTTTTTCGATTTCTACCGTGTGTATAGCCTCGAAAGAACTTCGCGATGCGTATGAAAAAGAGGCGGGTCGTGTTCACTTCGGTGACGGTGCGGTGCTGTCACATGTGGCTTTTGAAACGGCATATACGAATGGAGCCCAATGGCATCAGCGGTTGATGGAACATCTGCGTCATAATGCAGAGAGGATTGAAGTGTGGGCAGCCGATAATCCCGCCATTGGTTTTCGTCCTCCGGAAGCTACGTATCTGGCGTGGCTTGATTGCAAAAAAATGGGGTTGGGGGATCGTGAACTCAGGGAGTTTTTTGTCCGTGAAGCACGGATCGGGATGAGCCCAGGGCTTAGCTTCGGAAAAGAGGGGTCCGGTTTTATGCGGCTTAATTTTGCCGTTGCCTCCGAAAAACTGGAGATGGCTTTGGCCAAGATCTCGGGTGCTTTGAAAGGAAACGGATATGTATGAGTCCATCTTAGAACTCTATCAAACGGATTATTTCCGCTTTCTGCTGACGGTGGTGCTGAGCTTTTTGACCGGGTTGGAACTGCGTGAGTATAAACGGACGCTAAAGAACCCTTATTTTATCGGAACAGTGCGTACGTATACCCTTATCGGTATCTTGGGATATATCTTTTATATCCTTGACCCAACGTATCGTTTTTATCTCGCAGGATTTGGGGTTTTGTCGCTTCTGCTCGGACTGTTTTATTATCATAAACTGCAAGGAGAGCAAAAAGGGATCATCAGTATTCTGGTCTCTTTGCTGGTATATACCTATGCTCCGATCATCATGACGCAGCCGCTGTGGTTTACCGCGTTGGTTTTTGTCTCCGTTATTTTTGTCGTCAATGCCAAAACACAGGTACAACTGCTGATACAGTGTGTTGACAATACCGAATTGGTGACCTTTGCCAAACTGGTGCTTCTGAGCGTCGTGATATGGCCGCTGCTGCCGACTACTCCTATCTCACCATGGATACCGATGTCGCTTAGCAAAGTATGGATGGCCGTTGTCGTCGTTTCGGGGATATCGTATATCGGATACCTTCTGCAGCGCTATTTTTTCCAGGAAAAAGGATTTCTGGTCAACGGGGTCTTGGGCGGAATCTACTCCTCTACGGCAACCACGGTGGTACTCTCCCGTAATGCCAAGGTCGTACAAAGCGATGAATATACTTTTACGGCGGCCATCATACTGGCGACGGGAATGATGCATGTACGGCTCATCGTCATCATCGGTTTTTTGAACGCTGCATTGCTGCAAATGCTCTTTATCCCGCTGGCTTCACTCGGGGCATTGGCCTTAATCGGAGGATTTTTCTTGTCGCGGCTAAAGCAGGAAGTCTCTCATGCAGCGGCTGAATATAAGCCGGCCCATGTCAATCCTCTTGAGCTAGGGGTTGCTTTGGTATTTGCGATTATGTTTGTGGTGATGAGTATGATTACCCACTATTTCATCACCGATTATGGGATATCCGGTCTTCATATCCTCTCCTTGATTATCGGTTTTACCGATATCGACCCTTTTATCCTCTCGCTCATCAATGGTGCCTATCCGATAGATCAAAAGACGATCGTTTCCGCGATTTTGATTGCGATTGGAAGCAATAATCTCTTCAAGGGGTTCAGTGCGCTTATTCTGGCATCGCGCAAAGTAGGGTGGATGAGTTTGGGTGCCCTCGGCGCTCTTTCTCTTGTGACATTTGTCATCGCGTATACGCTGTAGGAAGGGGAGATATGAGAGATACCCTGACGGCGGTAGAGACCTTTCTGGGCAAACACCATTTGCTCTCCTTGGCAACATCGGGGGAACGATTGTGGTGTGCATCGATGTTTTTTGCCTATGATACGAAAGAGATAGCTTTTATCGTAGCTTCCGATCCCGATACCGAACATATGCGCAATGTCCACCACGATACTTCGGTGGCCGGAACGGTAGGGTTAGAGACGTCGCTGGTAGGGAAAATTCAGGGGATACAGTTTGCGGGAACAATGGTGCCTGCCGAGGATTCCATCAGCAAAGAGCTTTATATGAGCCGTTTCCCGTATGCACGGGTGATGAATCCGACACTGTGGAAGATTCAGCTCTCTGAGATCAAGATGACCGACAATACACTCGGATTTGGAAAAAAACTTAGCTGGAAACGCTCTTCTTAGGGGAAAACAAGCTGCATGGTTTTCCGCTGGAGCTTAGAACGACTTGGGAGGGGATGAATTTTGCTTTAAACCCGTACGCTTTGCATCCGTGTGGCTGATGGGCTTCCCATGTGACGAAATAGTAAATACATTGATGACAGTTAATTTTTTGCATGGATGAAATATTACCGTATAATTAGAAACTTTTTAAAGGATAAGCATGAATAAATTACTCTGTATGTTAGAACTGCAACAACAGCTTAATGATTCCACAAACGGAAAAGGGTGGGAAAAAGGGGTTACGAAACACGGCAAAAAAATCAACTGGCGCCGCTGCATTACGATGGAGTCTGCCGAGATGATCGATTCATTCGGATGGAAACACTGGAAAAGTATTGCTCAAGAGACCGATTACGCCAATCTGCAAATCGAAATTGTGGATGTTTGGCATTTTGTCATGAGTCTGGTTTTGGAATTTACCCATAACAACGGGGCTGAGAGTATCGAAGAACTGGCGGAGCGAATCTCCAAAACGCCGGAATATCAGAAAATCAATAACGATGCGCCGCTGCCGTTCGGAAGCGATGATGCATTAATGACAAAAATTGAAAATGTTATGCGCCTCTCTCTTATCCCGATATCTCCGGAGATGGTCGGAGCGATGATCGAAGAATTTTTTGAGCTAGCGTATATGGGCGCTTTAAATGCGACACAATTGTATCGCCTGTATGTCGGTAAAAATATTCTCAACCAATTCCGTCAAGATCACGGCTACAAAGAGGGGCATTACATCAAGATATGGAACGGCCAAGAAGATAATGCGGTAATGAAACTCGCATGGGAAAACAATCCGGATATGACTCCCGATGAATTATATACGGCGTTAAAAGCGGCTTATCCCGCGTAAGCTTTTCCTCCTAACGGGCAGAATATATTTCTTTGTATTCACCCTTCCACCGTTTATGGCACCAAAACCAAAATTTAGGATCGGCCCGAATCACTTTTTCGAGTTGGTCCGCTTGCCGTTGCGTCGCTTTCAGAATCGATGCTTCATCGTCTCCTTCTACCTCAATAGGTTCTTCAAATGTAATGGTATAGTGCTCTTCATCGTCGCTTTGGATATACAAAGCGACAATAGGCGCATTATATTTATACGATAAAATAGCCGGAGTTGAGGTCTGATAGGTCGGATGACCAAAAAAGTTGATTTTAACGCCGCTGCGTGCATTACTCGCCTGGTCGATCAGCAAGGAAACTGCTTGCCGGTTTTTTAATGTACGGGTTAAATGTTTCAAGGCACCGGATTTTTCGGTCATATGCATTCGGTGGCGTGCTCTGGCTTCAAGCAGATAGGGTGCAAAGGCTTTATTGTTGAGAGTCCTGTAGATTGAGTGGATCGGAGTCATCAAATCGGCAAGGGCCGCCGCACCTATTTCCCAATTTCCGTAATGGGCAGAGAGAAAAATAATTCCCCGATCTTCACGTAAAAGTTTTTCAACGATTTCAGGATTTTTGAAATGTACTTTTGCCCTCAGATCGGCTGAACTGTTACGGCGATTTTCCATAACCTGCAAAAAGTTGAGAGCAAGATTGCGGTAGCAGTAACGCGAGATTGTTTCATATTCTTGCGGATCAAGGCTATTTTCAAAAGCAAACATCAGATTTTGTTGAATTATTTTTTTTCTTTTTCGATCAAAAGTGTATGCCAAAGTACTTAAAAAAATAAAAAAAGATTTACGCCACGATCGCGGTAATGCCATTAGGAAGCTATCCAAAACTAAAAAGAGACGAAAGAGTATCATGATAAAAGTTCCTTGGCTTTTTGGATAATCATTGCCGGATCGATATCACGGATGGAAAAATCGTTTCGGTTGATTTTGAGAATATCGACAGGCGAGGAAGATTTAATCCCGATATTGGTCGATGTGGGGAAAATCATCCGTTCGTTGGTCGGACCGAAGAGGGTGATGGAAGGGCGGTTCATTGCCCAGGCCATATGGGTCGGGCCGGTATCGTTTCCGATAACGAGATCGCAATGGGCAATAAAATTGACAAGCTCTCCAAGCGACATCTTCGGTGCAACGACGGCATTGGAGGAATGGGCCGCTATCCACTCGGCATCCAGCCGTTCCGCTTCACTTCCCCAAATCAAATAGCATGGGTAGGGGAGGTTTGAGCAGAGTGCCGCAAAGTGTTCTTTGGGGTAGCATTTGCTCGGCCATGACGCGCCGATTACACAGGCAATCGCTTTTGCATTGCCCTTTAGAGATTCGGGTTTATCGTGAATACGAAAAAGGGGCTCTTTGGTGAGAATATCATTTTCATCGTAAGGTATCTTGAGCGCTTCGGTAATGACCAAGACATTGCGTTTAATGACATTTTGCTCATAAGGGATACGGGAGGCCGTATCGTAAAAACAGGCGGCAAGTTTTTCACGTATACTGTATCGATCAAAACCGTGTACCCGGCCTTTTAAAAAATAGGCAACAAGCGCCGATTTGAGCAACCCTTGCGCATCGATAATCTGATCATAGGGTAAATGCGATTTAAGATTCTGAATAGTCTCTCTAAGAAGGGAAAAACTTTTGTTTTTCTTGATGCGTTTGAGGGGGACGGGTATCACTTCGCTGATGAGCGGATGGTCCTGTAGAATCGGTGCAAATGCCTCCTCTACGTACCAGTCGATCGTCGCATCAGGGTAATGTTTGCGGATAATCTGTAAGACAACGGCAGTATTGACAATGTCTCCCAGTGCGCTGAGTCGTACAATGGCTATTCGGAAATTTCGAGTGTTCATAAGCGTAACTATAGCGCAACTAAGCTACAATCCCCCTCAAAATACAAGAGAAGCTAGGAGTCAAAATGGTTGTTCAAGACATTCGCCAATATTCCGAAATTCGCCCAAAAGCGCGCGCCTATTTTTGTTACCTGTTTCACAAAAATCTCCCGAATCATCTTCCGTCTGTATCGGTTGAATCGGTTACTGCCCGTCTTCTCAAAATACGCGGTGACCTTCAAGGACTTGACGCTGTTTACCTTTTGGATGCCAAAGGGAATCAAGTCGGACCGACCTATCTGAAAGATGGAAAAAAAGAGGACGATACCGGGGTAAGCCGTTCAACCCGGGCGTATTATTACCGAGCGATGAACGAGCGCCGCTGTACGATCACCGATCCTTATCCTTCGCTGCTGAATGACGAACTCACGGTAACGGCTTCCCAGCCGATTTTTGATGAGCATGGTGAAATCGTCTACGTTGCTTGTCTTGATATTCCCTTGGCCGAAGTCCTTCGTATTGCCCATCCTCTTGCTTCTGAATCGATGGCGGGGAAATTTTTTCGAACCGCCTATGCGATTTTTACCCTGGCACTGGCATTCGTATCATTGTTGCTGTTTGTAAAGGGGATTGAAGGATTTCTGGCATACGGATTCGGCGATTATGGGCGTATCGAAATTAAAGATATTTTTGAAGCAACCATTTTACTAACCTTGTCGTTAGCGATATTTGATTTGGTCAAGACCCTCTTTGAGGAGGAAGTGCTAGGCCGTCCGAAACATGATCCGTCCTCCGATATGCACAAAACGATGGTTCGATTTTTAGGATCGATCATTATTGCCCTTTCGATTGAGGCTCTGATGCTCGTCTTTAAATTTGCGATGACAGAACCTGCGATGTTGATCAATGCTATCTATATCATCGGTGCAGTTGCATTATTGCTTGTCGGACTTGCCATTTATATCCATTTTACCCATACGAAGGAAGTCTCGTGATAGGAATAGTCGATTACAACATGGGCAATCTCGCCAGTGTCAAAAACGCTTTTGATCTGTTGGGGGAGAAAGTAGTCGTAGAATCCGATCCCGATAAACTGAAAACGTATGACCGTATAATCTTGCCGGGTGTCGGAGCATTCGGAGATGCGATGGAACACCTTAAAGCACGTGGCATGGATGCTGCAGTACGTGAATATGCCGCCAGCGGGAAATATTTGCTGGGTATTTGTCTGGGAATGCAGCTTTTATTCGAATCGAGTGAAGAATTCGGGATAAGCGAAGGATTGGGACTGATCGAAGGGCGTGTAGTCGCATTTGATACGAGCCGTTTTTCTACGCCGCTGAAAGTGCCACATATGGGCTGGAACCGGATGTTTACCCAAAATCACCCATTATTTGACGGCTTGGACGAAGCGCATTATCTTTATTTTGTCCATTCGTATCATGCTTTATGCCGCCATGAACAAGACAGTATCGGTGAAAGCGTTTACGGTTACCGCTTTACGAGTGCAGTGGCTCATGAAAACGTTATGGGGATTCAGCCCCATCCTGAAAAAAGCCATCAAAACGGGCTTCGTATACTTAAAAACTTCATTAACTTATAAAGGACGATTCAATGACTATTTTCCCGGCGATTGATCTAAAAGACGGTAAAGCGGTCCGCTTAACCAAAGGGGCGATGGAGAGCGCTAAAATCTACTCTGATACTCCGTGGGAATTGGTTAAGACATTTGAAGAGATGGGAGCCGAATGGGTTCATTTGGTCGATCTTAACGGTGCGTTTGCCGGAGAACCGATCAATTTGGAGCAGATTCGCGCCATACGTGAAAATTGCAATGTGAAACTTCAGCTCGGCGGCGGTATTCGCGACGAAGCGACGATTCAACGTTATTTGGAATTGGGAATTGACCGATTGATTTTGGGCTCGATTGCTCTTCGGGATCCGGAGTTTGTGAAAACCATGGCGGCAAAATATCCGATTGTTGTCGGTATTGATGCGATTGATGGCTATGTTGCCGTTGAGGGATGGGGCGAAGTGAGTACGATGAAAGCGACGGATTTAGCGCGAGCGTTTGCCGATGCGGGAGTTCAAGCGATTATTTGCACCGATGTCGGGCGTGACGGAACACTCACCGGAGTCAATGTCGATTTTACCCTTGATATTGCCAGAGCATCCGGAATACCGACGATCGCCAGCGGTGGAGTGAAAGATGCAAGTGATATTGAAGCTTTGATCCAAAGTGGTGAAGTTTCCGGTGTAATCGTCGGTAAAGCATTTTATGAGGGGCGAATTGACCTCAAAAAATTTCTTTAAACTTATCACAAAGATGGATAGGTTATTATTAGGAACATTTATTCTATTAAGTAAGAATTG
This sequence comes from Sulfuricurvum sp., assembly GCF_049277495.1. Taxonomy (GTDB): domain Bacteria; phylum Campylobacterota; class Campylobacteria; order Campylobacterales; family Sulfurimonadaceae; genus Sulfuricurvum. Next base: position 35,582 of record NZ_JBASYM010000069.1, on the reverse strand, counting down.
ACAAAAGGACACGCTTTGAAATTATTGGTTGTAGATGATAGCTCGACAATGCGCCGTATTATCAAGAATACCCTCTCGCGTCTCGGATACGAAGACGTATTAGAAGGAGAAGACGGGCTTCAAGGTTGGACTGTTCTAGATGAAAACACCGATATCGGGATGCTTATTACCGATTGGAATATGCCGGAAATGAATGGTCTGGAATTGGTTAAAAAAGTACGTGCCGATGCACGTTTTACCGATCTCCCAATCATTATGGTGACGACGGAAGGGGGAAAAGCAGAAGTTATTACCGCCCTGAAAGCAGGCGTCAATAATTATATTGTTAAACCGTTTACTCCTCAAGTTTTAAAAGAAAAACTTGCTGCCGTTTTAGGTACCGAGGGTTAATGACAGATCACTATTATATGTTGGTTGTCAAACCATCTTCCCACTTGGAGCTCTTCAGTGATTTTTTAGTGGATGTCGTTCCGGTCGGATTTGAAGAGATTGATGACGGATTTATTATCCGCAGTGAAGAAGACCTTGAAACCGTAATGTGGGGAATTGAACAATTTTCCGAAGCGTTACAGCGGGCGCTGGGGCAAGTAGTCGATGTTGAACTTACCCTCACGAAAGAAAAAAATGATGATTGGATCGCGCAGTACCAGCAGGGTATAACCCCCGTACAAATCGATTCTTTCTATATCCATCCGACATGGGAAGCACCGAAAGAGGGATTGTACAATATCGCGATTGATCCTGCTCTCGCCTTTGGAACCGGGCACCATCCTACGACCGCTTCTTGTCTCCGAGGAATTGCCAAATATGTTAAAGAAGGCGACGAAGTGATGGACGTCGGGTGCGGGAGCGGAATATTAGCGATTGCGGCCATCAAAAAAGGTGCTGTGGTCGATGCGTGCGATACCGATCCTCTCTCCGTCGAAAATGCCATTGTCAATGGTGCACAAAATCATATTGCCTACCGCCGTCTTTGGGAAGGCCCCGTCACAGAAAGCAATGAAAAATACGATGTCATTATTGCCAATATCGTTGCAGACGTGTTGGTATTCATTGCCAGCGATCTTAAAAAACGGTTACGAGAAGGGGGCATTATAATCCTCTCAGGAATAATGGACAAATATGAAGATAAAGTTTTACGCGCATACAAAAATTTTGAATTAACCGAACGTCTTGTCGAAAACGAATGGGTAACGCTTGTGGTAACCCAAAAAGGAAATGAATAATATGAGTCAACCTGAATCGAACCCGAATCCGGATAAAAACGGCAATTTCTTTAATAAGAATCCTTTAATTACGTTTGTCCTTTTCTCCATAGCCGTAATCATCCTGTTTAAGGCAGTGATCGGAGATGACAGTGAGTTAGCTGGAAAAATCAGCGGCCAAAATGTTACCCGAACCCAAGAGATCAGCTATGCAGATCTGAAACGTCTTATCCAAGAAAAGCAGGTCGAGAAAGTATCTATCGGACAAACCTATATCCGTGCAATCGGCAGTGACGGCACAGGAAAAGTTGCCTACACCACACGTATCGTCGGACCGGATTCAACCTTGATCCCGCTCCTTGATGAACAAAAAATCAACTACACCGGATTTAACGAGAGCAATTGGTTTACGGAGATGTTCGGATGGCTCTTCCCATTTTTGATCATCATCGCTATCTGGATGTTTTTTGCGGGACGTATGCAAAAAAGCATGGGCGGCGGTATTTTGGGAATGGGAAGTTCAAAGAAATTGGTCAATTCTGAAAAACCAAAAACCAAATTCGATGATGTCGCCGGTGTTCAAGAAGCAAAAGAAGAAGTTTTAGAGATTGTCGATTTCTTGAAGTTTCCGGATCGTTATGTTGAATTGGGTGCGAAAATTCCAAAAGGGGTACTTTTGGTCGGTAGCCCGGGAACCGGTAAAACTTTATTGGCAAAAGCTGTTGCGGGAGAGGCCGAAGTGCCGTTTTTCTCGGTATCAGGTTCAAGTTTTATCGAAATGTTTGTCGGAGTCGGTGCCGCTCGGGTACGGGACTTGTTTGAACAAGCAAAAAAAGACGCTCCGTCTATTATCTTTATTGATGAGATTGATGCAATCGGGAAAAGCCGTGCCGCCGGCGGTGTAATGGGGGGGAATGATGAACGTGAGCAGACCCTCAATCAACTCCTTGCCGAAATGGACGGCTTCGGTACCGATACGCCGATTATTATTTTGGCCGCAACCAACCGGCCTGAGATTCTCGATCCGGCTCTCCTTCGTCCGGGTCGATTCGACCGCCAAGTTTTGGTGGATAAACCTGATTTTCAAGGGCGAATCGATATCCTGAATGTCCATATCAAAGCCGTTAAGCGAGACAAAGATACGGATGTAGAAGAGATTGCGCGTCTGACCGCCGGCCTAGCCGGTGCCGATTTGGCTAATATCATTAATGAAGCCGCGTTGCTCGCAGGACGAAAAAGCCAAAAAACTGTTCGTCAAGACGATTTGAGAGAAGCGGTAGAGCGTGCAATCGCTGGATTGTCCAAAAAAAGCCGCCGAATCGATGAAAAAGAGAAACGCATTGTTGCCTATCATGAAAGCGGACATGCATTGCTTGCAGAGACCACGAAGGGTGCCAAAAAAGTTTCCAAAGTTTCGATCGTTCCCCGCGGATTGGCAGCATTGGGATATACTCTCAATACTCCTGAAGAGAATAAATATTTGATGCAGCGCCATGAATTGTGGGCTGAAGTTGATGTTCTTCTCGGAGGACGAGCTGCGGAAGAGGTCTTTATCGGTGAAATCAGCACCGGAGCTGCAAACGATTTAGAGCGTTCTACCGATATTATCAAAGCAATGGTCCAAATGTACGGTATGAGTGATGTTGCAGGACTGATGGTTCTTGAAAAACAGCGTAATACCTTCTTAGGCGGCGGTATGTCTCAGGCGCGTGAGTACAGTGATAAAATGGCAGAAGATATGGACACTTTCATAAAAGAATCTCTCCAAAGCCGCTATGTCGAAGTCAAAGCACGTTTGGAAGAATACCGCGGTGCAATCGAAAAGATTGTTGAGCTTCTGTATGCCAAAGAGAACATATCGGGCGATCAAGTACGTGAAATCATTGAAGCATTTGAAATTGAAAACAATATTGAGACGAAGCTTGAAGAGCGTAAAGAGACGCCTTCAAGTAAAAAAATCGTCATTGATGATTAAAAGGGGCACCGTATGAGCGTTCAAAATGATACCTTTATCCTCTCAAGCCGAGGATGGCTTTTATCCGGTGTATTGGGCGCACTTTTTTTGTTTTTTACAATGACGGGATTGACTTTGTTTCAGTTCGTTATCGGTGCATTGCTGTTGGCAGTATTGGCCATTTTCCGGAATCCCGAACGTAATACATCAGAAACAGAAACAGATGGAATCATCAGCAGTGTTGACGGCGTTGTTCTGTCGATAGAAGAGGCTTTGGTGGATGATCATAAAATGACCAAAGTGACGATTATGAATTCGCTTTGGGATGTTTCGATGCTTCGTGCCCCGTTTGACGGTGTAGTCGAAGGATTTAAAATACGTCACGGGGCTTCTCTCCCTCTTTATAATCCAATGGCAGAGAGACTGAATGAAAAAGCGGTAATCTCTTTTCGTTCGGTAAAAGGGGATGAAATCTATATTGAGCATCTCAGTGAACAGAGCTGTTTTTCAATCGGAATCGACTTGGAAAACAGCCAAAAACTGAAAGAGGGGAACCGTTACGGGTTTTTAGCAAAAGGACGCAGTATTCTTTACCTACCTGAGCATACCCGTCTATTAGTCGGTGCCGGTTCTAGCGTTCGTGCAGGTGAGAGTGTTATAGGCTATTTAAACGCGGCCTAAACCGATCGTGACCTTGCCATTTCGCGCTTGAAAGGAAATTCCTATGCGTCAATCTCCTCCGCCTATTGCCTATCTTCTTCCCAACCTTTTTACCGCAGCTTCTGTTTTTACCGGATTTTATACCATTGCATTAGCGCTTGAGGGGTCATTCGCCTCGGCAGCATGGTTTATTTTTTTAGCCCTTGTATTTGACGGACTGGACGGACGTGTCGCCAGGATGACGAATACGGCAAGCCATTTCGGTGTTGAGTTTGATTCTCTTGCCGATATCGTCGCATTCGGCGTTGCTCCGGCATTGCTTCTCTATCTGTACGCGGGAGAAAGCTACGGACGTATTGGAATCGTTGTGAGCGCTCTTTTTATCATTTTTGGTGCGGTGCGCCTTGCCCGTTTTAATGTGACAACTTCCAGAATAGAACCGAGTGTATTTATCGGACTTCCGATTCCGACAGCCGCAATTATGATCTCAATCGCTATTTTATTACTGGAGCAATATCCGGAATTCGTGGCGCTTAAAGTATTCGTTCTTCCTCTCGCCGTTGTTTTATCTATTTTGATGGTTAGCAATATCCGCTATCCGAGTTTTAAAAAGATGAACTTCAAAACTTTTCATTTTATGCGTTTTTTGGTTGGATTGATTGTAGTCGCATTAGGTGTTTTTATCTATCCGATTGAAGGGATGGCAATCTTGGCAGCGGGGTATTTGCTTTATGGCCCTTCGCGGGCTTCTTTTTACCTGCTGCGGCGCCTTATTTACAGAGGGTGATATTTTTTAGGTTCGTTGGCAAGCTTTTCGGTATCAATGCCAAAATCAAAATACTGTGAGACGAAGCCGGTATTTCCCATTTTAGTGAATTCAATAATGGCTCCCGGATTGTTTTGTATCTGCATATTGAGCAAGCCAAGGGCATAACGGCTCTCCAAGTACGTAGGATTCTTGAGTTTTGAAAGTTCCAGTAGCGCAATTGCATTTTCATAATGTTCTGATCCGATAGAAGCACAAGCACTCATAAAGAGGGTATGCTCATCCCGTATTTTATAAGTATCGATCAGCTGATTGTACAGCGTATATGATTTTTCAAAATCCTGTTGATAAAAATAAGCCTGTGCCAATGCCCCCATAATGTCGGCAGTATGATCAGATGTCGTTTGGAGTCTGTTTTCAAGCCGTTTGATGAAAGGGTCTAGATCTCCGGTCATCATTGCCATTAAAATACTTCGATCCCGTGTAAGCTGGGGCCCAAAATATAGATCGTCATAATGAAATTTCTGTTTTTTGAGATAGTTAATGGCCGATGAGGCAAAAGCTTTTGGCTTTTGATCGTGGAAAGAGGTATCGATAACTATCAAGTGCGGAAGGATATCGTTGGGTTGAAGGGCAGAGAGTTTCTTGGCCTCTATCAGTGCGGTATCGGATCTTCCCGTTGCTGAAGCGATCGAAATATTCAGCGCAAGATAGAGAGGGCGCTCTTTGTAAGGGTTGTCGAGCCATTTAGCTGCACTCGGCAGGTTGTTTTGGGTGATATCGAGCATTGTGCGATACAGTTCAAACTCTTCTTTATCCGGTTCTTGTGCCAGATTGTCTTTGAGAATCGAGGTTAATTTCGGATTGCTTTTTCCGATTATTTCAGAGCTCATGATCGCAAAGATTCCGGACATATAATTATGCGCATCAAGATGGTAAGAGCGCAGGAAATGTTCATATGCTTTGGACATATCCCCTAACTGTGCATAGGTCAGGGCTAAATTGTAATGCAAAATTGAGTGTTGAGGATTATTTTTCAAAAGTGCTAAAAGCGCTTCATTCGCATCTCTCAGGCGAAATTTCAGAGCTTTTTGGATGGCGAGTGCAATACCGTAATCGACGCTGGAAGCACGAGTCCCTTTTTGAAGGTATTCTTTTGCACTGGTAATGTCATCTATGTAAATATTTGCATTTCCTTTTCGGATATAACTGATCGTTTGATCGGCATTAAAGATTTTATACGGGGCAAAATAGAAGAGATTCTGATATATTTTGGCACGATTGTCTTTTTTATTGCCACGATAAATGTGCTGCACGTCATCAGGATTAAAAAGTGAGGACTTCAAATAAACATGGATAGGGTAGGGAGTGTAGACCTGATCCGGATAGACATCGGTGGTGTCTTTGAGTAATTTGGCCGCATTTTCATGAAGCCCTGACTTGAGGTAGACATAAGCCAATGCCAATTGTTCTTGAATCGGCGTGTCGTTTTGAATCATTGCTTCATTTAAATACTTTTTCGCCAAGGTCAAATCACCGATATTGGCATATAAAAGGCCGAGAGAAAAAGAGTCCTCTTCCTGCAAAGGATTTTCAAGTGAATTGATCGCGTCGTCATAATCTCCGAACATAGAGTCTATTCTGGTGCGAAGTTTGTTTTGTATTTCCTGGTATTCATCGGCAGTGGGGTGTTTAAGGGCGCTGAGTGCTTCGAGATAACGCCCTTTATAATAGTTGATCAGCGCGTAATAATATGAGTACATCGGTGAGCTGCTCTCTTGGGGGAGATACGCCTGAGCCATGTCGATGTAGTAATTGAAATTTTCTTCTTGTTTTAAATGGAGACAGCATACGGCGGCATTGATAGCACTGACACATCGATTTTCGCTATTGGCGATGGAGCGTTTAAAATTTTCCAAGGCTCCTTGATATTCTCCCTCTTTGAGTTGGACGACTCCGAGGTTATATTGGGAAATTGCTTCGGAATAGAGGGCGATTTTCTCATACAATTTCAACGCTTCGGTTTGATTTCCGCTGCTGTAGAGATAGTTGGCCCGTTCGATCATATTTTCTAGAGCGCTCGGTTCTATGAGAGTCTCTTCCGTCTTGTTGATTTTTTCGACGATCGGCTGATCGAGAGGTTTTGTCGGTTCTTCAGATGTTGCGGAAAAAAAGATGACCCATGCCGTTCCCAGCATGAGGAGTAAAAGAAGAACACCGGCGATTAGCAAGATGAGGCGTTTATTTTTGAACGGACTTGTTTTTTCGGCCGAAGATTCGGATTCGGATGCTGACATTTTGATAATGCCGGCCGCATCCGATTCTTCGATAATGATTATCTCTTCTTGATCTTCAGCCATAGCGTCTTTTTAACCTTTTAGAGATATTTATGCAATACAGTAGGAATACGGATGGAACCGTCTTCTTGCTGGAAATTTTCCATGATAGCTATCATCGTCCGGCCGACCGCTAAACTTGAACCGTTCAGGGTGTGTGCGAGGAGATTCTTCCCTTCTTCCTTGTAACGGATTTTGGCACGTCGGGCTTGGAAATCTCTTGTATTGGAAACGGAACTGATCTCACGATAAGTGTTTTGTCCCGGAAGCCATACTTCCAGATCCACCGTACGTGCCGCACCGAATCCTAAATCTCCGGTACAGAGAGTGACAAGACGGTGCGGGAGTTCAAGGGCGGCGAGAAGATCAGAAGCACAAGCAACCATCTCTTCAAATACTTCGTCGCTTTGATCGGCTCGGGTAATAGAAACGAGTTCAACTTTGTGGAACTGGTGCTGGCGGATCATACCGCGCACGTCACGTCCGCCGCTTCCCGCTTCTTTACGGAAGCATGAGGTATATCCCGTCATTTTGATCGGAAGATCGCTACCGTTGATGATTTCATCTTGAAAGAGGTTCGTGAGGGGAACTTCGGCCGTCGGGATCAAATAAAGCTCTTCCTCTTCGACTTTAAACAGATCGTCTTCAAATTTCGGAAGTTGACCCGTCCCTTCTAATGCACGGCGGTTGACGAGCATCGGAACACTAAATTCTTCAAATCCCCGTTCACGGTTGAAATCGAGCATGAAATTGATAAGGGCGCGCTCTAGTCGTGCTCCCATTCCCCCGACGACACTGAAACGGCTTTTTGCGAGTTTGACTCCGCGTTCGAAATCAATCCAGCCGTTTTGCTCGGCGAGTTCCCAATGCTCTTTCGGAGTAAAGGCGAATGTCGGAGGCGTCAGTACTTTTTTAAGCTCGATATTGTCATTTTCATCTTCGCCGTCAGGGACATCGGCATCAGGGATATTCGGGACACGCATGATGATCGCGTCGAGGGCTTCTTCGGCAGAGCGTTGAGTCTCTAAGAGATCACTCAAAGTCGCTTTGTTCGCATCGACTTCGATTTTCAGCTCATCGGTGCTTTTTCCCTCTTTTTTGTATTGGCCGAAGAGTCGGCTGAGTTCGTTTTGTTTGGCTTGCAATGTCTCATAAGCAAGTTTGGCGGTTTTGAGGTTTTCATTGGCGGTTTTGAGTTCAGTGATTACGGAAGCGTCCACTTTTTTACGCATAAGAGCAGCGGCGGTTTCGTCAAAATTTTTCTGGAGAAGTTTTACATCGATCATAAAGGGTCATTCCTGCGTTTATATAGTGATCGATTATAGCCAAAAGAGGCTGAAATTAGGTCAAAATCGTTCCACGACCACCTCCGTTCGCCCTGAGCTTGTCGAAGGGAGAGTTCATGGTTCGACAAGCTCATTAGGAATAGGAGACTATCTTAAAAATCAAGAGTATTTTTCACTAAAAAATACTATAATTATTTAATTAACACAATAAGGATTGACGTTTTGAATAATTTTAGGTTTTTAGATTTATACAAAAATAATCCAATTCTTTTTCTTACTATTTTACTAATTATTTCTATAGCATCGGCATTATTCATGCCAGCAATGTTTACGTTTACTTTTGGCTTACCGTTACTAATATTATTTTTACTGAAACAACGACTAACATGGGTAGGATTTTGGACAACTGTAGCTGTAATAGGTGTTTCAATCTTTCTGCTTATTGGTTTTATCATTTATATACAGATTTTTATTTTCTTTATTCATGCTTTCCCTACATATGTTGTTTTGCTCATTGCTTTGCTTTTAATGCACTTGATACCTATAAAAATGCACTTAATATCCAGAATTATTGTATTCATTTTGTTGTCTGCATTGATCGGATTTAATACAAAGATTATCGATTTTATACAACCAAAATATGCATTCGAAGAAAAAATAAATGAAGTTTTAACGTTGAATGATGGCAATTTTGTCAAAATTACAGGCAATACTACTAAAGTTCCGTCTTCTTATAATCCAAATGACTTTATAACTTTTGGTGCTAATGAGGGGTGGGGCGGATTTTGGGTATACCCAAAACTTGAATCAGTAAATATTGCAGAATTACTACAGCAAAGAGAAATAAGCTATACGCAAAAAAATAATTCTCCCTACACACTCGACATCATCTCTACTAAAAACATGAATGCTTATGTAGTAGAAATTCAACTCAAATCTAATTCAAAACTCGTATCTTCTCTAAAAATATCAGATCAACTACCTTTTCAATCATCGATCAGTGACAGAGAATTAGAAAATTTTGATCTAAGGCTTGAATATATGCTACGGCATAACATTTGGAATGAGTTATTGTTTTTATTATCTACAAATTTGACTACGAATAATTCCAATGTCATTAATAATTTTTTAGATAAGAGTATAAAATATCATGTAAAGCACTTAGATTGGAGCAAAAATACCTATTTTATTGAAGGAAAATTGATAAAAACTGAAGCAAAAGGATATTGTTCTGTAAATGAAAAAAATGATTACAAAAATTACGCGTTTAATCAATGGAAAGATCAATCGAGTGATAAATCTGCACGAATAATCTTTCCTCATATTTTTTCATTTGATTCAAATAATACAACTTATTCAACAAAAATTTTGTCAAAATATTCGAAGGATATTCAAGCATATAATGAAAATTTATGGAATGACAATGCTTTTTCTTATTCAGGAAAAAATGACATTTATACATTCTATACTTTTAGATTAACTAAGAATATAAGAATAATTCAATTTACCAAAACAGGTCAATTTGTTAAAGAGTTATATGTGTCACTGCCAAAAGATATTGTTTTGGATGGAAGAGATTGGCATCCCATTAGCCATGTTGAGTTGATAGACAATAAAATGCGATTTCGGGTTTATAATATTTATGAGTTTAAAACGAATTCTGAAGCAGCTGCACCGATTCAAGATCAATGCAGTTTTAATCAATTAGAAATACAATTACCATAATAATTTTCAGCTGGATTCTTGATCAAGTCGGGAATGACGAGCGAGTAAAAAAATCTGAAATTAGCTCAAAATCGCCTTGGCTAACTCAAACTGATTGGCGGTCATGATGTGGATTTTCGGATGGAGCGCTTTGAGCTCTTCAAAAAGGTTTTTACTCAGTTCAAAACCGACACGGTACTCTTCCTCGGGGCTGATCAAGGATGCGGTTTCGAGTGCTTCGACCCATGTGCTCGGAACAAAAATCCCCGGAACATTTTCATCCAAAAAGCGGGCGGTTCGGAGTTTGGTAATCGGGAAATAGCCTAAAACCAGTACGCACTCAGCATCATTTTCGCTATTGGCATTTTCCATCATCTCTAAAAGTTTGCGGGCATTTTCGAGATCGTATACGGGCTGGGAGATGATAGCGATGGCTCCGTGGGCTACTTTTTTCGTCATTCTTTTCTGCAATGTCGCGGCACTTTTGGAATAGGCATCGATAACGGCGAAAGGGTAGATTTTCTGGACAGGAGCGATCAATTTTTGTTCCGCCAGATCGGTTCCGTTGTTGAGGGTTGTGATGATATCGAGAAGCAATTTGCTGTTTCCCTCGAATACCCCTTTGGCATGAGGCTGATCGGAGTAATGGGCACTGTCACCGGTCAGAGCGAGGATAGCGCGTACGTTGGACTCATTGGCACCGAGAAGGTCGCTTTGCAAAGCGATACGGTTACGGTCGCGCATACTCATCGTCGCGAGTGTCGGTTTACCAAAACGATCCTGGAGTTTCATCGCGGCAAAGAGGGCATTGTATTTGAGTTTTGCGAGGGGATTATCGGTAGTACTGAATCCGTCTACTAGTTTGTCCAAACCCAAAGCGGCGATTTTTTCAATCGTCGGGACAAATTGAGCTGACCTCGACGGGGTAGTCTCTAGGGTGATATAAGTGCTGTTGCGTAGTTTATGGATAAAGGTTTCGAACAAAAGGTGCCTTTGGATATAATTGCGTCATTATAACAAAATGTAGGGAATCTATTTTGATAAAGTTATGTGTATTTGATTTCGATTCAACCTTGATGGATGGGGAGACGATCGATTTTTTTGCCGAAGCACTCGGAATCGGTGCCGAAGTCTCTGCCATTACGGAACGGGCGATGAACGGGGAACTCGATTTTTTTGAATCGCTGCAGCAGCGTGTCGGTTTGTTAACAGGGCTGGAATTTTCCAAAGTGGAAAAGATTTGCCATAACCTTCCGTATATGCCGGGAGCGATAGAGACGATTGCCGCATTGAAATCGCGCGGTATCAAAGTCGTCTGTTTCAGCGGCGGGTTTCGCTCGGCAACGTCGCATGCGAAACATATTCTCGGATACGATGCCGATTTTTCGAATGTTTTGCATGAGAAAGAGGGGAAACTCACCGGACTCGTCGGCGGAGATATGATGTTCGATTTTTCCAAAGGGGATATGCTGCTTCGTCTGCAAGGTCTTTTCGGAATTACCGAAGAAGAGACGATGGTCGTTGGTGATGGGGCGAATGATCGCTCGATGTTCGCCCATGCTGGAACTCGTGTGGCATTTTGTGCCAAAGAGATTCTCAAAAAAGAGGCAAATATTATCGTTGATACCAAGGATCTCACTCAAATTATTACAAAGGTGTTTGCGTAAAAGCACGCAAGCGTGCGCGAGCTTCCCGCTGAGGGAAACTCAGCGTTAGCGTAGCCGAGCCGGACTTTGTTCGGTCGGCGTATTAAAAAAAGGAAAAATATGCTTGAAAATTCACTCTGGTTGCGTTACAACCCAAATAAAACAATTCGCGAAGTCTTGGCACGGTTATATGAGTGCAGTGCGATAGAGATCGGTGATGATGAACGTGAACTGTATGCATCGCTTAAACGTCACCTCACCAAAAAAGAGTTTCGTATGATTATGATGAACGAAGCGGGACTTTCACCTGAGGAAATCGGTGCCGAAGTAGGCTTAAGCGGGGAAGAATTGACGAAAGCACAATACAAAGCATATCGTAAACTTCGACAAGATAAAATTCGTTTGGAAGTTCGTGCGAGCAAAGCAAAAGAAGAGATTGTATCAGAGACGGAAGCCGAATAAAAGTGGGATAATTTGATACGTTTTTGATAAAAAAACAAAAAAAAGTATCAAATTAATCAGATGTTAAACCGCTATTTACCCTTTAGTCGATATGATTAAAGGGTCCAAGACACCTTCACTGTTTTTTCGAAAATGTTGAAGGTGTCTTAAATCAATAATTTCGAAGGAGAACAGCATGAAAAAGTCAGCTTCATGTTTCCTCGCAGCACTTGTTGCTGTAGGGATGATGAGTACATCGGCATCTGCCGATATCAAAAAAGGTCAAAAAGCCTATTTGAAAACATGTAAAAATTGTCATGGTAACGGTACCAAAGGTGCTGCTATGCATACACAAGATGAGTGGGATGAACTTTTCGCTAACAATGGCGAATTGATTATCAAAAAACACGCAGGGGATAAATCTGCTGCATATTTTAATGGTGATATGTTTAAAGCACAATCACAAGATTTGCGCGATTTCTTGTTTGAATACGGTTCTGATTCAGGCAACGTTCCTTCTTGCGGCTAATGCTATTTCCCCTTTAGGGGAAGTATCAAAAATCTTCCAACGTTTTAATCTCTATTACTCCATACGCCGGTTCTTCATACGGATGTACTTCTTTTAATTTTTCCAAAACTTCTTTTATTTTTTCAGCGGTACAGATCATCTCTATTTTTATCTCTTCTACTTTTTCGAGAGCTTCCAAGGTTCCTAAAGAGGGGTTTGATCCTTCCAGAGGCCTGAATTGCCCCGTTCCGATACTTTCCCAACTGCACCGGTCATAGTACTTATAACGCCCGGCACCGGCATCAAAAAGGGCATTTTTAAGATTTTCAGATGCTAAAATCGGAACATAGACGTAAAGTAGATAGAACATGTGTTTTCCTCTATTATATTTAAATTAAATATGGCTATCAATTATATCTTTAATCCTTGCATGCACCCTTTAAGCTACAATCGTACGATGCATTAGACAAGGGTAAAATATGAAAATAGTCATTTGCGGAATGAGCGGATTTGTGGGAAGTGCATTAGAACATTTTTTTACGGAACGCGGAGATGAAATAATCGCACTTAGTGTTCGTTCATCTACTTCGGTTGATGCGTTATCGGAAAAAATGGAAGAGGCAGATGTCATCATCAATCTTGCAGGCGCCAATATCTTGGGTCGCTGGAGCAGCGAATATAAGGGTGTATTGCGCCAAAGCCGTTTGGAAACAACCCGTAAATTGGTAGAAGCACTGAAGCAATGTATGAATCCTCCCCATACGTGGCTCAATGCATCTGCTGTCGGAATATACGATGCGTATCACCAGCATGATGAATCTTCCCAAAACATGGGAGACGATTTTTTAGCAGCGTTAGTCCGTGACTGGGAATATGCCGCTATGAAAGCCGAATCTGAACTAACACGTGTATGTGTAATGCGGTTTGGTGTTGTTTACGGCGAGGGCGGCGGTGCAATATCGAAAATGCTCCCTCCGTTTCAACTCGGGCTCGGGGGAAAAATGGGAGATGGATTCCAAATGATCTCATGGGTACATTTGGAAGATTTGGTTCGAGCCTGCGCTTTTTTGATTGATCACCGAGAGATCAGCGGAGTTGTCAATCTTACTTCTCCTGAACCCATCAGCAATTTAGAACAGACGAAAGCAATGGGACGGATATTGGGTCGTCCCACATTGTTTGATCTTCCTGCATGGTTGGTCAAACTCATCTTTGGAGAGGGTTCTATTGTGATGCTGGAATCCAAAGAAGTTTATCCCCGGATTTTACAAGAGGCCGGATTTGTCTTTAACTATCCTACATTTGACAGTGCGATGGAGCAAATTGTTCACGACCGAGGGTGAGGAGTTCCTCATCGATTTTGTAGGGATGAAGGGCTACTTCATCAATCGTTTTAAAAGTAAAATGGCTCTTTGTATAGCAGATGACCGAATGGCTTTTTCCTTCTAGCAGAGCATCAATCGCATAGGTAACGAATCGATAGGCCATGAGACGGTCATATACGCTCGGATTGCCGCCTCGTTGAATATGTCCTAACACCGATACCCGTGATTCTATACCCAGCTCTTTTTCAAACCATAGGGAAATTTCTGCACTGTTTTGAAGTGCTTCAGAAACAATGGCAATAAAATAATCGCGTCCTTTGGATATCTGAGATTGAAAACACCCTTTATAATCGTTGATATTAATCGGAATTTCGGGAATAAGGCACACTTCGGCACCGGAGGTGATCGCCGAAACTAATGCGAGATAGCCGCAGTTTCGCCCCATCGTTTCGATGACAAAAGCCCGGCGGAACGAGGATGCCGTATCGCGAATCTGATCGATCGCATTTTTGATGACGCCCAATGCCGTATCCACTCCCAGACAATAATCAGTGCCGTTGATATCATTGTCGATCGTGGAAGGTATCCCGCAAAATGCAATCCCGGTTTCGGCATAAAAACGTTCCATCCCCCGAAAACTTCCGTCTCCCCCCAACACGATCAATCGGTCAATGCCTCGCGATTTTAAGTTATCAGCCGCTACTGCGCGAAAAGACTCTTCCATGAATCGTTTGGAGCGTGCCGAGCCTATTTTCGTACCGCCTCGGGTAATGATCCCGGCTACATCATGATAATCGGCCGGAGTAATATTGTTGTCGATCAATCCTTCGAATCCGTTATGGACGAAGTATGGTTGAAGATCGCGGGCATAGGCGTATTCGACAAACCGTTTGAGGGCAGGGTTCATTCCCGATACATCGCCTCCGGAGCAGAGGATGGCTATTTTTTGCTTCATTTTTTCTCCTGAATTTGGATATTGAGCCACTGGATCAACTGATCCGTCAGCTCTTGTGTTGCATTGGTTAAGGCATTGACTCCACCGGCTGCATCCGCGCTTGCTGATTCAACCGTGATGATAAAGCGTTTAGAAGCCAGAGGAAGTTTGGTTTTGGTATCGATAAGCCGGTAAGTGATGTCAATGACCCCTGAACTTTTATCATTTTGCTCAATTCGGTGATAAAAAGCACTTAAATCCGCTTCGAGAATCCAGTCGGCATGGGCGGTGGAGAGCGGAGTCAGCAGAGCCGTAAACATCTTTTTTTCTTCCAAAGCGGCGGTGAGAGAACGTTCGATGAAGATCGCGGGGCTATCACTCCATCGGCTGTAGAGATAGCTGCCGCTTTCCCCTTTGCTCCGGAGATAATAAAGATTTTTAGAGGCCAATGAGGGGATCGTTTTCGTGGATGAAATACGAAGCGTCTTGGGTGAACGTACGGTGAGTGCGGCGGAACTTTCAACTGATGGGTAAATCGTATATTCCTGGATGGGCGGGGTCATTGCCGTCGAACATCCGAGTATCAAC
Source organism: Sulfuricurvum sp. (assembly GCF_049277495.1). Lineage (GTDB taxonomy): Bacteria > Campylobacterota > Campylobacteria > Campylobacterales > Sulfurimonadaceae > Sulfuricurvum. The sequence continues at coordinate 20,229 of NZ_JBASYM010000069.1, read as the reverse complement.
AGGGCTGTCGGGATTATTAGGGTGAGGTGGCGCATGGTTATTCTCCTGGTCCGGGCTTGGGAGCCGATTTTTTAAACAGCAGATCCGAAGGACTTTCCCGAAGACTGCGCAGCGTAGATTCCATTTCGATTGTAAGAGCCCGTGTCTGAGAGATAAGATCACCCAGTTCACTGGATGCGGGAGATGCAATTGTTTGGAGATTATAATCACCGCGGTCGATGGAATCTTCGATTTTACGGATGAGGGTATGGCTTTCACGGGATGTGGCCGTGAGTGATTCGAGGGTAGACGACATTTTAGTCTGAATCAGGGTGTTAAAGTTTTCAGAACTGTTTTTGACGCTTCCGGCAGCCTCTTTCATGGCTATTAATGATTCGGTTGCATTATTCTCAAGTACTCTGCTTTGTTTCAACAGTTGTTTCACCTGTTGCTGATAGCCGTCTATTTGTGCCGTGAGTGAGCGTAAGTGCTCTAAGGATTGTGCGATATTGTTTACATTTTGGTCACTGAAAAGACGATCGGCGCGATCCAACGTGACAGAGAGTTTGGAAGCAACATTGCTTAATGATTCATCCAGCCGCGTGATCAGTGATGGGGAAGCGGGAATTGTTGCGATGGCATTGGTATCGCTACTCAGGAGAGATGCATTTTTACTGCCTCCGATGATTTCGATAAATGCCAGACCTGTTATCCCGTAAAATTTGAGGACGGTTCTGGAATCGGTCTTAATGGGGGTCTCTTTTTTGATCTTGAGGATGAGTTCCACTTCTTCGCTGTTGCGCGGATTGATGCGGATCGATTCGACCATTCCGACGTCGACTCCGTTAAACTTTACGGCTGCTTCGGGAGCAAGGCCTGAGACCGACTCGGTGATGAAAGTACGGTAACGGTGATAGTTTCCGTCGTCTTGATTGTATTTGCCGAGCCAAAATGCAAAAGCGATAAGAGATGAAGCTAAGAACAGGACAAAAATCCCTACGACTGTGTAGTTAACCCTGGATTCCATAAGACCCCTTTTGGAAGAAATAATCGACAATCGGATGATCGATCTGTAGGACTTCATTCAATGTCCCCTCGGCAATTATCTTTTTGTCCCCCAGTAATGCGAAACGATCGATGCTATGATGTATGGTATCCAAATCATGTGTCACCATAACGACCGTAAGCCCTAAGAGATCACGCAGTTGCCGGATCAGTGTGTCGAACTGCCGTGAACTAAACGGGTCAAGGCCGGAAGTCGGTTCATCTAAAAAAAGCAATTTCGGATCAAGTGCCAAAGCCCGCGCCAGGGCGGCACGTTTGATCATTCCGCCGCTCAGTTCACTGGGGTAGAGAAAGCGTGCATGTGCCGGCAGACCGACAAGGTCAATTTTAATGGCGATGAGTTCGTCGATAAGTTTGGGAGGAATATCCGTATACTCGCGGTAGAGCATCGCGATGTTCTCCCCGACCGTAAGTGAAGAAAACAGGGCACCTGATTGGAACAATACTCCCCACTGGCGTCGAAGACTTTGCGCTTGTAGAGGGGTAATCGTTTCTAAATCAAATCCTAGTACTTTTAAACTTCCGCTTTGAGGGCGCTGGAGGAGGATCATCTCCCGAAGAAGGGTTGATTTCCCCGATCCGCTCCCACCTAATAATGCATAAATCTCATTTTCACGAATAGTGCAGCTGATATGATCATGGATGATATTTTCCCCGAATACGGAAACGATATCGCGTGCTTCGATAATGATATTATTCATAGTTTCAACTCGGTGAGGAGAACTGAGAAGATTGCATCACATGCGATCACTAAAAAGATGGCATTGACGACGCTTTTGGTTGTGTAATGGCCTATGCTTTCCGTATTTAAAGAGACTTGAAACCCTCGGTAAGTACTTACCATTGCAATTAAAAAAGCAAAAAATGGCCCTTTAACAATACCGATGATGTAATGTTTGATGGGCAATGCTCCCTGAAGGCGGTGGATGAATTCGCTAAAACTCAAGTGAGATTGAGCCTGTGCGATCACCATCCCGCCGAATATTCCGATGATATCGGCAAAAAAGATGAGCAGAGGCATGACGATCATCAATGCGATGACCCGTGGCCACACGAGAAACGTGAAGGGATCAAATCCCATCGTTTTCATCGCATCGATCTCTTGGGTCATTTTCATGGCTCCGATTTGAGCCGTAAATGCCGAACCGCTCCGTCCTGCTACAACGATAGCCGTGATGAGCGGAGCAAGCTCACGGGTGAGTGAGATACCGATCATATCGACGATAAAGATATCAGCTCCGAATTTTTGCAGTTGAACGATGCTTTGGTAGGCTACAACAACCCCGATTAAAAAAGCACTTAATGCGATAATGGGCAAAGCACTGGCCCCTGTTGCAAAAATATGGGCAGTGATGGAGCGGTAACGGATCTGCGTAGGGTGAAGAAGGGTATAGAACAAGAGGACAAACGCCTCTCCAAAAAAAGCTAAAAAAGCTTTTATTCCCTGCACGTTATGATGGGTTTCACGTCCCAGTAGATAGAGCCATGAAAGTTTTTTCGGCGGTTTCGGTATTTCAAGCGGATGTGAATAAAGGAGCTGGTAGAGTTTGCCTTGTTCTGCATTCGCCCCGATGAGGTTGGACGTGATTTTTTCTTTTTCAAAGGCTCTATGATAGAGTTGCCACAGTGCTACGCCGGCGGAATCGATTCCACTTACCTTGGATACATCCCATGTAACCGAAGATTGGGGATGAAATGTTTCCAGCAAACCGGCGATATGGCTTAAATACGGTAAAGTCCATGACCCACTGCACTGTAATAGCGTATGAGAACCGTCTTGAACAATTTCAATAGAAGCATATCTTGAACTTTGCATACTCTATTGTAACGAAAATTTATTGCAAAATGTGATTTGGTCTTTAATATGAACAATGTCTCACCGATCGTATGCCTGAAGTATAAATAACAGAGATAAAGCATGTTCTGGTATAGGGTTTGCTAGAATTGACAAAATTGCGATAGAAAAATGAGAAGGTATTTCCTATGATAAAAAAAATAGCTGCTTTATGTTTGATCGGTTCCGTGAGTCTTTTTGCCAATATTGATAAAGAAAAATTAAATAAACTCGACATCGAAGCATTGTTGGTCAAAGATATGAATTCCAAGAAGATGCTTTACTCGAAAGAACCGTTTAAAGAGCTTCGCCCGGCAAGTCTTACCAAAGTGATGACCGTGATGCTGGCAATTGAACATGGCCGTCTAAACACTCCGGTAACAATTACACGTGAGATGCTGCGGGTAGAACCGACGATTGCCGGATATAAACGCGGTGATGTCATAATTATGGAAGATCTGGTCAAAGCGGCGATGATCAAATCGGACAATGATGCGGCAATGGCAATTGCGATTACCGTCGGAGGAACTGAAGAGCATTTTGTCGAGATGATGAATGCAAAAGTTAAAAAAATCGGCATGAAGCACACCCATTTTACCAATCCCTGCGGATATGACGATAAAAAACATTATTCGACTCCCCAAGATCTTCTGAAAATGACGGAGTACGCCATTAAAAATAAAAAATTTAACGATATCAGCCGATTGAACGAACATACCTATTATTCTCTTAATAAGCATCGGAAATTTTATGCCTACACGCATAATCGTCTCCTTAACCGTTACCAATATGCAGTCGGAGTAAAAACGGGATATACCGCCAAAGCGGGACCATGTCTGATTGCACGCGCGAAAAAAGACGGGCGAGACTGCGTTATCGTGATGATGAATGCCAAAGGGGATCGATGGAAGACGGCAAAAAGTATTTTTGAACAGGTTTTAAACAGTTAAAAAGGTATCCAAAAACTTTTTATAAATCTCTTTTTTCTCTTCAAATTTCATCGCCGCATGTGCAGGTGAAGTGGAGGGAAGCAACACTTTTTCAACGTCTAAACCCTTAAAATACTTCATAAACAGATCATGGCTTTTTTTCCCCGTAAATCCGAGTGCCCGGATATTGGGATACTCATCTAATAGCTTTTCAAAATCATTCGGTATACAGTTTTTGAGATTGGTATCACTCGAATTGCTCCGTTCGCATGAGCCGATGACGTCCCATAGCCCGATCCCTTTTTCCAGACAAAAGACTTTTTTGGCTTCATTGGTGCCCAAAGGTACATTGAAGATCTCTTCGAGGATCGGCCAGAAGGCATTGCGTGGATGGGCATAATAGAATGACTGCTCAAACGAGGCGATACTGGGGAAACTTCCGAGAAACAGGATGCGAGTATTGTGATCGAGAATGGGTGGAAAGGGGTGGATGTAGGGTTGCATGGAATAATTTTACCTCAATTTACCTTCCCCTAAACCATCATTTGTTACAATTCCGCCATTAATTCTGGGTTGAAACCCAATCAAAGGAACTGCATGAAGCGTGCACTGCTCAGTGTCAGCGATAAGAGCAATATCGTTGAGTTTGCCAAATCTCTTATCGGTTTGGATTATCAGATCATCTCTACGGGCGGAACGTACAAAATGCTGCGTGATGCAGGTGTAAGTGCCATCGAGATTGATGAGGTAACAAAGTTTCCGGAATGTTTCGAAGGGCGTGTTAAAACATTGAACCCGTATATTCATGGCGGTATCTTGCACCGACGTGACAAACAATCGCATCTTGATCAGGCGGTCGAACTCGGTGTCGAAGCGATCGATTTGGTATGTGTGAACCTTTATCCGTTCAAAGCGACGATCGAAAAAACGGATGATTTTGAAGAGATCATTGAAAACATCGATATCGGCGGTCCTGCGATGGTGCGTTCTGCGGCGAAAAACTTCGATAGCGTTATTATTCTTACGGATCCTTCAGATTATTCTTTGGTTCTCAATGCGATTGCCAACGGTGAAAACACGATGGAGTTTCGTCGCGATTTGATGATCAAAGCGTATGAGCATACCGCGGCATACGATTCAATGATTGCCAACTATATGAACAAACGTTTCAACAACGGCATGGGTGCAAAGCAGTTCATCGTCGGAAACAAAGTGATGGATACTCGTTACGGCGAAAACCCTCACCAAAAGGGTGGTTTATACGAGTTTGACACTTTCTTCAGCAAAAACTTCAAAACCCTTAAAGGGGAAGCGAGCTTCAATAACCTTACCGACATCAGCGGTGCGGTAAAAATCGCGGCGGCATTTGGGGACGAAAATGCTATCTGTATCGTCAAACACGGAAATCCGTGCGGTTTTGCAATCCGTGATAATCTCCTTGATGCCTATAACGAAGCACTTAAATGCGATCCTATTTCGGCATTCGGAGGTGTCGTAGCGGTTAACGGTATTGTGACCAAAGAGCTTGCAGAGAAAATGAACGAGATGTTTCTCGAAGTGATCATTGCAGGACGCATTGATGACGAAGCGCGTGCGGTGTTCGAGCCGAAAAAACGTCTTAAGCTTTTCGAATACGGAGCCGACCGTATTGCACTAAGCAATGACGCGATCGATTTCAAACATATCGACGGCGGATTCGTTTTCCAAGATGCCGACCGTGTCGGTGCGGATGAAGTGAAAAATGCGAAACTCGTGACGAAGCATGTTGCGAGCGATGCGGCTATGAAAGATGCGGAGATCGCGTATAAAGTAGCTTCATTGACCAAATCCAACTGTGTCGTTTACGTCAAAGACGCCGCGATGGTAGCAGTCGGTATGGGCATGACGTCTCGCGTCGATGCGGCACGCTGTGCGCTTAAAAAAGCAGAAGAAATGGGTCTGGATGTGAGCGGTTCAGCGCTCGCTTCAGAAGCATTCTTCCCGTTCCGTGACTCTATCGATGCGGCGGCGGGTGCGGGAGTTAAAACCGTCATCCAGCCGGGTGGTTCAGTGCGTGATGAAGAAGTTATCGCAGCGGCGGATGAACATGGTATGTCTCTCTATTTTACCGGAATTCGTCACTTTCTCCACTAAAATTGCTTGCGTCTGGTAGACGCAAGTTCTAATTCTCTTTATACCCCTATACTCCGCGATTTCCTTTTTAACCTTGATTGACATTGACTCAAACTTAGTGCTATAATCTTTGCTAAATAATTAACTATGATTGTAACAGGATTGAAAAATGTCTAAAAGTTTATATACAACACTTGAAGTTGCTCCGGGAGCAAGCGAAGCAGAGATTAAAAAAGCTTATCGCAAACTTGCCCGACAGTACCATCCCGACGTTAATAAAGATCCCAAAGCCGAAGAAAAATTCAAAGAGATCAATGCGGCCTATGAAGTTCTCAGTGACAAAGAAAAACGCTCCAAATATGATCAGTACGGCGATTCAATGTTCGGCGGACAGAACTTCCATGATTTTGCGCGAGGGCAGGGCGGAAATGTTGACTTAGATGATATCTTACGTAATATTTTCGGCCAAGGCGGCGGCGGATTTGGGGGTGGCGGCTTCGGCGGCTTTGGCGGACAATCCGGATTCGGGGGCGGCGGTTTCGGCGGTGGAATGAATCTTGACATTGATGCCAATGTTACGATTCCGTTTGCGGTTGCGGTATTGGGCGGTAAGCATTCGATCAGCCTCAGCGGTGAGAGTTTCGACATCAAAATCCCGGCCGGGATCAAAAACGGTGAGAAACTCCGCGTTCGCGGCAAAGGAAAACGTGCCGGAAATCAAGCGGGTGATTTGTACCTGCGTATCGATATCTCCCCTAATAGTGAATATGAGCGCGAAGGGGACAATCTCGTCAAAACTTTCAATGTTCCTCTCTATGCGGCACTTTTCGGGGGGAAAGTGGTGATTCAGACCTTGGAAAAAGAGGTAACTCTAAAAGTTCCCGAAAATACTAAAAATGGACAGCGTTTCCGCCTGAAAGAGATGGGAGTCGTGAACCGCCAGAGTAATGTACGCGGGGATTTGTACCTCAAAGCGAATATTGTGCTCCCTGCTGTTGATAAAATAGATGCAGACTTAGTTGAGCAAATGAAAAAATCACTGCCGCAGGAGTAACAGATGCACCATTTTGACGAACCGGTTTACATGATCAGCATCGTAGCGAAGATTCTGGATATTCATCCTCAAACCCTTCGACAGTATGAGCGGGAAAATCTGATCGCACCATCGCGTTCGGATGGCCGCATTCGCCTTTATTCTCAGCGTGATATCGAAAAAATCAAAACGATTCTCCGTCTCACACGTGAATTGGGCGTGAATCTAGCCGGAGTAGACGTCGTGATGCGTCTCAAGGACAAAATGGAAATGATGGAAAATGAGCTTGCTGAACTTCGAATGGAAGTCGCACGTATCCGCAGCAGTTCCGGAGTGCCGCCTGAAAAATCATTGGTCACGAAACGAAGTATTTATGAGATGGTCATTTTTGAAGATGATATTCTAAAGTAATAGTGTGAGCGTCCATCCGAATATTCATGAAAGCTGGGAAGAGGCACTGCATGCCGAATTCGCTCACCCCTATATGGAAAAACTTAAAGCCTTTTTGGTGGAAGAGAAAAAAAATCATACGATTTTTCCACAGGGAAGCAATATTTTCAATGCCTTCAACTCTACCCCTTTTTCCTCCGTCAAAGCAGTTATTTTAGGGCAAGACCCTTATCACGGCCCCGGTCAGGCGCATGGACTCTCATTTTCGGTTCAACACGGAACGCCTCTTCCTCCCTCCCTTCAAAATATTTTTAAAGAACTGGTAAGCGATATCGGATGTCCCTATCCTAAAAGCGGTGATTTGAGCCATTGGGCCAAAGAGGGAGTATTGCTTCTAAACACTCTGTTAAGTGTCCGATCGGGTGAGCCGTTTTCCCATAAAGAGCAGGGATGGGAACGTTTTACCGATCAGGTTATTCGAGCGCTAAGCGAGCAGCGAGAACATATCGTCTTTATCCTCTGGGGAGCTCCTGCAGGGAAAAAAGAGGCACTGATCGATACCCGTAAACACCTGGTTTTAAAAGCACCGCATCCTTCTCCGCTTTCTTCATATCGGGGATTTTTCGGTTCTAAGCCATTTTCGCAAACGAATGCTTATTTGCAGGAAAATAGTATTTTACCGATTAGCTGGTGCCTCTGATCTTTTTGAGTGCCTTTTTCCGTTCCATAAGAAGCTGTTTGAACTCTTTTTGGGGATGCTCACGGCAGAGTATTTTGAGCCACTCGACCTGGTTATAAAGATCATGAATATTCCCGAGCTTGTCTTGGATCTTTTTACATTCATCGATTTTTTTTGCTTCATTTTTGAGAAAAGCTTCATTGAGAAATTCAAGTGCATATCGGGATGTTTTGAAATGAATTCGTACTTTATGAAGCTCTTTTCTTGTTGATTTTTCAGAAAGGGCAAAATAGCGTTCCAAGCCCACTCGGTAATGATCTTGCGTCATTTGTTCACACTGAAATTCATCGATAGCAGGATTGGATTGGATGAGTGAATCGTAAAAAGTATTCAGCAGCGTATACAGTTTGAGTCTAAACTCTTTGGTAACGGCAGTTTCGTATTGCTGATAACGGATCGATCGTAATTCTTTCAAGGAGTGTTTATGAATATTCGGATCAACCGAAAGTAAAAAAATATCAAACTCGCGCAGAGGATTGGTTGTTTTTAGAAATGTTTTAAGCTCAGGGGGAAAGGAAAAAGAATCGGGCAGATAGAGTGTTTGTAAGGATCGTACCCGGCGAAGTGCTACACGAAATTGGTGCAGATAGCTGATTTCTTCATCCGGTCCGATTTTTCGCACCATAAGAAGTGCTTGATAAACCTGATACGTAAGATATTTGGTTAAAGGTGACAGCTGCATAAAAGTATTATAGCCATTCAGGGTTTTATTTCAAATACCGCATAAATCGGAAGATGATCCGAATACCCTTCGCCAAGATGATGTTTCGGATATTTCCGGCTTTGCTGCCAGCGGAAGACTTTCCCTTTTTGAAAGAGATAGGGCGGATCATAACGCGCAAAGCTTCCTTGGACATACTCCAAACCTTGATCATCGGCTAAAGCCGGCGAGATGATGATATTGTCAAGCCCTTCGCCATGTCCTTTGTACCGGTGGCTCCAGCGTTTCTCTTCGGGCAGATCATACCAGAGATTATAGAGGTACCCACTGTGATTTTGCAAAGATGTATAGGTAACGGGATTCCCGTCGGTATCGATCGTTTTAAGAATATGGTTGATCCCTGTAATCCCCTCAGTGTCGTTATGCTTGCGGCTCTTGAGAAAGGTTCTGTACTCTTCAAAATGGGAGTTAAAATCACCGATCAATACAAACGGCTCGTTGGCGGGGAGTTCATCCAAGCGAAGCATGAGCCGTTTCGCCGATAAAATCCGTTCACTCTCCGGCCCGCTTTTTGATTTCCAGTGATTGACAAATACATGTAAAAAGGTACCGTTAATATTGACTTTGGCATCTAAAATATCACGGTATCTTCGATTGTAACTCACCGGAATTTTAAGGGCACTTTGGATGGGATAACGGCTTAGCAATGCGGTATTGACGGTAGAATTTTTACCTCGGGCAAAGGCATAATAAGGGTAATAGATTCCCTGGCGATTGAGCTCCGCTTTGAGGTCTTTGAGGGCACTCTCGGATTCGATCTCCTGCAGGCCGATAATATCGGCACCGATGCCCTGTATAACTGTTGCGGTGTGACGCAGTTTGGTTCGATACATCGCTTCGTCCCATCCCCAGGTACCGTTAGGGATATACTCTTCATATTCATTGCCGTCATCATTCATATCAAATAGATTTTCGACGTTATAAGTTGCTATTTTCACTTCGACTCCTCCTAAAAGTGACATCATTAATGACAATAGCCATAAAAATCGCATTTATTCTATTCCGCTCAGACGAAGAAGATTTTTACTGTCGCATTCACGTCCCATCATTTCGACAAAGAGTTCCTGCATACTTTGCGATCCTCCTTTGGCCAAGACGATCTCTTTGTATTTGCGCGCAAGTTCAGAGCCGAATACTCCCTCATCGACAATCGCATAATAAGCATCGGCGCTGAGGACTTCTGCCCATTTATAGCTGTAATATCCGGCACTGTAGCCTCCGCTGAAAATATGGCTGAATCCGTTTTGGAATTTGTTGTATTCAGGCGGTTTGATCAGCGCAGTTTTTGCCCGGATACTATTCAAAAGGTTTTGTATCTCCTCTCCTTGATAGAGCTTTGAATGAAGCTCGAAATCAAAAAGTGAAAACTCGATCTGCCGTAACATAAACATACCGCTTTGGAAATTTTTCGCACGAATCAGTTTGGCGATCATGTCGTCATTGAGAATCTCTCCGCTTTGATAATGTTTTGCAAACAGTTTCAGAACTTTCGGTTCATACGCAAAGTTTTCCAAAAATTGGGAAGGAAATTCCACGGCATCCCATTCGACACCGTTGACACCGCTCACACCATGCTCTTTGACACGGCTTAGAAGATGGTGAATGGTGTGTCCCATTTCATGAAAGAGGGTGACGACGTCATCATGCCGAAGAAGCGACGGTGAAGTCTCGGAAGAAGGGGGAAAATTGCAGACGACAAAAGCACTGGAGAGATGGATGCATCCCTCACTGTCACAGTGGTGGGTTTGAAAATTATGCATCCACGCACCGCCGCGTTTATTTTTTCGGGCTTCGAGGTCGAAATAGACCCGAGCCGTGAGCGTGTCCTCATCATAAATATCATAGACGGTTGCTTTTTCATCCCATAGCTCGATGTTTTGACGAACAAAACGGAGACCGAACAGGTTTTCTAAAAAGGTAAACATCCCCTCCATGACGCTGCGCTGTTCGAAATAAGGACGATACTCTTCTTCGTCAATATCGTATTGGGCTTTTTTGAGAATTTCACCGTAATAGGCGGTATCGTAGCTTTGCAGTTCAATATCCGGTGCGATAGCCCGCAATTCATCCAATTCACGCATTCCCTGTTTTCGGGAAGCTTCGACAAGTCCGTTTAAAAAGGTCAAAACACTTTGGGTACTCGGTGCCATTTTGGAAGCAAGAGAATATTCTGCATAGTTTTCAAATCCTAAAAGTTTGGCACTCTCTTGACGAAGTGACATAAGCTCATCGATAATCGCACTGTTTTGAGGCGCACGGGTTGTGTAGGCACGGTAAAGCTCCTCGCGGATAGTACGGTTGGGCCCATAGGTCATGTAGGCGATATAGGAGGGCATTTGGAGGGTAAAACGGTAGTGAATGACCCCATTTTCTTCAAAACGGGCATTTTCTAAATCACTTTCGGGAATCCCTTCTACATCGGCTTTATCGGTTATGATTTTTTCATAGGCATTTGTTGCATCTAAAACATTTTGGGAAAAGTCGTTCGTAAGGGTACTTTTGCGGAGGTTTATTTCCGAAAGGCGTTGTTTGGATATTTCATCGAGGTGGGCTCCCGCAAGCTCAAAATGGAGAATGTTAAGATCCAGAATACGTTGTTCTTCGGTATTGAGAGCATCGTATTCATTCTCTTTAATCACTTTGAATGCTTCATAAATAGCGAGGTTTTGTCCGACAAATGTTGAATAGTCGGTAAGGATCGGAAGGGCATCCGCATAGACCTTTTGGCTCTCTTCGGAGTTTTTAACGGCATTGATATGGGAAAGCGGGGTAAATAAAAGCTCCAAATCTTCTTCCATCAAATCAAACGGACGGACAAAATTAGCATAGGTTTTGTCGGTAACGGCTAACAAATCGGTAATGGTTTGGTGGTTAATTGCAATCAGGGTGTTCAAATCAGAGATAAATGTCTCTAAATTGAGTTTAAAATCGGCAAAAGGCTGCATAGTTTCTCCTATAGTTGTGTTATTGTAGTAAAGAGTTTCAAAAAGTATTCTATAATTCGACAATTTGTCATACTATAAAGGTTTATCTTATGAGTTCGAAAATTAAATTACTGCTTCGTTTTATTTTTGTTGGGGCGTTATCTTTATTCCCGTTGATTCTGGTAATCGTCGTTGTCAATTATCTGAAAAATCTCGGAATCAGTGCCTATCTGTCATTGCATGATTATACCGATTCGTTTGAATTGACATTGGGGTTGATGGCAGGGGTTATCGCGGTGTTCGCATTGCTCGGTTTTTCCATTGAAAAATACGGGCGTTCCATTTTCGTTTCGATGATTGACAGTACGTTTGAAAAAATCCCGGCCATCCGTTCGGTCTATTCGGTATCGAAAAAACTCGCAGCCATGCTCAGCGGCGGCGAAGACGGGACAAAAAAAGAGGTTGTACTCGTCGAGTACCCAAAAGAGGGGCTATGGGTTCCGGCGTATCTGCTCAATCGCCATGAAAATATCTGCGTATTGTTTATCCCGACCTCTCCGAATCCTACAAGCGGGTATACGGTATTGGTAGATGAATCCCTGATTAAAAAAACATCGTTAAACTTGCAGGAAGTATCATCTTTTATTATCAGTATGGGTGCCGATTTCGCTCAAAAAGAGAATGTTTCTGCACTTATTCAAACTCATCGAACTTCGGCTCAAGCGCTTTAAACTCTTCCAGTAAGAGGGTCTGATATCGCGGTGCGTTAGTGAAAAGGTTACGTAAGGCGGAAGTCCCGTATTCCTCACTCAGGGAAGAATCTACAACAATGTAGGAAAGATAGACAGTATTCTCATTGATCGAAAACTGTAACCGTTCCAATGAACCGTTTTCATGCAGCAGGTAATCATACAAGGCATCGATATTCTCCTGCGGAATACGGCAGAGCGCTGAATCGGCGATAATGATCCCATTATCATAATAATTGATATCAATGCGGGTCGTTTTTGTCTCAAACCGCCAGCTGCGTTGGCTGCGGCGTGATAATGTGACATTGATCCCGAGCTGCTCTAAAATCTTTTCAATCAAGGCTACGACACCGGAGGGTTTATACCCTTCACGACGGCGTTTTGCGACATCAAGTTTGATACCGCATTTAGGACAATAATCATTTTGAATGGTTGGTTCATGGATGAGATTTTTGCACGATACACAGCGGATAATATCATCTTTATGAAGTGCACGAAATTGTTCTAATGCTTCCTTGAGTGTATACGCGGGGAGGGCAAATCCCAGATTATTAGAGTTTTGGATGATAAACGTATTAACACCGATCACCTCTGCCGAGTCATTGAGCAGCGGCCCCCCGCTGTTTCCGGGATTGATGGCGGCATCAAATTGAATGTATTCGACTTCCCCCTGAAGGCGGGATGCTTTAGAGACGATACCCTCCGTTGTGGAGTAGTTTAGCCCGTAGGGATGCCCTATGGCGATAACTCCATCACCGTCTTGTACGGGGAGAGAGGAGAGAAGCAAAGAATTTTTATGTTCAATCGGAAGCGGGGAGCGGATAAAGGCGAGATCAAAGGCCGGATCGTCATAGACAACAGTTCCTATCGTTTTCGGAAGAGTTTTGGTACTGATCAGAACCTCTTTTAGCCCGCTGACCACGTGTGAGTTGGTGATAATAAGCTCATCGATCAGAAATCCGCTTCCGCTCCCGTAGGGATTGGTAATCTGGACGATGCTTTCGATCGTTTGCTCGACCATTTTTTGAGTAGCTGTATTCACGTTTAGTCTTCCGTATAATCGAGATTTTTGACTTGGAGATAAAAGCTTTGGCTGAAATGATCCAAATCACTGTAGTTGATGAGATCGGAAAAATTGCGGAGTCCTTTGTACCGGTCCATATACGGTTCTATCGCCTCACGGATACGTTTAGCAATGAGATTTTGTTTAAAGGTTTGGCTAATCGGATCATATAAGGGCACTTCTCCCTCCGATTGGAAAAAATCGTATGCATAGACTTCGACATGCAGATGCAGCAATGCACGCAACGAAGGATGAAGCCCGTAATTGTAAAGAAGGTAGAGGGCAATGTATCGGTAAATAACCGGGATGACGTAGTTGGAACGGTTGTTTTTGTACCAGCGTACTTTGTTTAATGACTCTTCGATAAACAAAGCAACCTCTTCGTGCATCGCCTGTTCAAAAGGTGAGAATGTATAGGCCGAATTGTAAAACTGTGTTGCAAATGACTCTTTGTCCATAGCTTCGAGGTCATGCAGATATTTTTCCAAATCGGCATTTTTGTCTTCGGTCAGTTTCTCATCTTCCATAAAGTAGCCATTAATTTTTTCACTGATATTTTTGGCCATTTTTTTGTGCGGAAGGAAAAGATAGTCGATTTGGAGGAGCAAAGAGAGATAACTGAACGAAGCCATTCCTGTATTATCATTGGATAGCAGGCCGATCAGACTCTGTTTGGTGTCGTGTATCCATTGATGCATAAAAGCGTAATTGGAATCGATTTTTGCAGTAGCAATAGGGAGGAGATGTTCCGTGTCGAGAAGAGCGGATTCATCAAATTCTCCGGCAATAAATTCTTTTTCAAAATCGGCATTCAGCGCAATTTCCCGGAGCGGAAAAAAGATTTTTTGGGGAGTAATCGTTGCGTTATCCAACCGTATTGAGAGTTTGATCACTCCGGATTCATCACTAAAACGGCAATAGGTAAGTTGAAAATCGCGTTCTAAAAAACGGCGTTTGAGTGCAACATGAAGTGTCTCGCTCAGTGCAATATCGGCATACGCTTCCAAAGAGGTCGGGGTGACGAAACCTTTGATGAGGGCATAGCCTTGATAAAGAGAAAATCTTAGGGATTCTTCAGAACGTTCGATCGTCAGATGCGCAGTGGGAAAAGTGTTGTCTTGGTGGATTAATGAGGATAAAAAATACTCATATCCGCTCAAAATATCACCACGTATCAGTGCGTCTGACGCACGATCGAACAACTCTTTTTCTTCAGGGTTCGGAAGTGCATGAGTACCCCTCCCATAGCGCGGAACGCGATGCATCGCTACCGGGTTGAACCATGCTTTGATCATTTCGAAGAGTTCCACCTCTGCGTTTCCTTTAGCCAATCGGTAAAATTAAGTATTAAGTGTAATCAAAGCAACCTTAAAGCGACGATAAAGTATAATGCGCGTAATTTAAAAGGCACATCAGAGATGCTTTACAGGGAGTTGTATGGGCTATAAACGCGTTTTGGTAAAATTCTCCGGTGAGGCGCTAGCCGGTGAAAACGGTCACGGCATCGATACGAAAATTCTCAAATTTATTGCAGGAGAGATTAAAACTCTCGTCGATGCAGGAATTGAAGTGGGTATCGTTATCGGCGGCGGAAACATTATCCGAGGTGTTACCGCTGCGGCGGATGGAATCATCCGACGTACTTCGGGCGATTATATGGGGATGTTGGCGACCGTAATCAATGCAATCGCGATGCAAGAAGCTTGTGAACACGAAGGGATGCTGGTTCGCGTTCAAAGTGCTATCAAGATGGAACAAATCGCGGAAGCGTTTATCGTCCGCCGTGCAACCCGTCATTTAGAACGCGGCCGTGTCGTTATTTTTGCGGCGGGAACCGGAAATCCGTTTTTTACGACCGATACTGCGGCCACGCTGCGTGCGATTGAAATCGGTGCCGAAGTTATTATCAAAGCGACCAAAGTAGACGGTGTCTACGATAAAGACCCTAAAAAATATGATGATGCGATCAAGCTTCCTAGCCTCGGCTATGAGCAGGCGTTGCAAGACCATATCAAAGTAATGGACGATACGTCGATTGCCTTGGCAAAAGAGAATAAGCTTCCGATTATCGTGTGTGATATGTTCACTCCGGGTAATCTTCTTGAAATCATTCAGGGTAACCTCACTCGTTGCTCTATCGTAAAATAAATCTCTCAAAAGGAAAATAAATGAGACTCGAACAATTAACTGCAAAAGCACTTGAAACTGCAAATATCGACCGTTACCAATTGGCTATCGCTGTAGCAAAACGCTCAGAAGAGCTTTTAAACGGAGCAACGACAAAGTTGAATGTAGATGTGAAGAAAGCTAAAACAGCTGATATCGCTTTGATGGAGATTGCTGAAGGGCACATCACTATCAAAGGTTTCGTAGACCGAGACTAATTTTATTTTAAAGTTGCATCATTGAACGCCATCGACATAGAAAAAGTAACCGGGATCAATGATGTTGAGGGTGCAATTGCACACCTCTTTACCCATATCAGTACCTCCAGCGCTATCCAAAACGCCCTTGCATTTTCACAACAAGCTCATCATAATCAGTTTCGTAAAAGCGGTGAACCCTATATCGTCCATCCTGTTTTAGTTGCATCGATTGTCGCTAATATCACCGGAGACGAAGCAATGGTCATTGCGGCCTTGCTGCATGATGTCGTGGAAGACACCCATATAACGATTGAAGAGATTGCACGTGATTACGGTGATGATGTGGCTCATTTGGTTGAGGGGCTCACCAAAATCGATACGATTCGCGATGCACAGCTTATTCCTTCTAATTCGGATGAAAAACTGGTCGCATCGGCGTTATCGTTCCGGAAGATGTTGGTTGCCTCTATTGAAGATGTCCGGGTGTTGGTCGTTAAACTATGCGACCGTCTCCATAATATGCTTACCTTGGGTGCATTGGCTCCTGCAAAACAGCACCGCATTGCCGAAGAGACTCTCGTTGTTTATGCACCGGTTGCCCATCGTTTGGGAATCTCTTACCTCAAGAATATTTTGGAAGATTTGAGTTTTCAATATCTTTTTACGGAAGAGAAACGTGCCATCGATCTGTATATGGAAGAAAATTTTCGCTCAATCAATACACGTTTAAGTGATTTTTGCGAAAAATTGACCAAAATGATGCTCGAAAACGGTTTTTGTCAGGATGATTTTGAAATCCTCAGCCGGGTCAAGCATCACTATTCCATTTATCTTAAAATGCAGCGAAAAGGGATCAGTATCGATGAGATTCTTGACCTTCTGGCGGTCAGGATATTGGTCAAAAAACCGCTCGACTGCTATCGTGTTTTCGGGATGGTGCATTTAAACTTTCAGCCGCTCAGCTCGCGGTTTAAAGATTATATCGCTATCCCAAAAGAGAATGGCTATCAGACACTCCATACCTCTGTTTTTGATTCTACGGCGATTTTTGAAGTACAGATTCGTACCTATGAAATGCACACAACCGCAGAGCTCGGTGTTGCGGCACATTGGAAATATAAAAGCGGCGGGAATAACCCGATAAGCCTGGACTGGCTCCATAATCTTCAGTATCAGAACGAGTCGGTCGAAGCGTTTTATGAGTTGATTAAAAATGACCTTTTCAGTGAAGACATCAGTGTTTTTTCTCCAAAAGGGAAACCGTTCACGCTTCCTCGCGGTGCGGTGGCTCTTGATTTTGCCTATGCGGTACATACTGAAATCGGAGACAGTGCCGAGGGATGTTTGATTAATAAAGAGAAAGCTTCGTTGCTCAGCGAACTGCACAATGGAGATATTGTCAAAATTACGACAGCCTCTAAAAAAATCAACCGCTGCAGCTGGATCGATGCCGTTAAAACATCACGGGCAAAAGCCAGTATGCGGGCTAACTGTAATCAGCGTATCCGTGCCATCGATACCGAGACAGGGATCAATATACTGTCGACAATTTTTAATTTAGCCTCCGAACGGACGGAAGAGTTATTCGCTCAAACCCATTTAGAAGAGCAGCGGAGCCGTATTCCGAGTGAACTCGATTTGCTCAAAGAGACAATCAACCGATTTACTCAGGAAATTCGTGAGAGTAATCGATTCAGCGCATTTTTGTCCCGCAACCGTTTCCGGCTCAAACCGTATGTTTTTGCTTCGCTGGAAGTGTACGCAAACAGCAGTGTCAACGATGCGGTATTTGATTATTGCTGCCATCCTAAAACCGGGGATGAAATCGTTGCCTTTTTGCAAGACGGCAAAGCCCATATACATCACAAGATGTGTAAAAATGCCGCAGGGATGATTGATCGGCGTGAACCGATGGTATTTGTACGATGGAAAGCACAACATTATTACCGATACCATCTCATTATCAGTATGCAAAGCGCTCAGGGGGCACTGGCCGATCTGCTTACCTATATGGCAAAAATGGGTGCCGATATCAACAGTATCGAATTGGGTAAAGAGAAATCTGAACATACTCAATACTGTGAGATGGAGTTCCAAACTCTGGAGGCCGATATCAATCGGCTTCGCTCCAAACTGGAGAAAAAAGGGAAAATCATACAATTTTTTCGGACCGATGATGCGTACCGAAACCAAGGATAAACCATGATACAAACAGCCTTACGAGAAATCAGACGGGGATGTGCCGAAATCATTGATGAAGCACGTCTCGAAACACTTCTCAAAAACTTTTATGAAAAAGGGGAGGGATACACGGTCAAGGCCGGATTTGATCCCACCGCTCCCGATCTGCATTTGGGGCACACGGTATTGCTTCAAAAATTGGCAATTTTTCAAAAGTTCGGCGGTCATATTCAGTTTTTGATCGGGGATTTTACGGCGCAGATCGGAGATCCTACCGGCAAAAGTGAAACCCGCAAAAAACTTCTCCCGGCACAGATCCAACAAAACGCCCAAAGCTACAAAGATCAGGTCTTTAAAATACTTGATCCTGAAAAAACGACGGTTGTGTTTAATGCCGATTGGATCAATCCCCTCGGTGCAGCCGGGATGCTGGAACTTACGACGACATTCAGTGTGGCACGGATGTTGGAACGGGATGATTTCGATAAACGGCACAAAGCGGGTATTTCGATTTCCATCAGCGAGTTTTTGTACCCGTTGCTTCAAGGGTATGACAGTGTCCATTTGAAGAGTGACATTGAAATCGGAGGAACGGATCAAAAATTCAATCTTTTGATGGGCCGCCACTTGCAGCGGGTTTATGAGATCGGGAAAGAGCAATCGGTATTGATGATGCCGATCTTGGAAGGTCTTGACGGTGTCCAAAAAATGTCCAAATCATTAGGCAACTATATCGCCGTTGCGGATGTTCCGGGTGAAATGTTTGGCAAAATACTCAGCATCAGCGACACGTTGATGTGGCGTTATTATGAGTTGCTGAGCGCCCAAAGTCTCGATGCGATTGAAGCATTGAAAACCGGTGTTGAGAATGGAACATTGCATCCTAAAAAAGTGAAAGAAGCATTAGCTTTGGAAATCATTGAAAGATTCCATTCGCATGAAGCGGCACTAACGGCTCAAGCAGAGTTTGAACGGGTGCATGCACAAAGTGAAATACCGACTGAAATGGACGAATTTACCCTTGAAGGGCCGATCTGGATTGCGAAAGCGCTTGTCGATTGTGCCCTTAGTCCATCTACCTCTCAAGCCCGTCGGGAGATTAAGCAAGGCTCTGTTAAAATCGACCAAAATAAACTAAGCGATGAACAATACCAATTGGATGGGGGTGAATACATCCTCCAAGTTGGAAAACGAAAATTTGCACGATTAAAGGTAACCCAATGAACTTTCAACCACTTCAAATCGGCAAACATACGGTACGAATCCCTATCGTTCAGGGAGGTATGGGTGTCGGAATCAGCTGGGATAAATTGGCAGGGACCGTCTCTGCAGAGGGAGGGCTGGGTGTTATCAGCTCTGTAGGTACGGGATATTACGGTGATAAAGCGTATGCGGATAAACTGGTTGCGAATCGACCGTTGGATGCCGAAAACTTTTATTCGAAAAAAGGATTGATCGCAATCACAGAGAATGCACGCAAGATATGCGGAAGTGCTCCGCTCGCGTGTAACGTCTTGTATGCGATCAATGATTATGGCCGTGTCGTGCATGATGCATGTGAAGCCGGTATCGACATCATTATTACGGGTGCGGGGCTGCCGACGAATATGCCGGAGTTCACCGCCGATTATCCTGATGTTGCTCTTGTCCCTATCGTCTCATCGGCTAAAGCGCTCTCTATCATCTGTAAACGCTGGCAAAAACGTTACAATCGCCTTCCGGATGCGGTCATACTTGAAGGACCGAAAAGCGGCGGACATCAGGGCTTTACGTACGAACAGTGCGAAATGGAAGAATATCAGCTCGAAAACCTTGTTCGTCCTGTTGTCGAAGAGGCGGCTCTATGGGGAAATATTCCTGTAATCGCTGCAGGCGGTATATGGGACAAAAAGGATATTGAGGCCATGATGGAGCTCGGTGCTTTGGGTGTACAGATGGGGACCCGTTTTATCGGTACGTATGAGTGTGATGCCCATGAAAACTTCAAACAAGTCCTTATGGACGCCAAAGAAGAAGATATTACCCTGATGAAATCTCCCGTCGGTTATCCGGCGCGAGGGGTACGCACCAATCTGCGCGATCTTATTGATACACGAACCGGTCCTTCAATCAAATGTATTTCGAACTGTGTCGCTCCCTGCAAC
>NZ_JBASYM010000068.1:0-22673 GCF_049277495.1 Sulfuricurvum sp. | reverse complement strand
GCGCATACTTTTGGGCATTCAAGGCTGAAGCCACAGCTACATCGATTTGGGCGATCCAATCAATCGTATGGCGTATCAGGGCAACTTGTGATTCCAGCCACTGGCGTTCCTGAAAATGATTTTTGAGTTCAACATCCCATCCGTCCGCTAACATCTCCGAGGAAAGCAAATGAATCAGTTTATGTTTTAAACAGTAAGACTGAATTTCAATAATCATATTGAATGGCTGAAGAAAAGTGTCCACCTGATTCTCACGACGACTTTGTAGTTGCCACCATGAGAGCTCGATATCTCCAATTTTTTCCAAACGCTCTTTGAACCACAGTGCGTGAGGGTTGAGGGCTTCTATCCAATCCAATCGCCGATTGAGCTCACGAGAATCTCTAATCGGCAAAAAAAGACGATGACGGCCTAAACGCTGCCCCATAGGAGTAGACATGGTCAATAAAAGTTTGGTAATACTGGGGACTCTAAAATCGATTGCCGTCATTTCGAGTTGTTCGAGTGCATTATTACCCAATTCCATCAGTTCTGTTGTTTCCAGAAAAACAGGATGTGCATATGCGGTGGTATCCGTATCCTTCAGATAATGGGCAAAGAGTGCCAGTGCCTGTGCACAAAGCGGCCTTGTTTCGAGATTCAGATGTTCGATAGGCGTGAGGAGTGAGTGTACGTTAAATACTTTTTTAAACAGGGTGTTTTGCATAATTTTATCAAAGGTTCTTCCGTCATAAAGAACCTCAAACATGGCAAAATTGCTCGCAATCTCTTCAAACAAATGTTTTGAAGATGCCCCGATGACAAGACGACGGCTGTCCGTAACAAAAAGCAAATGCAAGACTTTATCTATCGCACCATAGGGATGCGAAGCCTCTGCTTCAATTTCACACATCCACCCTTTCAAACCATAAGGTTCAAACATCACTAATCCAATCGAATATCCGACGCCGTTATGATGGATATATAAAGCTGCCTGGGTTTCTAGCATTCGTGTACCGCCGCATCTGGTTATGATTTATAAGGATAATTATACTCATTCGTTCACAAAATAAATGTCGTTTAACTTTTATTTTAGTCATAATCGAGTTATAATCGCAATCTTATACTCTAATCTAAGTTTAGGACATATTTGATGAAACGCCCTACCCCAGTAAACGAAGAAGTTTTATTTGACGGACGAAGTTTGATTTCCGAAACCGACACCAAAGGTATTATTACCTACGTTAACCGTAAATTTACGGAGATGACAGGATACACAGCTGTAGAAGCTGTCGGTCAGCCGCATAGCCTTCTGCGCCATCCGGACATGCCAAAAGCAGGTTTTGAAGGGATGTGGAAAATCATCGAAAGCGGGAAAATTTGGGAAGGATACGTTAAGAATCTCCGTAAAGACGGAAAATTTTACTGGGTTGTCGTCCATATCGTCCCAAAACTCGATGAAGAAGGAACGATTATCGGCTACATCGCTTCACGAAAAATGCCCGATCGAAACCGTCTTAAAATTGTTGAGCAACAATATGCCGAATTGCTTGCTGCAGAGAAAAATGGTTAAACCTTATGGTTTAGCCACTCTTTTTTCCGATAAACTCTCCAAAACCACCATCCTTTAATGAACGTTTCAATTGTCATAGCAATATAAACTCCCAAAATTCCGCCTCCCGATTTTAGGACTAAATAAGATGGAATAATACGAAAAAGCCATAACGAACCTATCGAAATCCGCATACTCATCTTGGTCGCACCGGCACCTCGCAATGCACCGCTCAGAACAAATGTCATTGCAAGAGGTATTTGTGAGATCCCCACAAGCCGCAGATAGAGTGCCGCTTGATCCATTGTTTCCGGATCGTTGGTAAAAAACTGGATCATAAGTTCCGGAACAATGAGCAGGACAATCCCCACACTCCCCATAAAAACCATTGCTATTTTGGTGCTGAGAACTCCGGATGCATACGCATAATCATATTGCCGCGCACCGATGTATTGCCCTGCCAGTACCATAGCGGCTACCGAGAAACCAAAACCCGGCATGAATGCTAAAGCCTCTATCCGAAGTCCGATCTGATACCCTGCCAACGCCTCGGTACCCTGTGAAGCAATCATCATGACAAAGAGTAAAAAGGATGTTACCCCGACAACGCGTTCTACCGCTGCCGGAGTGCCGATAACAATCATTTTTTTGAAATCTCCCAAAGTAAAAATCGGATAGATATCCAAGACCCCGCCTTTTCGTAGTAAAAGCCATCCATACAGCACAACATTAAATCCATAGGCACATACGGTAGCATAAGCCGCTCCCTCTACTCCCATCGCTTCGAATCCGCCATGCCCGAAAATGAAAAGATAATTCAATCCGCCGTTGAGCAATGCCGAAAAAATTTTGATGGCTAACGATGTTCGGGTATCCCCTGCTGCGGAAAGGGCATTATAAGCTAAGGTATCGAGAAAAATAAGTCCCATCCCTAAGGAGAGAATTCCAAAATATCCGCTGCCGAGGTCTACGACATCGCTGCTTGAGCCCATCCAGCGAAAAAAATCAGCCGAAAATATCCATCCGATCCCCCCGACAATTAAAGATCCGGCTAAAGCTACCCACATCCCGACGTATACCACTGCCGAAGCACGATTACGCCGTCCGCTGCCGATATATCGGGAAATCAACGCACTCGACCCGATAGCATAAACGCTCATTAAAGCCTGAATCACCATCAGAAACTGCATTGACAGTCCGACAGCCGCCAGTGCCGCAACACCCAGTGCACCCACCATTAGCATATCGATAAGAATCTGTACAATATCGAGCAAATGTTTCAGCGCGGCAGGAATCGCCAACTTCAGTACCCGATGTCTCATCATAAGTGTATTCAGTTTTGCAGCTTTTGTGCAATCTCGTTCATCACGTTGATCAGTTCTTCTTTGGTTTCATAACGCAGCTCGACACGATTGATCGGCACCTCGCCTACCGGGTCAAAATCACAAATCAGAACATAGGCTTCAAGTGTTATTTTATCTGCTTTCAGTTCCGCCCATTCCAGGGAGACCGAGGCACTTTCGCCCCCGGCATTGATTAATGCAGCAGGATACAGCCGGGTTATCTTCATTAAATCGATCTGCTTTCCGTTCGCTTCGAATATCATTTCATTGTTCATCCAATCTCCTTAAGATTATAGGTGCGTCGAATCCATCGATAATAGAGGGAAGCAACCATGAAAATACTCCCTAAAAGCAGGGTTATCATTCCCAATGAAATTCCCATGACCGCCAAGTAGCCGATTAATAAGGATGCAAATGCACCCACCCCTAAAAAGATCATATCGTTATAGGCTACGATACGCCCGTAAAAATCACTGTGTGTATGATGCTGCAAAAGCGTATAGGTATAAGACCATAAAGTCGTTGTCACAAATCCGACGGCAACCGAAGCCAGTAAAGAACCGTAAAAATCATCAATGAAAAAAGCCCATAACGCGAGGGCAACCGCTTCCGCAAGGAATAACCACCCCAGACGGGCATTATTTACCCAATGCCCTAAAACCATCGGACCGATAATCAGCCCAAGCGCACGCGCTGCATTTAGCAATCCTATTCCTAACGATACGGCAATGATTTGCGAATAATAATGTTTCGCAGCCAATGCGACCAGCGCATCGAATGCTGTAAACCCTAGTATCGCATGGAGCATCATTAAATGCAAAACAATTGGGTTAGTACGGATATAGGAAAATGCCTCTTTCATCATTCTGCTCAATTTCAATCCGCTTATCAAAAAATCAACCTCAATTTTTAACGTAGAAAGCAAGGCCAAGACGATAACAAACAAACTGGCATCCAAAAGAAATGCGGCCTTTACACCCACCCAATAAACGACTAAACCACTCATAGCCATCCCTAAAGTATACGAAAGTGACCAGATTATCGAGTGTATCTCATTCGCTATCTGAAGTGATTTTCCTTCTAAGATTCGTGGAAGCAGCGACATTTCAACGGTAAAATGGAAACTCGAAGCTCCCATCCGAATAAATACCAATAAATAAAGAAACCATAACATTCCCACATTATCAATGCTAATCAATGAAAGAGTACAAACAATTTCAATAAGGGTCAAAATAAGCATTAGGCGTTTCGGATGTATACGATCGATAATCACTCCGCTTAGAGGAGCTTGGAATACCCCGGGCAAAAAATGAAGTGCAGCCACCAATGCGATTGTTGCCGCATCGGCTCCCATCTCAATCAAAAGAGTATAGATGGCAACATTGCTAAACCATGCTCCAAAATAAGCAATCAGCTGAATAAGTGACAAGCGTCGAAGCAGCGGTTCGTTTCGTAAAAGAAGTAAATAACGTTTCATAATCGCAAGGGTATCATGCGATGCATTAAAGTTTTTATTTGCATGGACGATTTAGGAGAATAGATGTTTTAGATATGTTAAGGAGACCTGTCATGGAAATATTGCAAACGACTGCAAAAATGCAGCAAAGTCAAACCTCCATACCGAAAGCTGCAGCGACTGAATTACATAACACACAGAGTGTTCAAGAAATGCAGAAGTCACAAATCAACCAAGATAAAGTTGCTCAACTCAATAATGATGAAAAAACTTCAAAAGTTGCTTCTCAAGAACAAATGGATAAACTTATCAATGAACTTAACCGTTCACTGGATCCGTTTAACACTTCTTTACGGTTTGGTTTTGACAACACCTCGGATGATTTTTATGTATCTGTTGTTGAAACAAAAAGTAACCGCATGCTTAGACGTTTTCCGATTGAACAAGCCGAGCAATTGTTACCAAAAATGCAAGAAGTACAGGGGCTATTATTCGATCAAAAAGGATAATGACTCAAAAAAATATTTTATCAATAATATTTCGAATAAATCAAAGGAATTTTTATGCAAACCAATCTTGCCTATAATACATATGCCCAAAATAATATTGGGGTAGAGTCACCGGAAAAATTGATTCAAATGATGTATGAGGGCATATTACGTTTTAACATGCAAGCAAAACGCTCCATTTCCAGTAACGATATCGAAAGACGGACCTATTGGATCAATCGATCAAATGCTGTTCTAACAGAATTGATTAATATACTTGATTACAATCAAGGAGATATTACACACTATCTTTCAGGACTGTATACTTATCAGCTACGGCTTCTTGTAGAGGCAAATCTTTATAATGATTCCACTAAGCTCGATGAAGTAAGTCAGGTTTTCAAAGGCTTATTAGAAGCATGGAAAGAGAGTACCAATGTGGTCAACCAAGCTTAAAATAGCTCTGGTTCTCGAAGAAATCGATCAAATTTCCTCTTTGCTAGAGGAGATGCCCCAATTTGATACACTGGAACAAATGGAAGAAGCCGTCTATCTTCTATTGCAAAGCAAAACCCTCCTTGAACACCAAAAAAGTGAAACGGCACAAGCATTACAGCAGCTCAAAAATACTCTTGATTTTCTCAAATCCACCCAAGTAGAACCGCCTTCCACCTTAAATCTAAAATTTTAACGTTATTCTCACCCTTTTTTTGATAAAATCGCGCCATTCACTCCATAATCACTATTGGAGTCAGGGTATCAACGATAAGGATGCAGTTATGAAAAAAGAGGTTAAAAAAGTTGTTCTCGCCTATTCCGGCGGATTGGATACGAGTGTTATTTTAAAATGGCTTCAAGATGAATACAATTGTGAAGTTGTTACATTCACCGCCGATATCGGCCAAGGGGAAGAAGTTGAACCAGCTCGCGCCAAAGCGATCAGCCTCGGTATAAAACCTGAAAACATCTATATCGAAGATCTTCGTGAAGAGTTTGTCCGTGACTATGTTTTCCCAATGTTTCGTGCCAACGCGATTTATGAAGGAGAGTACTTGCTGGGAACATCAATCGCACGCCCTTTGATCGCAAAACGTCAAGCAGAAATTGCCCGTATTACGGGTGCTGATGCCGTCAGTCACGGCGCTACCGGAAAAGGGAACGACCAAGTCCGTTTTGAAATGGGTTATCTCGGACAAAACAGTGCACTTACCATTATCGCACCATGGCGGGAATGGGATCTAAACTCTCGTGAAAAGTTACTTGCCTATGCTGCAGAGCACGGTATTAAAATTGAAATGAGCGGTAAAAAATCTCCATATTCTATGGATGCCAATTTACTCCATATCTCCTATGAGGGAGGTATCCTTGAAGATCCTTCCGCTGAACCGGAAGAGAGTATGTGGCGCTGGACCGTATCACCTCAAAATGCACCGGATGAAGCAGAATATATTGAAATCGGCTATGAAAAAGGTGACCCGATCAGCCTTAACGGTAAAGCACTTTCTCCTGCAGTAATGCTCGAACAGCTCAACATTATTGCCGGACGCCACGGTATCGGTCGTGCCGATATTGTTGAAAACCGTTTCGTCGGCATGAAAAGCCGAGGATGTTACGAAACTCCGGGTGGCACGATCATGCTAAAAGCACACCGCGCTATTGAGTCATTGACTTTGGATCGCGAAGAAGCCCATCTTAAAGATGAGTTGATGCCTCGCTATGCGAAATTAATTTATAACGGATTTTGGTTTGCTCCGGAACGTGAAATGCTTCAAGCGGCTATCGATAAAACCCAACAAAATGTTTGCGGTAGCGTTCGTTTGAAACTGTATAAAGGTAACGTCATGGTTGTCGGACGCAGTTCTGACCTTTCATTGTTTAATCCGGAATACTGTACATTTGAAGAAGATTCAGTCTATGATCAAAAAGATGCCGGCGGTTTTATCAAACTCAACGCATTACGTTTCATTATTGCCGGTAAAGCACGAAAAAATAAATAATTTCAAGGAAGTAACAATGAGCATCATTAAAATCGATATGAATTCAGATGAATTCCAAGCCGAATTGGAAAAAACCATTAAATTTACCGATAAAGTCGTCAACCAATTCAATTGGGCATACAATCCCCAAGAAGAGATCAATGAAGGTGTTCAACTAGGACTTGCTCGTAATAAAATGATGTATAACAAACGTTTTTGTCCTTGTTATATGGTAGAAGAAGTAGACGGAAAATATCAAAGCAGCGATAACAGACTCTGTCCTTGTACCCCGGCAATTGAAAAAGAGATACCGGAAGAAGGTGTATGCCATTGCCAGATTTTTTGTACACCGGAGTTTGCAGCAGCCAAGCGAATGGAAATGGGAATTGAAGAAGTGACGCACCAACATTCTCGCGGACTCACCAAAGAAGAATGTGAAATGCTATTGACTAAAAGCGATATTGACAGTGATGAACTCACTTCCCTTTTCGAGGCCAGAGAACTTGGAATGGTCAACTTTAAAGTGGTAGACGTTCGCGAATGGATGGAATGGAAAATGGGACGTATCGCAGGTGCCGACGTACTTGTGCCGACCAGCAGCTTTTTCCAAACATTGACGGAATCAAACTTGGATAAAAATGAACATATTATTGTTTATTGTCATGTCGGCAGCCGAAGTGCACACTGCCAGCGGATCCTTGCAGATATGGGATACACCAAAGTCTCCAATCTCGCACACGGTATCGTCTCTTACGGCGGTCAAATCGTTCGAGGCTAAAAAAGGAATTATATGAAAGTTTTATTGACGAAAGATGTCAAAGGAGTCGGTAAAGCCGGCGAAATCAAAGAGGTAGCCGACGGGTACGGAAAAAACTTTTTGATCGGCAAAGGGTTAGCCCTCGCGGCAACTCATGAAGTTTTAAAAAAATATGAATCTGATCAACGTAAAAAAGCAGCCAATGATGCGGCAGAAATTGAACGTTTGAATGCGATTAAAACGAAACTGGCTGATCTTAAAGTCGTTATTCGTAAAAAACTCGGCGATACGGGTCATCTGTTCGGATCCGTCACCAAAGATGAAATCGCTCATGCATTGGCAGAGCAGCACGGCGTAGAGATTGATAAAAAAGAGCTAGATGCTAAACACGGCATTAAAACAACCGGTATACATGACTTAGATCTCAAACTCGGTCACGGTATCCATGCGACCCTTCATGTTGAGATCAAAGGTGAGTAAAGCAGGATTTGTCGCTCTTATAGGGCGCCCGAATGCCGGGAAAAGTACACTTATGAACTGGATTTTAGGGGAGAAGATTGCCCTCGTCAGTCAAAAAGCCAATGCAACCCGCAAACGATCCAATGCTATCGTTATGCATAAAGATGATCAAATCATTTTTGTGGATACACCAGGACTTCATCAAGCCGAAAAACTCTTGAACCAATACATGCTGGAAGAAGCCTTAAAGGCTATCGGAGATTGTGATATCGTCGTTTACCTGGCTCCGGCGTCCGATAAACTCAGCTATTATGAAAAATTCTTAGAGATTAACGGACAGAAACGCAAACATATCATCGTTCTTAGTAAAATCGACCAAGTCTCACAATCTGATTTATTGAAAAAAATCGGTGAATACAACCGCTACAGTGATCAATTCGAAGCCCTTATTCCCATGTCCGTTACTAAAAATGTCGGGAAAAATGACCTACTTGACACTATTGTTAAATATCTTGCTGAATCCCCATACCTATACGATCCTGAAAATATAACAACAGAAATGGTACGGGATATCTATAAAGAGTTTATCCGTGAAGCAATTTTTGATAATATCAGTGATGAAATCCCCTACGAATCCGATGTAATTATTGATAAAATCGATGAAGAAGCTCCCGTTGAACATATTAGAGCAACGATCATCGTTGAAAAAGAGTCACAAAAAGGAATTATTATCGGAAAAGGGGGAGTAGCTATCAAACGTATCGGAAAAAATGCCCGAGAAAAAATTGAACGGTTAGCTTCCAAACCAGTCTATCTTGAACTTTTCGTTTCCGTTAAAAAGGGATGGACTACCGATAAAAAATTTTTAAGCGATCTAGGATACGAATGGTAAAAGTTCTCGTTATTTCGATCATATCAACTTCGATGCTTCTCTCAGGAGATGTTATCACTCTCTATAAAAGCGGCGGTAAAAAGCTGCTTGAAAAAGAGATGAACAAGCCATCGTATTGGTCGGGATCACTTTTTAGCAAAGACCTTCGCTTCGGATATTTTGAACGTGCATTCTCTTTGCTAACCGTCAGTAAAGACAAAGGTTCTTTGGAACTCTATGCCCCTGATTCACGCCAGCAATTTTCTCTCAAAAAACGCTACAGCGCCTTTACCGGTAAAAATTCCGGAGATAAAAATATCGAAGGTGATCTTAAAACCCCTATTGGAATTTATACCTTTACGGAAAAGAAAAAAGTAGTTGATCAATTTTATGGGCCAATGGCTTTTGTGACATCGTATCCCAATTTCTATGACCGAATTCGCGGAAAAAGCGGGGACGGTATCTGGGTTCACGGCGTACCGCTGAGCGGTTCACGCGACCCCTTTACCCATGGATGTATCGCGATCAACAATAAAGACCTAATGCAGCTGGACAAAAGTATTAATCCATCCAATACTCTTTTAATTATTGACTCATCTTTAAAACAATGGGCTCAGCCTTCCGCTTATTCGGCGGTTTTAGCAGCCCTCTATCAATGGAAATCTGCATGGACCTATAATGATATCGAAGAGTATCTCTCCTTCTATGATCCTTCATTTAAGCGATACGACGGTATGAGTTTCAATCAGTTCAAATCCTACAAAGAACGTATTTTTTCCAAAGATGAAACTAAGAGCATCCTCTTTAATGATATCAATATCGTTCCATACCCCGGGGAGCAACGAAATCTGTTTTGGGTAACATTTAACCAAATCTACACCAGTGACAGTTATCATTTTAAAGGGAATAAATCCCTGCTGCTTCGTTTAAACACCAATCAAACCATCTCTATCCTAACCGAAGAATAACTTTGATCTTTCTACTTAGGATAGTAGTTACTATTCTCTTTACTGCTTCCCTCTATGCCCTACCTTTCAGTATTGTCAAAAAAGAGACGGACATTCAGCATACTCCCACCCTCCTTGTTATTGGCGGTATCCATGGAAATGAGCCCGGAAGTTACTTTGCAACCGCGTTATTATCGGAATATTACACGATCAAAAAAGGAAATTTGTGGATTATCCCCGATCTTAACAGACTGAGTATTCAACGAAACAGTCGAGGCATTAACGGTGATATGAATCGCAAATTTGCAGAAATCGGTTCTCATGATCCTGATTTAAATATTGTCACCGAAGCTCAGAAAATCATTACAGAACCTCAAGTAGGACTTATTTTAAATCTGCATGACGGACATGGTTTCTATCGAAAAGAGTACCAAAACACTATTTTCAATCCTAATGCATGGGGGCAGACTTGTGTAATTGATCAAGGAATACTTGAGGGTATTCAGCCTTTTGGCAACTTAAATGAAATTGCATCCAAAGTGAGTCAACTGCTCAATGGAGAGTTGATTGAAACCCATCATTTGTTTGACGTACGCAATACCAATACCCGCTTTGACGACGAAGCAATGCAACATTCATTAACCTACTTTGCTGTAACCCATAATAAGCCGGCATTTGCGATAGAAACAAGCAAAAATTTGCCGACACTCCCGCTTAAAGTTTTCTATCAGCTTCGGGCTATTGAAAGCTATATGAAAATTATGGGCATTGAATTTCAATCTTCTTTTAACCTGACTCCTGAAAACATTGAAAAAATTCTTGACACCCC
This sequence comes from Sulfuricurvum sp., assembly GCF_049277495.1. Taxonomy (GTDB): domain Bacteria; phylum Campylobacterota; class Campylobacteria; order Campylobacterales; family Sulfurimonadaceae; genus Sulfuricurvum. The sequence goes on along the minus strand of NZ_JBASYM010000068.1, from coordinate 12,016 downwards.
TGGAAATGTAACAATTAACAATAATATTTATTTAAATCTAAAAAATTTAAAAAACAGTTTAAGTTTCATTCCGCTACAATCAGTACAGAACGATTTCAAGTTTTCCCATCCATTGGGGAGCGTTCAAAGGAATAAAAATGGATATGATCTTTTTATTGGCAACCGGAAGATAAGTACTCTTATTCCCAGTTATCAAAGAGAAGACAATCGATCGTTATCAACAACGATCGCGATCGACGGTGAACCTAAAAATATCGAATTTGCTACAGATTTTTTTGCAAGTGCCGATTTTAAGGTTATCAATCATGATCCGGATACACGAGTGAATATCATTGGCTTTACCAAACAAGGAGTCAAAGATGAAAGTAACTTGCGTATCACTTTGAATGATTTGGATTTCAAATACTCTATAGATACTTTACATAAAAGCTACCGAATAGAGTTTTACCGGCAAAACTGCTTCTGCGGAATGGTTCTTGTACATTTTAAATAGGAAAGAGGATGAGTAAACACCAACAGCAAACCTATTCGACCATCGTATCAGCCAACCCCTACAAAGGGGATTATTATGTTGGAACATTCAATACAATATCAAGTAGCGCTTCTCCTTCTTTTTCAAAAGAGCAATATGCCGTCTCTTTTTTAAATACCAAAGGGTTTATATCAACCCTTATTGGAATTAGTAAAAATATACCTGACGATGATATTTACGACGCTCTGGAAAACAAGGTATATGAAGAACTTGCCTTGGATATGGCGGTTGAATACCATATTCGATATGTTGAAGCAATTCAAAGAAGCACCGAGAGCGAGCGTTTTTTCCATGTATTTGTCGTTGACCCTCTAACACTAGAGCAAGAATATGTCAAAGTGATCGAGGCAATTAAATACATAGATCAAATTGTTCCAGTACCTTTATTATTAAAATCTCTGTATGTCAAAGAGTTGATTGATTCTTCCGATGTCCACTGTTTTATCTATTTTCAAGAGAATGACGCTTTTTTCTGTATTTATAATCAACAAGAATTTGTTTATGCAAAATCACTTAAATTTTCACTCGTTCAAATGCATGAACGTTTTTGCGAACTGCTGGGTGAACAAATTGAGTATAGCAATTTTGCCGCAATGCTTGCCAATGAAGGTTTAAACAGTTCAACTCCGGATTACCAAAAAAATCTCATTAAACTCTTTGGAGAAATTTTTCTCCATGTCAGTGACATTATGACCTATGCAAAAAGAGCTTATGAGATTAACCGTTTTGATGAAATTTTTATCGGCACCAGTGTAGGTAATATCCTTGGGCTTGATGAATACGCACAAACTTATCTTGGATTGAAAACAGCCCCTTTTGATTTTAATTATGGATTTAATACCAATGGATCAAATGTAGATCAAATCCACCAGTTAATGCACTTGTATGGACGTCTTCAAGCCGAAGAACGTTATAGCTGTAACTTCACGGTATATCATCGCCCTCCGCCTTTTGCCAAGCGTGAAAGCGGAAAACTTATTTTGGTTGTTGCGGCTGCACTATCAGCCGCACTGCTTTATCCGGGTGTGTATTGGGGATTATCCTACATTGAAGAATTCCACCATGCAGTCTTAACCAAAGAGTACGAACAAGTACACATTGATAAAATGACACGGGAAGCAACTATTAATCTAAAACTTGCCAATAAAAATGCGGCTCAAGTTCTTCTAGATGAACAAAAAGCCGCTTACAAGCAAAAACAAGACACGTTAATACAAGTAAATGAGAAAAAAGTAAATTATCCGATGAAATCGAAAATCATGGCAGATTTTACCCGAAGTTTCAATCAGTACCATGTACAGCTTAAAAGTATCAGCTACAATGAAGATACAAACAATAGCAAAATGTTTACGTTCGGATTGACATCATCATCAACACAAGATATTACGGCTCTGTTAAAACACTTAACGGATATCAAGCGTGAAAAATATAATTTCAATCTTGAACTCATCTCCTATGACGAAGAAGACAAGTCTTATCTTAGTGAATTAAAGGCGGTCCTAAAATGAAATTACAAATAGAAGACTATCTTTATTCCCTTGATCAGTCTCTTTCCCTAAAGAGCGATCGTGACAAAATGATGTTATATGTAATGATTTTTGCCTCTTTATTTGCTTTTTCGTATTTGCTTTTTTGGAAAAGTTCCGAAGAAAGTTTTAAAATTTCTCACGAGAAAGCGCTTAAAGTAGAAAATGATCTTAATATAGATAAACAATATTTAAATGCGAATCCCCCTGAACGCATTACTCAAATTGAGCAAGAAACCGTTGAAATAGAAAAACAGCATGCTCTTTATATTCAATATAATGCCTATATCAAAGAACAGCTTGAGCAAATTTCATCTTTATATTATGATGAAAAAGTATGGGGTTCCTATCTTGATTCTATATCACGATATGCACGATCTTACAATATTAAATTAGCTCAGTTTGGCAATACTCTCCAAACGGATAATAATTCTTTTGGACATGTTCTAGATATCAAAATCGCTTCTGAAGGGCCTTACAAAAATACCCTCAAATTTATCAATGCACTTGAACAGAGTCAGCTTGTAGTTGATTTACACGACTTTAATCTTAAAGCAGGTGAAAAGCTCAAAGGGGATTTAAATATCTCAGTATGGGGGATTGTAAGACAATGAAAAAGTACCTACTTTTGGGGTGTATTAGCTTCATTTCGCTAAGTGCTGCGGTAATGCCTGTTACTGCTAATAATGTCCCCACATCACAAGAAGATAAAGAGTTAGCTTGGGTCGATGAACAAATTCAAGCTATATTACCGGCACGTGTCGGTATACCTGAAGGTTTTATCAACTCATTGCGTGACCCGATGAAAATGAAAAAGCCTACACCTGTTGCCAGTAGTGGATCCAAACTTCTTGCTCCTCCGAAACTAGGCAGTATGCTTCAGCCGAAAGCAATCGAAGAGCCTTTGCGTCTTTTGGGGATTATGAACAAAACGGTACTAATAAGCGGAAAATGGTATAAAGTAGGAGATAAAATCCGAAACTTTACCTTATCCGAAGTAAAACAAAATTCCGTTTTGTTAACCGGTAAAAAAGATCAAAAACTCATTTTGTTTTTAACCAAACAAAATAATAATATTAAAATCACCACGAAATAGGAAAGTATCATGACATCTGTAATTAAACACCATACACGAGCGTTTATGTTATCTGTTGCCACGGCCGCCCTCTTATCGCCTGCATTACAGGCAGATTGCACCTATGAGCTTTTCAATATCTCTTCTGTCAAAGGGACGAGTGTCGGAGAATTTGTGGATCAACTCAGCGAAGAGTGCGGTATGAGTGTCATCGTAACCGATGAAGAAGCCGAAGCTGTTTTAAAAAGACCGATGAATAAAACTTTTTTGAAGAACCTGACCATCAATGAAGTATTGGATCTCATTATCAAAGAAAACAATTTGCAATATACATTGCAAAACAATGTACTCAGAGTTTCTTACCTAACGACCAAGACCTATCAGCTTGATTATATTATCGGTGAACGAAAAGGGGAAGGGAGTACAAATATACGATTGAGCTCCAATACAGGCCAAAGTGCCGGACAGGCTTCCGGTGCCGGAACTGCAAGCACCTCTGGCACCGGTTCATCATCTGAATCAGGGACCAATATCTCTTCGAAAGATGAGGTCAAATTTTGGAATGATCTAGACAATGAAATTAAAAACATCCTCAGCCGACCAGAAGATGATTACCGACAAAAAAACAATACATCAGACACTAATTTAACGGGCGACCTTCATAATGTTTATATTAACAAAGGGGCTGGACTGGTCACCGTTACCGCAACCGCCAAACAAATGAAGCGTTTGGACCAATATATCCAAGATCTGCAAAAGAAAATGCAGACACAAGTGATGATCGATGTAAAAATGTACAGTGTTGTTTTCTCAGACGGAAGTACAACCGGTATCGATTGGTCCCAGCTTTATGCTCTGCAAAATATTGACATTGGCTTTAACCAATACAATACTCATAATGTAACAAGTTTTGAAGGATCAGGAGGCAGTAGTTCAGGGACAAGTAGTAATATCATTGCCCCAATTACAACACTTACTGGAGTACCTAACAGTAATATGAGTATTTTCCAGCTAGGGATCAAAGGTCATTTAGGAGAAGTTTTAAAATTTCTAAAGACTCAAGGGGATGTATATGCTATCTCAAATCCTAAAATATTAACACTAAACAATCAACCGGCCCTTATTACTTCGGGAACAGAATTGTTTTATAAAACGACAAGCACTTCCACTCTCGCCGGTGGAACGACAGGCGAACAAGCGACATCCGAAATTGTTAGTTCTGTCTTTTCAGGAGTATTGCTTGATATTACCCCTGAGATTTCCAATGACGGAAGTATAACCTTGCGTATCAATCCATCGGTTTCAGATGTTGCAAGTCAACTCTCCACCGATAATTCAACCCGTTCTATGCCGCCGGATTTAAGCCGACGCCAAATTTCATCAGTCGTTACCGTTAAAGATGGCAGTACCATCATCATGGGGGGATTGATCAATACCAAAAATGATGTCTCTTCCAATAAAATCCCACTTCTCGGTGACATACCGGGTCTGGGCTGGCTGTTTAAACATGAAGGTGTAACGAAGAAAACAGAAGAAATGGTTATCGTTATTGAACCGCATATTGTCAGAAAAGACGGTTCCAATCTAAAGATATCTGATTTGGGATATACCCATATCGGAACAGCTATTGAAAAAGAGCATTTAGAAAAATCTGATCTTGCCAAGCAACAAATAGAAGAAGTGAATGAGATGAAAGGCGAATCCAAATAACGAATGGAGAATTCCCTTTTCTCAAAACCGCGCGATCTTTTTATTGACATAGTCAATCCTCGTGATTATGTCCAGATTGACAGCGTTTCACATATGTACCAATCACTCAAAGATTCGGTACAAAAACCGTTGAAAATGATTTTGCTGTATGGCAGACCGGGCACAGGGAAAAGCATGCTGCTGCATAAATTGCATCATGACCTCTCCAAACATCAAAAAGTCTACATGGTCTCAACGCCTATAGTCGATGAAGATGATTTTTTGCGTGTACTGGCGCAAAATATTTTTGGTTATGCCCCACGTGAGACAATGACTCTCAACCGATTTTTAGAGTTAGCAGAAGCTCTAAATCTTAGCCATATTCCTATTGTACTGCTAGATGAAGCCCAACTTTACAGTGCTTCTTTAATGGAAAAAATCCGCCTTATTTCTGATGCCAGAGCCATTAAATTCGTTATCACTCTTCATAAGACCGATAAAGAAGAGATCATTGCGAAAGAGCATTTTCAAACTCGGATATGGGAAAGTATAGAACTCAAAAATGCCTCTGCCGATGAGCTTAAGATATATATTCAAAAAAAGCTTCTCAAAGCAAACTGTTTCGATGTCGCCAATATGTTTAATGATAAGAATATGAAGTTGATGACAGCCCTGACCAAAGGGAATTATCGGGATACGAACAAGTTGCTTTTTTCACTGTTTAGCCTTTACTGTTGGTATGAAGAGAATACCCCTTCTCTCATCAAATATAATTCAATCAAACCTAAATGGATCGAAATGGCGGCCATCCACACAGGATTAATCGATGCTTGATATTAAAAATTTAGAGCGGCGCTGGCTCAAATACAAGATCAAGTCCTTATCTCCTTATATTCTGATTTTCTTTCTATCATTATCCCTGTTGAGCGGAGTTTCATTGTGGTTGACTGATAACAAGCCCAGCCATCAAAATAGCCTAATTGCTAAAAATCCCGTTCCTTCTCCACAAACAGCAGAAGTACCACCTATTCCCAATGTTGATGAAAATATAACGGTCTTGGAACCTTCTATGGATTTTGTTCAATCTTTTCAAAATATCCCCGCTCCGACTGAAATGGCAGCAGTATCCCAACCAACAACCGTTCTAATCAAACAACCTGTCCAACAGCAGCAGCCTATCCAACAACAACCTGCTGCACCAAAAACATTGATAATGCCGGAATATAAACCTTCTCCGGCTGTTGCACCAGTATCGAAAACCGTAATCAATGATAAGGCGCTTTCCATCAATCGAAATGAATCTAAACTGGAGATAGACGATTTATTATCTCGATTCAAAGAAACCTCGAATGCCAATCTTGGTCTCTTTATCGCCCGATATTATTATGAACACGGTAACTTTAATGAATCGTATAACTACGCTTTGAAAACAAATAATATTAATAATCGGATCGATGAAAGCTGGATCCTTTTTGCCAAATCCCTTATGAAACTCGGAAAAACGGATCAGGCTAAAAAAACACTTCAGCTCTACATCTCTCAATCCAATTCAGAAAATGCCCGAAGTTTATTAGACAGCATTGAAAAAGGAAACTTTAAATGAAATCCTTCCTTTTTTTACTCTTATTGTCTTTTACCTTGCTTGCAGATGCCGGACAAAAATTGTTTCAGCTGTATGAAAAAGGGATGTATGCGCAGGCATGCGATTATGGATACACCCTTTTTTCATCTAATGAGCATAATGAAGCCTTTGTTTCATTGGTCGGCTTTTCATGTTTGAAAGCTGATCAGATTGACCGTTTATCGCCCGTCATGTCATCTTTGTCACAGACCACGGACGCTCGTTCCAATAGCGCTTATTTCGCTCTCATTGTTATGCAGAAAAAGCTCCTGATGCAGGCGTTGTATGATAATAAACCGATTCGGAATGTTCAGTTTCCAACCAGCAGTTATCTCCTTTCAAAAATTTTCAACTCTTATGTCAAAAATCCAAAAAGCAATGACAGTATTAAAGAGTATCAAGATGCTCTCAATCCAAGACAAAGTTTTAGGCTTTATACAACGCAGATTAATGGACGAAAGAGCATAGCGATAGACGAATATTATGATAAAATATTAACAGTCCATCACGTATATTAAAAAAGGAATAGGATATGGATCGTATCACGCATGATTTACTCGAAAAACGCCATATCACACAACAACAAATTGATCGATTGACCTCCAGAGGAGTCCAAGACGATACCGTATTAGAGACATTGACGAAAGTCGGTGCCGTATCCATTAATTTTATTAAACGCTTTATTGTCGAACAAATTCGTCTTGGTCGATATGAGCTTTCAATTATTAAAAACTATCATTTTTTAGATGAGACATCGATATTATCCCATTTAGCTGAAGTCATCGAAGTTCCCTTTATCGATCTTGACTCGATTGACATGGACTATCGGCTAGTTGAAAAAATCCCTACAACACAGCTTAAACGCTACAATGCTCTTCCCATTTCACAAGATGACATGTACGTTATGGTTGTCTTTGCCGATCCTTTGAATATTGAAGCGCAGGAATCTATTCAACGTCTCTTTCCTCGGAAATCGCTCAAAATAGCGGTAGCAACCGAAAAACAAATCCAAACTTATTTGTTTAAAATGGAGCTAAAAGATAGTGTAAAAGAGCTTGTAGCCAATATTCGTAATGAATTACGTAATATAGGAACCATAGAAGAACAACAAGAGGCTTCATCAATTCTGCAGCTTATTGATGTCATTCTTAAAGCCTGCATTAAAGGGCGCGCAAGCGATATTCATATTGAACCGACAGAAAGAAACTGTGTCGTTCGCGGACGTGTCGACGGCAAACTCGCCGAGATCTTCATTTTTGACCGCGATATCTATCCCCCGCTTGCTTCACGAATCAAGCTTCTGGCTAATCTTGATATTGCCGAACGGCGTAAACCCCAAGATGGGCGCTTTTCTGCAATGGTCATGGATGCAGAGTTTGATTTTCGTCTCTCTACCCTTCCCATCATTTATGGTGAATCCATTGTTATGCGTATTTTGGATAAAACAAAAGCGTTGGTCAAGCTCGAAGATTCCGGTATGGATACCGAAAGCTATCAGAAACTGATTAAAGGGCTTCAGTCCCCATTTGGAATCATTTTGGTCACCGGCCCTACCGGAAGCGGAAAGACAACAACCCTCTATGGGGCACTGAATGAACTTCGTAATGTTGAAGACAAAGTCATTACCGTTGAGGATCCGGTTGAATATCGAATGAATCTTATTCAACAAGTTCAGGTCAATCCTAAAGTAGGACTCTCTTTCGCCGATGCCCTCAGATCAATCCTCCGTCAGGATCCGGACAAGATCATGATCGGGGAGATTCGCGATCATGAGACGCTCGAGATTGCAATCAAAGCAGCTTTGACCGGTCACTTGGTCATTTCAACTCTTCACACTAATGATGCGATCAGTGCAATACCGCGTATGTCGGATATGGGAATTGAACCGTATCTTATCAGTGGAGCACTTGTTGCGATTCAAGCGCAGAGGTTAGTACGAAGAATTTGTAATCATTGCAAGAAAGAAGTCGATATTCCCCAAAATATTCTCCAAGAATACAGTGCATTTATCCCTCCGCATACTGTTTTTTATGAGGGCGCCGGATGTAAAGAGTGTAATGGATCGGGGTACATGGGACGCGAAATGATTTGTGAGGTTCTCCCTATCACGGAAAATCTTTCAAGTATGATTGCGCGGAGTGCCTCTAAAGACGATTTGCTCAAAGAGGCTAAGAGGGAAGGGTTTATCGGGATGTTTGAAAACGGGATGGCGAAAGCGGTTCATGGAGTGACTACATTAGATGAAATATTAAGGGTGGCAAAAGGATGAAATACTTTATAGCGACAGTTCTCACTAAAGGGAAAAAGACGGAGCAAGGTTTTTATGCAGAAAGCAAAAAAGAGGCCCATTATTTAGCCAAAATTAAATACTCGGGGATGATTTTAAAAGTAGCGGAGGCTTCAGCCCCTCTTGAAGACCAATTTCGCCGCTTTAAAGAGAGCTTACTTTCCAATATCAGGAAACGCAAACTTAAACAAGACTCCCTTATCGCGGCTATCCGCCAACTCGCAGTTATGACCAATGCCGGAATATCCATCCATGATTCACTGAATGAAATTGCCGATGCAACGACGGATAAAACATTGCAGATCGTGTTAGGAACTATTGCAGAAGATATTAATGCCGGACACAGCCTCTCACAGTCAGCCGCTAAATTTTCTTTTGAATTGGGAAGTTTGTCCTTAGCAATGATTGAACTAGGGGAAAAAACCGGAAATATGGCAGAAGCCCTCCATAAACTTGCTGATATGCTTGAAGAAATTCGCCGAAATATCATTAAGTTTAAAAAAGCGATGGCATATCCTCGTAACGTCATGATTGCGATGGCTATTGCCTTTACCGTCTTGATTTCCTATGTTGTTCCTCAATTCAAAACGATATTTGAACAGTTGCATGCGGCACTTCCGCTGCCGACAAAAATTCTGTTATTTTTAGAACATCTTTTTAATACCTATGGGCTATATGTTCTTGCAGGAATTTTTATCTTTGTCTTTGTATTCCGATACATGCTTAATCATAATCGTAATTTTCGCTATAAATGGCATCAATTCTTACTGCGCGTTTATCTGATTAAAAATATTATCATGTTTGCGACACTTAACCGCTTTACCTTGGTTTTTTCCGAACTCGTACGAGCCGGTATCCCTATCGCCGAAGCACTGGAGACATCGATTGCGATGATCGATAATTTACCCCTGCAGGAAAAATTATTGACCGTGCGCCAAACTGTTGAAAAAGGGGGAACCCTTCACAACGGTTTAGCAGAGACGGGACTTTTTGAGAATATGATCATCCAAATGATATCTGCCGGAGAATCGAGCGGCCAGCTCGATGCCATGATGCAAAAAGTTATGGAATATTATAAAATGCGTTTCGATGCCATTATTGACGGCCTGTCCGAGGCAATTGAACCTATTATGCTTCTGATTATCGCTTGTATGGTTGTTTTATTGGCATTAGGTATTTTCTTACCGATGTGGGAAATGGGGAACGCCGTTCAGGGACGCCGTTAAGAGGATATCAATCCTCTTCGGTAGACCCTTTTGCAATCAAAGCCGTATATGTTTCATCTTTAGGAATCAGTCCTGCTTCAAATAAAAACTGGGAAGGGACGAAATTGCTTTTTTTGATTTTGTCGTATTTCGCATAACTCAAGAAAAGACGGTCCTTTGCCCGTGTAACGGAAACATAAAAGAGCCGTCTCTCCTCTTCAATACTTCCGCTGCGGTTCATCAGTTTTCGGTTCGGAAACCGTCCGTCCATTAAATCAATGACATAGACTTCCTGATATTCCAACCCTTTTGAGGCATGAATACTGAGAAGATGGACTCCCTCCCCTTGCGTCAAATCTTGCGAGCCCAGAACCATTGCATTCAAAAAGCGTTCATGATCTTTATACGGACGGGAAAGCTCAAATAAAATGGTGCATTTTCGACGGATCCGTTCTTGCGATTCAGTTTTTGCCCGTTCATCAATAGAACCGTTTTCTGTCATTGCACGACGCGTGGAAAGCATTTCAATCACATGACCGTACAAAGCTGAAACTGCTATTTTCTGAACAGCCGCCTTCGGTTCTTTAATATCCCGCAACTGGCGAAAAAGGGTAAATAAATCATATAAAAATGTAGCGGAATCCTTAGAGAGTTTCGCATGCTTTAAGATCGGATTCCCCATAAAATTCGGATCAAATCCAAGTTTTGCAAATCGCCCTGCACTTCCCATCTCAGCATAATCATCAAACAGACCCAACTGATGATTAAGACGCCGTTTTTCGAAAGGATTCGATATTTGTGAATCGGGAGAATACAATCCGCGGACGAATGATCCGTTCCCCAACTTTTGCAAAGCGACAAAAAGCTCTTTGGCGATGGCGCTTCCGATCCCTTTGGCATAATCAAACAAATGGATGAATGCCATCATGTCCGATTCATTGACCAGCAATGTATACATATCCAACAATGCTTTGATCTCTTTAGAATCAAAAAAGCTCGTCCCTCCACGCCGACGGCAAGGGATACCCAACTCGCGTAACGTTGCTTCAATCCCATCCGCTGAAGCATTGTTTCGAAAGATCACCGCGATCTCTTCACGCGGTGTTGATGAATCTCCGATTTTTTGAGCTATCCCGTGATACTGATCAAACAGTTCATCATAAATGAGCAAAGACGGGCTTTGCGCTTCAGCGGTTCGGGTCACTTCCAGTGCTTTGGGATAAATCCGTTCATTATAGGCGATAACCGTATTGGCCAGCGAAAGGATCGGGACGGTTGAACGATAATTTTTATTGAGGGTATAGACCTCAGCATCCGGAAAGTTCGTGGTAAAGGATCCGATGATAGAAATATCCGCACCATTAAAGGCATAAATACTCTGGTCGTAATCTCCGACGCAAAAGAGCGACGGCGGGCGCATCGCATTAATCAATGTCCCCTGCAGAGCATTCGTATCCTGGTACTCGTCAATCAAAACCTCTTTGTATCCCAAATCACTCCCCAGTGCAAGATCGCGCATATGCAGCAGTAAATCATTAAAGTTAACAAATCCGTACTCTTTTTTCAACGCTTCGAACTCATCAATGATATCGGCATAGATAGCGGCATACACGGCATGCTCATCTTGACGGGTCAATATCCACTCTTCAAAATTTACGCTCAACTCCGTATTTTGATAAAATGAGTAAACATCGTAAAGGTAATTGGCCCCATATGCCGATGTCGCACAATCGATGTGGCTAAAAGTCCGTTTTTCATAGACACTTCGAAAAAGTGTTTTAAGTTCGCGCGGCTGTTTGAGAACGACTTTCCCCTCTTTACGTTTAAGCCAGCGATAGCTGACCGCATGAAAGGTCCCTGCATCGATTTTTGAAGCTATCTCTCTGCCAAAAAATATGGCGACCCTCTCAACCATTTCCTGGGCAGCTTTGTTGGTAAAAGTAAGGAGCAAAATTTGTTCGGGTTTAACGTTTTGAGAGATAAGATGAGCGATACGTCCAACAATCGTGGAAGTTTTACCCGTACCGGCAGAAGCAATAATAAGATTGTGACCATACGGAGCGGTTGCCGCAGTATATTGC
>NZ_JBASYM010000067.1:0-62329 GCF_049277495.1 Sulfuricurvum sp. | reverse complement strand
TCCTTCATCATCCAGGAGCAATGCTTCATCATAGCCCGCTTCAACCGCTTCGAATTTTGCCATTTGGGAGTTGAGATAGTTGCCGACGGCTTTCGCTTTACCCATGTTGGATTTGTTGTTCGGACGGCTGAAAGATGAGATTTTAAGACGAATTCCGCGTTTCATCCCCTCTTCACCCAAATAAGCACCCCATTCCCATGCGGCTACGGATACTTCAACCGGCGCTTCTTTGTGGTAAACACCCATAACCCCGTAACCGAGATAGACGATCGGGCGGAGATAGACATTTTCTCCGGTAAATTCGTTCGCTTTCAAAAGCTCGATTTGTGCTTTATTGAGCTCATCCACCGTATAAGGGACGGTAATCAACGTCATCTTAGCTGATTCGATTAGACGTTTCGTATGGTCGTTTAGGCGGAAAATAGCGTACCCTTTAGGGGTTTTATACGCTTTTGTACCCTCGATTGCACCGTTTCCGTAGTGCAGCGTGTGGGAAAGGACATGTATTTTTGCCTCACTCCACGGGAGCAGTTTGCCATTCATCCAAATATATTTGGCTTCATTCATAGGGAAGATCTCCAAAAGAAAAATTGGGAGATTTTAGCGTGAAAGGGGTTTGATGTTTATTAAGTTTATAACAATTCCCGCGGTTGCGGGAAAAATTAATGTGAGGGGGTATTAATCATCCAAATAGAAAATATATCGAGGTAGTCCCAAAACGATTGGATATACTCGGGATTAATCCCTTCTGCTTCGAGTTTTGGAAGCAGTTCGGCATAAAATTCAAGCCATCGGCGGCGGCTGTGCTCATCGATGCGAAACGGCGCATGTCGTCCGACCATACGCGGTTCTCCGCGCGATTGGGCAAAGTAATCCGGCCCTCCGCAGATTTGGATGAGAAAATCGGCGGCATGCTTTTTGGCGGCGGCGAAATCTTCTTCATCGTTGACCGGGAATAAAAAAGCAATATCGCTGTTGCGGATCATTTCGTAATGGTCATCAACAAGTTTGCGAAAACGCTCCTCACCTACTTGGAAATAAAATCCCGGATGAGGTTTGGTCACGGGAGGTCTGACACCTAGAACGCCATCGGTGATCGTTAAATTCATAGTATATCCTCTGCGTATTTTTGAGACACATTCTAAGGGGTACTTAAAAAGAAAGAGCTTAAATCTTTTCTTTCCCCCTCTTTTTAGGTGATGATTTGTATAATTGAAACATAACTTAGCAGCGGAGAGAGTTTTATGGATGCACACGTATGGATGGGATCACGGCAGGTTATTGCCCAAAGCTATACACAACGTCTCAGCCCGTATGACGGACGCGTAGTTTCGCGTGCGGCTGAGTGCAGTGCGGAGGATGCTCGACAGGCATTGAAAATCGCTCAAAGTGCAGCAAAAAGTGCTAAAAAAATCCCTTTGCATCAGCGGTGTGCCTGGCTGTTGGACGTTGCGTCTAAGCTCAAAGAACAGCGCGAAGAGTTTGCTAAAGTATTATGCGATGAGGTGGCAAAACCGATCACCTATGCATTGATCGAAGTCGATCGGTGTGTCGAGACGATAACCCTCTCCGCCGAAACGATGCGTACCATGCATGGAGAAACGATCAATACCGATGCAATGGGCAGCGGGCGCAAAGCTCATGCCTTTTGGCGCCGCGAACCCGCAGGGGTTGTGGTCGCGATTACGCCGTTTAACTTTCCGCTCAATCTTGTTGCCCATAAACTTGCACCGGCACTGGTCGCGGGAAATGCAGTGGTTCTTAAACCGACTCCCGAAGCGCCCCTGTGCGCCTACAAGCTGGCAAAACTTTTTATCGAGAGCCCTTATGCGACGCCGGACGCACTGAGTGTGGTCTACGGGGATGCCGAGGTCGGAAGTGCATTGGTCGGCAGTGATATTCCCCGCGTCATCAGTTTTACGGGATCGGTAGGCGTTGGAAATATTATTACCAAAAGTGCAGGGATCAAAAAAATATCTTTGGAACTTGGCGGTAATGCGGCAACGTACATCGATACGAGTGCTGATCTGGAGTATGCGGCACAGCGCTGTACCATCGGTGCATTTGTAAACTCGGGCCAAGTGTGTATCTCATTGCAGCGTATTTACGTCGACAGTACGATTTATGACGAATTTGCTCTTAAAATGGCGGAGGCAACGTCTAAGCTTGTTGTCGGTTCACCGTATAATGAGGAAACTTTTTTAGGACCGTTGATCAATGATGAAGCCGCCGAGCGCGCCATGCATTGGATCGAAAGTGCGATAGACGAGGGGGCACACGCATTGAGCGAACCGCGGCGTGAGGGACGGATTTTTTATCCGTGTGTGATGGCGGATGTCACCGAGTCGATGAAAATCGTCTGCGAAGAGGTGTTTGCCCCGATCGTGAGTTTGGTGCGTGTCGATGGAATCGATGATGCAATTGAGAGGATGAATAATTCACCGTATGGGTTGCAGTTTTCAATCTTTACCAACAACCTTGCCCATGCGTCCAAGGCGATCGATGAACTCGATGCCGGCGGTGTGGTCATAAACGATATGCCGACGCTTCGTTTTGACATTCAGCCCTACGGCGGTGTCAAACTCAGCGGAGTAGGGCGTGAAGGCCCCCGTTTTGCCATCGAAGAGTTTACGGAAATAAAATCAGTAGTCATCTTATAAAATTTCCATGATTTAACACCAAGAGCCGCTCCGAAGGCAGTAGTGCCGAGAGGAGCGAGCATTCTTAAATCATGGTATGTTCTTTTGGTACTTTTCTTACTAAAAAGAAAAGTACATCTAAAAAATAAAGGAATTAATGATGTTAGAAGTAGGAAGCACAGCCCCCGATTTTTGTTTAAGCAACCAAGACGATGTAGAGATTTGTTCACGTGATTTACGCGGTAAATGGATCGTCCTTTATTTTTATCCGAAAGACTCGACTCCCGGATGTACCACCGAAGCATGCGAATTTACCGCAGCCATGGATGATTATGATGATTTAGGGGCGATTATTCTCGGCGTAAGCGCGGACTCTACGGCGTCGCATCGAAAATTTATCGAAAAACAAAGTCTTGATATTACCCTTCTCAGTGACCCGACAACACAGATGATGCAGGATTACGGCGTTTGGGCAATGAAGAAAAATTATGGAAAAGAGTATATGGGGATCGTCCGATCAACCTATATCATCGATCCAAAAGGGATTGTCCGTGCGGGATGGACCAATGTAAAAGTGAAAGATCATGTCGCAAAAGTCAAAGAAGAGTTGGCTGCTTTACAGGGCTAAACTATCGGTGAGTGTCCGGGTGCTCTGCTAAGCCGAGGCGTTCATCTTATTTAGAATTTCCAGTGTTTTGGTGACATCGTAAATCGCACTGTGATATTGCTCTTCATCAAATGCTATATTGTAAAAGCCGCAGGTTTCCACCAGCTTTGGATTTTTCAGCGTTCCTCTTACGTTTAAAGCTTTCACGCGATGTTTATTTTCTTTCATCGTACAAATATGGTGATCGAAGCAAATCAGGTCGCCGATATGACGAAGTTCAAACGTTATATTATGCGCTACCAGCGTCGTGGCTCCTCTGCAAAATTCAATAAACTCCGTGTCATCCGCAAAATATTCGGCATAGTCGGTATCGGCTCTTAGTCTTTCGATTCGTTCCGGGGACAACTTATGAACCGCTAACGCGTGAGGATTGACTTCATATTCCGAAAAGTAGTATCGATGAAAGGTATCGGCAATGACATATTCAGTGTTCACTTTTTTGACACGAAATGCGGCAACTTCGATCACATCATGTATATGGGTTGAGTTCGTTTCAAAATCTAGGATTATCATAACGTTATTGATCTTTGCATACTGAGTTTGGTTATTGCGGATTATAGCGTTTATTTTGGCGGATCAAATCGTAGGAGTGAGGTTTGCTATTGCGGAGAAAATCCGCAATTTTGGTCCTGAAATCAATTCAGGAAGACGAGAGTTTAGAATTTATAACGAATATAGGCACGGATGTCTTGGGCTTTGTCAACAATAGCAGCACCATATCCGGCACCGATAGCTTGATCCATGCTCATAGGAGTACCGGTTACGCTTCCAAAGAACCCGTTGCTTCCGCTGTAATCATAATTAATATAAGTGTAGCGAAGTTGGAACGTCAGAATATCATCAACCAACGGCTCTGTCAAATACATTTCATACGCATCTCCGCGAGCGGCAATTTTAGAGCCGATAAGGGTATCTTCTCCATACGTGATCGGACGCCAGTAGTTTGAACCGTGATTGAATTCGACTCCCCATCGTCCTTCTTCACTGATAAGAGAAGGAAACTGTGTTCCGATCCAGTAGCTATATCCCGTTTGGCTCTCTAGAGAACCGAGCATACCTTGTTTCCCTGCCCCTTTATAAGGATCGGTTTTTGACATTGCACCGCTGATAAAAACCATGGAATCATCCAAAAATTCACTCCACCCGTCTCCGATACCGCTAACCATTGCGAATGCAGTAGCCGTATGCAATCCTCCTACAGTCTCCATCGCACCGCCCGGAGTAGCTTGATCAATTAAATTATTGGCATAGGTATATTGAAACCCGGTGCTGTATTGTTTATCGTCGTAAGGGACGACGATAATTCCTGCCATATCAATATCATTGGTTTGAGTAGAGCCATCACCGGAATAGGGAGTAGAAGCAAATCTTGGTTCAGCCTCACTCATACCACGGCCTGCACACAGTTTGAAATAGGATCCGTCAAGTCCGGTCAGTTCTTCAATTCCGAATTTTGCACTCGCTCCGTCAAATTCGACATTGATAGCATGAGCTAACGGGGATGCCGCTTTGACATCATCACGGAAGTTTATCAGGTGCCCTTCTGTCGATGGACGACGCCCGATACTGAAGGTCCAAGGGACATCGAGACCTGCGAGTTCATCATCGGTGTAGAAGAAATAGGCTGAACGGACACGCAATGTATCATCATAAGCGGATTCGCCGCTGACCCAGTCAAACCCTTCCATCGCTGAACTTTGAGTCGTTGCGGCACGTTGGCCAAAAATTTTATTGTAAGCTAACTGACCGACAAAACTGAGGTTTTTTGTCGCGGCATAGCTCATCCCGAGCCACAACCGGTTACTAAAAACTGCATCATTTTTCTGGGTGCTTCCATCGGCCATTTTATAATGGATATTATCCACACTGGTACGGAAATCAACATCCCATTTGAGGGTATTGCCGTTGGTCTTTTTATTAATATCACTGATTTGGTCTTGGAGATCTTCCAAAGTCTTTGCGACATCCGATGAAGCGACTTCTGCAGGTTTGGCCGCAGCGGGTTTGGAAAGTTCGGTATTGAGGGTAGCCTTTTCGGCTTTGAGAGCATTGATCTCAGCTTTAAGAGCAGCCATCTCTTTTTCCATTTTTTCGAACCGCTGCATCATTGTATCATCTGCAAACGCGCTAGTTGTCAATAACGCGGCAGTGATGATTGAACCTATAATCCGTTGTTTCATCATTTCTCCTTATTTTGAATGCCCATGCATTGCTTGTGGGTCATATTAACAAAAATTATATAAAAGTAATTTGAATAGTGAAAAATCTGTGATAAAAACGTGACGGTTTGGGAAATATTAAACACAGCTAAAATTAAGTGCTGCTTCAGTATAATTCGCCCGATTTTCTCTCCTCGGATTAACGACGTAAGAAAAAAATCGCAAGCGATTCGTGCTGTTCTCGTGCATCCGATGTATCATCGGCTCTGTTTGCGCCCGCCCAAGTAAAACGAAGAACAAATAATATTAACCCAGGAGCCACTTATGGTAACTATGAAAGACCTTTTGGAATGTGGTGTACACTTTGGTCACCAAACACGTCGCTGGAACCCGAAAATGAAAAAATATATTTTCGGTGTCCGCAAAAACATTTATATCATTGACCTTCAAAAAACATTGCGTTTTTTCCGTGCGGCATATCAGCAAGTTGTTGATGCAGCGGCTGAGGGAAAAACAGTTCTTTTCGTAGGTACTAAAAAACAAGCACGTGTTGCGATCCGTGATGCGGCTGAAAAATGTGGTATGCCATACGTTGACAACCGCTGGTTGGGTGGAATGTTGACTAACTTCCCGACTATCCAAAAATCAATCCGTAAACTTGACATCATCGAAGAGATGCAAGCAAACGGTCAAATCGGCCTTTTGACTAAAAAAGAAGCGTTGATGATGAATCGCCAAAAAGAAAAATTGATTGCATACCTCGGCGGTATCCGTCATATGAAAACTTTGCCGGATTTGATGTTCGTTATCGATGCGGTAAAAGAACACATCGCAGTTCAAGAAGCGCGTAACCTCGGAATCCGTGTTGTTGCACCATTGGATACTAACTGTGATCCTGACGTTATCGACATTCCAATCCCTGGTAATGATGATGCGATCCGTTCAATCCAACTTTTCTGTAAAGAAATGGCTGAAGCGATCAATGAAGGTAAAGCACTTGCTAACGGCGGAAACGACGAAGCAGTAACAGAAGAAGAAATGGCACCTGAAGCAGCAGCGGTTGAAGCAGCTACTGAAGAAGTTGTAGCAGAGGAAGCATAATCATGGCAGAAATCACAGCAGCAATGGTAAAAGACCTCCGCACGGCGACTGATGCGCCGATGATGGATTGTAAAAAAGCCCTCACTGAGTGTGACGGTGACATGGAAAAAGCAAAAGAATTTTTACGTGACCGCGGTATGGCTCAAACGGCTAAAAAAGCGGATCGCGTAGCGGCTGAAGGACTTTTGGGTCTTAAAGTTGCAGAAACATTTGCATCGGCATCTCTGGTAGAAGTTAATTCTGAAACCGATTTCGTTGCAAAAAACGACGGTTTCATTAACCTCGTCGGCAATACAGCAGCGCACGTATTTACTACGGGTGTCAGCAGTGTTGAAGAGTTGAATGAAACATCATACGAAACAGCTACTTTCTCAGAGTATTTCACTTCTCAAGTAGCTCGTATTGGTGAAAAAATCGTTGTACGCCGTTTCGTTACCCTCAATGCAGGTGAAAACGGATGCGTTAACGGATACGTTCACTCAAACGGACGTGTAGGTGTTCTTGTCGCGGCAAAATGTTCGGATGCAAAAGTAGCCGAAGCTATGGCTCCGATGCTTAAAAACGTTGCAATGCACGCTGCGGCGATGAAACCGACGACATTGACATCTAAAGATTTCGATCCTGCGTTTGTTGAAGCGGAAACTATCGGTCGTATCGAAGCGATCAAAACTGAGAACGAAGAGTTAGCACGTTTGAAAAAACCGCTTAAAAACGTTCCTCAATATATCTCTGCTTGCCAATTGACTCCGGAAGTTATGGCTGCAGCTGAAGAGGCGATCAAAGCTGAACTCGCGGCAGAAGGCAAACCGGAAAAAATCTGGGCAAACATCATCCCTGGTAAATTGGCTCGTTTCGTAGCGGACAATACTACTTTGGACAAAGAGCTTGCACTTTTGGATCAAAACTACGTTATGGATGATTCTTTGACGGTAGCTGAAGCGATCACCAAAGAAGCAGCGAAGCACGGCGGAACTGCAGAAATCGTTGAATTCGTTAAATACGAAGTCGGTGAAGGTCTGGAGAAAAAAGTCGATAACTTCGCAGAAGAAGTTGCCGCTCAAATGGCGTAAACGCCAAACCTTATTTTCTTCTATTTTGGCTCAAACTATTAGTTTGAGCCACTTTTTCATCCTCTCAAACTTCTTATAAATTCTTTTATTACAATATTTCAAATACATTGTTCGGTTACAGTACGATACTGTTAAGTATGTGATGTTAGCTTTTTTGATTTATGTTATTATACTTTTGTTATTTAATAGATAGGAAATTCTAATATTTATGGGCAATGAGAATTTAGCACTAATGAAAATGAAGCGATTATCGCTCCTTTTTGTAGAAGATAACGAGACATTACGGACTCGGATTTCCGGGATGTTAGGGGAGTATTTCTACTTTGTAGAAAGTGCTGCTGACGGGATTGAAGGGCTTGAAAAATATCATGAGTATCTTACACGACACAAGTGTTATGATATCGTTATTTCCGATATTCGTATGCCGCGTATGAACGGAGTAGAGTTTGCCAGAGAATTGCGTTCCATTCGTGAAGATCAGCCGATTATTATTCTCTCAGCATATGCCGAAGCAGAATATTTACTTGATTTGATCAATATCGGGATCTCACAGTTTATTACAAAACCGATAGAGTACTCACAGATGTTTGAAACGCTTTATAAGGTATGTAGTAAAATAGATAATAATTCTTCCGCTGCCGTATCTTCATCAATGATTGCGATCAGTGAAGAGGTGTTCTGGGATAAGGATAAGAAGCTTTTGCTAGAAAATGGAACGGCTATCGCATTAACGAAGTATGAAATTCTTTTAATGGAACTCCTCATCGCAAAATTTGAGCAGGTATGCAGTTCGGATGAAATCCTCTATCATTTTTACAATAATTCTATTGACGTCAATGCTGATAATCTTCGTGGACAGTTTATGCGTTTGCGTAAAAAACTCCCAGATAAGGCGCTGACCAGTATCTATGGGATGGGATATCGTCTATCGTCAGTTTTGTAGATTGAATTTAGGAGATTGAATGAAAGTAAAATTATTTACCTTTGCTATACTAATTGCCGCTTCTGTCATTGCTTCCGATGAGGTGGCATTAATTAAGAGTATTCAGGGTGATGTAATACTAAAGAGGGGAAAAGAGATCGTGCCGGCACAAAAAGGGGGAGTGTTGCTAGAACATGACATTATTCAGACCGGGACAAAAGGACTAATAGGATTGTCGTTTCTTGACGGTACTCTTCTTTCAGTTGGACCTAAAAGTCTTTTAGAAATTGATGAGTATCTTTTTGCCCCTTCTCGAAAGAAATTTGCCTTTGACGTGACACTGCACAAAGGAACTGCCGCGTTTGAATCGGGGAGAATCGGCAAATTGGCTCCAGAAAAGGTCCATTTTAAAATCTCGCAGGGCATTGTCGGGATTCGTGGTACTAAATTTGTGGTAGAGGCTGAGTAGATGGAAGCGTTTGTTATTTGGAGTGTCCTTATTTTGACCTTGCCGTTTATCACGAGTGGGCCTAAAACGACGATCATTTTGCTCGAAAACGACGGAGCGCATAATGCCATCGATGTCAGTACTCATGCCGGAACGGTGAGTATCGATCAGCCCTACTACTATACGACCCTCAGTGTGCCGGAGAAAAAACCCTCTACGGTTGAAAAGGGGGATCCCTCCAAGATAAATGAAAGATACGGTGCGTTGGTAGAGGCGCTGGGGAGTAAAGCGGCTTCTATCCTCTTTTATTTTGAACCGGGGACGGCACAACTAACGCAAGCCTCCAAAGATCAGGTAGGTGAAGTGATCCGGATAATTCGATCCAAAGAACCTGCCGCGGTTGATATTATCGGGCATACGGATCGTGCGGGAGATGCGGATAAAAACTATATCCTTGCATTGGATCGGGCAAAAGAGGTAGAAAAATTTCTACTCGATCAAAATGTAACATTGGAACACTGTTCGGTCACTTCACACGGTGAAGATGATCCGATTATTCAAACCCCTGACGGTGTCGAAGAACCTCAAAATCGTCGTGTCGAAGTGATTGTCCGCTGAGTATGAGAGCCGCATCGTTAACGACGGGAGCGTTGATCGCTACGGTTCTGTATTATATGCTTTGGTGGAAAACCCCACTGCTTACTTATATTGATTACAAACTGTACGATCAACTCAATCGCGTATTTCCACCCCAACATACACCCGATGCTACTATTGTGGTTGAGATTGACGACAAAAGTTTAAAAGCGTTCGGACAATGGCCGTGGCCTCGGATGATAACCGCAAAACTGATCGATACCGTATCCCGTGCCAACCCTTCTTCCGTTGTACTGGACATGATTTTCGCCGAAAAAGATAGATCCTCACCCGATACCATTGAAGCGTATTACCGAGATGTATTGGACCTCAATATAAGTTTTGCGGGTATCCCCAAAGAGTTGAGGGATAACGATCTGATTTTAGCCGATACGATCGGGAACACCAAAACCATATTGCCGGTGTTCGCCGATGGCAGCAGCGAGCGGGGCGGGTGCCGTGTCCCCGATTTGGTGAATGCGTATTCCACGTTTGAGTGGGATCAGTTGTATGCGATGGACACGTTGGTGTGCAGTATACCGATGTATCAGCACCGTGCTAGCGGAATCGGACACATTCATGCTCTTGCCGACAGTGATGGAACATTTCGTCGCGTTTCGATGCTGGTTCGTCATCGAAACATATTGATCCCTACACTTGGACTCGCAGCTGTCGCTTCGGTATCGCCGACTACACAGACGTTCCCCGTTTCTGCGTTTAGGGGGGATATGGGATTGGAAGTAGCCACTGAACGCGCGGCGATGGATAGGGAAGGTAACGCACTTCTGACGTTTTACCCGCATGAGAGCTATTCACGCGTTTCTGCCTACGATCTCCTTAGCGGTGAGTATGACCCCTCTCGTTTGCGGGGCAAATTCGTCCTGATCGGAGGAACGGCATTAGGGCTAGACACGTGGCATACGATCAGTGATGGGACAATGATCGCAGGGGTCTATGTCCATGCAACCGTGATAGAGAATCTTCTCAACGGCGATGTGAAAGTGCAGCCCTCTCTTTATTCTAAACTCAATATCATCCTCTCATGTGTGATCGCTTTGGGATTGCTCCTTCTCATGCGGCGTAAGCGCTATTTGAGTGTCTTGGCGGTTGTTTTTATCGCAATGGCTATCGCATCGGGGATAACCTATCGGTTATGGGGTGAGGGGATTTACCCCTCCATGGGTTATTTGATCGTTCCGTTACTCCTTTATCTCTTCGTTCTGGCGTTGCTGATGTTTTTTATCGATTATCGGAACAAAAAGCGATTTATCGAAGAGATAGGGCGCAATGAAGAGGAGATCGCCTATCAAAAAGCGATGTTGTTTCAACAATCCAAACTGGCGGCTATGGGAGAGATGATTGATAATATCGCCCATCAATGGCGTCAGCCCCTTAATCTGCTCGGAGTGATTATTCAAGATAGCGAATATGCGTATGGTGCAGGCAAAGTGGACCGTGAGTATCTTCGAAAAATGAGCTCCGAATCGATGGAACAGATCCTTTTTATGTCGCAGACGATCGAAGATTTTCGCAATTTTGTCAAACCCGATCAGATCAATACTCCGTTTGATCTCAACGAATCGGTTGAACAATCACTGCGTCTGTTGTCGGCTATGTTTGAATCGCATTCGATTGAGATAGATGTCCATTATAGTGAAGAGCCTTTGATCCTTTGGGGTTCAGATAGCGAGTTAAAGCAGGTGATGATCAATCTGCTTCAAAATGCCCGTGATGCATTGATCCAAAACTCTATTTCAGCTCCTATCATCACCATTCGCGTTTTTGGAGATCATACGTATGGGGCGGTAAGTGTACAAGATAATGGCGGAGGAATTGCTCTGGAGGTTATGGAACGGATTTTCGAACCGTATTTCACGACAAAAGAGGAGGGGCAAGGGAGCGGCATCGGTCTTTATATGTCGTATACGATTGTGCGAACCAAAATGGGTGGGAGGATTACCGCGGCCAACATTGATAATGGGGCAATATTTACACTAAGGATTCCTCTGCATAGTGATCCTTGATCGTAATAGAGATTTTTTAAACCTTTTCCCCTATAATTCTCCTATGACACTTTTAAAAGCAACCTCTTTATCCCATACGTTTGATTATCCGTTATTTGAGGATATTTCACTCACTCTCGAAGCGGGAGAATCAATCGCTATTGTCGGGGTGAGCGGGAGCGGAAAATCGACATTGATGCATATTCTCTCGTCACTTCTGCGTCCTTTAAAAGGGAAAGTTGAACTCTTCGGCCATGATATCTATCAGCTGGATGATAAAGCGCTTGTAAAGCTGCGCCGAAATGATCTGGGTATGATTTATCAAAGCCATTATCTTTTTAAAGGGTTCAGCGCATATGAAAACCTCGAAGTCGCGGCACTGCTGTCGGGAGAAACAGTCGATCCGGATTTGTTAAAACGATTGGGCATCGATCATGTGATGGGACAAAAAGTAACCGAACTCTCCGGAGGCCAGCAGCAGCGCGTTTCCATCGCACGGGTAATGTCCAAAAAACCGCGTCTGATCTTTGCCGATGAACCGACGGGAAATCTTGATCATGCCACAGCGCTCGAGGTGATGGAGATTTTCGAAGACTATTTGAAGGAAAACCGTGCCGCAATGGTGTTGGTAACGCACGATGAGTCGTTGGCTGAGCGCTGCAATCATATCTATCGTATGCAAAACGGTATATTGAAGCAGGCATAAAAGAATGGATTGGGCAGAAATCTTCAGTGAAGGGCGGACCATCGCTTTTATTTTGCTTTTTGTCCGTTTTACCGCACTTTTTATGGCCGTTCCTATCTTCTCCCATGCGAATATCCCGATGTCGATCAAAGCGGCAATGGCTTTTTTCTTTACGGTCTTTTTTTTCGGTGCGGTTCCTCCGCTGAATATTCCTACTGACAGCCTCAGCCTTACGGTTGCCGTTTTAGGTGAGATGCTTTTCGGGTTGGCTGTGGGGATCGTCTTGCAGATGGCCTACCATGTCATTACCTTTGCCGGAGGGCAAATATCGTTTATGATGGGATTCTCGTTGGCTTCGGCGATTGATCCGCAATCGGGTGTTTCAATGCCGATTATCAATCAGTTCTTATCCCTGATGGCGTTAATGATATTATTGGTTTTTGACCTGCACCATTGGATACTTTTATACGCATCAGCTTCCATCGCAGCGGTCCCTTTAGGGGGATTTTTGATGACACCTTCTCTTTTTGCCTACATTATTCATGCTGCCGCTAACATGTTCGTGGTCGGTTTTATGATTGCATTTCCGATTACCGCACTGTCGATGCTTGCAGATATTATTTTTGGCATGTTGATGAAAACCATGCCGCAATTTAACCTACTGGTCATCGGGATGCCGATTAAGATTGCTGTTTCGTTTGTTGTTTTGATGGCCACATTGGGGGCAACCCTGATGATCGTTACGGCCCAAACCCAAAATGCGTACAATTTTCTGGAAAAATTATTCTAAGTAGGGTTTAGAGGAGCTTAGAACAGACTCAAGAGAATGACGGACTGCCTCAATTGCCCCAGGATTGTCATTGCACCGGATGTAAGAGCGTTTCAAAGCAAAATCTTCTTGATTGATTTTCCCATTGAGGGTACAGACGAAGTGCTCATCGATAATAATGGCACTGGAGTCCAAGGAGGCTGCAGACGTATACAGATCAACTCCCGCATATTGAACCATGGAGAGCGGGGCTCCTTTGAGATCTTGTACAATCAGCGTTATGCGAGAACCGTGTTTTGCGGCATTTAAAATCCCTTTCTGCAATTCAGGATGGTTCAATGAGGGAGTAACGATTAGAATACGGGAAGCGCTTTTGAATGTTGTATTAAGCCGATAAATAAAATCGTGGTGTTGATTCGGGGTATGAAAGGGGATTTCTCCTCCATAAAGGGCAATAAAGCTAAAAAGAAGACCAAGAAGTTTTATCATTTTATTTTTTTTTAGTTACAATGATACCATTTAGCTTTTGATAGAACAAGGGCATACAAAGAGGGGTCGTATCGATCATGAAAATTTTGCTTTTTAACGATAACCCGGTTGTCCGAAAACTGGTATCTCTCAGTGCACAAAAAACGAAAGATGACTTAAGTATCATCTCCTCGGTTAATGAAATAGAAGAAAGCAGATACGATTTATTGGTTATCGATGATGCTCTTTACAGCGATGAGGTATTTGAGACTCTAAAAGAATTAGCCGTATTTAGAGGTACTTTATTGATGGCAACACGCGGGAAAGCGGTCCCCGCAGGATTTGAAAATGTGATCAATAAACCGTTTCTCCCTACTGACCTGGTGGATATGTTGATTCACATTGAGAGAAAACTGGCTGCTTCGCCTGAAACTGTGCAAAGTGTAACAGCGCAAGAAAGACCGGCTCAAGATGAACTTGCCGATGGTAAGAGTCTTGAAGAGACATTGCCGGGATTGGAAGAAGAGAATAGCGATATGGATGCTTTTGATCTGAGCGGAGATCTGAACATCTATGGCGAAGATAGATTTGAAGATTTTGAGGAAGTACTCATTCCTACCGCCATTTTGGACAAAGAAGAGGTTCAAGAGGTTCAAAATCTTTTGGATGATACGGAAAGTGACGGTGAAAACTCAGAAGATGAAATTATCATCAAAGGGTTTAATGACCTTGAGGGAATGGATGAACTGAGTGAGCTAGATGAATTTGAGGAACATGATCTTCCGAACGAAGCAATTAGCGAGAACACAGCAGTAGATGATCTGCTATTGGAGACGAATGGATTTGACTTTAGCGATGATGATCTGAATCTGTTGGCGGATGATACGGATGAAGAGATGAAAGAAAATTTTTCAAATGAGCTCTTGCTCGATGAAGAAGCATTCGGTGAAATCGAAACATTAGCGGAGTCTAAAGCCGAAGAAGGTTTTGGAGCTTCGGATGAGGATTTGGAGCTGTTATCAGAAGAGGGTGAATTCGATGAAGAAGCATTCGGGGACATCGAAGCACTTCCGGAGTCTAAAGATGAAGAAGATTTTGGGACGATAGATGAAGAATTATCATTCTCATCCGAAGAGGATGAACTCGACGAAGAAGCTACTCTGCCGAGTATGGAAAAGAATTCCCTTTTAGAAGACAATGAACTGGATGATTTAGAGTCCCAAATCCAGGATGCTGTTAGCGGACTGGAAGCTGAAACGCTTGATGAAGAGTTAGAATTCGATACGTTAGGACTTGATTTCGATGAGAGTTTAATGGAAGAGCTGAATATGGATGAAGGCTCCGGAGTAGAGGCGGGGGAAGGATTTGATGAGCTGGACATGCTTGACGAACGTCAGCTAAAATTGGCAATCGGCGAAGAAGTTGAGGATGAAGAGATTGATCTTCATGTCGGCGAAGGGGATACTTCACTGAGTGCAGAGGCTCTGGATGAGGTAATGGAAGAATCGGCTTCATATGAAGCATTAGAAGAAGAATTAGGTGACTTAGATGAGATTGAAGCTTCTACTCATGCGGAAGGGGTTGAAGCGCTTCAAGCACTCTTGAAAGCACTTTCGAATGAAGATGTAGCGAAATCACTTAAAGGGTTGAACATCAGTATTAATATTAATTTTGGGAATGGCGCATGAATCTTCGCAGTGGAGCGATACTTGTTTTGTCCGGGCCAAGCGGTGCAGGAAAAAGTTCTTTAATCTCAAAAATTACAGACCAGATAGGTCCCACCTATTTTTCGATTTCAACGACCACACGCCCGATGCGCGAGGGAGAAGTGGATGGCGTTCATTACCATTTTGTTTCTATTGAAGAATTCAAACGAGAGATCGATCAAGAGATGTTTTTAGAGTATGCGGTCGTTCATGGAAATTACTACGGTACCTCGCTCAGTCCGGTTAAGCAGGCACTTAAAGAGGGCAAGCTGGTGATTTTTGATATTGATGTGCAGGGACACGATGCGGTCAAAAATCGCCTTAGCGATATTACGACATCCGTTTTTATTACGACTCCGACGCTCGAAGAGCTGAAGCACCGTTTGCACAACCGTTCTACTGACAGCGATGAGGTAATCGCAGGACGGATCGATATGGCAAAACGGGAAGTTCAGCGGATTAGCGAGTACGATTTTTTAGTGGTGAACGACAAGTTAGAAGCGGCAGCCGATATTTTAGTCTTGATCGCCAAAGCGGCACGGATGAAAATACCGACGTTACAAATCAACGAATTTGTCCAATCCTGGGAAGCCTCCTGATCAAACGCGTTGCTGAATAAGTGGAAATACGTTATACTATCCTACCAAATTTTCTATCAAAGGAACTCTTAGTATGAGTATGCCAAGCGGAACTGAATTATTATTAATCTTCGGAATTGTTATTTTGTTGTTCGGTGCGAAAAAAATTCCTGATCTTGCAAAAGGGATCGGTCAAGGTATCCGAAATTTCAAAAAAGAGATGAAAGACGAAGATGCTGCACCAACTGCATCGACAACGACTGAGGCTCCTAAAAGCGTTGAATCTTCTACAGCAACTAAAGTAGAAGAGACAAAAACTACGACTCAAGCTTAATCCTTGAAACAGCGAGTTAGTGCGCTGTTGCGCGATAAATTCAATTGTGATGTTATCCTCGAAAAACCGAAAGATCGTTCTTTCGGCCACTTTTCTACCCCCATCGCTTTTTCCCTGGCTAAAGAACTCCGAAAATCGCCGATGGCGATAGCTGAAGAGATTGCAACATCTTTTAATGAATCCGAAGTATTCGGTGCCGTTGAATCGGTCAAAGGGTATATCAATTTTCGTCTTTCTGAAGCCTTTTTGGATGAGTATGCATCTTGGGCATTGCACAATGGGGAAAAGTTCGGGAGTGATGAGAAACATGGCTCCATTTTACTTGAATTCGTGAGTGCGAATCCAACGGGACCATTGCATATCGGTCATGCACGCGGTGCCGTATACGGTGATACGATGCTAAGACTCGGGCGCCATTTGGGTTATGATATGACGGCGGAGTATTATGTCAACGATGCAGGGAATCAAATCGATTTACTCGGTGTATCCCTTCAGCTTGAAGGGCGCAGTACTCTGTTGGGTGAAACGGTAGAATGGCCTGAAAAATATTATCGCGGCGAATACCTTAGTGACCTTGCCAAAGAAGCGGTCGAGCTGTTCGGTGCGGATTCCCTTCGTGACGAAAGTCGTCAAAAAGAGCTCGCACTGTGGGCTAAAGATAAAATCTTAGCCTTAATCGTTGACGATTTGAAAGCCATCAATGTTCATTTTGATACTTTTGTCGGGGAAGCCTCATTGTATGGTGAGTGGGATCGCGTCATGGCAAAAATGGGAGAGGGCGTTTACCAAAATGAGGGTAAAACGTTTATCCGTTCTTCGGAGTTCGGAGATGATCATGACCGTGTTGTGGTTCGTGAAGACGGCCGGCCGACCTATCTCGCCGGGGATATCATCTATCACAACCAAAAGTTTGAACGGGGATACGATGATTACATCAACATTTGGGGTGCTGATCATCACGGCTATATTGCCCGTGTAAAAGCGGCTATCAGCTTTTTGGGCTACGATTCGGGTAAACTCGAAGTCCTTCTCTCTCAGATGGTCAGTTTGCTCAAAGACGGGGAACCGTTTAAGATGTCCAAACGTGCGGGAACCGTTATCCTGATGAGTGATGTCGTTGAAGAAATCGGTGCGGAAGCATTGCGTTTTATGTTCGCATCCAAAAAATGTGACACGGCACTTGAGTTTGATATCGAAGAGCTTAAACGTCAAGACAGCTCAAACCCGATCTATTACATCCAATACGCGCATGCCCGTATCCAAACCTTGATTGCCAAAAGTGAAAAGAGTTTGGATGAAATCATGGGGTCACATTTGCATGGTTTAAGTGCGGATGCGGATGGATTGTTATTTGAAGCATTGCTATTGCCTGAAATCATTGAAGATGCATTCGAATCGCGCCAAGCGCAAAAACTTCCTGATTATTTAAAAGTATTGGCAGGACGTTTGCATAAGTTTTATTACGATACCCGAATCATCGGAACCGAAGATGAAGCGAAATTGCTCAAACTTCTTCTTGTTGTCGCACTTTCGATTAAAACAGGACTCTCACTTCTCGGAATTCAAGCTAAAGATCGAATGTAATTTAGAATGCCGAAGGGATAAAATCCTTTCCGCAATTCGATCCCCTCTTTTTCCTTTATCCCAGTAACCGTGTAATATTTTGTTGGAGTACATTACTCTGATGCGCTGCAGCAAGCTGGCTTGCATCGAGCATAAGATTGTTCTGCTGAAAGTCTTTGACCGCTTTTGCCATATCGGTATCGGCGATTTGACTTTTGGCCGCAGAAGTCGCCGTGATTTGATTGAGCAGGGTATTGGATGCGCTGATAAGGCCATTCGTTGTTGAGCCTATATCTGCACCGGCTTGCGCCAAAGAGTCTCTGTACGATTGGAGAGAATCTTGATTATCAATAGAAAGGGCAGAGGGAGAAAGTGCGGGAATTGTCGAGGAGATGGCAGATTCACCTAAGGAAAAAGTAGAACTGCTGCCAAAAAGAGCTTTTCCGTTAAAACTGGTAGTGTCAATACTTTGCTGCATGGCATCCACAGTTCGGCTAAATTCCTTTTGAAGCCCTTGCTTTTGGGATTCGTTAAGGGTAGCACTGTTATAGCGGACACTCAGATCGCTGAGCGTTTGAGCTTGATCATTTAAAGAATTAAGAGCCCCTCCCGCTATTTGCATCATGGCAACACCGTCATTAGCATTCATAAGCCCTTGAGACATTGTGGAGATCTGATTTTGAAGCATATCGGCAATGGAACGCGAAGCGCTGTCTTCCATCCCTAATTCTACAGCGGCAGCAATTTTTTCAAGAGCTTTATCTCTCTTGTTGACTTCTGTATTCATTTGCGGAAGCGGATTGAACAGGGCATCTAACTTCATTTTATTTTCCTTTACGAAGCTCTTATATATTTAGAATAGCATTGAACAGATTAAAATAGAATAATGTTCTAAAAATAGATCGTATCTGCGCTGAGTCGCAGCAATGCTATAATTTCGATATTGATAAGAGTGTGAGGAGCAGGGAATGGTTAAAGTCGCAGCGATACAGATGCAGATGAGCGAGGACAAAGGTTCCAATAGAGCAAAAGCAGAAGCGATGGTTCGTGAGGCGGCAGGTGAGGGTGCGAATATCATTTTGATTCCGGAACTGTTCGAAGGATACTATTTTTGTAAAGATATGGATCAAAAATATTTTGAGTGGGCACAGCCGCTGGCAAATAATCCGCTCATTGCACACTTTAGTTCTCTGGCGAAAGAACTCGGTGTCGTACTGCCGATCAGCTATTTTGAAAAAGACGGAGAACGCTACTTTAACTCTCTCGTGATGATCGACGCAGATGGGACCGTGATGGAGAATTACCGCAAGACCCATATCCCTGACGGCCCAGGATATGAAGAAAAATTCTATTTTGAACCGGGAGATACCGGATTTAAAGTATGGGAAACCCGTTACGGCAACGTCGGTGTCGGAATCTGCTGGGATCAGTGGTTTCCTGAAACTGCCCGCTCTCTTACGTTGATGGGTGCGGATATGATTTTTTACCCTACGGCGATCGGGAGTGAGCCTGAAATCGGTGTCGATTCGGCATCCCACTGGCAGCGGGTACAGATGGGGCACTCTGCGGCGAATATTATCCCTGTCATCGCCGCCAACCGTATCGGAGAAGAGATCGGAGAGAGCTGTACCCTGACATTTTACGGCAGTTCCTTTATCACCGACCACACGGGTGCAAAAGTGGCAGAAGCTTCTCGGGACCAAGAAGAGATCCTGTACAGCGAATTCGATCCTATGACGATTCGCGAGCATCGTCACTACTGGGGGCTCATCCGTGACCGCCGGCCGGAATGCTATGGAATGATTGTACAAAATTAAATAGGAATGGTTTTTGCTCCTTCTAGACAACTAGTCAGTTCGGGGGTTATCCGTGAAAGTTGTTTTGCGTAATAATGCTATCTTCGTTCTGGGGGGAACCAATACCCTCGAAGAGCCTTGGATGGAAGAATTTTTCGATCATCATATTCAAAATACGCTTTTTCTCGACAACGGTGTGCTAATACTCAACAATGAAAACTCTTCGGATCAAAAAGAGGAGTTTTTAGAGACGCTCAGTGACCATTTCACCAAAGTCAATGAGCTTTCAGGATCGTTTTACAGCCGCTCATTGAAACGATGCAAGAGCGCGGCGGTACGGATCGAAGTACCCTACCGCAAAAGTGAAACCGTTGATGTTGAGTTGTACGCTTATGGGCCCGATCGTGTCAAATTTACCTTTATAACTCCGAACCCGTGGGTGATGCGCTATCTCAAACAACAGCTTTCCCCCTTATTGCTCAGTGCTACTGCTACCGATCTTTTCATCGATGTTTCGAGCGCGGCAGGGAAAGCGCGGCTTGAAAAAACGCTCAACCGCCGTGAGGTACTCCATTTTGTCATCAATTACCAGTATGATGATGCCTTTATGAGCCGATTGTACGGCAATTACAGAGGATGGGGACATGGAAATGATGCGATCGATAAGATGATCCGCTATCATGCAATTTTTGAAATCCCGATGGGTTCTACCCCGGAAGATTTAAAAAAACGGTACCGTATGCTGGCTCGGCGCTATCACCCGGATCGCGTTCAGACGAAAAGTCCTGAAATCATTAATAAATATACGCAGAAGTTTCAGCTTCTCCAAGAAGCTTACGGTGCCCTGCGGGCGGTCAGTTAGTCAAGACGGATAAATCTTCCGCACAAAAACGGTAAAGCCGTTTTTCTTTTAGATCCATGAGCTCATTGGAAAATCCCCGTTTGGCAAAGAGAAATATTTTATCCGGCACTAAAGAAATTTTGGTGCATTTCTCGTCGAGTTTATGAAACTCTTTTTTGTTGACCTTGTGGTTTGTCCATTTGCATTCTCCGACCCATGTTTCCCCTTCCATCGTTTCTGTGAGCAGATCAATTTCCACTTCACGGTCCCAATAGCTTCCCGAATCGAGAATGTCGCTGTTAAATTTCGGCGCTAAAATATCTCGTATGTAGAGATTGCATAATTCTTCGAACGTAAAGCCGACAAAGGCGTTGAAGTGGGTATGGAAATGATCAAAAAACGGAGTCGTTTTTCCTTCGCGGAGGGATTGGCTAAAAGGTTCCACAAAGGCAAACCAAAAGCGTAAAAACGGCGAAGTAAACCGAAATTTATGCGATATACGGTGGTGCTCCACTTCTTTTTTAAACCGCTGCTTCGGATGAGCCCGCTGCAGAGGCATTTCACGAGAACGCTCTAACGTCAGGTAGCCACTGTAGCGTAAAAATTCAAAGGCTTCATTACCGCGTTCTTTCCCGATCCGGGCACGGCGGTAAGCCGATCCCTGCCGCCGGTCACCTACCGCTATTGCATGGAGAAGATTGAGGTAGAGAGAATCATTTTGGAGCGGTGAGAGAAGGGATTCCCGGTGTGATTCGAATGATTCGAGTATGTGGTGCAGAATAAGAGACTCGACAGGTTCATCCGTATTGATCGGTTCATCGTATCCGCCAAAAATACTAAACAGTTCGATGCA
This sequence comes from Sulfuricurvum sp., assembly GCF_049277495.1. Taxonomy (GTDB): domain Bacteria; phylum Campylobacterota; class Campylobacteria; order Campylobacterales; family Sulfurimonadaceae; genus Sulfuricurvum. Next base: position 41,091 of record NZ_JBASYM010000067.1, on the reverse strand, counting down.
CTGTTCCATATCAGCCGGCATATTGCGGTGGAAAAATTCGCTGATGAGTGTTCTATCCATCCGTGAATTATAACGTACCGGATTCTAAGGAGGTGACTCCGTATCGGCGCAGAAGCATATTGTTATAAAGTAGAAAGCACGGTGGAAATATTTTTCAGGATAGCATTAACCCGGTTTGCGTATTGGGTGAGTTTGTCGGCATATAGCTCAGCAGCGCCGTTGTCGATTTCCAGATTTCCCAAAACATCCAGCATGGTACGGATAAAATCGCGGTGTTCGGAACATTCATGACATACGGTAGTATTGGCACACATGCCCTCATTCATGAGAACATAAGCCTCTTCGGTCGCAATGCTGAGTTTTGTGAAATAATCATTATTTCGATCGCCGGGATTACTCAGCAGATTATGAATTTCTTGAAATTGTTTTTGGGCTTTGCGAATCGTATCCAACATAGTTAACTCCCATTCAAAATTGTGTTCATGCATTATAACTTAATTTTTTAGAGGGACAAAGAGACGATGAGGTACAATATCAAAAAGAGCGCAGGAGACAAACATGGAGTACCGATATATAGGGCGCAGCGGTTTGCGCGTATCGCCAATTTGTCTGGGAACAATGACGTTTGGGTCGCAGTGCGATGAAAAAACGGCATTTAAAATTATGGATAAAGCGTATGCGAGCAGGGTGAATTTTTTCGATACGGCGGAACTCTATCCTGTTCCGCCGGAAGAAAAACTAGCCGGATTGACAGAGGAGATGGTAGGCCGATGGCTAAAGAGCAAACCGCGTGAGAGTCTCATCCTTGCAACCAAAGTGGCGGGCGCGGCATCAGGATGGTTTGTCCCGCCGATCCGTCACGGGTACACGGCCATTGACCGGTTTCATATTGAACGGGCGGTTGAGGGGTCGTTAAAGCGGCTCGGTACCGATTATATCGATCTCTATCAGATGCATTGGCCCGATACGATTGTCCCTATTGAAGAATCGATGCGGGCATTTGATGCGCTGGTGCAAAGCGGCAAGGTCCGTTATATCGGAACATCGAACGACAGTGCACGCGGGACGATGAAATCGCTGATGGTCTCCAAATACGAAAAACTGGCCCGTTTCGAGTCGATCCAAAACAATTTTTCGCTCCTGAATCGCCGCGATTTGACCGAAATCGGGGCATTGTGCCGCGAAGAGAAGATTTCGCTTCTGCCGTATTCGCCTTTGGGGGGCGGAGTACTGAGCGGTAAATACAATCAAAATATGGATGTTCACGGACGATTCAGTGACTATATCAAATCCTCCAACAAGCGTCAGCGGCTTATGGCGGCACGCTTTTTAAACGATAGAACGCTCGCATCTACCCAAGAATATCTCCGTATCGCGCATGAATCGGGTCTGGATCCGGTAACGATGGCAATCGCTTGGAGCAAGCAGTTTGACTTCGTCGCCTCCACGATTATCGGTGCGACGACTCCCGAACAGCTCGATGCATCGCTGGCGGCGATGGATGTGACCTTAAGTTCTGAAATACTTCAAAAACTGGATGCCGTACATGCAAAAATTCTCTATCCTATGGGTTAGCTCTATGGTGAGACTAGATGCGTCGCAGTAGATTTTTTCAGGAAGATGAATGAAACAGACTACAGTATCTTTGGTGTTGGGAAGTGGCGGTGCCCGAGGTTTGGCCCATATTGGTATTATTCAGTGGCTTGAAGAACATAATTATAAGATTGAATCGATCACAGGATGTTCGATAGGGGCTTTGATCGGCGGTTTTTATGCGGCAGGAAGATTGGATCAGTATACTAAATGGGTATGTGAAGTCGATTTGCTTGAAATGTTGAAACTGCTTGATTTTAAAGGCTCAGGAGGGTTGATTGCCGGTGAATTGCTGATCAATAAGATGCATGATTTGGTCGGTGATTATAACATCGAAGATTTGGATATCAAATTTACGGCTGTCGCGGTAGATCTCCATGCCGAGAAAGAGGTTTGGCTCAATGAAGGACCACTTTTAGATGCGATACGCGGATCGATTTCACTACCGCTGTTTTTTACACCGCATTCGTATAACGGCCGATTGTTGATTGACGGAGGCGTTTTGAACCCGGTACCGATCGCACCGACATTTCACGATAAAACCAATTTGACAATAGCGGTTAATCTGGGCGGAGCGATGGATCCCTCTTGTTCTTTGCCTGAGCGAAAAGTGAAAGGTAAGTCGTCATCAATATTCAAAGAATATCTAAGCCATTTAACGCTTCCGGAGGCGTTGACATTGGAAAATGGGATGTACAATATTGCGGATAAATCATTTGACGCGATGCAAGGAACGATCGCCAGAATGAAATTAGCTGCCTATCCGCCGGATATTGAAATCGAAATTCCCCGAAACTTATGTGGCACATTTGAATTTAACCGTGCCCGCGAGATTATTCAATATGGGTATGAGCTGTGTGATGAAATTTTTAGAGAGAAATAATGTTTCACAGTTCAATATGGCATAAAAAACAAGATGAAATCTTGATAATCAAATAAGAGGTAAGTAGATGATGTATAGAAATATGGCTCCATATATAGTTAATTTTTCGGTTTTAGGGATGGCCTTTTTCGGTTTGATCATTGGTGGGTGCTCTGCCAAACATTATTCCATCAGCGAACCGAAGATGATTACCATCAAAAGTCCGAAGCTCAAATTTGCCGATACGGGATATATCCGTCATGAAGGGGAAGCGGTCGAAGTGGAGCTTTTTACCGCAGGGGTGGCGGTTGAGAAGATTTCCATCGATAAAGAGGTGTGTGTCAGTTCCGGATGTATGAGCGAAGAAAAATTTGTTAAAGAGTATCTGTACCCGGATTATCCAAAGGACACGATGCGCCGTATTCTGCAAGGTTCGGATATTTTCGGAGGAATCAATAAAGAAGAGCTCTGCCAAGGGACCCTTTACCAGACGATCCGAAATGATGAGATGGATATCATTTATCGCCGCAAGGGAAATGATATTTTTTTTAAAGACCGGCTGAACGCTTTAATGATCAAAATCAGCAATCTTGATACAAATCAATCTTTGCCGTAATTTGCTAGGTTACAATCGGGTTTAAAAAGAGTCTTTATGAATGTCTCACCCGATTTTTCTCTCCCTCTGCGTTTAATCGCCCCTTATTTTGTCGGAGCTGTTGTCTTGTATATCGTATCGATGGGGCTTCTTTTGCTTCTTCCTGTGGATATAAGTATTCATGATTTCCGGCTGATCGGCTGGGTGCACCTGTACATCATCGGTTTTGTGATGATGGTGATTATCGGAGCGATGGGACAGCTTTCGGTCGTCGTCGGAGAGATCCATCACCGCTATCCGAAACTTTTCGGATGGATCGGACCGCTTTTGGGAACGGGAACGGTGATTCTAGTGGGCGGATTTTATTATGACCTCTCCTTGCTTCCCTACGGGGGAGGGATTATCGCTATTGCTTTGGGCCTATTCGCGTTTAATCTGTTCGTAACACTCTCTTATAGCCGTCGCCGAACCAGTGTGACCCGCTCGATGCAGTGGAGTACCCTTTTTTTAGGAATCGGGCTTGGCCTCGGAGTGCTGATGGCACTCGGATATGCAGGGCGCATAGAATCAGATCCCTCTCATTGGCGGATGGGGCACATTTTTGCGCTGTTCGGCGGATACATCATGATCAATATCATGGGGGTAAGCACCGTACTGCTCCCCATGTTCGGCGCCTGCAACCGGCCCGCCGACAGTGATTACACGATTAGTTTTTACATGATGGCGGCTTCGGTCTTCACGATGGTTTGTTCAGCCGTTTTTCATAGCCAATGGCTTGAAACGGCGGCCTTGCTGCTAGGGATCGGGTCGGTTACATACTATATGTTTCAGGTATACCTCATATTTACTTCCAAAAAACGTCGTTACAGCGATATATGGGAACGTTCGGTCGCAGTTGCGTTTATAGCGTTGGTATTCTTTATGGGCATTGGAACGTATGGTGTTCTCAGCGGGGATGAAAAAGGGGTTCTGCTGGCCTTTTGGTTTTTAACGGCCGGTTTTTTAGGCTTTTTGATTACGGCCCATTTATATAAGATTGTTCCGTTTCTAGTATGGTTTGAACGGTATGCCCCTTTCATCGATGAGCGTGACGTTCCGATGCTTCATCAGCTTCTTCCTGAACGATGGGCGAATCTGCAGTGGAGACTGGCTTTGGGCGGATTGGCTGCGGTCGCCTTGGCTATCGTATTTTCTCATTCCCTGTTATGGCAAACCGGTGTCCTTATGCTGGCCGGATCGGGATTCGTTTTATTGGGAATTCTCATCAAGCTTTTGAGGGATAAGTTATAATTCTCTTCTTTTGACACTAGGAGAGCAATAACGTATGAAACTCAGTCAACGCAGCGGCACGATTGCCCAATCGGAAATCAGGTCAATGACCCTCTCCTGCAATGCCGTGCAGGGGATCAATATGGCACAAGGGGTCTGTGATCTGGAAATCCCGCGGGAAGTGATCGAGGGAGCCAAACGGGCGATGGATGAGGGGGTCAACATCTATACTCCCACCGAGGGATTGCCGCGTCTGCGCCAAGCCATTGCCGATAAGATGCAACGCTTTTACGAGGTTGAAATCGAGCCGAATCAGGTTCTGGTGAGTGACGGAGCGACGGGAGCATTTTACACGGCGTGTATGGCATTGCTCAATCCCGGGGATGAGGTGATTTTATTTGAACCGTATTACGGTTATCACCGTTCCACTTTATTATCCGTAGGGGCGGTACCGACGTATGTCCGTCTCGAAGCACCGCAATGGAAACTCGATATCGGCGCCCTGGAAGCCGTGGTCACTTCCAAAACCCGCGCGATGGTGATCTGCAATCCTGCCAATCCCAGCGGAAAAGTCTTTACACGCGGGGAACTAGAAGCGATAGGAGCCTTTGCCGAAGCGCATGATCTGATCGTATTCGCCGATGAGATGTATGAACATTTTCTCTATGACGGTGCGGTGCATGTGACGGCGCTCAGTGTTCCGTGTTTACAAAACCGGTGTGTCGTTTTGTCGGGATTTTCCAAAGTTTTCAGCATCACCGGCTGGCGTTTGGGATACGCGATTTCATCCCGAGAGGTGATCGAGGCGATGGCACAGTTTAACGATCTTATCTATGTCTGCGCCCCGGCACCGCTGCAGATCGGAGCGGCGGAAGGGCTGGAAAAACTGGGAGACGGTTATTACACCGAACTCTCCCGAATCCATCAGCATAAACGGGATATCTTTTGCGATGCGCTGCGTTCTGTAGGATTGATCCCGAGTGTTCCGATGGGAGCCTATTATGTCATGACCGATGTCAGCCGTGTGATAGGGAATGATGATTATGAAAAGGCGATGGCGATTTTGGAAAAAACCGGGGTTGCCTCCGTCCCCGGACGGGCTTTTTATCACGATGATGCGGGAAAAAATATGGTCCGCTTTTGCTATTCTAAACCTATCGATGTTCTCGAAGAAGCGGCTGAGAGAATTCGACGACTGTGATATAATCTTTTCGAAAACAAATGGCTTCTTTTCGTCATTTCCGACTTGATCAGGAATCCAGTAAAAAGAAAAGTTAGATAAATTAGGGTGGACTTTTGGCACAAAACACTAAAGTAAATCAGCATATTCACGAATTTTTAGATTATTACATCAAACTGGATAAGCCAGAATATGCTGTATTGCTTTCTGGAAAATGGGGAAGTGGAAAGACATTTTTTATAGAAAATTTTATAGAAAATCGAAGAAAGAAAAATAATGTAGTAAAGATTAGTCTATTTGGTTTAAAAACAAAAGAGGACATTCATAAAAAAGTTATTTTTAAATTATTCGGCTTAGACAATCACCATAACGTAAAGATAATTGTTAAAAGCGTTGGTTTTGCACTCAATAAATTTGTGGGTATTAAATTGATAGATATGTCTATGGAATGGGCCTTAAAACAAGCGGGCAATCAAAATGCCATTTTCATTTTTGATGATTTAGAACGAGCAAATATAGAATTAACAGAACTACATGGTTACATTAATGGTTTGACAGAAAAACATAAGCAAAAAGTTATTCTCCTTGCGGATGAAGACAAACTCAATGAAGATGAAAAATATCTTCTTTTTAAAGAAAAAACTATCGGGAAAACGTTTCAGATTGAACAAGATTTTAAGATCGCCTTCGCTACTTTTTTAGATGAATTGAAAAATTCTAAAGTGATACTTCAACACAATCAATCTGTCATCGAGTCGGTTTATGAAACTGCTGGATACAACAATCTTAGAAGTTTACGCCAAGGTTTATTGGATTTTGATCGGTTGATAAATCATTTTGAATCAAAATTTAAAAATCATGTGGAATTGATGACAGAAATCATTCAAATTTTCTTTGCATTAACCTTTGAGATCAAGAGCGGAAAATTAGACATTCAGACACTTCAAGAGATAACGATGCTGCGTGTTGGGAGAATGATGAATGAAGAAAAGACTGATGAAGAATTAACACCGATTGAAAAAGTTTTTCATAAATACAGTTTTTTGTCGTATGAATTATTATTGTCTATGGAAAGTTGGATTGATCTTTTTACGTTAGGAATCTTGCCTTCTGAACGGATCAAACAAGATTTACAAAGAAGTCGCTATTTTTTTAGAGAAGAACGGGAAGAATGGATAAACTTATGGTATTTTCGAGAACTGGAAGAAGATGAGTTTAAAAATGCATTAGAGGATACACTCAAAAAATTACAATATAGTGAGTATTTGACTCCTGAAATAGTCATGCATATTTCTGGGATACTACTGAATTTAAGTGCAAACGGACTTTATTCTAAGACCAAGATGGAAATTCTCCATGACATGAAGACTTATATCGATACAAATCGAAAAAAGTGGGACAATATATATACGGTTGATGATTTTAATATTGATGATTCTGCTTTTGGATTGGGATACCATCAGGGAGAAACAGATGAATTCCATGAGATAAAAAATTATCTTTTAGAAAAAGCAAAAGAGACGATTTACGAAGATTTACCATCGCAAGGTGAGCAACTTTTAAATATTTTGAAAGAAAATGATATTAGTCTTTTTAAAGAAATGCTTTCAAAAAGCAGAGATAGCATTCTTTACCGTTTGCCAGTTTTTCAAAACATTGATCCAAAAATGTTTGTAGAGAGTTTGTCGTGTATAAAAAATAAAGATTTTCGTTATGTAATTAATACGCTTATAGGACGTTACGACCAAGTTGGATGGGGTGAATATTCTCTTTTATTAGTAGAATTAGATTTCTGGAAAATAGTTTATGAAACTATTAATACTGATATACAAAACATGCCAGTTAATATAAAAATGGTTTGGTTTAAACGATTAAATCAGAGTATTGAGGAAAAAATCGTTCGAAAAATGGAAAAACAAATACAGCACATGGAAAAGGAAAATAATGTCGAATAAATTTGTAGGTGCTCACGTCTCGGCTTCGGGCGGGGTTTTCAACGCTCCGCTAAACGCAATGGCGATCGGAGCGAAAGCGTTTGCCCTTTTTACGAAAAACCAAAAGCAGTGGGCAGCCAAACCGCTCGAAGATGAAACGATAGGACTTTTTAAAGACAACCTTGCCAAAAGCGGCATTCTTTCCAAACACATCTTGCCCCATGATTCGTATTTGATCAATCTCGGTCATCCCGAAGAAGAAAAACGGCAAAAATCGCTGGATGCGTTTATCGATGAGCTGCAGCGATGTTCTCAGTTGGGATTGGATCGTTTGAACTTTCATCCGGGCAGCCATCTTAAACAGATCAGCGAAGAAGAGTGTATCGATCGGATTGCATCCAGCATGAATGAAGCGATCCGTGTTACCGACGGTGTCACTCTCGTGATTGAAAATACGGCGGGTCAGGGGAGCAATCTGGGGTGGAGATTTGAGCATCTAAGTGCCATTATAGAACGCATTGAGGAGAAGTCCCGTGTCGGTGTCTGTATCGATACGTGCCATATGTTTACTGCAGGTTACGATATCCGAACACGCGAGGCGTATGATGCAACATGGAGAGAGTTTGATACAATTGTGGGATTTAAGTATCTTATGGGGATGCATATCAACGATTCCAAACCTGATCTGGGGAGTCATGTCGACCGGCATGATTCACTGGGATGCGGGAAGATCGGGCTGGATGCATTCGGGTTTATCATGAATGATCCGCGTATGGATGATATCCCTCTGGTATTGGAAACGATCGATGAGACGATTTGGGCTCAGGAGATTAAACTTTTGTATGGCATGGAGCAAAAATGAGAATTGTAGTATTATCAATTATCGCATCAGCGACACTTATGGCGGGCGGATATGCGATCCCCGAGAGTTCGATCAATGCTACCGCACTGAGTGCAGCGTATGTAGCAAATGCTCATGGGGCCGACGCGGCCTATTACAATCCTGCGGCGATGGTGTATAACGATGATGCCAATCTTTTTGAATTTGATACGACCTATATCGGACTGAGTCCGATCGATTTCTCCGGTACGACAGGGAATTACAGCTCTAAAAAAGAGAATTTCTTGGTTCCTACTCTCCATTACAGCTCGAAAAGAGTAGGGGATAGCGGCGCACGTTTTGGGCTGAGTATCGTTGCTCCCGGTGGATTATCGAAACGATGGGGTACTCAACCGGCAAAAGCAAGTGCAGAAGAATTTTCATTGCAAACGATAGAATTTAATCCTTCCATAGCGATACCTTTAAGTGATACGATGAGCATGGGTGCCGGATTTAGAATCGTTCGAACAGATGGAGTCGTAAAAAGCAATGCAACGCCTACCCCCGTTTCACGTGACTTGAGCGGTGATTCGATCGATTATGGGTTTAACCTGGCTCTTAATTATCGACCGCAACCCAATATTTCATTGGCTGCCACATATCGTTCAAAGATCGATTTGGATGTTGAGGGGAGTGCAGATTTGCGTTATATCGCCACAACTTACAGCGGTTTTGCAAGTGTAACTATTCCGCTCCCGGCAACGCTCAATGTTGCGGCTGCCTATACGTTTGATACAGGGACTACCGTTGAAGCGGTCTATGAGAGAACCTATTGGTCAGCGTACAAATCTCTTGACTTTGACTATGACGGTACGGTGAACGCTGCAACGGTCGCGTTTGGAACACCGATCCCTAAAAACTGGAAAGATACCAATACTTACCGTCTCGGGTTAACCCACCAATACGATCAATGGACTGCCATGGCAGGGGTTGCCTATGATGAGACTCCGGTTCCCGAATCGACATTGGGGTATGAACTTCCCGATTCGGATGCATGGATTGTCTCTCTCGGCGGACGGTATCAAATCGATCCGCATTGGAATGTCGGGTTAGCGGGTTTGGTGGATATGAAAAAAGCTCGTAACGTTATGAATAGTACCATTAACGGCGAATTTTCCAATGCCCGTGCGTATCTTGTCACTGCCGGAATCGAGTATCGCTTTTGATCCACTATCCATATGAAAATTTTTATGAAATGCTTTTCGCCGTTACAGGAGAGGGGCGTTCCAAAAAAGTCATTTTTATTGAGGATAAGAATGTTACATATGGAGAATTTTTAGAGAGTGTCGACAGAGCTGCCCGTGCGTTGGAACTTATCGGTGTCGGCAAGGGAGACAGGGTCGCCCTGATTTGCCCTAACAGCACCGAATTTGTCCAAAGTGTCTTTGCCATCAGTAAACTGGGGGCGATTACGGTACCGATCAACACGATGCTCAAAAATGAGGAATACCGCTATATTTTGGACGATTGCAATGCAAAAGTTCTGATTACCGCGTATAAGTTTGCCAAAGAGGTAGAGGATCTGTGCGAATGTATAGAATCGATTGAACATACGATCTGGATTGATCAGGCACCTGTCGAAAATTCTCAGCATTTGGTATTTGATGAGATTCTCTCCGGCCATTTGCATACCCATACCCCATCACCTGCCGCACTTGATGATACGGCAGTGATCTTTTACACCTCCGGAACGACAGGGCACCCTAAGGGAGCTATGCTGAGCAACCGAAATCTTTTTTCGAATCTTATCGCGGCAAAAGAACGGTTTGATTTGCGTGAGCGTGACCGTTTTATCGTTTATCTTCCGATGTTTCATTCTTTTACATTTTCGGTCATGGTGATACTGCCGTTTTTTGTCCGTGCATCGTTTGTGATTGTCCCCGCGATCTTGCCCTTTAGCAATATCATCAAACAAACATTTTTAAAACGGGTAACGATCTTTATGGGCGTGCCCGATATCTACAATGCGCTGATCCGCGCCAAACTGCCATGGTATTTTTTATGGTTTAACTCTATCCGCTGTTTTATCTCCGGCGGGTCGGCACTGAGTGCAGATACTTTGAGTAAATTCAAAGCGACTTTCAGACGCGCAAAGATGCTGGAAGGATACGGACTGAGCGAGTGCTCTCCGGCAGTAACCATCAACCCCCTCGAAAAACAAAAACATCTTTCGGTCGGTTTACCGCTGTACGGGTATGATGTCAAAGTCGTCAATGATGAGATGATAGAGCTTCCGTTCGGGGAAACGGGGGAACTGATCGTAAGAGGCGATTGCGTGATGCAGGGGTATTTAAATAATCCCGAAGCCACGCAATCGACGATTCAAAACGGATGGTTGCGTACCGGCGATATCGCAAAAATAGATGAAGAGGGATATGTTTATATCGTTGATCGGATCAAAGATCTGATTATTTCCAAGGGGATTAATATCTATCCCCGCCAAATCGAAGAGCAGATGATGCTTTTGCCCTCCATCAGACTCGCAGCGGTCATCGCCCAGAGCGACCCGCACAGCGGGGAAGTCCCTATCGCCTTTATCGAACTGGAAGAAGGGTATGAAAATACAACTCCCTCATCGATCAAAACGCAGCTTAAAGAGCATTTGGCTGCGTTTAAAATCCCTAAAACCATTACCGTGGTAGAATCATTGCCGAAAACCGCCACAGGCAAAGTACTCAAACGGGTATTAAAACAACAAGGAATCCATTGAAATATCTTATTGACTTTTTAGAAAACCCTTCTATCGAAAAAACCCATATTTTTTCACAACTTAAATGTACGGTGGAGGAGGCCAAAATATTACAGCTTCTGACCCGAAAATTTTTACAGTCTCAAGAAGACGCTATCGTTGCCGAACTTCTCCAAGAACTCTACGGTGCCGAAGACTATTCGTATCTCGGACATTTCGGGGAAGTGAAAACGCTGCTGGAACTGGGATGGATTACCCATCACTCTTTTACCCCGATTAAAATCAGCGAGCTTTCCCATTTGGAACTCTATAACACTCCGGTTGCCGTCACTTCCGTCTTTATGAAACTTCTGGAAGAGGGATCTTTGGAAATGACGTTGCCGGACATCAAACCCTACGCCGATCATTTGGAATATCTTCAAGATCAGTTTTTCCGTATCGAACTCTACCAAAAGATGTCCGTCATCCGTCACAGTGGAAACGAACACTCCCTCGGAATCAACCGTATCCAAAACAAACTCGATCTTCTTGAAAAACGGATCGATGAGCGTATTGCCCAGACGTCACTGGATGTCGTTCTGGATCGTTTTTTCAAACAAAAGAAGCTCGAGCCTAAAGAACAGGTTATTTTCCTCGCCTTGCTCAAAGAGGAATACAGTGCAACCGAGGGAAATTTGCGGGAGATGAATACCCTCATCGATCTGATCAGTTTTGATGACTATGAGCGGATTAAAAACCGTGCACTTCTTGAAGACGGTGCCCGTTTGATCAACGAAGAGGTTATCGATTATGAAGAGATGCTGAATCCTTTCGGCGGTATTTCACGCGCTTTCTATATTGTCGATGAGGTACTTCAATCGATCATGCATCCGCAGAAAAAGAAAAAAGTACGTAAACTCAAACTCGATATGCTGATCAAAGAGCAGGAGATTTTTGAGCTGATCGAACCGACGACGTCACTGGAAAATGTCGTTCTCAATCCAAGCACGGAACAGACACTTAAAAATCTGATGCGTCAGCTGGACCGCGAAGTCATTGCACGTCTCCATGAGTGGGGGATCAAGGATAAAAAAGCGGGAATCGATGCCCGGATTATTTTCTATGGCCCTCCGGGGACCGGGAAAACGCTTACGGCGCATTCGTTATCACGATCGCTTAAGCGCCAAGTGCTCAGTTTTGACTGTTCCAAAATTCTTTCGATGTATGTCGGGGAATCGGAAAAAAACGTTCGAAAGATTTTTGATACCTATACGGATCTGACACGTCAAACGAAAACAGAGCCGATACTGCTGTTGAATGAAGCCGATCAGTTTCTCTCCGCCCGCTCTGCCGGAGTAGGTTCCTCTGCCGATCAGATGCACAATCAGATGCAGAACATCTTTTTGGAACAGATAGAAAAATTTCAGGGGATTTTGATTGCGACGACCAACTTGCTCGAAAATATCGACCAAGCCTTTTCCCGCCGATTCAATTACAAAATCGAATTCAAAAAACCGGATCAAAAACAGCGTCTCATTTTGTGGAAAATGATGCTTCCGACCAATGCACCGTATGAGAAGGGGTTTGATATCGATAAGCTCTCGTCCTATCCTCTCACGGGAGGACAAATCAATCTCATTGTCAAAAATACAGCCTATCAGGTCGCGGCAAGGGCAGAGGGGGCATTTAGACTCGATGACTTCATCGCAGAAATCCAAAAAGAGCGCTCCGGAAGTTTTGAAGGGGAAAAATCGATGGGATTTTTAAACAATTGATTATCAAAAAAATATCACAGTGTGACCTATATTGAACCAATCCGTTATTTTTAGGAAAAATAGGGAGTATAATCACTGATTAGCAATATAAAACGTGCAAAGTCGGAGGATTATATGGGTTGGTTTGGTGACGATACCGCGTTAAAAAATGAATTAGAGAGCGTTAAAAAAGAAAATACTGCCCTTAAGGAAGAGAATCAGCGCTTAGCAGAGACTCTCCGAGAACGGGAAGCATTCATTCACGAACAAGTACATTCGAGCAAATGCGACAATGCATCCGCAATGATGACCTATCAAAATCAGCAAATCAAAAAAAATCTAGTCGATGTTCAGGGAAATATGGCCTCATCGGTTGCCTCGTCCAAAGAGAACATTGCACAATCGACTTCTTTATTGGAAAATATTGTTGAGCTTGGACATAAAGCATCGGGAATTTCAAAAACCTTAGAAGGGTTAACCGAGCTGGCATTAGATTCGAAGGAGACGGTGCAGGCACTTTCACAACGGGCACAGGATGTGGCAAGTATTTTGGTGTTGATCAAAGATATCTCCGATCAAACGAATCTGCTTGCACTGAATGCCGCGATCGAAGCAGCCCGCGCGGGAGAACATGGCAGGGGGTTTGCCGTCGTTGCGGATGAAGTGCGCAAGCTTGCCGATCGGACCGATAAAGCGATCAGTGAAATCAATATTTCTCTTCAGTCAATGAAGCAAGATGTCACGACGATCGGAGAAAAATTTGAGCAGGTTCAAGAGAGTATTGAAGAGTCCAATGAATCGATCGGAAGTTTTAATACCAACATGGAATACAATGCCCAAATGATGCGGACAACGTTCTTGAGTACGGAACACACGGCAGAAAGAGTTTTCATGAGCTTGGCCAAACTCGATCACATTATTTGGAAGGTGAATACATACCTCTCTGCAATCACCCAAAAAGAGCAGTTTAGTTTTGTCGATCACCATAATTGCCGCTTAGGAAAATGGTATTACGAAGGAGAAGGTTCAGAATTCTTCAAAAAAACGTCGAGTTATTCAGCGCTTGAAAATCCGCATTCGATTGTCCATAACTCGACCCACAAAATCTTTGATTTAATGAAGACAGAAAGTATCGGTTCGGAAAAATTTGTCCAAGTATTCGAAGAGATGGAACATGCGAGTGACGGGGTATTTGAAACCCTTGACCGGATGCTTCAGGAAAAACAGTAATTCTTCACCCACTTTCCGAGTATAAAGAACAAGATGTTCTTTATACAACATAGATAACTTTTTCCCATAAATGTAGAAATTAGTGACACTTTAGAAGTATAATATTCTATTTTGTTACAAAAGATAACACTTAACCCAAAGAGACCTCTTTTAGATGTTCCCTATCGTTACAAGTATATGAAAATATCCCATGGATAAGGGTTTGTTTAATTCTCTTTTTGTTATAGTGCAACAACTGTTTTTACAAAAACCGTATACCGTTACAGAGAATTACTTTGTGCGGGGATATGCTATCAACCACAAAAAGGTCGGAACTATGGAGCATTACCACGTAGCAAATCCTTATTTTGGGGTATTTGTACTGTTTGTGTTAACGTTTGGAGCATTCTATGCCACAACGGTTATTGCACGCTTAGCCAGCCGCGCATTAGCGGCCAAAGATACTGAAAAGCTAAAACTTACAGTCTACGAATGCGGACCGGAAGTGACAAAGCAACCGAATCGTATTTCAACGCAGTTTTATCTGTTCGCGTTGTTGTTTTTATTGTTTGATGTCGAAATTGTTTTCATGTTTCCATGGGCAATCGATTTTAAATTACTCGGTTGGTTCGGCTTTGTAGAGATGATGATGTTCATCCTATTGCTGGCAATCGGATTTGTTTATGCTTGGAAAAAAGGGGCGCTCGAATGGCACAACATCAAGTAAATTATCTTAAAGACGGCGGACTTCCCGTCGCATTGACAACGATCGACAAAGTGGTGAACTGGGGTCGCTCGAACTCTATCTGGGCATTAACGTACGGTTTGGCATGCTGCGGTATTGAAATGATGGCTTCAGGGGCATCCCGTTATGACTTCGACCGTTTCGGTACGATTTTCCGTGCTTCTCCGCGTCAAGCGGAACTGATGGTTGTTGCGGGAACATTGACGAAAAAACATGCGGAGTTCATCCGTCGTTTGTATGATCAAATGACTGAGCCAAAATGGGTTATCTCTATGGGATCCTGCGCAAATACCGGCGGTATGTTCAATACTTACGCAACGGTTCAAGGGGTTGACCGTGTCATCCCTGTTGACCTTTATCTTCCGGGCTGTGCACCGCGTCCTGAAACATTGCAATATGCCGTTTTATTGCTCCAGCAAAAAATCCGAAAAGAGAGTGCATCACGTGCTCAAAAACCAAAAAGGTTGATGTAATGAGAACTTACACCCCTAAAGACGACGTACAGAAAAAACCCTATTACACCGACCGTTATTGGGTTGCCCCTCAGGTAGCAAAGAGCGATGTTGCCGAAGATGCGGTATTCGCTGCGGATCTCGAAGCGATTAAAGCAAAGTTTGATGTTCTGGATGCCTATATCCAGGTGGGTCAAATGGTCGTTGTGATCAATGCTTGTGACAATTACGGCGTTGTAGAACTTCTTAAAACCGTCTGTGACTACAATCAGCTCTCAGAAATGTCTGCGATCGACTGGTTGGCAACGGAAGGAAAGTTCGAGATTTTCTACCAAATGCTCAGTATGTCGAAACGTAAACGTGTACGTATCAAATGCAAAATCGGAGAGAAAGAATCGATCCAAAGCGTCGAGAAACTTTTCCGAAGTGCTGACTGGTCAGAGCGTGAAATGTACGATATGTTCGGAGTGGTAGTCAACAACCACCCATTTATGAAACGTATTTTAATGCCGGATGACTGGGAAGGATTCCCGCTTCGTAAAACTTATCCGCTTCAAGGGGACGAGTTTGCCCAATGGTATGAAGTCGATAAAATTTTCGGAAAAGAAGCACGTGAGATCATCGGGCCTGAAAACCGTGACCCTGCACGCGTTGATCGCTACGATACCGAACGTTTCGCCCGATTGGGACACGAAGTACCGCGCGGTGCCGATATCAGCCAAGGCGAACCGGATACCCCTCTTGTCTATCAAGAAGAAGGCGGTGTCTTTATGGTACAAAAATTTGACGCAGAAAAAAGCGTCGTGATCTCTGATCGCGATCGTTAAGGATCACTCATGCAACAATCCAATAGACTTAGACCTTTTTATGAAAACATTTCGTTTGACCGTGCCGATAATGAACTGATCTTGAACTTTGGGCCTCAGCACCCTTCAGCGCACGGGCAGTTACGTTTGATGCTCCATTTGCAGCAAGAGCAAATCACGAAAGCCCACCCGGATATCGGATATCTCCACCGCGGTATGGAAAAAATGGCGGAGAACATGATCTACAATGAATTCATGCCGACTACCGACCGTATGGACTATATCGCTTCCAGCTCAAATAACTACGGGTTTGCCTTGGCGGTTGAAAAGCTTATCGGACTTGAAGTGCCGCGCCGTGCAAAAGTGATCCGTATGATGCTGCTTGAGACGAACCGTTTGATGTCTCACCTTTTCTGGTTGGCGACAACGGCTCTTGATATCGGAGCGATGACCGTATTTTTGTTTGCATTCCGTGAACGTGAGTATTTGATGGACCTTATCGAAGATTACTGCGGTGCCCGTTTGACTCATGCCGCAATCCGTATCGGTGGAGTTCCACTCGATTTGCCGGATAACTTTATTGCCGATTTACGCAAATTTTTGGACAAGTTGCCGGAAAATATCAAAGACTACGAAGATCTCCTTGACAGTAACCGTATCTGGTTGATGCGTATGGAGAATGTCGGAGTCATTTCGACTGAGATGGCTTTGAGCTGGGGATGTTCAGGGGTAATGCTGCGTGCTTCGGGTGTCGAGTGGGATATCCGCAAAGAAGAGCCGTATGAACTCTACGACGAAGTCGAGTTTAGTGTCCCTGTTTCGGATAAAGGGGATAACTATGCCCGTTATAAACTCTACATGGCAGAGATGCGCGAATCCGCGAAAATCCTCTATCAGGTAATCGACATGTACGAGGGGACGTCACCGGAGTTGATGGCACATGCGCCGAGCTATATTTCAGCACCGAAAATCGATATCATGACTCAAAACTACTCGTTGATGCAGCATTTTGTCCTCGTGACACAAGGGATGCGTCCTCCGGTAGGAGAAGTGTATATCGCGACGGAATCTCCTAAGGGTGAACTTGGCTATTACATCAACAGCCAAGGGGGCGCTTATCCGTACCGTCTAAAACTCCGTGCACCGTCGTTCTGGCACACCGGGATTTTGACCGATTTGTTGCCGGGCCATTACATCCCCGACGTTGTATCAATCATCGGGACGACCAACATCGTCTTCGGTGAAGTAGACCGCTAAAAAGGAGCATGCAGTGAAACGTTACGACTTACGTCATTTAAAAGAAAATTTTTACGATCGCATGTCCGTCATCATCAAAGAAGAAGCAACACCGGGTGAGGTGTTGATTTTTTTGTTTGAAATTGGTGATTTTACCCCGATTCAACAATCGGCTGATTTGGTTAAAGAGCTTGGGTGTGAACTCATGAATTCGTTGAAGTTTAACGAAGCCGACTGGACCATTGTGGTCAAGAAATAAGGAACCGTTGTGAGTAAAGTCTATTTCTCCACGTGGCGGGGCGAGCAAATCAACAACATCGGCAAAAGTGACGATGCTTGGGAAAATTCTGCTTATAACCTCCCGTTGGAATATAATGAACACGCCCATTCCAAAGCGTTTATCGGCTGGGACGGTGTAGCACTCTTTAACCCGGATGTGGATGTCGTCCGTCTGGCAACAGAGTATGCCGCACAATATCAGGTTTATTCTGAAGCCTGCGGCCGCTGTGCACCGGGACGATGGGGCGGACGTATTCTGTATGATTTACTCGATAAAATCGCTCGCGGAGAGGGATCGGTATCCGATATGGATCACCTGAAAGAAGTCTCCAAAACGATGCAGGAAACGTCTAAATGTGAGATCGGAAAAACGGTTCCAACTCCGTTACTCGACCTTATGACCCATTTCGAAGCCGATTTTATGGCTTGTATCGTAGAGCAAAAAGCTTCGAAACATTACCATATGGAAGATACCAACTACATCGCAAAAATCACGGCTCCGTGTATGGATGCGTGTCCTGCCCATGTTGATATTCCGGCCTATATCGAGGGTATCCGTGATCTGCGTTTTGACGATTCACTGATGGCGACACGCCAAACAATGCCGTTGGCTCATACCTGCGGACGTGTTTGCCCTCATCCGTGTGAGACGGAGTGCCGACGTACTAATCTGGATGAGCCGATTTCGATTATGGAACTTAAACGTTTGGGAGCGGATTACGAAACCGATCACGGATTCGGGTTCTTCCATCCAAGCGAGCAAAAACCTTCGATCGGTAAAAAAGTGGCCGTTATCGGTGCCGGTCCTGCCGGGCTTACAGGTGCTTATTATTTGGCACTGGACGGCATTGACGTCGATGTTTATGAAGAACTTCCGGTTCTCGGCGGCGAAGTAGCCGTCGGAGTACCGGAATACCGTATGCCGATTGACAAGTACAACCAAGATATTGAAGCGGTTCGTTCTTTAGGGGTAAACTTTATCACCAACACACGCGTAACCGCCGATATGATGCGCCAATTCGAAAACGATTATGATGCGACTCTGGTAGCGACCGGAACCCGTATTTCAAAAAAAGTCTATTGTGACAACGAACGCCCGGAGATCCAAGGATATTGGGGCGCGATTGACTTTTTGGACAAAGTGAACCTGCAAGTCAAATACGACATCATGGTTCCTGAAGCCGATCAAAAGCGTCACATGCTTCCGAGAGATTTTGTTGATCTGACCGGAAAAACGTTGGTGTGCGTCGGGGGCGGATTTACTTCGATGGACGTTGTTCGATGTGCGATTCGTGCGAATGCTAAAAAAGTAGTGATGCTGTACCGCCGTGATGAGAAAACGATCATTAAAAATACGACGTATGAAGAGTACCACGAAGCAGTCGAAGAGGGTGTCGAGTTTATTTTCCACTCTGCCGTAGCACAAATGAACGATGAAAACGATGTTCTTAAATCATTGATCGTGGATCGCTATGAACTGGTTCCGGATCCGAACGGCGGAAGAGCGAATTTGGAAAAAATCGAAGGGGCATCCTTTGAAATGGAATGTGATTATTTGATCCCTGCCGTATCTCAAAGCGCTGATTTGAAATTGATTCCTGAAGAGTGGGAAATTGAACGTACCTCTTGGGCAACGATCAAAACCAACGGGAAAGACTACATGACTTCACGCAAAGGTATTTTTGCGGCGGGTGACTGTGAATACGGTCCGATGACCATCGTCAATGCGGTCGGCCAAGCCAAACGTGCAGCTTCGGTCATGTCCCGTTATGTCCAAACCGGCGAAATCACCTTGTTGGATGATGAGATTATGGAAGACCATTTGCGTAAACTCAAAGTCTATGACAAAAAAGAGAAAGTTCAAGGGTGGCTTCCGGGCTTGCCGCGTCAACACAGTGAAGTCCTTACCGTAGAGGAACGTCGTGACAATAACCGCGAGGTTAAATACGGCTTTACCCAAGAAGAGGCTCTTTCTGAAGCAGAGCGCTGCATGCGCTGTTATTACATCGCGATGGTCGCACATTAAAGGGGGGATGGATGATTCAATTTACAATTAACAATCAACCCGTAACGGCGCAAAAAGGGGAAACTATTCTCCAAGCAGCGCGTAAAGCGGGATTCTATATCCCGACAATGTGTTATTTGGAAAAAACGACTCCGTGTGCATCGTGCCGCTTGTGTGTAGTGGAAACAGACAAAACAGACGGTTTGATCCTCAGCTGTCAGACTCCTCCGACGGAAGGGTTGGCCGTAACCATTGATTCGGATCGTTTGAAAACAGAGCGGACGAATATTATGCGTCTGTATGATGTGAACCACCCGTTAGAGTGCGGCGTATGTGATAAATCAGGGGCATGCGATCTTCAAAACAAAACCTTGGAATTCGGGGTTTCGGCACAGCATTTCAGTGCCAAAGAGCAGCATCGAACGATAGAACACTGGGGAATGATCAACTACGATCCGTCACTTTGTATTTTATGCGAAAAATGTGTTCATGTCTGCAATGAGATTATCGGTGATGATGCGATCACGCTCCAATTCGGCGGATATAAATCGGCCGTTATCCCGAAAAACAGCGATGTGCTCGACTGTACATTCTGCGGCGAGTGTATCGCGGTATGTCCGGTAGGCGCGTTGGTCAGCTCGGATTTTCAGTACACTGCCAACGCCTGGGAACTTAGCCAAATTCCTGCTACCTGTGTGCATTGTTCAGCAGGGTGTTCTCTGACGTACGAAGTAAAACATACGTCGACGAGCAATGCAAACGAACGCATCTATCGGGTAACCAATGATTTCGAACATACAACGCTTTGCGGAGCAGGGCGATTCGGGTTTGATTTTGATCACCAAAGCGAGAAGGATGGGTCAGAGTTTAACAGAGCTGTTGAAGCAATCCGAAACAGTTCAGCTATCCGATTTAGTTCATTGATTACGAATGAAGAGGCGATGATTCTTCAGCGTCTGAAAGAAAAAACGGGGATTAAACTCTACAACGAAGAAGCCCGTGCTTACCAAAGTTTCATGGCTGCATACAGCTCTGTCAGCGGAAAAATGGGATTCGGCGGAAGTCTTGATGCCATTAAACAAAGTGACGGACTCATCGTTATCGGAGGGCGTATCACTACCGATAACCCGATAGTCCGTTACGCAATGACGACGGCGGCCCGACACAATGGGGCTAAAGTCGTTTACATGCACCCGATTGAAGATGATTTGCTTCAAAACGTTATCACTCAATTCGCAAAATACGAAGTGGGTACCGAAGAAGGGGTTGTTGCGATGTTGGCAAAAACGCTTCTTCAAGGTGCCGATCTCAGCGATGATACCCGCAGCTATTTTGAAGAACTGGATGAGGGATATCTGTGCGCGGAGTCGAATGTCGGAGACGAAGAATATGCACGCATTGCGAAAACATTTGCCCGTTTAAAACGTAAGACTCTGGTCATCGGCAGCGATGTACTCAATCACAAACGTTCAGCCAATATTGCCCGTTTGTGCGCAATGATTGAAACATATACGGAGTTTTCTGTCGTTGTTGTTGCCCCAAGTGTCAATACGATCGGTGTATCGCTGATTTGTGATCTTGATGCCGATAACGGCGGCAAAGGGGTTGTCGGTTATAATGCATCAGGTGATTATACGATGGGCTCGGTCGGTGATGTGATGCTCAAACTCCCTGCTCTGAATTCACAGGAGGGGACATTTGTCAGTATCAACCAGCAAGTGCTTCCGACCAATGTTGCGGTAGCATATGAGGGATATACGCTCAACGATATTGCAAATGCCTTAGATATAAAAGCAAAATATACAATCGACTACACTGCGCAGTTACCGGTTGAAAAAGGGTTTAACGGGTCGTCTTTTGATGATTTAGGAAACTTTTACGGTCCGCTCGGCGAAGATAATCGAGGATATATTCTCGAAAATATTGATGTTGCAATCAGCGGTTCTTTGGAAGAGATCGAAGATTTACCGGAATTCAACGGCACCGTTGTTTATCGCTGCAACCCTGTCAATCAGTTTAACGGTTACACCGCGCGAACGTCACAGCTTGAAAAAGATACAACATTACGCGGTTCAGCGCAATTTGCAGCCGCCGCAAAAATCGCTGATGGTGATAAAATTCAGATTGAATTTGCGGGTGAGAGCCAAGAGCGAGTTTTCAAACTTGATTCGGCTCTTAAAGGGACCATCGCGCTGGTTCCGGCATACGATGTCGCATACGGCGCAATGAATGAACAATACCGCTTTGAAAAGGTGAAAATTATGAGGATTGGGAGAGAATCATGAATGAAATCACGATTACCATAGACGGTCGCACTGTCCAAACGCAAGAGGGAGAATATATCCTGAATGCGGCGCGAGCCAATGGGATTTTTATCCCTGCGATTTGCTATTTGACACGATGCTCACCGACATTGGCGTGTCGTATCTGTTTGGTGGAAGCAGACGGTAAACAAGTCTATGCGTGTAATGCCAAAGCCAAAGAGGGAATGGACATTACGACGACCACTCCGAATATCGAATTAGAGCGTCGCGCGATTATGGAAGTTTACGATGTCAATCATCCGTTGGAATGCGGTGTATGTGACCAATCGGGAGAGTGTGAACTTCAAAACTACACCCTTGAAATCGGTGTAGATGAGCAAACGTATGCCATTAAAGATACCCATAAACCGGTACAGGACTGGGGATTTATCCATTATGATCCGGCCTTGTGTATCATGTGTGAGCGCTGTATTACCGTTTGTAAAGATATGATCGGAGACGCGGCGCTCTCAACCGTTGCTCGCGGCGGGGATCCTATCGAAGCAGAATTTAAAGAGTCTATGCCTAAAGATGCTTATTCGATGTGGAATAAACTCAATAAGTCGCTTATCGCACCAAACGGCGGTGATACACTTGATTGTACCAACTGCGGTGAATGTAGCGCGGTCTGTCCGGTCGGAGCGTTGGTAAGTACCGATTATCAATACACATCCAATGCATGGGAACATAAACAGATCCCGGCAACCTGTGCACACTGTTCTGCAGGGTGTCAGCTGAGTTACGATATCAAGCATACCTCTATCGAGAATCCTGAGAATAAAATCTACCGTGTCAAAAACGAGTGGAACTATGTCTCTTTATGCGGTGCGGGACGATACGGGTACGATTTTGAGAATCGTGACGTGAGTAAAGATACGGCTTCGTTTGATGCCGCGATCGCTGCATTTAAAAAAGCGGATACGATAGCCTTTACCTCTACGATTACCAATGAAGAGGCATTGATCCTTCAGCGTCTGAAAGAGAAATACGGATACCGTTTGATCAATGATGAAGCACGTGCGTTGAAAACATTCTTACACTCTTACAGCGCGGTAAGCGGGAAATCGTTGTACGGCGGAGATCTGGGAGAAGTACACGCATCCGATTTTGTCGTCTCCATCGGAAGTGCTCTTAAAACGGATAACCCGAATGCCCGTTTTGCGATGAACAACGCCCTTTCTATGAACAAAGGTGCGGGGCTCTATTTTCACCCGCTCAACGATCCGGTTATCGCGGATATGTCTAAAAATGTGACGCAGTTCAACCATGCACCTATGATGGAAGAAGCAGCTCTTTATCTGATGCTCGATCTATTCGGGGACAAAGAAGCGATGCCATCGTCCATCCGCGAATATCTGGCGACTTTCCACACGATGAAAACGGTTACGGTAGAAGAGACGGTAGATGAAAAAGTGACGGAAACCGTTACTAAAAAAGTACTTAATGAAGAAACCGGGATCGAAGAAGAGGTGAGCGAAGAGGTTACCAAAACAATCAAGAAGAAAGTCTCCAAAGAGGTTGAAGTGGACGACAATGCTCTGTTCGGGCTTTTGAACGGACCGGCGAACTTTGCTGATGTACTGACAAAATACTTGGCGAAAAAAGAGCGTTTTTCACTGATGGTCGGACCGGATCTTTATACTCATCCGAATGCGGAGAATTGTGCACGACTCGTCGCATTGATTGAAAAATATACTGCATTCAGCGTCACCATGATCCCGAACCTCTCCAATACCCTCGGGGTCGCGATGATCTGTGATCTTGACAGTGAACGCGGAAGTTACTCCATCGGATACAACACTACGGGTGATTTTACCCTCAGTGCGCTCGGCGGCGGTGATTTGGATATGCCTGCGATGAATCAGCAAGAGGGTACTTTGACAAGTATTGACAAGCGGGTTAACCCGACCAATGCGGCACTCGGATACGGCGGATATGTTCTCAATGATCTTGCCAACGCACTGGGGCTAAGTGCGAAACTGACCGTCAGCTATACGGCAGAACTGCCGGTTGATGCAGGTTTCAAAGCTATCGATTTTGATCTGCTTCCAAATCATTATACGAATGCAGGGGAAGAAGTTCGCGGTTACCGGCTTGATACCGTGAGCACTCCTGTGAGCGGTGATGAGACGGTAGCTGCATTTGATGCAAATGCAGCGATCAAAGATCAAGTGGTTTTCCTGGCCAATCCGGTACTCCAATTTTCACCGTTTACAGCGGCATCCCATCAGCTTCAAGCCTCAGGAGGTCTCTATGCTTCAACAACACTTATGGAGTCCAACGGCTGGAATGAAGGGGATAAAGTCACGGTTAAAACGGCGCGCGGCGAGCTAAGCGTTAGCATTATTACAGACGGTAAAATAGAGGGAGATATCGCTTATCTTCCGACATTTGATACCGCTATCAACTCTGAAGCACTGTTTGACGGTTACCGTTTTGCGTGCGTATCAATTCAAAAGGTGTAAAGCATGGATGTAGCATTCATTATAGAGACGATCATAAAAATCGTTGTCATCTTGTTAGTTTTTTCAGCACTTGCGGGTCTTGGGACTTATTTCGAGCGTAAAGTGCTGGCGTTTATGCAACGCCGTTTGGGACCGATGCACGTTGGGCCGTTCGGTTTGCTTCAAGTCGCGGCAGATGGAATTAAACTCTTTACGAAAGAGGATATTATCCCTCAAAACGTCGTCAAACCGATTTTCAAAATCGCTCCGGTCATTACGGCGGCAACGGCATTCATGGCTTCAGCGGCAATCCCGTTTTGGCCTCAGTTTACGGTATTCGGATACACAGTACATCCGATTGTCGCCGATATCAATGTCGGTATCCTCTATGTGCTAGGGGTAATGGCAATCGGACTTTACGGACCGCTTCTGGGCGGTATGGCATCGGCGAACAAATGGTCATTGATCTCTGCGGCACGTAGTGCGGCTATCTTCATCTCGTATGAAGTCATTTCAGGATTATCATTGTTGGCACCGCTAATGATGGTAGGATCGTTGTCGCTCATTGACATCAATAACTATCAAGCCGGCGGGATCGGTAACTGGATCGTATGGTCTCAGCCGGTAGCCTTTATCCTTTTTTGGATTGCCGCATTTGCTGAGACGGGACGTACGCCGTTTCACCTTGTTGCGAATGACCATGAAATTATCGACGGTTTCGGAACCGAGTATTCGGGTATGCGCTGGGGGCTTTTCTTCATCGGTGAATATGCGAACATGTTCTTTATTTCGTTCGTAATCGCGATTATCTTCTTGGGCGGTTTTGGTGATGGCAGTATTGCGGGAGCAATTCAATTGCTCCTTAAAGTGTCGTTTTTCTTTTTCTTTTTCCTCTGGACACGTGCTGCATGGCCGGATGTCCGACCTGACCAGTTGATGTGGTTGTGTTGGAAAGTATTAATGCCGATTGCGGTGGTCAACATAGTTGTCACCGGTATCGTGATGATGTTCTAAGGAGGTTGTGGATATGCATGTAGAACCATTTCAAGATCGTAATGTGAGCGAAAATAGCGCCTACTTTTACGTCGATATTGAAACCTATCCGACGACCGGATGGGACAAGTTTAAGCAAGTTGTCAAACGTGCCTTGAAAGGCGAATTGTTTGTCGGCTTGTGGGTCGTATTGCGGGAGATGATTAAATTCGATATTCATACCGTTCAATACCCGCTAGAAAAACTTCCGATCGGACCGCGTTATCGGGCTGTGCACAAATTGTTGCGTTTGTGGGAATCGGGATATGAACGTTGTATCGGTTGCGGACTGTGCGAAAAAATCTGTATCTCCGATTGTATCCGAATGGATACCCGTATCGATGAGAACAGCCGCAAAGAGGTCACAGAGTACAGTATCAATCTCGGTCGCTGTATCTTCTGCGGATATTGTGCGGAAGTATGTCCGGAATTGGCAATCGTTCACGGAGGACGTTATGAAAACGGCTCTGAACAACGTGCCCACTTTGTGATCAAAGATGACATGCTTACTCCGCTTGATATGTTAAAAGCGGGTGAACAAGCTGAATACCCAGGCTTCGGAGCCATTATCCCAGGAAGCGACGCGTCGGTCAAAAAGACCCCGTTGGCGTATTAAGGAGTCTATGTATGTTTGAAGCAATCGCTTTTTATCTTTTCGCGGCACTCACGATCGTGATGTTTACCATCACGGTTATGACATCTCAAGCGCTGTATGCCATCACGGCTATGGCTGCAGGGATGATTTTCATCTCAGCGTTTTTCTTTATTTTGGGAGCTGATTTTTTAGGAGCAATCCAAATCATCGTTTATACCGGTGCGGTTATGGCTCTTTATGCATTCGGTATGATGTTTTTTGATACGACGCGCAATGTTGTTGAAAAACGGACCAATCCTCAAATCGTTTTTGTATTGGGCGTTTTGGCAGCAGTCATGGTTGTGGCGATTTTCGTTGCACCGATCGTGTCGAATAACATTCAAGCGTTGTATCCAATTGCAGAAAATGTCGGGAATTCCCAAGCCATTGGTATGGTACTCTTTACGAAATATCTGGTTCCGTTTGAACTTGCGGCAGTTATGCTGCTGGTTTCCATGATCGGCGGGATTATTTTGGCCGGTAAAAAAATGGATAAATCATTAACTTTGATGGCAGAAGAAGAGATCGGTATGATGGATGACAGTTACAGATCAGAAGAAGGGGGGCACTGATGGAAGTTACATTAACTCATTATCTTGTTTTATCAAGTGTTTTATTTGCGATCGGTTTGATCGGGGTTATGCGACGTAAAAATCTTTTGATGCTCTTTTTTGCTACGGAGATTTTGCTCAATGCAACAAACATCGCCTTTGCCGCAATTTCTCATTATATCGGAGACTTGAGCGGTCAAATGTTCGCATTTTTTATTATTGCGATTGCAGCGTCTGAAGTAGCGATAGGGCTGGGTCTGCTCATCGTTTGGTATAAACGTACCGGTAAGATCGACCTAGATCAAATGAATTCAATGAGAGGATAGGCTATGGAATTATATTTATATATCGCGCTTTTCGCTCCGCTGGTAGGCTCATTGTTCTCAGCGTTGTTTGGTGCATCCGCCAAAACTAATGTGACGGGATACGTTGCATCCGGATTGTTGTTTACCTCATTTGTGAGCAGTGCAATTTTGCTCAGCTATGTTATGGGCGGGCATACGGTACATGTTGAATTGATGACATGGATGGCAACGGGAGATTTGTACATTCCTTTCGGTTTTGTTGTTGACCAAGTAAGTGTCGTCATGATGATGGTAGTCACCATCGTTTCAACCGTTGTCCATATTTATTCCATCGGCTATATGGATCATGACAAAGGATTCAACCGATTCTTTTCATGGCTCTCGGCATTCGTTTTCTCGATGATGGTTCTTGTCATGAGTGACAACTTTGCAGGTCTTTTCATCGGGTGGGAAGGTGTAGGTTTGTGTTCATGGGGACTCATCGGATTCTGGTATCACAAAGAATCGGCTACATGGGCAGCAAACGAAGCGTTTATTATGAACCGTATCGCTGACCTTGGGATGTTGATCGGTATTTTCATGATTTACTGGAATGTCGGGTCTCTCCAATACGATGTTGTCTTTGCAGAAATCGGAAGTCTTCCGATGGTCGTAATCACATGGATCGGTATTTTCCTCTTTATCGGAGCAATGGGTAAATCGGCGCAATTTCCGCTTCACACATGGCTTGCGGATGCGATGGAAGGTCCTACTCCGGTTTCGGCGTTGATCCATGCGGCAACCATGGTTACCGCCGGGGTTTATCTTGTGGTCCGTGCCAATCCGATTTATGATCTGATCCCTAATGTCGGACTCTTTATCGCAAGTCTCGGTGCTTTCGTTGCCCTTTTTGCGGCATCAATGGCCCTAGTCAACCGCGATATGAAACGTATCATTGCATACTCTACACTCTCACAGTTGGGATATATGTTTGTAGCAGCCGGTTTGGGTGCGTACTGGGTAGCCTTGTTCCACCTTATGGCGCACGCATTTTTCAAAGCATTGCTGTTCCTCGGTGCGGGTAACGTTATGCACGCGATGCATGATGAACTCGATCCGTTTAAAATGGGAGGATTGCGTAAAGTGATGAAAGGGACATTTATTATGATGACCCTTGCCTCCGTAGCGTTGGCGGGTATCTATCCGTTTGCAGGATTCTTCTCCAAAGATTTGATCCTTGAGGTCGGATTTGTTGAACATCATTATGTTATTTACACGGTGTTGCTATTGACCGCCGGTTTGACAGCGTTCTACTCATTCCGTCTTGTCGCATTGATTTTCCATGGAGAAGATCGATACAAATTGTTCGGTATCCACCCGCATGAAGCGTATAAATTTATGTTGGTCGCGATGAGTCCGTTACTTTTGTTGGCCATTATTGCAGGTTCATTTAAAATGACCTATTACCAATTAGTGACCAATTTGCTTCCATCGACTCAATACCATATTCATAGCGAAGCGACCTATTGGTTGATGACGATCGGAACGCAGCTTTTCGTAATGCTGGCGATCGGATTTGCATACAAAAAATATGCAAATAGCAATGTGACGGTACCGGACGGTACTTCTAAAATGGAAAACAGTTTTGGCTACAAATTGCTATGGAATCAGTATTACATTCCGAAATTTTATGAAGAGGTTTTCTCTAAACCGTATTTGGAACTCTCGAAAATTGCCTGGAAACAGATTGATCTTAAAATCGTTGACGCGACTGTCGATACGATTGCAAACGCAATTTATAAAACGGGTGAGAACACACGTGATATCCAAAATGGAAATCTTTCCACGATGCTTCGCTGGATGGTTGTCGGTTTGGTTGTTTTATTGGCGCTTGCCGTTGCCTTTACCGTTGGATACAACGCGGTCGGTGCTTAAGGAGTAATGATGATAGATCACATTTTAACGCTTTTAATTTTCTTTCCGGCATTGGCTGCAATGCTCGGATTTGTCGTCACAAAAGACAGTGTGAGAGCTTACGGTATCGCCGTTGCATTCATTGAATTTGTCCTTTCTTTGTGGCTTTGGTATGCGTATGATCCGATGGTTTCGGGGATGCAGTTTATGGAATCGATTCCATTGATTCCGGCTTTCGGGATTAATTATCTCTTGGGTATCGACGGGATTTCACTCTTTATCATTATTTTGTCAACATTTTTTACGTTGATCGGAATTGCATCATTGACCGAAAAACGTCATCTTAAAAATTTGATTATTACGTTGTTGTTCCTTGAAATGACAATGGTAGGTGTCTTTGCCGCTTTGGATGCAATCGTGTTCTACGTATTTTGGGAGCTTTCTCTTGTTCCGATGTTGTATATCATCGGTGCATGGGGCGGACCGTTACGTATTTACGCGTCGATCAAGTTTTTCCTTTATACCTTTACCGGATCGTTGGTTATGTTGGTCGGTATGTTGTTCATGGCGTACTTCTATTACCAAGCGACCGGAATGTGGAGTTTCTCTATTCTTGAATGGTACCGTCTGATTTTGCCGGAAAACTTTCAATTATGGTTGTTCGCAGCCTTTTTCTTAGGGTTCGCGATCAAAGTTCCGATGTTCCCTTTCCATACATGGCTTCCGTATGCGCACGGTCAGGCACCAACGATCGGTTCGGTCATCTTGGCGGCAATTTTGCTTAAAATGGGAACCTATGCGTTTGTCCGTTTTTCATTGCCGATGTTCCCGGATGCATCGGTGTTTTTCATGTTCCCGATTGCGATTATTGCGATCATCATGATCATCTATACCGCGATGGTAGCGTATGCCCAAGAAGATATCAAACAAGTTGTCGCGTACAGTTCGGTATCCCATATGGGTGTTATTATCCTCGGTACGTTCGCATTGAACGTTGAGGGAGTAAGCGGTTCGGTTTTCTTGATGCTGGCGCATGGAGTTGTCTCAGGGGCACTGTTCTTGCTTGTCGGTGTTATCTATGACCGCCGCCATACGAAAATGATGTCGGAATTCGGAGGCTTGGCTTCGGTTATGCCGCGTTATGCGACGATCTTCGGAATTATGATGATGGCATCGGTCGGATTGCCGCTTACAATTAATTTCGTCGGAGAGTTTTTGAGTTTGCTTGGTTTTTACAAACAATCTCATATGATTACCCTGATAGCCGGAATCGCTATTATCGTCGGGGCTATTTATATGCTTGCAGCGTATAAAAAGATGTTCTTCGGAACGGTGACGAACGAAGAAAACCGAAATCTAAAAGATGTCAATAGAACAGAGCTTTTAGGACTTATTCCACTCGTTATAGTGGCAATTTGGCTTGGAATTTACCCAAAACCTGTTTTGGGGCCTATCAACAACAGTGTCGAATCGGTCATTCAATTGATGCACGATAAAGCACAAAGCGCCGAAGCAAAAGCGCGCATTCCGAATCTATCGGGTGCAAAAGGGATGATTTCTATGCAGGAGGCGCACTAATGTTGGAGCCAATTAATGTTTCGTTAGCGTCGCTGAATCTAGCGACTTTAGCTCCGATGCTTATTGCAATCGTCGGTGCATTGGTAATTTTAGTGATCGATATGATCAAAGGCGGATTGAACAAGACGTTATACGTAATGATCAGTCTTCTCTTTTTGTTACTCGATTTGGGTGCTTTGGTCGATTTCGCAGGTCTATTTCTTAAAAACGGAACCGTTTTAGGGTTCTTTGATGTCATGCTGATGGATGGGATTGCAATCCTGGCTCAGATTATCATTGTCGCGGGTTCAATGCTCTTTATCCCTCTGGCACTGACGTCCAAGCGGTTCCATGAGTATAACTATCCGGAGTATTTTGCCCTCTTTTTATTCATGATCGCGGGCTTCCAGTTTATGGTAGCTACCGATAACCTAATTTTGGTATTTGTCGGTCTTGAAACGGCATCGTTGGCGCTTTATACCCTTATCGCATTGCACAACCGCTCAAAATCTTTTGAAGCGGCAGTAAAATATTTTACGATGGGTGCATTGGCAGCCGGCTTTTTCGCATTCGGTTCAATGATTCTCTATGCGATCAGCGGTTCGGTTGAGATCAACCAGATTGCGACCGTATTGGCGGAAGACCATTACAGCAATATCGGGTATGTGCTTATCGCTATGGCGTTTATGATCGGAGCATTTGGATTTAAACTCTCGATGGTACCGTTTCATACATGGACACCGGATGTATATGAGGGTTCATCTGCCGCATTGGCAGGATATATGTCAATCGTTCCGAAAATCGCCGGTTTTGTCGTCGCAATGCGTTTGTTCGAATTCTTGGTTCACAGCGGTGTTGTATGGCTCCAGGTAATTTTGTACATCGGAGTGGTTGTAACGATGACGGCATCCAATATCTGGGCGTTGGTGCAAACCGATGTCAAACGGATGTTGGCGTACAGTTCTATTTCTCATGCCGGTTTTGTCATGGCGGCTATTTTGATCGGAACGACACAGGCGAATACGGGGCTCTTTTTATATTGGGCATTGTTTAGCTTTACCAATCTCGGTGCCTTTACGATGTTGTGGGTTAATCGTCAGAAGAATCTTTTGCCGGGACAAAGCTCAGACCATCCGTATGAAAAATTCTCAGGCATGGTAAAAACAATGCCGATGGGTGCTGTAATGATGGCCTTGTTTATGCTCTCACTTGCCGGTATCCCTCCGTTTGGTTTGTTCTGGGGTAAAATGTATATGATCGGTTCTGCCGTAAGTGCAGGATACACAGTGTTAGCACTTATCATGGCACTAAACTCGGCGATCGCGGGATATTATTATCTTAAACTGATTGTCTTTATGTTTATGAAAGAACCGATGGTCGGATACGAGAAGTTCTATTTTATGAATGCTTCGCTTTCTCTTAAAACCATTATCGGGATTGCTGTCGTCGGGACAATCTTCGCGGTATTCGCTGTTAATCCTCTGTTGGAAGTTATTACGCTATTCGTGTATAATAGCGGCTATTAAAAGGATATCTAAAGGGGGAATAATTGAGATACTGGATCGCTCTATGCTTCTGGTTGCCCCTTTGTGCCTTGGAACTCTCCGTTCAAAGCGGTAAAGAAGAGGGGGAGAAATTCAGTATCCTCCATCTTCAAAACGCATCTCCGTTTACCTGTAATGCAACAGACGATGAGTTTGGTGAAACCAAACGCATTGACTGCTATTTTTCTTCTTCTCCGAAACAGACCTTTGTACCGATCAACAATACACAGCTTAGCGTGACTTCTTCAACGACAGCGAAAGGCTATACGATCACCATTCTTCCAAAATCAAAAATGAAGTTGATACCGATTGTTTTTGATCTTTCAAAAGTGCCGCAGACATATCAGTATACCGTTAAAAAATCATTGCATTGGAGTGTTGTCGGATACCAAAAGAAACTCCCTTTATTGAAACTGACCCCTCAAACAGCGTCTGCCATTAATTTTCCGGTTAAAGTGGATAAAAGTACCCGTCCGTTCGTAGGGGGACTGGATCTCCAAGGAAACCCCATCAAAATTACACGGGTACAGGACGTAACCGACTATATGGAGATGAAAAAAGCGTATGAGCTCAAAGACTACAATAAAGTGCTTGACCTCGCGGAGAACACCCTTAAAGAATATCCCAAAACCGTTTTCAAAAGTGAGCTAATGCTCTATCAGATCCGTTCTTATAATAAAAAAGAGGAGTCTGAGAAACTTCTTGAGATCTCAAAGCGCTTTTTACGGGATTATTCTGCCGACCCGAACGTAGCGGAAATATTGGCATATACGGCTAATGCCTATAGTAAAATAGGCCAGAGTACCGATGCCGATTATTTTTTTGATCGCCTTTTTGATGAACAAAGCGAGAGTCCCTATGCCCCTCTCGGGATGATTTATAAAGCGCAGCAGCTTGAAGCATCGGGTGAACCGAAAAAAGCGATTGGGTACTACCAAAAAGCACTCTCATCAAGCAGCGATGTCGCGATTGCATCACAAGCAGCATTTCGATTGGCGCAAATGGAAATGGATGGTGGAAATACCAAAAAATCTGCTCAATACATTGAAAAAATAGCACAGGCAAATCCTGGCTATTTTAGAGAAGTACGTGACAATGCACTGAACCTGGCCGATACATTTCTGGAGCGAAGCGATCCTGTCAGTGCCGCACGTATTACAGAAGCCTTGCTGAATACAACGGATAAAAAATTGCCTGAACACGAAATATTGCTTAAAAACCTCGGATTGCAATTGGCTAAAACCGGAAAACGCAATGATGCGTTAAAACGATTGAATGAATATCTTTCAACGTATAAATTCGGCGAACATATCGAAGAGGTCCAGCATGCTAAAGATGCCCTCTTTTTCGAAGACGGGGACAAGAATACGACGAAAGAGATGAAAAAGTACGATGATCTGATTGAACGTTACGGCAACGACAGCGTAGGACGCAAAGCTCTTTATAAAAAAGCGCAGCTTCTGTTTAAAGAGCATAAATATCAAGAGGTTCTAAACTTAGAGACTGAGCTTTATCACTTGGATTCGGCCGACTACCCTGAAACGAATGACCTGATTACGAAAAGTGCGATCGGCTTAGAAAAAGCAGAGTTGAAAGCAGGCAAATGTGCCGAAGCGCTCAGCTTGCAAAAAATGTATAAAATCAAACTTCTCAGTGAATGGGATGAAGATATCTTTAATTGTGCGTTGAAAACAACACAGTATGCCGAAGCTAAAAAAATAGCACAAAGACATTTGAAATCGAAATCCATTGCTGAACGTCAGGTATGGTTATCCAGAATGGTGAAAACACAGTTCGGCTTGGGTGAGTATAAAGCAGTCATTAAAGGCGGAAATGAGCTCATAACACTCTTAGGGAGTGAAAAAAATCCTCCCCTTAATGATATTTACCGAACCATGTTTGATACGGCCCAGCGTCTTGGTGACAGCAATGGGATGATTCGATATATTAAATCGGTTGAAGGTGCATTCGGAAGCGATTTCAAAGATATTGAGCGCTATACCCAGATGGTGAGTTTGGGACAAAAGCTCAAAGATGAGGGGATGACGCAGAATTATGCACGCAAAGTCGTTGCGCTGCAAGAGCGGACAAAAAGCTATACTCAAAGCCCTTATATTGAGTTCACACTGGCGCAATCGTACCAAAACCTAGGAAAAGATGCCGATGCATTGAAAATTCTGAAAACCTTGAACCGCCGAAAAATGAGCGATGAAAAGCGTTCACGCCAACAATATTTGATCGGGGCGGTGGAGCAGAAGCTGGGGAATAAACGCGGAGCGCGCGACGCCTATACGGCAAGCATCAAAGCCAATAAAGATTCGGCATGGGGCAAACTCGCGAAAGATGCTTTAGGATTCTTGTAATAAAATCGTTTCGGCAGCGGTTCTTAACAACTCGCTGCTCCCGCTGGCGGCTAAAGTAAACTGATGGGTATTAAAAGTCTGCTGGCGTTTGGCGAGCTGGCCGGTATGCGTTGCGATCAGCTCGTTTAACTCCGCTTTCGTTATTTTTCCATCCAAATACTCCAATGTCTCTATAATACCAATCGCTTTCATACTGTTGGGAGCTCGCCCGTACATCCGTTCCAGTTCCGCGACTTCGTCAATCAGTCCTGTTGAAATCATTTTATGGGTCCGCAAAGCAATCCTTTCACGTAAAAGTGAACGATCGATTTGCAGATTTAAGACGGGACAACCGGTAATAATCGGGGAAGGTGCATGTGAACGGAACCATTCGGTAGGGGAAGTTTTGGTTTCCAAATAGAGCAGAAGCATTTTTTCAATCCGGTACGGATCAGTCGGGGAAATTTTTTCCATACACAGAGGATCAATTTCGCTTAATAATCGGTGACATTCACGCAAGTCGCTCAGCATCATTTTTGCGCGCTCAAGCGTATCTGCAGAGTATGCCGGTATAGGGGAAAGACCTTCAAGCATACTTTTGAGATAAAAACTGCTTCCGCCTACGATGATGATATTTTTCTCCTCAGCCAATGCTTTTTCACGGATACGCGAATACTCATCGATAAAGGTGATGACGCTGGCGTTTACCTCGGGAGTGAGCTGATTGATCCCAAAATGCTCTACCTTTTCGAGCTCTGATTTGGAGGGCTTGGCCGATGCGATATCGATCTCTTTATAGATACTCAGCGAATCAATGGAAAAGATAAGAGCATTGCAAGTGAGGGCCAGCTCAAGGGCGAGATCACTTTTGCCTGATGCTGTGGAACCGATTATCGCTAGTTGTTGCATAAACGCAATTATACCCCAAAAGGGATACGAGACCCCCTTCTTGGATAGCGGAGGGCTTTAAGGGAGGCACCCTTAAAGATAAAATACGATAAAATAAATGACATAATGAAAGAAAAGGGAATATGTGAAGCGATTGGCAAAAAGACTCCGAGATTTTAACGAACTGGTGATGTTTCAGCATACCGTTTTTTCACTTCCGTTTATTTTTACCGCGATGATCGTTGCCGCAAATGGCTGGTTCGGATTTAAACTGCTTATTTTAGGGGGATTGGCCGCAATCAGCGCCCGTAACGCAGCGATGGGATTTAATCGCTATGTCGATCGTGCCTATGACAGATACAATCCTCGTACCGCCGGCCGTCCCAGCGTGGACGGACGGTTGGACGGTCCGTCGATCGCGATCTTTACCACTGTCAATGCCCTTGTCTTTATGGCAGTTGCCTATTTTATCAACGATTTAGCCTTTTATCTCAGCTTCCCGGTTCTTATCGTTTTGCTGAGTTACTCGTATTTTAAACGGTTTAGTTCAATGGCCCATATCGTTTTGGGAATCTCATTGGGTCTGGCACCGATAGCCGGAGCGATTGCGGTAACGGGAAGTGTCCCAATATGGTCGTTTTGGCTGAGTATCGGAGTCGTATTTTGGGTTGCAGGCTTTGATTTGCTCTATTCGCTGCAGGATATGGAGTTTGATCGGACAAATGATTTACACTCAATCCCATCACGTTATGGAAGCGCTGCGACACTTAAAATATCCGCAGTATTCCATATCTTGACCATCCTCTTCTGGGGGCTTTTTGTGGTGAGTGCGGGACTTGGGATATTCGCTGTTGCGGCAGTTGTCTTTTCGGCCCTGATGCTCTCGTATGAACATTATCTTGTGCGCCGTGATTTTACCCAAATCGATCGGGCATTTTTTACGGTCAACGGTTATTTGGGATTTGTATTTATCGGATTGATTATTTTGGATAAGGTGAACCTATGAGTGATGTACGACTGGTCAATGCACCGATTACTTTGGTATACGATGAAGCATTGCATGATTTAGAACACTATGAACGCGAATTCCATCAAATGTCTGAGAGTGACGAAGATCCGATCGGACAGTGGCTCAAACTTGCCAAAGCACGAGGAGAGACCTCTGAGAGTGACCCGGTCATGTTAAACCTGATGGTTGAATTGTACCGAAAGATGGATAAGCTCGAACAGATCCTAACGATGAGTGCCCCGACACGCCTTTCTCTGATCAATGAGGCGATGATTGAGAGTATCGGATTTGATCACTTTAAACTCACCGAAGAGGTATTGGAGCCGGGTAAACGCTATTATGGGCGCGTAGAGATGCCGATACATCCAAAGCGCGATATTGCGATTTTCTTTGAGGCGGTTGATTCTTCATTAGCCAAAATTACCCAAATGCATGATCGCGATGAAAGAGAGTGGGCATCCTATCTGACCGCACGAGAGCGGGTAATGATCCGACAATTAAAGGGACGAGAGTGAATTATACGATTGAAATTGCCATAGTCGTATTGGCCGCAATGATTTTAGGGCTTATTTATTATGTCATTACAAAAGAGGGGGAAGTTTCCTCTCAAATCCGTTCTGTTGCCAAAGCGGTCGAAGACTTGCATCGCGAGCTTTTTATGATGGATAAACGGCTGAAACAAGAGTTGGAAATCATTACCTCTCTTCAAGAGAGTGTACCGCGTGAACATCATTCATTGCAAGCTGAACTCGGACGGGAAGTCAACGAGATATCTCTGCCGATCCTTGAATCTCTCGGGCAAATCGAGGGGAGTTTCAGTGCCTACAAAGAGAAGACGGAAAATCGTCTCCGTTATCTCGAAGAGCGGATACGCAACCTCTCACTGCCTACGTCGATCAGCGGACTCGATGATGAGAAAGTGATCAGCCGATATAATCAGGGGATTGAAGTGGATACGATTGCCAAAGAACTGCGGCTCTCCAAAGCGGAAGTAGAATTCGTTCTAAAAATCAACCAACTGCGCTAAAATCCTCATTAATGCTTTCTTAAGCTTTTTGAGCTATAATTTCGTTCTCTTTAAAAGATGCGTCCGTAGCTCAGCTGGATAGAGCACCGGTTTGCGGTACCGGCGGTCAGGGATTCGAATTCCTTCGGGCGCACCATCTTTGAGATTTCTTCAAACAATCAAAATCCCCTTGCAAACTATTTATTCACAAACTTCCAAAACTGTAGTATGCTTATTTTCAATACTTATGCAATTCATTGTACCATTTTAGCAAAGAACATTGTAGACGGAATTTTATATCGGAGTGTTTTGTGAGGCGAATGCCTCATCGGTTGCAGTTATGCGAGTTGTTTGTTCTTTCGTGCGGTAATCTCACCCAAAAAGCTTTCCAAATCATATTTGACACGATATTGCGGAGTAAGGATATGGATAAGGATGTCTCCCAAATCGATAGCAACCCAGTCGCCGCTTTCGTCAACGTATAAAAACTGCTCATCAGGCTTTAGCCCTCTTTTGAGATGGTCAAGGAGAGCAATAGTGTGGCGCTCTCCCAATGAGGATGCAAGGATAACGTAATCGGCGAAATAGTCGCTGTTTTGAAGGTCGAATACTTCGATTGCTTCGGCTTTATTTTGGTCGAGAATACCAATGATTTTTTCAATTCGTGGGTTCACTTGTGTTCCTTATAGTATGTAATAATGTTTTTTTCGATATTCGGTTCCAACCCTAATGGGCAAAACGTGGAACGAAAGTCCGTTGAACTGATCGGTACGTCGATATTGAGCCGAATCATATTTTCCGGAATAGGGATATCGCTTCGAGCAGCGACGACCCACTGTACCATTGTGTCCAGTTCTTCTATGCGGTGCCAATCGCGTAGTTTTTCAAGATTGTCAGCGCCGATTATGAGGTAAAGTTTATCGCACATCGATACGTAGTGTTTGACCGTTTCAATGGTATAGACACACCGTTCCTGTATGATTTCGAAATCGCTGATTTCGACTTTTTCATAGGGTTTGAAAATTTCTTTTAACCACCCGTAGCGTACCGCTCCGCTGGCGATAACAGAGGGCTTGAACGGATTTTGCGATGCGGGAACAATGATGACTTTATCGATCGGTAAAGCCTTTAGAGCTTTCGTAACGATAGCGACGTGTCCGGCATGCGGAGGATCGAAACTTCCGCCGTAGAGTGCAAGCTTCATAAGCCTCAACTTCTTTTAATCGAAATTATAACCGATTTTTGGTAAAATCACCCTCTATTTTGTGTTTAGGATTAGGTGATGGCGCTGAAAATTGCAATTAACGGATTTGGCCGCATTGGCCGCTGTGTTACCCGTCTCATTGCTATGCGTGCCGATGTGGAGCTTGTGGCGATTAATGACATGGCTTCAATCGATATGATCCTCTATCTATTGCAAAATGATTCAGTTCATGGCTCTTTTGATATTGATGCAGGCATTGTGGAGGATGAATACCTCCAAATCGGAAAAAACAAGGTTCGTATCCTGTGTGAAAAAAGTTCAGAGAATCTCGATTTTGGAGCACTCGGTGCTGATGTCGTCTTGGAATGCAGCGGTCTGTTTCTGACCGGTGCCTTAACACGGCACCATTTGGACAAAGGGGTGAAGAAGGTTATCCTCTCGGCACCGACGATGGATGCTGAGATTCCGACCTTTGTCTTGGGGGTTAACGAAGAGTTGTATGCGGGAGAAAATATTGTCTCGAATGCTTCGTGCACGACCAATTGTCTCGGGCCGATTGCAAAAATCATCGACGAGACATTTGGAATCGAAAAAGGTTTGATGACTACGATTCACGCCTATACCAACGGGCAGGCAATCATTGATTCAGCTCACGGCAGTGATATGCGTCGTTCGCGCGCTGCCGCGCTCAATATGATTCCTACCACGACCGGTGCGGCGAAGGCGATCAGTATCGTCCTTCCGAATCTCGAAGGGAAGCTGCACGGGCAAAGTGTCCGTGTTCCTACTCCGGACGTCTCGATGGTGGATTTAAATGTTTTGGTCAAGCGTCCGACGAGCAAAGAAGAGATCAGTGCACTTTTTAAATCGTATGCACATAATCAGATGCAGGGGATTTTAGAAGTCGATGAGCGTTACCGTGTTTCGCAGGATTTTGTCGGTTCCAGTTACAGTGCCACAGTGGCAGATGATTTGATACAGGTCATCGACGGGAATTTGATTAAGATCATGGCGTGGTACGATAATGAATGGGGCTATTCCAACCGTCTCATCGAAATGGCACTTTATATCAGCCAAAAATAAGTGCCTCTTAGTAGGCAAAATATAGCGTTCCAATAATATTCAATCTTACAGTAAGAAGGAAAAGTATGCAGTTGCTCGGTATTAAAGAGTGTGACATCCAAGGCAAAAAAGTATTTATTCGATGTGATTTTAATGTCCCGATGGATGATTATGGCAATATCACCGATGACCGTCGTATCCGTTCGGCACTATCGACGATCAGTTATTGTCT
This sequence comes from Sulfuricurvum sp., assembly GCF_049277495.1. Classification (GTDB taxonomy): domain Bacteria; phylum Campylobacterota; class Campylobacteria; order Campylobacterales; family Sulfurimonadaceae; genus Sulfuricurvum. Next base: position 1,618 of record NZ_JBASYM010000067.1, on the reverse strand, counting down.
GGATCAAGGATGTGCAATCATATTGGCTTCCCATTTTGGACGTCCGAAAGGCGAAGCGGATGAAAAATATTCACTTGCTCCGATTGCCAGACGCCTGCATCAACTTCTGAAGATAGAGGTTCAGATGGCGGAAGATGTCGTTGGTGAGAGTGCACGAAAACTTTCATCGGAACTCAAAGGGGGAGAGGTATTGTTATTGGAAAATCTACGCTTTGAAAAAGGGGAGACGAAAAACGATCCTGAACTTAGCAGCGCATTGGCATCCATGGCAGACGTCTATATTAATGACGCGTTCGGGGTAAGTCACCGTGCTCATGCTTCGGTAGAGGGAATTACGCAGTATTTTGACAATGAACACAAAGCTGCGGGTTTTTTACTCCAAAAAGAGATCCAATTTTTCGGTACCCTGCTGGATCGGCCGGTGAGACCGTTTGCCGCGATAGTCGGCGGATCAAAAGTTTCCGGCAAGCTTGAAGCCTTGATTAACTTGTTACCGAAAGTGGATAAAGTTCTTATCGGCGGAGGGATGGCGTTTACCTTCCTCAAAGCATTAGGGCATGATGTCGGTAACTCACTGGTGGAAGACGATCTGCTTGATGAAGCGATCAATATTATGAATGAAGCTAAACGTCTCGGGGTTAAATTTTATCTTCCGGTCGATGTGGTTGCTGCAGAAAAATTTGCTCCTGATGCTATGAGTCGATTATGCAGTGTTCAGGAGATCCCTTCAGGATGGATGGGTCTGGATATCGGGCCGGCAACTGTGAGACTTTATCGCCAGGTTTTGGCCGATGTCCAAACGATTCTATGGAATGGCCCGATGGGTGTTTATGAGATGGACCGTTTCGCGCGCGGATCGAACAAAATTGCCCATTTTGTTGCGGATTCCTATGCTACGACTGTGGTTGGAGGCGGTGATACAGCCGATTTGGTCCAGCGCGTGGGTTTGGACGAGGAGATCACGTTCATCTCTACGGGTGGCGGAGCGTCTCTGGAATTGTTGGAAGGCAAGATTCTTCCCGGTGTCAAGCCGTTGATGAAATAAAACAATGATTATTAAATGCACGGCTTGCTGTGCGCGGGCTTTCTGCCGAAGAAAACTCAGCGTTAGCGTAGCCGAGCGGGGCTTTGCTCCGTCGGCGTTATTCCGAACAAAGAGAGGAAATTAAATGATACTGTGTGCTAACTTTAAAGCGAACAAGACGCGTCAAGATACACGAGCCTATATGGCCGTAGTAGAATCATTCGTCAGTGCAAACGACATCTCGGATACCGTTATCGTATTTCCTCCGTTTACCGCATTAGAGCATCTTCCGAGAAACGTTTTAATCGGCGTTCAAAACGGCTATCCCGCGCTCAACGGTGCCTATACCGGAGAGATTGCACTGGAGCAGCTCGAAGAGTTTGATATCAAAACTATTCTCATCGGACACTCGGAACGCCGCCATGTTCTGGGGGAGACCCAAGAACAGATTGCAGAAAAGTTCCGTTTTTATTCAGAGCAGGGATTTGTGATCGTTTATTGTGTCGGTGAGCCTTTGGAAATACGCGAAGAGGGGAATTCCGCACTAATGGCCTATATTGAAGCGCAATTCGAAGGGATTGACCTTTCCTATCC
>NZ_JBASYM010000066.1:0-105851 GCF_049277495.1 Sulfuricurvum sp. | reverse complement strand
CAGTACATGCTGTATCGTCTCATCATCGCCTGAACTGACTCCCAGTACAATCTCTCTGGGTTTATCGATCGAGGGGATCGGCTCAGCCAGCTGGGTATCGCCCCACGATATGCTCACCAATACTAATAGAGCGAGAAATAGTCGTTTCATTTTTGCTCCCATTCCAATGTTCGATAGGCAGATTCTACATTTGCCCGATGCATCGTATCATACATTCGTAACGATTTAAAAGACGGCATCACCACTTTGTCAACCGTCTCCTCGATTCCTAATCCCTCATCCAATGCACTGCGTATTTCACTGCGCATCTGCGTCAAATAGGCATACGTCATCTTCATCGCATTTTGATCACTCTGATAACCGTGTCCTCCGATGATCGTCGTTGCACCATAGCTCTCCAACGTGTCCAATGCGCTTATCCACCCGTTAATCTCCCCTTCTCGCAAAGAGAGAACCCGATCGTTAAAGACGAGATCCCCTGCAAAAAGAAGTTTGCGTTCCGGTATGAAAACGACCATATCTTTGGCACTGTGGGAGCGCTGTTTCATAAAACGAAGTTCTATCGTTAGGTTGCCGACAGTCATGGTCTGATCGGATGTGACTATCGTATCCGGCAATGTCGGAACGGTTTTAGCATACGCCTCGGGGGAGATATGGGTTTGCATTCGCGTCGGTGCATGTACATCAACACCGTGGGCAAAATCATCTGAACCCAAAACCTTAACTCCCATTTGAGTGAAAAAACCGTTTCCGAGCCAATGGTCATCATGGATATGGGTATTGATTACCATTTCCACGGGTAAAGGCTTGATAGCCTGCATCGTTTTATACACCGATGCGGCATAAGCATACGAAGAGCCGCTGTCGATAACGACATAACTCTTCGAAGTATCAAGGTAGCAGGTGTTGACCATGTTGCCGTTATTGGTCGTATTCATCGCATTCGGTTCACCGAAAAAACAGACCACCTCTGAGGTGATCCGTTTAGGACTCAGCGCGAAATCATACGCGCCGAGCGCCATGCAAAGAATAGATAAAGACAACAATAATCGCATCATTCAACCTTGGCTTAGAAAAGGTAGTTCATCTCAAAACGGTATTCGTTGTATGAGTTGTTATCTACACTCGATTGTACTGTTGCACTGGTATATGCCGGCTCAGCATCAACCGTTGCAAAACGCAATCTAAACTCTGCATTTGGAATTTCTTTGAAACTTTGCCATACATCGACATGAAAAATATTACGATCGGTAAAAGTTGATTTCCATGCTTTTGCATCATCAAAATTCATACTTTCGTAATCGACAGCCACTTTCATACCTGGAACCAAACCGGCTTTATTAAAGTCATAAGATGCTTTAACCGCCCAGTTTTTAGTATTGGCGATCCAATCTACCTGTGCCATTGATCGAGTATATCCACCCGTCGGGAATCCACGCCATGGAGCGATAATATCCGCATCATCAGCAATTTTTGAATACCCTGCTTGTAGGACTAACGGACCGTTTGCAGCTACTAAACGTGCCATAATGATACTGCCGTCTGCGCTGTTTGGATTTGTATAGCCATAAGATGCGCCTGTATAGGTAGTGTTACCTTTAAATACACCGCTTAATGCAGCACCGCCGATTGCACCGGCACCGTCATCCATTTGACGTAAATATCGCACACCCGGAGTTAAAGTCCATGCATCATTAAGTTTGATCTGATAATTAGCTTCTGCAATAGCGGTAGAGAAAAATCCGTTCAATCCGATGTATTCTGCATCCAATTTTAAGTTAGGAATTGATTTATTGGTAGCAGTCACCAAGATCATTTCAGGATTGACATCTTCTCCGGCAGCGCTGATTAAAGATGGTGTCAACCCTTTATGAGCACCTGAATCATCATTTTCATTGTACTTTTCATACGCAATGACACTGTGAAATGTTTGGTGGTCACGTAATTTTTGGCTCATAATATAGCCCGCACGGACTTTTGTATCAGGAAGATCTTTATTTTCAACCGTAGCGGCAGTAAACGTATTAGGAACCATTTTAGTATCATTCGATGCCAGCATGATACTTTCAATCATTTGACGACCGACTTTGACATCGGTTTTTCCTGCTTTGTATTCACCGTATGCTTCAGCGAGAACACCGATTCCGCCTTCACTGCCATCAGAACGGGTATGATACGTATCTTTACCCGCTTTACCGAAGTTAGTTGTACTGCCATCAATAGTATTGGATGAAACCATTGGTGCAGTTCCATAAAATCCTACAGTCGTTCCGAAACCATGGAAAAATCCTGATTTGAAGATCAAACTCCCGCCAAGACCCCACATATTATTATCTTGAACTGCTGAACTTTCATTCTCCCAATCCCACCAGAACATATTCGAACGAAGACGTCCATACACGTCGCCTTTGGTAATCATTTCACCTATGGAGTTTACCTCACCCGGTACTTTTGTATATTCAACCTGCATGTTCCCTTTAAGAACACGATCTTCCGTTTTAAGCGCATGCGCCGACGTTGCGAGTACACAAGCTGCTGCAGCTGCGATACTAAGATTGACTAATTTCATTTCCTAACTCCTTAAGTTTTCAGATTGACGAGCGGGTGCCTAGCACCCTCTTGCACCTTTTTTCGGACATCCGCAGTCGTAATCCATAATGCGGACATTGCTGTTACCGCTGATGTTGACATTTTTCTGACGGCGGATGTACGCTGACGTGACATCGTATACCGGACGGGTGAGCTGTTCTTTCAGATTGCTTCCCGCATTTTGCAAATTGCCGCCCCATGAGGAGACTTTGTACACTTTGGTATCATTGAGAGGTTTACCCCCTACCATGATGTTCGTAATACGTTTACCGCTTGTGGCACCGACGCGAATCTCATACGTAACACCGCCCAAACGGCTCATATCCCCCCCTTGCTGATAAAGCGGATTCGCATTAAATACATTATCCGCGATATCTTCAAGCAAAGTACGGATATGTTTACCGGTCAATTCGAACGTATAAACATTCGGATAGGTAATCGCCGTCATATCGTACACATCATCCATCGTGATCGCTTCACCGCCGAGAACCGTGGTTCCCCAACGGTACCCAGGGGTGAAGGAGATATCCGAATCCATCGCATCGATAATCGAATCGTTGATCAACTGATCGAACGTCGAATGGAACGTATCGCGTTTAAACAAGGTACTCTTCGTAATCCCCAACACTTCGGAAAGTTCCGAGTCATACGGTGAATAAAGCTCTGCTACCAGTTTCTCGCCCTCCGGATCAGCCGGAATGAGATTCGAAGCGACCGGAATCAGTTTGTACTCATACCCTTTGACCTTATGGTTTTGGATATCGATGTCCAAACGTCCGACATATTTACCGTGGCTTCCCGCGATAACAATCACCGTACCGTTAATAACGGTCGGCTGCGGAGAAGGATCGTGCGTATGTCCGCTGAGGATAAAATCGATCCCTTTGACTTGACGCGCAACCTCTTGGTCAACGCTGAAACCGTCATGCGATAACACGACGACGCAGTCCACTTTTTCTTCTTTGCGAAGTTTGTCGACATAGGTTTGAAGCGTGTCCAAACGAAGTCCGAAACTCCACCCTTGCGTAAACTCTTTCGGGTTAGCGGTAGAGGTAAACGGAAACGATTGACCGATAATTCCGATCTTCGCACCGCCGCGTTCCATGATCGTATACGGTTCAAAAATCAGCTCTTCAAAATCATCGGCAAACGAATCATCGCCGACGACGTTTTGGGAGATGAATTTTGCATTGAGCATCTCGATCAGTTCTTTGACCCGTGTTTTGCCATAGGTAAATTCCCAGTGGCCGACCATAACGTCTACTCCGAGGTAATTTTGCGCTTTGACAATCGCTTCACCCTTGGTTTTAAGCGCAACTCCCGTCCCCTGCCAGGTATCTCCCGAATCAAGGAGAAGAACATTATCGGCTCCCCGCTCTTTTTTAATATGGTTGATGAGGGTTTTCATGTGTGAAATTCCCCCCATTTTTCCAAATTTATGGGCAAGTCCGTCGAAGTTCATAAAGGTATCAAAATAAGCATCGAGGGTCTTGCCCTTCATCCCATAATGTTTTAAAAACGACTCACCGCATAAAAAGCCCGGCGTACCGGTCAAGTTCGGCGCTGAAATAAGCGTCGAAGGCTCACGCCAGTAGAGCGGTTTGATATGAGCATGCATGTCACAGATATGCAGCAAGGTTACATTTCCGCGAGCGTTAAAAGAATAAATATCTTTTAGCCCTACTTCATCGACACGCATCGGAGCAGATGCAGCCGATGCAACGGCAGGCAGCCCGATCCCTAAAGCGGCAGCAATGTGAAAAAAATCTCTTCGTGATAAATCCATCTTCTCCCCCCTTAACGTTTCACGCCGGGAACTTGTATATCATTACCTTTGGTTTTGTCGGTAACGTATACTTCAAGGGCTACCATTTCACGTGAACCCAACGGAATTTTTGCCAAAAGCGCGTTATCCATACATTGCTGAAACCGTTTGTCTAGCAGCGTCGTTTCGCTTTTGGTCATACGGTATGCCGGCCATGTTCCCGCCGCAGCCGTCACGCTTGCCCCTAAATCAGGAAGATTTTGCATGCGCAAACGCTGTCCGACGATATCGGCACTGTGACAGCTGTTGCACGACAATCCGCGTCCGCCGCGTCGTTGTTCAAAAACGTCTTGACCGAGTTTCATCATCTCTTTCATTTGTGCATTCGCTTTAACGTCGATGCTGGTTTTCTGTCCGTTCGCTAACGATTTGACAAATGCCGTCATTTTCAGCATCTCTTTACTCTCAAGCTTCGGAACCGCTTTACCTTGATCTGCTGCGGCCATTTGAATCGTTTGAGAAAGTGTCACAACCTTTTTAGCCGCATCGATATAACGAGGGAACCCTGCAATAAACGAAGGAAGCGCTTTCTCTTTGACACCCAACATTTTGCTGTAGTTTTCCATACTGATCACATCGGCAAACAGCTGTTCCCCTTCCGCAACGTCCATCTCTGCCGGATTGTTATCCACCAGTTCGGCATACATCGCTTTATCGGCATCAGACATGCTGAGTTTCTCTTCAGCATTCGCTCCACTTAACAGCGCTAAACAGACCAATGCTGCTGTGATTGATAATGATCGCATACTTTATCCTTTCGGATTGATGGCAGAAGTTGTTTCAACACTCTGCCCTTTGTTATCTTTTGCGATAACTTTTAGGGTTCCCTCACCCGGTACTTTAAAACTGATACTCATGAGAGGATTAACCGAAAGCGACTCCCAAATAATCATTTTGGTAATCAATGTATCATTGAACATGAATTTCACTTCATCGATATAGTTCGCCGGAATCAGTTCACCCGTATCTTTGTTTTTACGCATACCGGTTTCCATCGGGTGCATCGCCATAAAATCGACTTTGACGATATCGCCTGCCGCGTAGGTTTTAGGTTTGATTTTGATCAATGTTTTCATAGCTTTTTTCCTTATATAGTTCGTTTTTTATTACACACCGATGCGATCAACCGCATCCGCCGATTGTTACTTTGACATTTTGTTTAGCACTTAAAAAAGTCCCATTGCTCATCTCTACGATCGCTACGACATCTTGTGTTCCGCCGAGTTTTACACGTGTTCCGAAAAATGCTTCGCCGTTGGCAGGGGTCAAATAGACATTGGCACAACGTACATTTCCGTTTTTAGATGCCAAAATGTGGATTGACTTGACATAATCTTTATCACTCATCGGGCTCTCGACCGTTACTTTTACCGGTACTACGGCACCATTCTCAGCGATTTCAGGTGCTTCCATTTTCACTTTTGCTGATGGAGTTACCGCTTTTCCGCCGGTAATCGCCGCTACCGCTGTGTCATAATTCATCTCATTAGGACCGGTCGGTTTTTTCTCATCCGCTGCACTTGCAACATGAGGCAGTGCTACCGCACATGCTGCCGCTGCTCCAAAACTTTTTAAAAAAGATCTACGTTCCATTTTATCTCCTTGGTAGTTATTTTTTTGATACGATATACGATGTCAAATCGCATACTTCACGTTCATTCATTAAGCCGTTTGTCATGTTGATCGTCATATGAGACGTCGGATTATCAATGCGGGCATCCGCAATTTTTTGATAGACGAATTGGGCATTACGGGCACCGTTATCCATATACAGAGCTTTGTAATTATTCAATTCCGGTCCGATATTGCCGTACCCATTAGCCCCTTCGATATTGTGACAAGCAACACAGTTACCGAATTGTTTGTCTTTGCCGTCGGCTAATTTACGCGTTAATCCCTCAGGCGGATTCTCTTTGGCAACTTTGCCGTTCAGATTGTGAAAAATGTATTTTCCCCGTTCAATCGCTGCGGCATCCTCAGTAACACATCCCTCCGGCATAGCGAATATTTTAGCTGCAGGGAGGGCATCCTTTTTTAGAATAGCCGCTGCATCAGGGCTCTCGATCACTTGCGACAAATCTGCCGCATTAAGAAATGCTGCAATGGCTAGCAGTATCACTTTTCGCATTGACTCTCCTTCTTGTAATATTTCAAGGGGCATTGTAGAGGAGGAATGTAAAATTTATGTAAAAAAATAAGAAATTTATGAAAGCTTGCAAAGAGGTGGATAAAAACTATACGTAAAGGTACTTCCCTTGCCGTAAACAGATGCTATTTGGAGTTCAATTCCTGCTTTATCTATAATGGATTTGACAATATTCAAACCAATCCCGAATCCGCCTTTATCGCGATTCTCACGATAATAACGCTCAAAAATACGGTTCACATCTTCAATACCGACGCCATTGTCCCGAAAGACCATTACGCATCGGTTCTCTGATTGTTCCAGAATAACCTCGATTTTTCCCTCTTCATGTGAATATTTGATCGCATTGGAAAGGTTATTGTCAATAATCCGCTGGAGTTGTGTCGGATTAAAATTAATCTCAATTTTCTCTGCGATATGAGGCTCAATGGTAATATTTTTTAAGGCTGCGACTTCGGAGAAATAATCGATTCTCTCCTGCAGATAATGGCTCAAATTGATCGGTTCATATTCAAAAGCCAGACGCTCATTCTTAATCAGATAATCCATATCATTATAGAGAGTGGCGAGGGTCTTGGTCGCGGCTTTAATTCTCTGGAGATATTTGTTTTGCGGATTGGAACGATGGTAGAGATCGATATTGACATTGATAATGGAGAGCGGAGTATTGATTTCGTGCATCGAGTCTTTGATAAATTGATCCAGCCGCTTATTGACCCTCTGAAACGGCAGCGCAAAACGGTCCAAGAAAAAAAGTGAAAGGACAAAAATCAAAGCGGCGATCGAAAGCAGAATGATTACAACATCCTGATAAATCCGTGCGTACGACAGTTCTCCCCCGACAACCAGATACGAGGCCTCAAAATACCTTCCCTCCGGAAGCGGTACGATCAGGTAGGCATATCCTTCATCAAGATAATAACCTGCTTTTTGTGTTTTAGGCGGTGATGATATCAGCGTAAACAGCGGCTTAAAATGGACATCATACAACCCTGACTGGAAAGAACGAAACCGCGGATAATCAAATGCCTGCTTCTCTTTTTGGTCAAACTCTTCCATCAACTGAATAATTAAATGCGATTGGCGTTTGAGTTTAAACTCATACTGAATCTCATACACATACTTCATATACGTTACATAAAGATAGGTCGGAGCCAGAAGCAATACCGCCACCAGCATTGTATAGACAAAAGCATTTTTAAGGGCGTAGCGGTTATCGTTCAATGATGTATCCCAACCCGCGCCGATTTTGTATAATCTCGATCGGAAGCTTTTTGCGTAAATTGTTGATCTGTACCCGTATATTGGCAGGATCGACGTAATCTCCCCAAATCTCGTCTTGAAACATCTCGACCGATACCACTTGATTCGTGTGTTTGAGCAAGACTGAAAAAATCTCTTTTTCGGTTTTGCTCAATGCTATATTGTGCCCGCTGTGGGTCAGGGTGAAATTTTCGGTATCGTAAATCAGCTCTGAACCGAAATCGATCCGGTTTTCGCCGTCATGATAGTGGCTTTTCAGCGCGTGCATAATCCGGATCTGCAATTCCGTCAGATCAAACGGCTTTCGAATATAATCACAGCACCCGGATTTATACCCCTCCTGCAAATCGGTGACGTTCACCATCGACGTCAGAAAGATCGCCGGAGTTTTATTCCCCTCTTTGCGCAGAGTCCGCAGCATCTCAAACCCGTTCATTCCCGGTACATTCACATCGAGAAGATAAAGATCGAAATGGGTCTCATATACCGCCTCATATGCTTTCTCCCCATTGCTGAATCCGAATACTTCAAATCCCATATCTTCCAAAAACTCTGTAATACTGACACGCAGCATATACTCATCTTCCAGCAATAATACTTTCATCGGATCTCCCCTTTGATCTCTTTGGTGACTTTATAATCCAGCATAATCCCGATCAGTTCTTCTTTGGAATAGGCATTCAGCCGTTCGCGGGCCTCTTCGAGATAAAGTTCACGGTCTTCCGGCGCCACAGTGTCTTTGAGATAGAGCAGCTCTTTATCATAGGTACTTTGGAAAAGTGCGTTATCCAGAGATTTTTTTACCATGACATCATACAATTCATTTCGGGAGAGGTGAATCAAAAATGAAATATCCTCTTCATCCGAATGGGCATAGGTTGAAATCTGTTTCGGAGAAAGGGAAAAGACAAACGCACCGATGGTTTCTCCTTCACCGTTTGTCATCGGCTCGTAAAACAGATAGCGCCCCCCGCTGAAAATGAGACGGGTACTTTTCAGTGTCTTAAAATCGATTCCGTTTAAAAGCTTTAAATCACTTTGGGTATATTTAGGGTTTTCCAGAATGTATTCTTTGGCAATGACGGGATTTTCCTGCATAAATACCGCTGTTTCATAAAACCGCTCATCCATTAAGATATATAAATCAATCCCCAAAGCGTCAAAATATTCCTGCGTCGTTTCAAAAAAGGAAACCACCTCGACGAAGCCGAGCATACTATCTTTATGATAGATAGGCACCGTCGCTTTTACCCCTAGTTTACGTCCCACTTCTATCGCCGAACGGGGCTTGCGGTGATTTTGAAAATAGAGCAGATCCGGACGGTGAAAATCCAGGGGCATTCCTGCATATGAATTGTCCCAGCTGCGGGCAAAAATAACATAGTCCGACGTAATGATCTGGGAGCGTATTAAAATATCGGTATTGACTTTTATCGACTCCATCGCTTCGGAGAGAATCTGAAACCCTTTGTCTTCATCTTCTTGTTCCAATGCATCGCCGAGTGCACTGTTTTGTCCGAGGATCAGTGCATATCGCAGTGCGGTAGAACGCTCTTTTTCAAGCTGATTTTCCAGTGCTAATGACAGTTGGTCACTCAGACGTTCCAAAGTTTGCGACGTCACTTTTTGTTCCAGATACCATAACACACCGCCTAAAGCTGCCATAATGACGATAAATACACCGGCAATCGTTTTTTTATCGGCGAAAAATCGTAACCAACGGTCCATTAAAAATTATCCTTCCGTTTTTTACCCATTTTATAGACATACGCCAACACTTCGGCAACCGCCGCGAACAGCATATCCGGAATCGGCCGGTCAATATCCACTTCAGCATACAATGAGCGGGCAAGCGGAGGGTTTTGGACGATATGAACCCCATTCTCGCGGGCAACTTTTTTAATCTGTATCGCGATATTGTCCACCCCTTTGGCAACCACGACAGGAGCCCAGTGTTTTGTCTCGTCATACTTGATCGCTACGGCATAGTGAGTAGGATTGGTGATCACAACATCGGCAGTCGGAACAGAAGACATCATCCGCTTACGTGCCGCTTGCATCTGAATCTGACGAATTTTCGCCTTGATATGCGGATCCCCTTCCATATTTTTCATCTCATCTTTAACCTCTTGTTTCGACATTTTCAATTTGTCGAAATACTGCTTCCGGGTTATAAACAGATCAAACAATGCATAGACGGTAATAATGATGAGCATCACCGCTGCCAGAACAATGGCCTTGTCCCGAAGCCACCCCATCTGATCTTGGAGGGTAAAGAGGGCAACGATAGGAAGTTCTTTGATATAAAACCAAAAAAATAAAAAACCGACCCCCAGCGCCGTAAATGACTTGAGGGTGATTTTAATGGATTCCAGTACTTTTTGCAGGGTAAACATATTTCCCAGCCCTTTGATCGGATCCAGTTTTGAAAAATTGGGGGTCAGCGGTTTGGTGGTAAAATTAAATCCTATTTGCCCCACCGTTCCGATCACACCCGCGACTGCGACAATAATAGAAATCGGCAGCGCCATAATCAAAAATTCCCGAAAAGTTACCAACGCCATATCAAACATCAATTCCCGGTCCAGCGGCTGATTCATCAGGGAAAAATAATAGCGGGTAAGGTTGAGCACATGATCCGTGATAAACGTAAACATCATAATCAACGCTAAAATTGCAACAAATAAAATAACGACACCGATGATATCCTGACTTTTGGCAACGTTCCCTTCCAGTCTCGCATCTTCTATCTTCTTGGAGGTAGGTTCTTCGGTTTTCTCCATATCATCGGCCATGAACTACCTCCTTAGTTCATTTTCATCGATATATCGATCCATGCAGCTTGATGAATAAGAGATCCCGTACTGATCGCATCGACTCCGGTGCGGGCATAACTTTCGATCGTTGAGAGCGAGATATTCCCGCTGGCTTCCAATAAAATATTCGGATAGTGTTCTTGTTTATAGGCTACGACTTCGATAAGCTGCTGCGGATTCATATTATCACACATCACGATGTCAGCACCCACTTCCATCGCCCTTTTTGCCATCTCGAAATCTTCCGCTTCAATCTCTATTTTAGAGGTAAACGGTATTTTTTGGCGGGCTTCAGCCATAAATTTCCCGAGGTCCTCAATCGTTTTGAGATGGGTATCTTTAAGCATCAGCGCATCATCCAGCCCCATACGGTGATTGATGGCTCCGCCGATACGGGTGGCATATTTTTCGAAATTGCGCAGCATCGGACGGGTTTTACGGGTATCGAGGAGTTTCGTTCCATACGGAGCGACGAGATCGACATACGATCGGGTCAGCGTCGCAATCGAGCTGGCATGCAATAACATATTGAGAAGTGTCCGTTCAATACGCAGCAGCGTGTGCGAATCACCGCTCAGTTCCATCAGCACGTCACCCTTGGCAAAGGTCTCACCGTCATGCTTATGCCACGTAATCGTGAATTTTTCCAGATCAGACAATACGCGAAGATACTCTTCTCCCGCCAATACGCCGTCACTTTTGGCGATGATTTTTGCACTGGCAGGTACACTTTCAGAAACGCGGGCATACAAATCCCCGCGTCCGACATCTTCGGCTAATACTTCACGGATAAATTGTTCGATCATAGTGCCATCATCCTCTCTAACGCGATCTTGGCCCAGTAGGCGGTCTCTTCATCCACTTCGATCTCGTTAATCGGCGCACCGTCTTCAATCGATTTAAGGACCGCATACAAATCTTCCAGTGTCGTCTCATTCATCGTCGGACACTCAGGTTTTGTCGAAGAGAGGATATAGGTGTTGCTCGGACGGAGACGGTTGACCATATTAAACTCTGTTCCGACCGCGACCTTTTGATCTGCAGGCAGCTCTGTAATGTATTTGATCAGCTGCGACGTCGATCCGATAAAATCGGCACGCTCGCAGATAGCCGGATCACATTCAGGGTGAACGGCGATCAAAATACCCGGATATTTATTGCGGTAAAACTCGATGTCATCCACGCTGAACAGCTGATGCACCGAGCAAAATCCGTCATAACAGATAATATCGGCCTCTTTCGGATCACTTCCGTCCCCGATGACGCACGATTTAAGCCCCATCATTTTGGCGATATTCTGCCCCAGGCAGCGGTCCGGGACAAACAGAATCTTTTTTCCCTCATCGAGGGCTTTGGTGATAATCATTTTGGCGTTGGAACTGGTACATACCATTCCCCCCATTTTTCCGACACGCGCTTTGACATCGGCATTGGAATTGATATAGGTGATCGGCAAAATATCCTCACGCTTGATTCCGCTTTGCTCCAATTTCTCGATCGACTGATCAAAATAGAGCCCGTCAATCATCCGAGCCATCGCGCAGCACGCCACTTTAGGCATCAGAACCCTCTTCTCCGGGCTGAGGATTTTGACACTTTGCCCCATAAATCCGACACCGCAGAAAACGACGAACTCTTTATCGTCCGCCATTGTACGCTTTGCCAGTTCGAGCGAGTCGCCGGTAATATCTCCCATCTCGAATACTTCATCTCGCTGATAAAAGTGTGCCACGACAGTCACGCTGAGACGGCTTTTAAGATCAATAATTTTTTGTTTTAGCTCTTCGGTGTTCAAACCCAATTCCTTCTTACAACTGTTAAAGGCTTATTATAGCCTACCGATATCGTAGTGACCTTGAAGCGGGAAACTCCTTCAGCACTTTTTTAGTTCATTGTAACCAACGGTGATTTATAATACCGTTTCGTTTATCCAAAAAAGGAACCTGATGGAATTTTTATTTAATCAAAACGTACAGTTTTACCTTGTCGCCTATCTTCTCGGCGGTATCCCTTTCGGACTGATTTTGGCAAAAGTATTTGCCGGAGTCAATATTACCGAATCAGGATCGGGTAGTATCGGTGCGACCAATGTGTTGCGTGTCGTCAAAGAGAACAATCCGGCCCTCGCCAAAAAACTCGGTGCCGCAACCTTGGCACTCGACGCGATCAAAGGGATTGCTGTGGTTCTTGCCGCACAATACTTCGGACTGAGTGAAAGTGCCCAATGGCTAGTTGCCGTATTGGCGGTTATCGGTCACTGTTTCAGCCCTTATATGTGGTTTGAAGGGGGAAAAGGAGTTGCTACCGGTATGGGCGTCATGGCCGTAATGCTCCCCATCCCGACTGTTATTGCTTTAGTAGTGTGGGGAGTTGCGGCCAAAACTATCCGTATCTCATCGCTCTCTTCAATGCTCGGGCTTCTCGCTCTTGTCATTGCATCCTTTGTTCTTTATCCGGCAATGTTTCATGCTCCGGTACTCTTTATCGCTTTTATCCTCTTTTACAAACATATCCCTAACTTTATCCGCCTTTTCCAAGGCGAAGAGAAACGGGTCGCATGAAAATTTTGATCGAGGATCTAACCTTTGATGCCATCATCGGGATCCTCGATCATGAGCGCATCACCCCTCAGCAGGTGTGCATCGACTGCAGCATCGATTACCCTTATAGAAACGGCCACTACATAAACTATGCCCAAGTCGTTCAAGCCATTGAAAAAACGATGATTGATGAACAGTTTGAACTCATCGAAACCGCTCTCGAAGTGCTCACTTCTACCCTCAAAAAAGATTTTCCCCTCATTCAAGAACTCTCTTTAACCATCCATAAACCCGATATTCTCTCCAACTGCACCGTCGGGGTAGAACACAAAACAATATTTTAAAATTCAAATATCAACAATCGATTCACGTTAACACGATATAATTGATTTTATTAAACCCATCCGAACAAAGGAAAAAAAATGACACGTACCGTATTATCACTTTTTACTGCAGGACTATTATTGATAGGATGTGCGGAAACCGAAACCGGTCTTTCCAAGACACAGACGGGAGCACTCATCGGAGGGCTTGCAGGTATGGCCGCCGGAGCGGCTACCGGAAACCACAGTGCCAAACGAGTACTCATCGGAGGTGCCATCGGCGCAGCAGCGGGAGGAGGCATCGGCTATTACATGGATAAACAGCAAGAAGAACTCAACAAAGAGCTCAAAGGAAGCGGCGTCGAAGTTGAGCGAAAAGGGGATGTTATCAACCTCAATATGCCCGGCGGAATCACTTTCGATACCGGAAAAACCAATATCAAGCCTAATTTCAGCCCGGTCTTGGATGATATTGCCAATGTTATGACAAAATACCCGGAAACGAAAATCGAAGTACAGGGACATACCGACAGCGTCGGAAACGATGCATCAAACCTGACCTTGTCTCAACTTCGCGCTCAGAGTGTTACCTCTTATCTTGTCTCACGCGGTGTTGCATCCGAACGGATCCATTCCATCGGTTTTGGCGAAAGTATGCCGATAGCCTCTAATGATACCCCCGCAGGCCGTGAAGCCAATCGACGCGTTGAAATCAAAATCATCCCCAATCCTGCAAAATAAAACATTTTTCTCCCTTGTGGAGAATAAACGTACCGCTTTTAGCCACCGTTATTGTTGTATATCATTCCATTTTTTAAAAAAAATTGAAAAAAAGTTTAAAATTTTCTAAAACTGTGCTATCATTTCGGGAAAATTTCCGTTACATGAGGAATCTGAATGCGTATTCTGATCATTGAAGATGAAGTAACCCTCAATAAAACCCTTGCAGAAGGGCTCAAAGAATTTGGTTACCAAAGCGATGTTGTTGAGACTCTTAAAGACGGCGAGTATTATCTCGATATCCGTAACTATGACCTGATTTTGATGGATTGGATGCTGCCGGATGGCAATAGCGTCGATATCATTCCTGATATTAAGACCAATACCCCTAAAACGGTTGTTGTAGTTCTTTCTGCCCGTGATGATAATGAAAGTGAAATCGAAGCACTTCGTGCCGGTGCTGATGATTACATCCGCAAACCGTTCGATTTCGATGTACTTGTCGCCCGTATCGAAGCGCGTTTGCGTTTCGGCGGCAGCAACATCATCGAAATCGATGATTTGATCATCAACCCTGAAGAAGAGAAAATCATCTATAAAGAAAAAGAGATCGAACTTAAAGGGAAACCTTTTGAAGTATTGACTCACCTTGCACGTCACCGCGATCAAATCGTATCAAAAGAGCAATTGCTTGATGCTATTTGGGAAGAACCTGAACTCGTAACACCAAACGTTATCGAGGTTGCAATCAACCAAATCCGTCAAAAAATGGACAAACCGCTCGGTATTACAACCATCGAGACAGTGCGCCGTCGCGGATACCGTTTTTGTTTTCCTAAAGAAATCAACTAATTCTGCCATTTCTACAACCTATTAAACCCCTGTCATAAGGGGTTTGATAAAATAGCTTACTCTCTTTAGCCTTCCTAAAAGTTCTATACACTACAATGCTTATCATAAAAAATTCCGATACCATGTTTCAAAAGAAGGACATCCTTTGTTTTCCAAAAGAAGTATCAGACGACGTTTCCTTTTTCAGCTGATTGTCGCATCAGCCGCACTGGTTATCTTATTCTCTTCATTTTTATATCTTTTTATCAAACAATCGATCTATGATGAAAAACAAGCCGAACTTATCGGTTATGCTGAAAACATCTCTTCGTATAAGTCTCTTTTATCCGCTCAGCAGAACAATACCGATGCCCTCTTAGGCCTTGACGTAGAGCTTGTAACCCTCACTCCGAATGAAGAGCATCTTGATTTTTATGAAACCGTGCATAAGGATAAAACGACCACACTGACGCTTATCTATCCTTTTGATTTTGAAAAATCATCTTATCTGAAAGTCAGTCGTGACATCACTCCGACCAAACGATTGTTGGGAAAAATTCTTAACTCCATTTTTCTGATCAATGCCGTAGGATTTGTAGTCATTATCCTTTATGCGATTGCTTTTTCCAAAATGCTGATTGCTCCGATCAGTGCTTTAAGCCGCAGATTAGCCAATATGAACGAACATTTGATTCGTCCGATCAAGGTGGAACAGCTTCCCGATGAATTTGAGCCGCTGGGAGAAACCCTTAATCGCCTTATTGCACGAATTCAAAACTTCGTCAAATACCAAAAAGAACTTTTTATCGGCGCCGCTCATGAACTCAAAACGCCGCTTGCCGTTATCAAACTCAAAAATCAGGTCACCCTGATTAAAAAACGTTCCGCTGAAGAGTACATCGAAGCGATTAGAATTACGAATCAAAGTGTCGATGAAATGAATAAAATTGTCGCTGATATTCTAAATATCGGCCGTCAAGAGGGTGCACAGCTCGAAATTCCGGTTCAAACCGATATTATCCAGATTCTAAAAAAATGGGCTGGTGACTTTAAACTCTTGGCCAACAGTGAAAATAAAACCCTCATTGCCCGATTCGAACCCGATGCGTTCAGTGCGGTATTGCAAGTAACCCTCCTCAACCAGATCCTCCAAAATTTCTTACAAAATGCCTTGAAATTTACCCCTGAAGGGAAAAGTATTCTGTTTAACAGCTACCTTAACGACATCGGAATTGTCATTGAAGTCATCGATGAGGGGTGCGGGATTGATGAAAGTGTCGATCTCTTCGCCCCGTTTAAACGTCAAGGCAATAAATCAGGGGTCGGATTAGGACTGTTTCTAGCCAAAAGTGCTGCGGAAGCCATCGGTGCCGTGATCACTCTCACCAACCGAAACGATGGAATTGATGGCACATGTGCCCGTCTTGTTCTGCCATCCAAACTGTGTTGCGTCCTTCCAATGCGCTAAATCTAAAGCGTTTAAAATTGCTCAAAGGTTCCTTTCGCTATAAATCGCGCACTAACCAAATATAAAAACCGAGGTTTTACCTATGCCACTACTTATCGTCGATGAATGTATCGCATGCGATGCATGCCGTGAAGAATGCCCGATGGATGCGATTGAAGAGGGCGATCCGATTTATATCATCGATCCTGACCGTTGTACCGAATGTGTAGGAACCTATGATGAACCGGCGTGTATCGCCGTATGTCCT
Organism: Sulfuricurvum sp.; assembly: GCF_049277495.1. GTDB lineage: Bacteria > Campylobacterota > Campylobacteria > Campylobacterales > Sulfurimonadaceae > Sulfuricurvum. The sequence continues at coordinate 89,083 of NZ_JBASYM010000066.1, read as the reverse complement.
GTTGATTGTATCATCCCCGACAAAGATAATGTCGAAACTATGCAGGAACTTCTCTACAAGCATAAACAATTAATGGAGGAAGAGGAGTAAATGGCAAAATGTACCGCCGTTATCGACATCGGAAGCAATTCCATGCGAATGGCGGTATTTCAAAAGACCAGCCGTTTCGCCTTCCATATTCTCCACGAGGTTAAAAGTTCCGTCCGCCTGAGTGAAAACGCTTATAAAAACGGCGGATATCTTCAGCATGAAGCGATGGAACGTACCGCTTTGGCCATCGGCGAGTTTTTGTCTATCGCCTACTCTTTCGGAGCTCGAAAGATTTTATGCGTCGCTACCTCCGCGCTGCGGGATGCTCCAAACAGTGATGTTTTCCTCTCCCGCATCCGACGCGAACATAACCTCTCGATTAAAGTCATAACCGGAGACAAAGAAGCTTATTATGGCGGAATGGCCTGTGCTAATCTTCTCCCCGGTATTTCTGAAGCAACCACGGTCGATGTCGGAGGCGGCTCCAGTGAGTTTACCCTGTTGCGTAACGGCAAGGTTGAACAGCTTTATTCTCTTAACATCGGTACCGTTCGTATCAAAGAGCTTTTTTTCGATCAAAACGATATCGCCGGAGCCATTGAGTATATCGATGAAGCCCTCAAACAGCTCCCCCCTTTCAATACCGAAACTCTGATCGGAATCGGGGGAACCTTTCGTGCCCTCACCCGTTCGTTAATGAAAAAAGAGGAGTACCCACTCAAAAAACTCCACGCCTATACGACCGATGAGACCTCTTTTTTACGTTTTTCCGCTCAAATACTCCAGGCAACTCCTAAAAAACTTCGCTCTCTTTTCATCAAGCCGGATCGTTTTGACACCATCAAGCCCGGAACCCTTATATTAGAGAGAATCATTCGGCATACACAAAACAAAACCCTCATATGCAGCGGTGTCGGTGTACGTGAAGGGGTTTTCTTAAGCGATCTGCTGCGCAACGCGGGAGACCGGTTTCCGGCCAACTATAATCCGAGTGTCCGCTATCTCCTCGACACCTATGCTATTCATAGCGATCATGCCCAGCAATGTGCCCATTTGAGCAAACGTCTGTTTGATCTTTTGCATATCTCTCTAGGGATCAATCCGCTCTATCGCCCTGAACTTGCTATCGCCGCAAAGCTCCTCTCGATAGGGGTCGGTATTCGCTACTATGCCTATCAGCGCCACAGCCACTATTTGGCGATGAGTGCTCTGGACTATGCGCTCACTCATCCGCAGATCGTGCTCATCTCTCATCTTTTATTGTTTAAAAAAGGTTCTGCCTCTTCGTCTCTTGTGCCAAAAGGAAGCTACGGGAGCTTATTACCCGATAATGCCACACTCGATGCCCTCAGCGCTCTTCTGTGGCTCTCACACATCCTTCTGGCCTCACGGATCAATGCTTCCGATCTTAGTGCTGAGCTGGACGATAAGGGGGCATTAGTCATTACCGGAAAAAATCTTTATCTGTCTCGTGAGCAACTTAAGAATATCGTTCTTCCGGAAAACCTCACCCTCATACTCAAAGAGCAATAAGTATCTCTTCCTCAAACATCACGGCAGTATCGTCGGAATTGTGAAAGATGCTTTTGAAGGCGTATGTCTAAGAAGTAGTTGAAAAAGTTGGAAGGATAAAGGCCATCCCCGAATTTTCAGGGATGAAAGCTTTGTTAGAATCGTTGTCCGATCGTAAATTCGAAGTGGGCGACATCGTCACCGGATTTGCTGCCGATCGGGTTCGCAAAAACGAGCTGTAACGGTCCGACCGGGCTGAACCATTCCAAAGAAACCCCGTAGCCTCCCCGTTTGATTTCCGTCATACTCTTCTCACCGATCATCCCGTAATCGACAAATGCCGTCGCACGCATTCGCGCTTCCGGTACGAGAGGGACACTGAACTCGAGGTTATTCGAAAATGTTTGGGTCCCCCCGATTTTATACGGTTTCCCTGTGGAATCTACTCCATCCGTCGGTGAAATCGAATACCCTTGGTATCCGCGAACCGAACCGATCCCCCCCATATAAAACTTTTCACCCAACGGTAAGTAGCCGCTGCTGCTGGCATAATTGTAACGGGCTTTATATCGAAGGATTAAATCGAAGTCCGTTAGCTTTTGCAGCCCCTGGTACGCCGCAAAACTCGTACGGCTTTTCCAGAAATCGGCATCTCCGCCAAGCCCTGCCATTTCAAAACTCTGTGAAATAGCCATCCCTTCGCGCGGGATATAATAATCATCCGTATTGTCAAAAGTTGCCGAAACGGTTGCCGAGCTTTTTGCATAACTCTCATAGTAACGAGGGTCCAGAGTCGTTGTGTTGATGTCAAGATTGCTGTAACTGTTTTGTGAATAGTTATAGCCGACGTATCCGCTTACATAGCGGTTAAATCGGTGCCCGGTACCGATACTCATCCCTTTGGAATCGGTGGTATAGCTATCGTATTCCGTTGAACTGTTATACACGGAAAAGTTACCGCTAAAATCGCTGTCATTAAGGCGAGGATTGGAGATATTGAAGGAATAGTTGCTGGTACGCTGAGATTTTTCAAGGTTCAATCCGACGTTAATCCCGGAACCGAAAATATTGCGGTCACTGACGGCAACACTGACCAAGATCCCGCCGAAGCTTCCATATCCTCCGCCGAGTTGGATATTACCCGTCGGTGCTTCTTTGGTCTGAACGATCAGGTCCATCGACTCGTCGTCAATCCGTTTCTCTTCGATCGTATTGCTCTCAAAATAGCCGGTTCGTCCGATGGCGTTACGGGAATCTTTGAGGTTGGTGAGGCTGTATAAGTCACCCGGAGCCAAGAAAAGTTCACGTCGAACGACACGGTCTAACGTACGGTTGTTCCCTGAAATGTGTACATTGCGGATATGGACTTTTTTACCGGGGATAATACGGTAGACGACATCAACGCTTTTCCCCTCTTTGTCTTTTTTCAGATCCGGCTGTACTTGTACGTAAGCATACCCCAAATCGGCAATTTTGGTTTTGATGCGATCCGCATCATCCCGAAATGTTTTGATGTTGAAAGGTTTGTTTTTTTCCAAAGTAATAACGTTCAGCAGCTCTTGATCATCAATGACCTTGGTATCTTGAAAAATAAGGATATCGCTCACACGGTAGACATCCCCTTCGAAAATATTGTAGCTCATCTGCGCTTCGTAACGGTCAAAATCAACCGCTACAAACGGCTCGTCGATTTTGGCGTCAAGATAACCGCGCTGCATGTAAAAATCACGAATGCGCAAAGGATCGTATTGCAGCTCGGCGACTTTCATCTTCCCGTCGTTCCGGCCCCACATCCAGCCCATAAATTGTTCTTCTTTATTGGCAATAGTACTGTCGAATTCATCGCTGTCTTGCGTTAAGACTCCCGCATAGCGGAGCTTTTTGATAATGATCTCTTGGCCTTCATTAACAACAAACGTGACATGCATACTGCCGTTGTCAAGTTTTTCCGTATCAATCTCAACAACCGAATCGATTTTCCCGTCTTGGCTCAAAGCGTCAACGATCCGCTTTTTGGCTCCTTCAAGCCGCTTTTCATCGTATAAAGCCCCTTTATCGATCTGCAGCAAGGTTTTTTTGGCCTCTTCATCGTTCTCTTTATACCCTTTGAGCTCGATTTTGGAGATGATCGGTTTCTCTTTGAAATGAAACGTCACTTTTCCCTCGTTCTCTTCTGCCCAGATATCTTCAAAATAACCTTGCTCAAAGAAGTTCTTAACCGTTTTATCGACTGCCGTAGCATCCAACGGTTCACCGATTTTCACCTCATTCAGCCGCTTTGCGGCGGTCTCGGATATATGGACCAGGCCATCATACTGAATCGATTGGACGTTTTGTGTAGATGCATGCGCCAGCGCACTTGCCACGATTAATGAGAGGGTAATTGTTTTCAAGCCAAAATTTCCATTGCGTTAAAATAGTCTCCCATTCTATCACTTAGATAATTAATGTTCCGTAAATTAAACTTAAAAGGGTTAAAATAGCGCAATTACTGCAAAAAGGGAACGGATGAAGATAGGGATAGTGGGGTTAGGATTAATGGGAGGGTCAATGGCGTTAGCCCTCAAACACATATCTTTTATCACCTCTATCGTCGGAAGCGACCATAATGAAGAGCATCAAAGAATTGCCCTTTCACGAGGATTAGTGCAGGCTATCGTACCCTTTGATGAGCTCAAACGTGAATGTGACGTCATCTTCTTGTCGGTACCGGTAGATGGAGTCATCGCGCTTTTGAATGACTGTACCGATCTGGAGGGAACCGATAAAACCCTGATCGACCTAGGAAGTACCAAAGCTCCGATCGTTGCCGCCGTTCCTCCGGCCATCCGCGCGAATTTTATTCCGGCTCACCCGATGACGGGAACAGAACAGTTTGGTCCGAATGCCGCGCTAGAAGGGCTTTACGCCGATAAAGTCGTCGTACTCTGTGATTTAGAGCATAGCGGACATACTCAACGTGACATTGCCTTACGAATTTTCCGCTCTATCGGAATGCAGGTCCATACGATGGGCGCAGAGCAGCATGACCGCCATGCCGCTTTCATCAGCCATATGCCCCATATCATCTCGTATGCTCTGGCGAATACGGTATTAGCCCAGGAAGAGAAAGAGAATATTCTCGCCCTTGCAGCCGGAGGATTTCGTTCAATGAGCCGATTGGCAAAAAGTTCTCCGGCAATGTGGGAAGATATTTTCCGCCAAAATCGCACAAATGTCCTCGAAGCGGTCGAATTTTTTGAAACCGAGCTGCATATTCTTAAAACAGCCCTCCAAAACGAAGATTACACCAAACTCCGTTCGGAAATGAAAGGGGCTAACAAACTCTATGAGATATTTATCTAAATCAAATCGGATAGAGCCGCGTCCTTTTTTTTCCGTTTATCTGTTTGAGTGTTTTTTGCAGGGGCAAGTGGAGAGAACGCTCTCCTAAAACCTCGGCTTTGCCCCCTGTTCTCTCCTTACCCTCTTTAATTTTTTGATAGGTTTTCCCGAGATTGTAAGCGGTTCGCTCAGCTAAAAGAGGCTTGGACGTATACACACGCCCATACCAATAGTATGCTTTTTCATAGTTCCCGGCTTTATAATAGACATTCCCGAGGTTATAGCGGATTTCGGGGGAATCGTGCTTTTTTTGATAACGGCTGAAATATGTTGCACTGTGGATATAATCGCCTCTTTCATACGCGCTGTACCCTGCTCTGAGCTCCTGAAAATCCAAAATTCCCGCAACCGCGGGAGTATTGTTCAGACAAAGCATCCCCAGCACACTGAGGAGGGGGACACTATGCCGTTTAGACATCGAAGAGAGGGCAATTGCGATCAAAAGCATCGCCAAACCGAGAGGATACATAAAAAGGGGTGAATGCGCATAAAGGCGTTGAGCGGATTTAATTTTTTCCGCCTTCTCTTCCACTGTCGAGAGCGGTGTATTGTGCTCCGGTATCGGGTCACCGATGATGACCTGGACAGCTGCATCCCCCCGCCGTGCATCCAGCAATGTGACATTACTCACCGTATACTGCATCACCTCAGGCTGCAACCCCTTGATTAATTCCACCATCATCGCGGTATCGGTACTGAAAGGGGAGATTCGGTACAAGCCCTCATCGTATCCCATCAAGGCGATATTATTCCCCTGAAGGGCATGCACGGCATCAATCGCATGCATTTTTTCCGTTTCAAATTCTTCTATGGTTTTTTTCGAGAGGTCCAACGCAATGACTGCCTCCACACTCCCCTCATCCGCCAAATCTTTTTGGAGGATCACCGGCTGCGCCATGGCACTGATTAATAATAAGCTTGCACTGAAAAAAAGCGTATTCCGGCTTTTGAGTCCCATGGTAATCTCCGGCGCACGCAGCCGTTCCAAAACACTCTCCCGAAAAGGGGTATCGTGCATCGGTTTTTGTGTCTGCCAAAAATAAAACAGCACAACTGCTGCGGGGAGCATCCAGTAAAAAAACTCAGGATGCAAAAAGGTCATTTAAGCCCCTTTTGGTTCCGTCCGAAAAGATAGGCCAACATGGATAAAAATCCCAAAAAAAGCGGATACACATAATAATAGTCAAAATAGCGATACGTTGTTTGGAGGAAATAAGGGGGATAGTCATGATTTAGTTTTTGCCCCCAGTCCGAATCGCTTATCGGTGCGATAACAGACGTTTGTATCCCCATCGGCAAAGCATATACAAACGTCTTCGGCATTTCTGAAAAAATGACCGTCAACCCTCTTCCCTCGTTAGAAGTCGCAAAAAAACGGCTGATTTGACGATCGACTTTCGCTGTCGCTTTACCCTTATCCTTTTGAAGAAGTATTGATTTCAGGGCCTTATGATCATACGTCAGGGGAACGATCGTGTTGTCGGGAATCCACAGCGCGATACGTTCATCCGGTCGCTGATCAATAAAAGAGGTGATTTGATTTGTTATGTTGGAGGAGGTCAATGCCGGATCGATGATCAGAAGAATGTCCCATCCGTTTCCGTGATGGAGTATTTTATGATCGCGTACCGGAGACATGAGGGCTACGATTAAAAAAGCGATCATCCCCCATTTGGCGATCCAAAGCCATATCGGTGATTTAACCCCGACTTCCCCGAACATGGCCGTCCGCGGAAAATAGAGAGGATTGGAACGAAGAGGACATAGTGCCTCGCACGCTAAAAAGAAAAAGAGTAGAAACCCGAGTTTCGGAAACTGAAAATAGACCCCGTCAAACATCGATGATCTCAAGATACAATCGATAATATCCGAGGGTCTCTTGATCGATCGGCTCAACGTTCGGTGCATATTTGTATTTTGCCAACCGCTCAAAAAGGTTGTGATACGCTTTCTCCGTCCGTTCGTTATCCGCTGCGAATCGATAGCCTAACGTGCTGATGGCATACGCCGCTTTCTTGGGATCGGAAAAATCGATAGATTCCAATTTCTTGTAATCGAGCCGCCGTTCGCTGAGGAGGCGATTACGCCATTTTTTAAGAATAAAAAAAAGAATGCTGAGACTTACGACCACAAAAGAAGTTACCGCTCCGGCAAACAGATAAATCGAATAGTCATTGACTTCCGCCAACGGGGCAATATCATTGACCGGAATATCCGCCATCTGCACTCTCATATTCTCCCCTCAAATAGCCGGCGCAGTGTGACCGAGGCAGAAGTGTCCGTGTACAATTTTGACGCTCGTATCCCGTCTCGGCGAAACCGTTCAAACAGCGCGGCGTCGTGTTCACGAACCCGTTCATGGTATTTACGTACACTCCGTGCATTAAAATCTCCCTCCAATACGGCTCCGCTTTCAGGATCTATCAACGCACTAAACCCCATAGGTAAAGGTTTTTCCTCAAAGCGGTCACGAACGACGATTGCAACGACTTCATGTTTTTTGGCCAAAAGGCGCAAATCGGGAATCTCGAAAAAATCGCCGAGAACGACGATCAGAGAACGGCGTTTCAGCCGGCGGTAGAGGGTTGCTGCCATTGCATTGTAATCGGCTTTGTAGTGGAGCAGATCTGACCCCAGAATCGTCTCGATACTCTGGGCCACCGCAAATCTTTTTTTACTCGCGCGTACCTCATCCCGGAGGTTTTCGGAAAAATTGATATGGGTAAACAAATCGCCGTTGGACAGTGCCGAATACCCGATCAAAGCTACCGCTTCGGCAAGCGTGTCGATCTTAAACTGCTCATGACCGAAATGCAGACCGCCGCTGAGCATTGCCACGGTCACCACACTCAGCTCGCGCTCTTCGCGAAACACTTTGACAAAAGGACGCTGCATCTTTGCCGTGATATTCCAGTCGATATGACGGGTATCATCCCCGCTTACATATTCGCGCAGTTCGATAAAATCATATCCTTCTCCCCGAAACATGGAAGGGTTGTTGCCGATACGGTCACCGATGATCTGGCGTCGTGCTTTTAAGAGGATATGACGGCTGTTTTTCATTACGGAATCGGTACGGCTTTAATGATCTGCTCAATCAAATCGTCGATCTCGATCCCCTCAGCCTCCGCCTCATACGAGAGGACAATACGGTGACGCATCAGTTCTTTAATGATAGAAGCGATATCGCCGGGAGTCACAAAATCTTTCCCGCGCAAAAAGGCGACGGCACGTACCGCTTTGAACATATCGATGCTTACACGGGGGCTGGCACCGAATTGCAAATAGCGCTTGAACGATTCAAGTCCGAATTTTTCTGGTTCACGTGTAGCCGTCACGAGGGTAATCATATACCGCTCTACCTCTTCATCAATATGAATCTTTTTAACGGATTCTTTGAGACTCAGCAGGGTGTCGGTATCAATCACCGCATTGATCGTTTCGGCAGTAGAAGAGGCGATCCGACGGGCGATTGCAAGCTCTTCTTCGGCAGTGTTGTACCCTACGGTAATTTTGAGCATAAAACGGTCCAGCTGCGCTTCGGGAAGGGGATAAACCCCCTCGTTTTCGATCGGGTTCTGCGTCGCCATAACCAAAAATGGCGGGGGCAGTTTAAAGCTCTCATCCGCCAGTGTCACCTGACGCTCCTGCATCACTTCGAGCAATGCAGACTGCACTTTTGCCGGAGCGCGGTTGATCTCATCGGCGAGCAGAAGATTGGTAAAAATCGGCCCTTTTTTGATTTTAAAAGCATTGTTCTGCGGGTCATAAACCTCAGCACCCAAAATATCGCTCGGAAGAAGGTCCGGAGTAAACTGTACCCGCTTAAACCCAAGCCCCAAGGTTTGGGACAAGGCTTTGACCGTCGTTGTTTTGGCCAAGCCCGGAATCCCTTCGATCAGGACGTGTCCGTCGCACAATAGCCCGATCAACAATCCGTCAATCATTTTCTCTTGGCCGACGACGACTTTAGAGACTTCCGCACGTATCGCGTTAATAATATTGTTCATTTATATTACCTCTTTTACTGATGTGAGTGTACTCAATTTCTTTTTGGCTTCGCTTAAACTCATCGCTTTGGTCTCAAGGGAGGTGATGATTGGTTCATAGTGTTTTTCGCCGCTTAATGCCAAAAGGAGAATAAGTTCTTTCGTATTTTTCGCATTCTCCCAAAAATACTTTGGTTTTCGGCGCGGCCGATGTTTCCACAAACGGCGAAATCCTTCTCCCAACAAAACTCCAAAACCGATCAAAGCAGCGTATAGTGCATACCGTTTAAGCGTCGCATAGCTGCTCAAATCCGGCGGATCGAGCAAATTGCCGATATCGTATCCCTCCCCTACATCGATCGGAATCATCTCGGTAGTGAGTATTTTTTCTTTCTGTTTCGTCGTATCCATCACACTCAGAGATAACGGCGGAATCATAAAACTTTTCTCCGCTACAAGGGCGAACTCCTGCCGAATTTCCCCGCTAAAGCCGTCCGTTGACGCCGTCAATGTTGTTTGAGGCGGCTCTGCAAAGACTTTTACTCCGCTGATGTTCAGTTCATACGGGACAAATTGATCGAGATTTCCCGATCCTTTGATCATCAGACTCAAATGAACCGGTTCATAAGCACGAACACTTTGACGGTCTACGCTGACGCTGAAGGCAATATCCCCTGTCAGTGCCGCACTATTGGCTTTTGCAGTGATCGTGACGGCGGGCAACATCGCTTTCTCATCGTTAAAATCGTATTTTTTGACATTATCCCGCCCGATGGTAGCATTCTCAATCGATGCAAACGTCGTGTGACGGATCAAAGCGTCGAGATTGACCGTAATCGTTCCGGCTTCTTTGGGAGTGATTAGCACATCAAACGTCTGAATCCGCTTCCCGTTGCTTATCCGATCATGCTGCGTTAATATTTTGGCACCGTACTCTTTAGCGCCTTTAGGCTTAAATTCGATCGTATAATCGGCAGCACTGGTATCAAACGCACATTCATACCGGACAACCCCGCTTTGGGAAACATAGAGTTCTTTGGGCGCTTCCAATACACTCCACTGAAAAGACCCGCCCCATGAGGATGCACATAAGGCCAGCACACCCAATATCAGTTTACCAAGGCTTTGTTTCACGTACACTCCTTTGATTGATCAGTTCATACTGACGCGAGCTGAGACGGGCTTTTCCTTGTGACATCGAAAGACGCGGATCGCTTTGCACTTTTTTCCCCTCATCCCCGCCGCCGCCGGAAGCCATATCGCTTTTCATATTTGACCCCCCTCCGGCTTTGGAGGGTTTCGATTCGCCGGTCGGCTTGTTCTCTTCCTGTGCGAATTGATCTTTTTTCTCTTTGCGGACACTCAGCGTTTGCTGCTCCTCCACCCCTGTTATAGCATGAAGATTCTGATCGGCATCCCGGCTATAGTGCAGTGTGAGTGACTTGAGCAAGGCCTCTCTCGCCTCCTCAAACTCCTGCAGCCGTATATGACAATTGCCCATATTATAAAAAACATCCGCCTTAAAACGCGGGTCATCGCTGCGGATCGAACGGTACAGAGCCAAAGACTCTTGATACTTGCCCGCTTTATACAATGCTGAAGCTTGGTTATAGCGCGCTTGCGGGGAATCTATCTTGGCATACAACTCTGCCGAGCGTTCAAACTCCCCATGATGATAGTTGCTTTTCGCTAAATAAAGATAGCCGAAATCCAGAACGCTCCCCTGCGCCGATAACCCGATGAGAGCGGCCAAGGGGATCAATGCCCGTGACAGTTTCCCCCCTATCGAGGTAAAAGCGGCAATAAAAGCGGCCAATGCGATCACCAGCGGAAAATAAAAAAGTTCCCGATAGCGCATCACCGACGTACTCCCCGAAAAATCCTCGTGTCGCGCCGCATCGATCAGCGATCTCACGGCGCCGATGTCCGGCCCCTGTATCATCCGTCCTTCGTTAATAATGGCCTCTATTGCATCATTTCGGGCACTGACGACGATATGCCCTTTCTCATCTTTGAGCGATGAACCATCCGCTGTCGGCAGAGTGCTTCCCTCACGGGTAGCCAGCATCACAACACTCACCGCCAAATCATTCTCCTGGACGAAATCCGCCTCTTTCGCATAATTCGGTTCATCCCCTCCGTCGGTGAGAAGAATGACGATCGGACGTGCGGCGTGAGACATCTTTCGTGAAAGTTCCAATGCACTCATTACGTCCGTCCCTTTGGTAATGATCTGCGATTCGTCCAAGCCGCTAAAAAGATGTTCGAGAAGCTCCGTATCCTTGGTCAAGGGAGAGAGGACGATCGAACTGGTGGTAAATCCGATGACTCCGAAACGGTCACGCTGATCACTGTGTACCAGATCACGCAACAATTTTTTCGCTGCTTCCAGACGGCTGGGTACAATGTCCGCAGCACGCATCGAGTAGGAGAGATCGACGGCAAGGATCACATCCGACCCCGCCTGCTCGACCGTGATCGGCTTTTGAGAAAAAACAGGACGGGCCAGCGCCAGAATCAGCATCGCGAGGGCAATCAAAAGCCAGATTTGAGAATGCCATCCGTTCCGCCGTCCAAGCCACAGATACAGCGGTACAACAAGCAGTGCGCTCAGCCAATAGGGAGAAAGAAAACTCATGATCGTATTCTCCTGCGCCACATGAGCAGCATGATAATCATCAGTGCAGCGGACAGAAACCACTGATAATAGTGGATGAAAAAAGTATGCTGTTCGCTTTTGATGGAAGAGCGCTCCAGAGTATCGATCGAATCATAGACGGCCTGCAGCTCTTTTTGATTGGTTGCCGCAAAAAATTTACCTCCACCATCGGATGCAAGTTGTTCCAAAAGGGCATTATCAAACTCCCCGGGCTTTCCAATCCCGATGGTATAGAGTTTGATGTGCTCATGCCGTACCATTGCTATTGCCTCTTTCGGTGAAATCGAGCCGCTGTTATGTTCACCGTCGGTGAGGAGGATAATCACTTTGCTCCGTGCTTTGGAATCACGAAGTGCCCGGACACTCATCGCGATCCCCTCACCGATAGCCGTGTTTTGTCCCGCCATCCCGTCACTGAGATAACCGATCATCTGGCTGACAATCTCTTTTTCATAGGTCACCGGCGATGCGATAAAAGCAAAATCACCGAATAAGACGACCCCGACATTATCTTCGAGCCTTTTCATCACGAAAGCACTGGCAATTTTCTGGACAATCTCAAATCGGCTGAGCCGTTCATCCTCACTTCCGAAACCCGAAGCATTCATCGACCCGCTTCCGTCAATGGAGATGACGATATCAATCCCGTTGCGATTTCGCGGATCGGCGAAATCCACCGTCACCGGAGTTGCCAGAGCACCCACCATCAATGTCACGGCAAGAGCTTTCAAAATCCACTCAATATTGCGCCATTTCCCAACATTTCCGAATAAATGGAGATGGGGGAAATAGCGTGCGGAAAGTGTCACTTTGCAGCGATAGAGGCAATACAGAATCGGAGGCAACGCCAACCATGCCCAAGGAAAATCAAATAGCCATACATTCATAAATTTAATTATAACCTTTTCTGGACTAGAAGGTTCTTTGAAATATTATTGCTGCATCAACTTCTTTCTTAGCGGCACGTCACGTTTTCCTCTAAAATAGCTTCTTCTTTTTTTGCCAAAATACATTGTGCTTTCGTCATTACGACATTGTTAAAACGGGTTTGCCACAATAAACTTTTGGTGAATTTTACTGTCCGTAAGTCATTGTGGATAAATTTTGCATCCCCCAGCTCCGCATCCGTAAAATCGGTTTTCCTCAAAAGAGCGTTGGTAAAATTAGCTTTCCAGCTTTTCGTCGCTCGAAGATCGGCAAAACTCAGGTTACTTCTCTCTAGATGCGTTCCTTTAAAATTGGCTCCCTTAGCATGGATGCGGGAAAGGTCAGCCCCGGTCATCGTCCCTTTCCAAAAAAGGGCTTTTTCCGCATTAGCTCCGCTGAGATTGCTGTCGCTTAGATCTCCCATCTCGAAGAGACTCTCATGCAAATCGGCGCCGCTGAGATCACTGCCGTGAAAATCGCATCCGCTGAAATCGTTTTTGGATAGATCAGCTCCGCGAAGATCACACCCGATACACTCTTTTTCTTCTAACGCTTTTTTTAGATGCGTCGCATCGTATCCGCTCAATGAGACCCCCACCAAAAGTGTGAGGAAAACCCCTCTCATTGGATCCCTCGGATACGATGGAGTTCAACGAGAAACGGCTGTGAACGTTTGCTTCCCACTATCGTCTCTTTTTTGTTCCCCGCTTTATCGATAAAAAACATCGTCGGAATCCCGAAAAAATCATACCCGTCCGGAAGTTTGCTTTTGTGTACGTTTTTCTCGATCACGACAAAATTGCGTTTCATATACGTCTCGACCGCTTTGTCATGAAATACTTTTTGCTTCATATAGGCACATTCAGGACAGTCATCGGTGGTATAGATCATCAAGACCAGTTTGTTCTCATTTCCCATCTCCGCAACCGCTTGTTTAAATTGCTCATCCATTTGGATCGGCGCCGCTGAAAGGCTCAGCCAGACGAGAACGCTTATAACGATTGCTTTCAACATGTCCGAAACCTTTTGAGTATTATTGACCACAATAATATCGTTTTATACGAAAAAGCTCTTCCATTTTATACCTGTTTTCGATTATTTTACGCCATCTTGTCACTTTTTGCCAAAATACCATTGACAAAAAAGGTTGTAGCCGCTATAATTCCCGTCCACAAAGTCGTGGAACAAACATGTCCCGTTAGCTCAGCTGGTAGAGCATTTCACTTTTAATGAAGGGGTCGATGGTTCGAATCCATCACGGGACACCATGTTTTTTTCTTTTTATTGTTTTACAGTGGCTCCATCATCTAATGGTTAGGATTTCAGATTTTCATTCTGGTCATAGGGGTTCAAATCCCCTTGGAGTCACCACTACACTTTCCCTCCGCAACATACTTATAATCACATTAAGCTTTAGAATCTGACTTATTTTCTATTTCTCTATTTATTCATATCATTATTTACTTATTATTTTTTGAGAGAATATTATAAATTGGCCAATGATTTTTCTTGGAAGTGAGGGTAAAAAGATGACGATACCGTTTATGGCTTTTCAAAATGAGACTGATGTATTTGAAATCGGGAACTTAACTGCTGAAAATCGGCTTGACCGGATTTTATTACAGGGCACTTTAGATATAACCAAAGATCAGCAGGGTCTTGAGTACGCTTTTACCTTAAAAAGGATTATCGATGCCGCAATCGAGGAAATGAAACGAGATAAAAATCTCCCTTCTCGCCTTTAATCGTTATTTGGACGCTGCTCTGAATGGTATAAGCTCTTACAAATCATCACTTTTCTTCTTTATAAACCGTAAACAACATATATAATTAATTTTTATATTCTATCCAAGGCTGCTCCCGTATAAATCATCTTTTATTGACACAAAAACGAATATTAACAGCAAAATTAATAATATTATAATAATTTATGACTTATTATCTAAAAGAATAACCACTCAAAGGCATCCTGTGAACAACCTGACCATCAAGACAAAGCTTTTTATCATTCCTCTCACGTTGACAATTGTATTTATTGTCACATACCTTATTTATAGTAACGCCAATGCTGCTGCGGAAAGGGCACTGGATCGCGCTTCAGAAGCAAAAGTCATTGAAAGCGACTTTTTGCTGACTCGGATATCGGTGTATCAGTTTTTAAAAAACCCGAATCAGGATACCTTGGCAAAAGTACAAAACAGTCTTGAGGGCAACAAACAGACTATCGCCGATCTCAAAGAGAAACTCTCTCTCGATGTCAATAAAAAGAAATGTGACGAGGCCATCGCATTAACGGAAAAATACCGTGCGGACTTCGAAGAAAAGGCTCCCGTCATTACCGCTACGGATGTGATGGAAAGAAATAAAATCGATCTAAGCTCACTCGTTGCTACCGGCACCGAATTACAAAAAAGCTTGGAGGAGATCGCCCTCAGTGCAGTCGAGCTCAGTAAAAGCAAATCCAAATCGGTCGGTACCTATCTCGCCATCTGTTTTGTACTCGCACTGGCGTTTGTCTTCCTGATCAGCTATGTGGTCATGTCTTCCGTAAGAGACTCCATCCATTTTCTTGAGACAAAGATTAAAAACTTTATCGATACCAAAGATTTGAAAATCCGATTAGTCTACACGAAAAAGGATGAAATTAAAACGATCATTGACAGCTTTAATACTCTTTTAGAGGCTCTAGAGCACACTATCAAAGAGGCAAAATATGCCGCAGATGAAAATGCAACGGTTTCCAGCGAACTCAGTGCCACAAGTTTGCAAATCGGTAAAAATGCCGAGGCGAGTATGAACATTGTCCAAGACACCATCGATGAGATTCATGAAATTAAAAGTTTTATCGAATCCACTGCCGCTATTTCCGAAGAGACAAAAAACGGTATCAAGGTTGCCGGAGACAGATTAAATGAGATGCTCAAAGACATCCAGTCACTAAGAGAAGATGTGAGCCTGGCCAGTGAATCGGAAACGGCACTGGCAAGCAAACTCGAAGAGATGAGCAGCGAAGCGGCCCAAGTCAAAATGATTTTGGTCGTTATCAGCGACATTGCGGATCAAACCAACCTTCTCGCACTTAACGCCGCTATCGAAGCGGCTCGTGCGGGCGAACACGGACGAGGATTTGCCGTCGTCGCTGATGAAGTGCGCAAGCTTGCAGAGCGGACTCAAAAAAGTCTCACGGAAATCAATGCGACCATTAATATCATTGTCCAGTCCATTAATGATTCATCCGAACAAATGGGGGTAAATGCCAAAAATATCGAACGTCTGGTCGGAGTATCCGCAAGTGTTGAAGAGGTTGTCGTAGAAACCGTCAGCGCCATGAATCACTCTATCGAAAGTGTGGCAAGCAATGCGGACAATTCCATAAAAATTGCAGATGACTCGGTCAAACTCGTTGCATCGATTTCTAAAATCAATGATTTGACCGCAAGCAATGCGCGAAGTGTCGAAGAGATCGCAAGCGCGGCGGAGCATTTATACGGGCTTACCGACGGTCTGAAAAGCAAACTCGGACAATTCAAGTCATAATCTCTGCCGCACTCTTTATCCATCCGAGCATTAGCACCCGTTTGGGGATAATGCTCTTGATACCAGTATAATCTCCCAATAAGGTTTTCTATGAGTTTTGAATCCGACAATTCGATCGCTTTTCTTATTGCCAAAGCACGCAATGCCCTGAAGAATGAATTTGACAAAGAACTAAAGCCCTACGGTATTTCCTATGCCCACCGTGTTATTTTAATCAGACTCTGCGAGCAAGATGCCCTGACCCAAAAAGAACTGGCGCAAGACACCTATTTTGAACAATCCAATCTTACGTTGATGCTTAACAAACTGGAGGAAAAAGGGCTGGTCAAGCGAACCTCAAAAGAGAATGACCGACGGGCCTATCTCATCACGATCACCCCTGAGGGAAAGAAGCTTAAAGATGCTTTGGTTGAAATGGGAGAAAACGTTACCGAAAAGGCTTTGAGCGGAACCAGCAGCGAGCAGAGAAAAGAACTCTCAAACCTGCTGGAACTGATCTATAAAAATCTTAAAGCATAAAGGGAGTTTATTAAACCGTATCGACCGGTTCTCCGAAATAGTATCCTTGCGAATAATCGACTTCAAGCTCTCTGACTTTTTCTGCAACATTTTTCGAATGGACAAACTCCGCAACCGTCAGAATATTCATATTTTTTGCAAAATCTACGATCGTTTTGGTAATCATCTGAGAACTTTTGTCCGTATCGATATTTTTGATCATTGAGCCGTCGATTTTGATGTAATCGACTTTTAATTTCATAAGGTATTCAAAATTCGAGTACCCTGTTCCGAAATCATCGATTGAAATTTTTGCCCCATATTTTTTGACACTTTCAATAAACTCTAAAACTTGATCGAAATTTTCGATCCCTTCGGATTCGATAATCTCAAAGATTATCTTTTGACCGATCCCGCTCTCACCCAATTTTTTGAGAATAAAATTATAGATCTCTTTGTTTAAAATATCTTCGACTGAAATATTGATCGATACCAAATATGGCAAGTTTTCAAACCGTTTGAATGTTTTTTCAATCATAATCTTTGTCAGCTGATGATAGAGTTTGTTCTTTTTGGCAAGTTCGAGAAAATGGATAGGAGCGATGTAAGATCCTTGATTATCAATCATTCGCATCAACGCTTCATATTTCACGACTTGCTGTGTTTTCGTATCTACTATCGGTTGAAAAACGGGTACGATCCGATCTTCTTCGATCGCTTTTTTTAAACGTTTTGTCCACTCGAAGTTTTTCTCATACTCTTTGACCATCGCCATCGTGTCATCATAAATTAAAAAATTCTTCTTTGTTTTTTTAGCCAGTTTAAGAGCAATATCGGCATTGACCAACAATAAATCTTTACCATAGGATATCCCCAGGGTCGCACTCAGACTCACCTCGCTGTTTCCGCTGATATCAAAACTTTTTTGTGAAATTTGCTCACTCAGCATCGAGGCGAAAATCTTAAACTCATGCATATCCATCCCTCTGCTGCATATATGGGCGAATTCATCGGAATGGAGGCGATAGAGCCCTTCTTTTTCCGGCATGATCTCTTTTAAAAATTGCGCGAACTCTTTTAAAATCTCATCTCCGGCCTGATCGCCGTAAAGGTCGTTAATCTCCTGGAATCCGTCTATATTAATGATCATCAGAAAGAGGTTCCGCCCTTCTTCGAGTTTCTCCGTCAGCCTTCGTCTATTTTCCAATCCTGTCAGGTTGTCAAAATAAAATTGATGTTCTATGGAATCGAGCATACTGTTAAAGACGTCTTTGATCGAATCGATCTCTTCGATATTATCGTTTACTTCTACCCGTTTTTTCATATCATGCGACGAGGTAATATTGATGATCGCATTGGTAAAATTTTTGATAGGCTTGATCAAATACTGCTTCAGCTCTATAAAGATGGCCATATAAATAATAAGGGAAAAAATAACGATAAAAAGGATAAAAAAGTTGATCATATCGGTGAGGGAGACCTTAAGGTCATCAATCGGATAGGAAACATCGATGACTCCGAGAATATCTCCGGGGTGCACATTGGTATGGCATTTCAGACACGTCTCTTGTGCGACAACCGGATAATAATACTTAATCGAATCAGCATCGGATATATTGAGTATCTCCTCGCCTTTCATCGCCTTTGCGATATCGGGGCTTGCCTCTCTGAGGATTTTGTCTTTTTCTATTTCTCCGAAACGCTGCGCCACTAATTCGCTTCGGTAGACATCCACCTTCATGTTCTCATCAACGCTGTTCAATCGGCCGATGATCTCCCGCAGGTCATCTTTATTCCAGCCGCGCTGCATCGCCGAGTAAAGGGTTTCAAAAACGAGCATACTTGTTTTTTTAGCATCAATATGCGCAAGGTTTGCGATAGCCTCTTTTTTCATATACTCGCTATAGACATACGCGAAGAGAAGAGTGACCAGCATCGTGACAAAGATGATTTTTGCCGCAATTTTTGTATAGGTTGTTTTATTTGTCATGAGCACTCTACCAATCAAAAAAATGAAACTCAGGTGAATAGAAACGGATGCATCCAACGATTTTAATTCAGTTAATCCAAAAGGACTTATAAAATATATCTGAAATAATAACACTAAAATAAATATTTAGTATATTTTTATATACTGTATACGTCTAATTATACAAGAAACAGCTCATTTATGGGATATGAATCACACTTTTTCTCTTTAATTTTGCTTATTTTTCCCACTATTCATTCATACTCTTGCGATACAATTTTCAAATGATGAAAAAAAGAAGGAAAACGATGAAAACGACACTATTGGCATTAATTTCTTTAGTCTTATTCTCGACAGGATGTTCTGCCACATGGAGCGGTATAAAAGAAGACTCATCCGATGCAAAAGACTGGACTGCAAAAAAGATTGACGAAAGTGCTGACTATATCAAAGAAAAAACAGAATGATTGCATTCTGATGTGTTTTCTTTTAACAATCGTTTTTTGTGTGGCCACGTTCTCATTTTATGCCCATGGGCTTATTCCGCATGCAGCAATCAGCGGCATTTTAATCGCCATAGCCCTCTTCTTTCTCATCCGTAAATTAATTCTTAACGGCCGTTGTATTTTCGGAAAAGATCGGGATTGTTCCCCCTAAATATCAACTCTGTAGCCGAGGCCGCTATGGTTGCTGATCAGTTCCGGATAAGTTTTGATCCGTATTGCACGTATTAAAGTACGCAACGCATCGATACTCATACCATTTCCGTTCCCTATATAATTTCGTATGACTTCGTACGTGATGCATTTTCGTTTGTTCTTCAAAAAAAGGTCAAACAGAAGATATTCTTTTTGGGTCAGCTGTACCGTTGAACCGTCCGGACGGTTGACCGATTTGTTGATCGAGTCATAGCTGTAACCGTTCAATAAATCGATATGTGGAAGCAATGCGTTGTTGGATAATTTTCTGGCAGCAAACTGGAGCGCTATAAGTAATTGGGAATCATCAAAAGGTTTGATCAAATAGTAGCTGGTATCCAGATTAATCGCTTCGAGCAATATCTCTTTGTCACTGCAATTGGCGGTAATAATAATAGGGATTTCCACCTCTTTTTCCCGGAGAAACCGTATAAAATCCATTCTGTCGTTTTTATGCAGATTCAAATCGATCAGAATCAAATCGACCGTATTGTTTAATAAATTCCGGGCACCGACAGTCGTATCGGTTTCGATAACTTTCATTCCGTTTTTACGCAGCAAGGCACTATTTTTTGATCGATATACAAGATCATTTTCAATGTATAAAAGAGTTAAGTTCTCAAGTCTCCGCATAAAATTATCCTCGTATAAGTCTATTCTCCGCGTTTCTAAAATACTCTAGCTCTTAAAATAAGAAGTGGGGGGGGGTGAATAAACTATAGTATAGCGTGAATCACTATAAATAATCAGATATAAAATTATATCTATTAATCAATCAATATAATTTATAATCAATACTCCATCTTTTGCAAAAGACTTTCACAAATTCTTATAACACATAATATTTTAATCAGTTATATTATAATTTTATACAATAAAAAAAATCGCCTTTTTTCCGCACAACAAAATAATATCATTTAAAACTCATGTAATTATTATTATATCCTTATTATAAGTTGTTATGATTAACAATATTTGCTTTGTACACAATTCCAATAATGGATGCAAGGCTAAAATTTATAAAAAACTATTGAATAACATCCAAAAAACAGTAACAAAAGGGAGAGAGATACATATGTTTACATATCAGAATATCTCCCTTCTATATATCAATCACGATTTTCAGCTTCGAGAGATCGAGGCTGCTTTTATGCGTAAAAACGGACTGCACGTCCTGACTGCGGACAATACGGCAAGAGCATATGAGTTCTATCAGATTCATCAGTTTGACATCATCATTCTTGACCTTCCTCTGCCGGGGGAAAACGGGCTGGATTTTATCCGCCAGCTTCGCTATATGGAGATTTCGATTCCCGTAATTATCACAACGGACAAGAATGATCAGGAGATTTTACTCGAAGCCATCAATCTTGACATCAGCCGGTGTTTAATCAAACCGATTGATACTTTTAAGTTAATGGATGCGCTTGAGTCAACGATCAAAAAGATCCCTATCGGCGATAAAAAGACTTTCGTCAATTTACATCACGGATTCAGCTACGACAAGATTAACAAATCGGTAAACCGCCCGGACGGAACAACGGCGCAGTTGACCCAAAAAGAGTACCAGCTTCTCGAACTTCTTTTAGAAAACAATCGTAAAATCGTCCCATATAAAATGATTGAGTCTACGCTTTGGGAAAACTCCACCATGAGCATTGATGCATTGCGTACTTTAATACGTGCTGTCCGGAAAAAAACCTACCCTGACATTATCACCAACAACAATGCGATCGGCTATAAAATCAATATTTAGCAGCCGTCACTATTCCCTGTCTTAATTTATAATTATCATTTTTTTCTCATTTTAAATTTTGTAAGATTCGCCTGATTATCCTATTGGCATACAATTTATTTCTCATTTTTTTTCATTAAAATGATTCATCTATTTATTAAAGAATTCTGGAGAAATTCAATGTCCTATCTTAACTCTCAATTTTATCTTATTCAATGCTAGTTTTTTTGCTATCAGAAATAGAGGACAAATGGTATCAAGTATGTTTACCTCACAAAATTTGACCGTTCTCTATATTGAGCAAGATCCTTCAATCCGAAAAAAAGAGACGCAGCTTATGCGTGAGAATGGATTGCATATTTTAGAAACGGATAATACCGGTAACGGATGTGACCTCTTTAGACTCAATGAAGTCGATATTCTTCTGATTGATCAGCAGCTGGCTAATAACAGCGGAATAGAATTCATCCGCTGTCTTCGTGAAAAAGATGTACTGACTCCCGTGATCATCACAACGGATCATGCAGATGAAAATACCCTCTTAGAAGCCATCAATCTCGATATTACACGCTATCTGATCAGACCTTGCGGGGAAGAAGATCTCCTCAAAGCACTTCAGGCTGCTGTCAAAAAAGCGCTCAACTGCCATCCGTTGACGTTTACCCGTCTTAATCATGGATATAGTTATGATCCGATCAATAAAATCGTTAATCATCCGGATGGGACGAACCATCAATTATCCAAAAAAGAGTACCTGTTTCTCGAACTGCTCATAAAAAATAAAAATCAGATCATCCCCTATGATGTCATAGCGATATTCGTTTGGCAAGAGGCTTTTATGAGTATGGATGCGCTCCGTACACTGGTCCATACCCTTCGTAAAAAAACGTATAAGGATATTGTTGAGAACAACAACGGTATCGGATATAAAATGCATCTGTAGCGTTTCTTCAAATTCAACAGCAATTCCTGCTGAATTTCTCAGAGGTTCTCATAAAAATATAATTTCTGAACAATAAAATAACTCAATGAATTTTGTTCAAAAGAGAATGTCCGGCAATGATAAAGATCAATGAAATGACCCTTTTATATATGTACGATGACAAGAACAGCCACCAAAAAAACATTCCACTGGTGCGCAAAAGCGGATTCAATATTTTAAATGCCGATTCACCGGATACCGCATGCGCGCTTTTACAAACAAAACACGTGGATTTGGCATTGATTGATTATCATACACTTGATAAAAACGGTCTGGAGCCGCTCCGCCATCTCCGGCAAAAAGATGCCCAAATACCCGTAATCATCGCGGCTTCACATGCAGGTAAAGAAATTTTGTTCGAAACGATCAATCTGGAAATCACCCGTTATTTAACAAAGCCGATCCGCAAGCATGAGTTAGAAGAGGCTCTTAAAATATCCCTAAAAAGAATTCTTGAGCAGTCACCAATTCCTCAGAATTTATCCAATCATTTGGGCTATGACCCGATCAACAAAATAATTAATAGACCCCAAAAAGATTCCATACAATTATCGAAAAAAGAGTCTCTTCTCCTAGAACTTTATTTACAAAACAAAGGGAAGATCATACCCTATGAAACAATAGAAAACTACGTATGGCAAGGCTCGTCCATGAGTATGGATGCTCTGCGCACTCTGGTACGCAGTATTCGGAAAAAAACCTATAGAGAACTTTTCACAAATGTCAGTTCTATCGGTTATAAAATGAATTCAAACTAACATTAAACATTTTTTTTCTTTCCTAATTAATATCATAAAAATCTCATTTAGCATTAATAGAATTATCTTCGAATAATTATCAAGGATTCTAAATGACCCGATCCATTGCTACTATGAGTTATAATATTTCTATCGCTGCGGCGCTTCTTTTAGCGACAAATTCGATAGCAGCCCCAAGTGAACAGACAAAAAGTCAAGCACAGCAAGGCAGTCAAGCAGGTACCGCCGTCCAAAGCGGTATCGTTCCGGCACTTACCCCCCCAAGACCTGAAAATCCTGTTCAGGAAGTTCAGCACGGTGTTCAGAAGGAAGATGCCAAGGGAGGAATCCCATGGGGAAGCTTTCTCCTTTTTCCGGAGTTATCCGCTACCGTGATGTATGATGACAACATCTATGCCTCCCGTAAAAATGAAGTGTCGGATGTACTTTTGACAACCACTCCGGAAATACGTATGAAATCCAACTTTGACCGCCATTACTTAGAATTAGGAAGCGGAGTTGACCTGAACCGGTATCACCGTTTTACAACGGAGAATACGAATGATTCATGGGTATATGGGAAGGGGCGCATTGATCTGACCTCATCCACCAATGTATACGGCGGCGTACATCTTTCGCGTAATCATGAAGACCGTTCCTCTCCCGATGCCCTTGAAGTCGAGCAGACATCGGCATTGGCAAATCCGACCCGCTATACGGATCTCAGCGGAAACATCGGTATCTATCATGCCCTCACAGACCGCCTAGCCGTACGGTTGGGAGCTTCGGCGACCAAACTGAATTTCGAAGATACTCCTCTCGTCGGGGGCGGCACCTATTCCAATGACTACCGTGACCGCAAAGAGTCCTTGGTTGGAGGGCGCGTGACCTACACTGCATCCGATACCGTAAAACTATTTGTTCAAGGGGCAAATGACCACAGACAGTACGACACCACTGATCCGCTGCGTAACAATCGCAATTCAAGCGGCTATAACGCCGCAGTAGGAATGTCCTATAAACCCTCCGATATTCTCTCGGGCGAAGCCTATATCGGTCGCATCCGCCATTATTATGATGACCCCCTCTTCGACAATGTTGACGCAACCGATTACGGCCTGAACGTCAAATACAAAACCGCCCCATGGACAACCCTGTCACTTGATCTTTCCCGTTCGCTGGAAGAGACAACGGTACTCAATTCATCCGGATTTATCAACACCGCTTTAACCGGAAGAGTCAACCATAATCTCTCTCGCGATCTTTCACTCAACGCATCACTGACACGCCAATGGAGCAAATACAATGATATCGATCGAACCGATATCTATACCGGAGCAGGCGTCGGAGCAAAATATTATCTCTCCAATGCCGTTTATACGGCGGCCAATTATCAATACCGCAAACGTACCTCAACCGCTATGTCACAAAGCCCGGATTACATTGCTCCCGTCAACTATGCAGACTATGATAATAATCTCATCTACGTAACCCTCGGAACGGATTTTGGAACACGGGCACAGCCTGCAACACCGACATTTACCTATCCTAGCTGGTCATTATTTGCTGAGCCGTTTAGAAATACCCTCACCGGCTTTTATGCCGGAGCAACCTTGGGAGTCAACAGTCTGAATGCGGCGACCGCCGGACTGCGCGATCCTTGGACCGGGAATCCTCTCAATTACGACAATGGCGAGTTTGCCGAAACAGGGATCATCTCCGGTCTCTTTGCAGGGTATGGGCAGATGCTCGACAAACATTTCTATTTCGGGGCAGAAGCGGAATTTGATCACAGCAACACCGAACTCTCCCATGATCATATCGGAGATACACTCTTTACTATCGCTCAGAACAACGGATTTTCTCTCTCCGTTCGTCCGGGATATATGCTCGATAACGGGGCATTATTATATGGCCGTTTAGGTTGGGCACGTACCAAGTTCAACAACTATATCCAAGCCGTTGATGAATCCGGAACGTCTGTCGACGGTGTCGTTTATACGGTAGACCAAGACAAAACGATGGATGGTTTCCGTCTCGGACTGGGTACCGATATTCCAATGGGAGACAACCTCTTTATGCGCATGGATTATGCGTATACAAATTATAAAACCTACTCTATACCGGTTGCCAACGATGTAGGGACCATTCTCCGCAATGATTCTGCCGACATCACGGGCGGCACCTTTAAACTCGGTCTCGGATGGAATTTCGGCGGCAGCGATACCGCCGATAAAACCGTTTCAATCGATCCGGTTTATCTCGATGGACTCTATGTCGGCGCGATGATAGGACATGGGCCGCTCAACAGCGAAATCCATTCTCTTCACGGTGACGGAACCATTCTCAATGCCGATTTTGGGCAAGACGGATTTACCGGCGGTGCATTCCTCGGGTATGGTCAAACGTTCGGACAGTGGTATCTCGGTGCAGAACTCGAAGCCGAAGCAAGTACATTCGGATGGCATCATGACCGCCAAACACCCGGTGCAACAGGCGGGCGTGATTATTACGTCCACAAAAAAGGCGGATTCGGTGAAAGTCTCCGATTGGGATATGTGCTGAAAAACGGTTCGATGGTTTATGGACGCATCGGCCGTGTCGAGACCAAGTTTAATTCTGAGTATTTTAAAGGAAGCGCAGGCGGTAACAACTGGGTCGATCAGGACAATACCGTTATGGGAAGCCGCGTCGGACTCGGTACCGAAGTCCCATTCAACAAATCCCTCTTTATGCGCATGGATTACAGTTATACCAACTATGACGCTTATAGCTTTACAACAGGATCAGCATCTCCCGATGTCGTAACGTACGATAATGACGAGAGCATGTTCCGCTTTGGCTTGGGCTACCACTTCTAACGCTTTTCAAAACGCTTAATGCGTTTTGAAATCCTATTGTGCACTTAACTTTTTCTCCCCTCTTTCACTTCACAAAAGACGTAATCGTTTTCAAAAAAAATAAAAAAAAATAAAAAAAACCTCATAAGAATCTCATACGCCGGTTGTAGAATTTAAGAATAAATCTACATCAAAGGAGTTGTCAATGGCAACACAATCATCTTTCATTACGAAAGTTTTCACGGCAGGTAGTTTTGTAGTAGCCGCCGCATTAATTATGCCGGCATCTATGCACTTTAATGGTTTTGCAACCAATGCGTTTGCAGAAGAAAGTCATGAAGGTTCAACCGGACATAAAGGAACAAAAGGCGGTTCAGAAAAAGGACATGCAGGAAAAGGTTCTGAAGGTCATGGGAAAGACAGCTCTGTTTTCAAAGGTCAGGGGGAGCCGGATGAAACAAGTGAAGGAAAAGGGCCAAAATATGGCTCAGGCGGCAGAGACGGCGGTAAACCGGTATGGGCATCGGAAGGGATCCCTGAAGGTGATTATGGCCGTTTAAATGTTGCACGCGCACCTCAGCATGTTCGCGATCAAGCATTAGCAGAAGCCCTTAATACTGTTACAGACTGGTCTTTGTATCTGAAAACGCTAACAGAAGCGGCAGATGCTATCTATGCAAGCAATACGACATCGATTGTACGTGTTGATTCACCGACTCAAAGTCTTGCGCTCTATCAAGCACTTCTAAGAGACGGTTCTATCCCTGCGATCGGAGGCGGTTCGGCTTTTGTACAGGCAGCTATCTTTTTAGCAAGTGCATCGGATAAGACAAAAATTGTCACTACAGATACCGTCACTGCAATGAACATTATCTTAGGAGTTCAAAATCCGGTCAATCCGTCTACGGGTGTTCAAGCAACCGATGCAGAAATGGCAGCAGCAGCCGAATCTATCCGTCTGGCCATCCAAACTGCTCACGACGAATAAAACTTCGGCGGTAAAAGTCCACTAAGGTATATCCTTTGATTAGAAACGAGATGAAGTGCAATGCTTCATTCGTTTCTCCCTCTACACTAGGAGAATTTCCATGAAAACATTCACTACATTCATATCAACAGTCGCTGTTTTATCCGTATTGTCAGTTGTACAAGCAGCAGATTCAGGTGTCCAGACAACCCAACAAAGTATGCAGCAAGAGCGTGAGCGTACACAAAATGAAATCCGAAATACCTTTCGGAATATGAGTACGGATCAGCTTTTGGAAAAACGGGGAACCATGATGCAGCAAAGAGAACGTGAGCAGCTGCATAATGAACTGCAAAGCCGTTATCAGACAATGACTCAAGAGCAAAAGCAAAAATTTATGAACCGTCCCGAAAACGCTCCGCAAAAAAAGATGAATAATGCTGGCGGAATGGGCGGCGGCTCTGGTATGGGTGGCGGCATGGGCGGTGGAAAAGGCGGGCGTTAAACCCTTCTTTAAAACCAGAACCGTTGGGTGTTCAGACTCTCGGGGTTTAAGAGTATCATGAATGATTCTAATAAATAGGATGCCATCAATGATGAGAAGAGTACAAACATCATCAGCACTTTTTTTATCCTCTGCGATTATTCTGCATCACAAAGAAAAGAAATGATTCAGGAGAAAGAAGAGAATTTTGAGGAATGCAATAAGCCTAAGAATGAGTTGGCATTCATACTCGATTCTCTTCCTATCGCCGTTTATCTCTGCGAAGCGGAAAGCGATTTTGTCGTAACCTATATGTCCCCGAACGTCGTCTCCTTTACAGGTTACGATGCCAAAGATTTCATAGAAAATTCAGATTTATGGTTTTCACATATCCACCCTGACGATATTGAAAACATTTTGGGTGCACTCCATCATTTGGTTCAAAATGAAACCCGTTCATTCGAATACCGCTGGCTGAATGCCGACGGTATTTATATATGGGCACAAAATTCTCTGCGCCTGATACACCCAGAAAACGGGGAAAAAAATTATATTGCTGGAATGTGGCAGGACATTACCGAGCGTAAACAAATGGAACTGAGATTGCAAGAAAGTGAGCAGCGGTTCCGTAATATTACCGAACTGACGACTGACTTGGTATGGCAAGTCGACGAACATGGCACTTATACTTATACCGGAGAACAGGTCTATGATCTCTTAGGATATACGCCTCAGGAAGTTTATGGAAAAACCCCTTTCGATTTCATGCCCCCCGAGGAAGCTAAACGCGTAGCCGCAATTTTTCAACAGATCATCCATGAACAAAGAGCTTTTTCTTTTCTCAAAAATGTGAATTTGCATAAAGACGGGCATAAAGTCATTCTGGAAACCAACGGAGTACCTTTAATTGACACTGAGGGAATTTTTCACGGTTATTTCGGAACAGAACATGATATTACGGCACGCATACGAGCCGATGAGGAAATCAGACTTCTGGCAACCACGGACAGCCTCACCGGTATCGCCAATCGCAGAGAGTTTAATAATCAGCTCGGATTAGAAATCGAACGTGCCAAAAGATATGGAACGCCGCTGTCACTCATAATGTACGATATTGATTATTTCAAACGGGTCAATGATACCTTTGGACATGATGTGGGAGATGATGTTCTGCGAACACTTACCACCGTCGTCAAAAAACATATGCGTTCCGTTGATATTATGGCGAGGTGGGGCGGCGAGGAGTTTATGATTTTAATGCTGCAATCGGATGTGACGGCAGCGGCAAATGCTGCGGAGAAACTTCGTCAGGAGATCACCAGCCATGTCTTCAACCATGTCGGAAAACTGACGGTAAGCTTCGGAGTCACAACCTATAAGCCGGACGACGATATCAAGACACTTTTGAAAAGGGTAGATGATGCCCTCTACCGGGCAAAAAAGAAAGGACGCAACCGCGTAGAGATCCTGTTAGCATAGTTTTTTCTCAGCCCTAGGGCTCTTTATTAAAAAGAGTGCCGAAGCGCTAACCCGATATACTTGCCTTCTGAAGCCGAGTCTTGAATGACAGGTGCTAAAATATATTGATCCGTTACATAAGCACCCAATGCCGAACCGGCGATATGATAAGCAGCATCCAACATCTGTCCCTTTGCATTCCCGTGGAGAGCGAATTCAACACTCTGTTCCGCGATAATGGCTAAAGAACTGATTTCGAAACCGAGCATTCCCCGCTCAGCGCGGTACTCCGGATAATATTGGTCCACAATGGCAGTAATACCGCCGGCCATGACAATACCGCCGGCAAAATGGCTGAATTCACTGCTGGGGCTATCATTGCCATATACGCTTGATGCTATCAGTAAACTTCCGATCAATGCATTATAAACTTTCACTTATTCTCCTTCGATGATAAACAACATATTTTAATAACTGTTTTTCAATAACTGACATTATATTAAAAAGAAGTTTTATCCTCTATGCTAAAATTCAATTAAATAAACAAGGATTGCCTTATGCTTCTCAGATTCAGCCTCTCTCTTTTCATGACAACACTTCTTATGGGAACGGATTTGACGGCTCCGCTCCAATGGGGAGAAAACGTGACGGGAGTCACGACCAAGTTCCAGTCCGATAAAAAAGAGATTGCCCTCACTTTTGATGCATGCGGAGGAAATCCCCGCAGCAGCCAGTACGATGCGGGGCTGATCGATTTTCTGATAGAAAACAATATACCGGCAACCCTTTTCATCAATGCCCGCTGGATCGACAGCAATCCCGAAATCTTTGTACGCTTGGCAGCCAATCCTTTGTTTGAGATCGCAAATCACGGAACCGCACACAAGCCGCTGTCGGTTAATGGCAACAGTATCTACAATATCAGCGGAACCGCCACGAAAGAAGAAGTTCTCCAAGAAATCGGAGGAAACAGTGAAAAAATCTATGGACTTACCGGGAAACATCCCGCATTTTTCCGCTCAGGAACCGCTTATTACGATGAAGTCGCCGTCAACATTGCCCGCAGCAGCGGGGTGGAGATCGGAGGTTTTTCGGTTTTAGCCGACGCGGGTGCCACTTTTAGCGCTCCCAAAGTAGCCCAACAGATCAAAAGTGCCCATAGCGGAGATATTATCATCGCCCATATGAATCATCCCGAAAGCGGAACCCGCGAAGGGGTAATCGAAGCGATAACCGCTTTACGCCAAGAAGGATTTAGCTTTGTCCGCCTCAGCGACGTGAAAGAACACCTGATCCGTATTCCTTAGTCTCTGTATTGCCGAATAAAAATAGATCGAAAGATCATCATCCACATCCAGCACAAGGCAATTTCAAAACCAAAAAAGGCCCCTATTTTGACATAGGCAAATAGACTGAACCCTTGTGCAATCAGTATCGGACTGGATTGATCAAACGCAAAGAGTACAAATAACAGATAGATCATCCGTTGTTTCTCTTTTAAAGGTATTGCCTGGATAAATGCCAAAAAATGGAGCGAAGCCATCAAAGCGATCGCTATAAACAGCGTATGCGGAAGCGTGACTTCAAGCAGACCGTGCAAAGATTTATCCGCATAGTATTTCAAGACGGTATCCGGAGTCAACCCGACCAGCTGTCCGAATACGACCGCTCCGGTTGCCGCTTGCAGAATAACCAAAGAGACAAAAACAAGCGCTAAAAAGAGAAGAAGCCGCTGATTCATTAGAATTTTCTTCGTATCAGTAAAAGAATCAGGTCTATGGAGCTTACTACGATGAGCAAATGAAAAAGAAAAAAGGATCCGAAAGCAACAGATACCGCCGTCGCTCCGATCAAGAATGAGGAGAGCAATGCTGCCGGATAAAAGAGTAAACTTACGAGTGAGAGGGTGAAAAAAGCCATTTTGACCCCCATTCGCCGTGATGTTCTGGCATAAACAGAAGCGACAAGGATAAACATCAGCATAAGACCGAAAAGATCGGTATGAACACTTAACAACAAATCATTCATGCTCAATGGATCCGTAAACTCTTCGGCATTGCCGAATACCGTGTTGATCCATTGTGCAGGCGTCATACCGTATTCAATCACTTTTGCTGTGACGCTAAGCCCTGCGGCGAACATAAAAGCAACCAACATCCACAGAATGATGGATCGTAAAAGCGTATTATCGGAAAGTTTTTTAGAGGCAATAAATTTCATGATTCAAAGCTTTAGGATCTTTAGCAAAAACAAGGCCTCACGAGCCCCGTCCGTAATAGCTCTGGCTGACAAAGTAGCCCCGGTTGTTGTAGGAATGTCTTGATTGAGATGCAAAGTGTCTGCAGCACTTTTATTGTCAAAAACCTGCAGCCAGTTCGCAGTCGGAAGATATTCCATAGGCTCATTAAAGGCAACGATTTCGATTGATTTTATTTTACCTTCGGTATCGATGAGATAAAGGGCGATGGCCGTTTTAGTACGCACTTTTTTATTCATCAACACCCCGTACCCCAGAATTTTCATCTCATTTTTAGCAACATAAATACGATAAATTTTAGAATCGATTTTCTGTTGCGATGCTTTGGAGAGTTGTATTGCTTGGGTATCACTGAGAATTACGTTTTGTACATTAACACTTTTAGCATTAAAAGTATGCTGAGCCAAACTGAGCGGATCACCCAATACCTGGGCGAAACCTGCAGTCATCATGCATAGTAGATACACGAGTATTTTCATCAAAATATAAATCCTAATCCGAAAGAATAAATCCCTTCATTATCGTTGGTATCAACACCATTATTATTATGTCTTAGCTTATATTCCCCTTTGAGAACCACTTGTTCATGAGGGAAATAATTTAAGCCGTACGTAAAGCTTTCGGTATTTCCAAACGAAGTTCCATCGGTAATCGATGTTGCCAGATTATAGTTTTCATATTGAAAAAAGATCGGCAAACGGGTATTTGAAGATGCAAAAAACGGTAAAACATTATACTCCATATTAATGTAACCGCCACGTGCCGATTCCGCATGCTCGGTAGCAATGACACCTTGGTGATCGCCCAAATAAGAATCAGCATGACTCAGGTGCGATTGAGTATACAGCCCTTTGATTTTAAAGCCATCGGATTGATACTGAGCATGTACATCGGCTATCGTCATTCTCCCTTCTTCTAAGCCATTGGTAGAGGGGCCGGCTTTACCGGTATAGACACTTGCACCCAAAAGCAATCCGTTGATGCCGGTGTAATCCAAACGTGCGACAATTCCCAGATTGGAAGTTTCGCTATTGGACCCATTCCCGCCGCGCCGTGCATCACGAATCCAATTTTTTCCGAAAGTACCCGCTTCAGGTTGGCCATCATGATTTGCAAGACCCATATCCAAAGCAACAATCGCTCCGGCTGAATAGTTAAAGCTGTCTGTTTTACCGTATACGCTTACCCCGGTTTCATGCCATGTCGAAGGGATTAGATATCTTTCAACATCCGGACGGGCTACGGTATTAAATAAAACCGGCTCATGATTAAGATTAACAAGACCCATCGGAACGACTTGGTGTCCTAAACGGATATTAAACGAAGGATCCACCAAAAAGTCCAAATAGAGCTGTTCAACAGCAATTTCCTGGCCGCCATGCTCAAATTCAATTTCAGAATTCAAGATGATATTATCACTGAATTTATACCCGATATAGGGGACAAAGCGATAAACTTCGGTTTCATCCGTACCTGTATTTCTTTGGTGTGTATAGAACATTTCACCGTATCCACCGATAGAGAGAGGGTTTTTGGAATAGTAGACTTTTGATGCCGCCGCTCCAAGCCCAGCTTCTGTTTTAGTCATATCGATACTGCTGAAAGATGTTGCGTTTTGGATGTTAATCAATTCGCCGGTCAACGCTTCTGTTTGTTCTACCTGTTTTTTTCCATTTTCCTCCAACATCGAAAGACGCTCACTGAGGATTTTGAGCTGACTCTTAAGCTCACTGATTTCATCTGCACTTACTCCGGTCGATAAAGCCATTGCAGCAACTGCACTGATAACGAGAGATTTCATTGGACTTCCTTTTTGATTTTGATTATTGATTCCGTAAGTATAGGTGGATCAAGCTGAATTACAAATTAATAATGAAAATAATTATCGTTTACTTATTTGAACCTATAACTTGCTACACTTTCAGCATGAAAGCACTCTTGATCCTTTTACTCTCGCTAACCTTGTTGGAAGCGAATGAACGTACCCAGATTCATATGGGCACCTTCATCAGTGTCAAAATGGAGGATGATAATCGCAGCAATGCTATTTTTGCCCTTTTTAAAATGTTGGATCAGCGCCTCTCAACCTACAAAAGCGATTCTGAAATCTCACAACTCAATCAAAAATCAGAAGGGAATGTTTCTCCCGTTACTCAAAAGATCTTGGAACGTTCCCTGGAAATGTATCATCTTAGCGGCGGAGCATTTGATATAACCGTTGGCTCCTTTTCCCATAGAGGATACCGTTTCGGCTATCAGGATGAGCACATTCCCAGTCCCGAAGAGCTAAAAAAGCTGGAAAAATTTGTGGGGGCAGAACGGATGATTTTAGAAAAAAATCATGTAAACCTTCTTCCCGGAACGATGATTGATCTGGGCGGAATCGGCAAGGGGTATGCCGTTGATTTGTCAATCGAGATGCTAGAAAATGCCGGTATCGATAATGCGGTCGTTGCGGCATCCGGGGATATCGGCTGTTTAGGCGGATGCGAAGTTGACATTCAAGACCCGTTCCATCCAAACGGTTCCATAGCGACGCTCCATTCTTCTTTGAAACGCGTCGCCATCAGCACCAGCGGCAATTATGAACGGTACATTAAAAATACGAAACATAATCATCTCCTCGACCCGAAAACAGGAACCTCAGAACAGCGCTATGCGTCAATAACACTTATCGACACCCATGACAATACCCGTATCGACGCTCTTGCAACAGCCGTTTCCGTGATGGAATCGACTACAGCGATCAAGCTGTTAGAATCTTTGAAAATTGGATATATTCTTATCCACAATAATGGGAAAATTATGCAAAGCGCTATGCCTGAGGGGGTCGTTTTAAATATCCCTTGCACCAAGTATCTTCAAAACTGATAAGCACGCTATAATTCCACACTTTATTTGTGGATATTATGATGGAAATACTTCTTCTTGCCGTCGCACTCGCAATGGACTCCGTTGCCGTCTCGATTGCCATCGGTTCTAAATACAAAGATCTGCTCTTCTCCCGAGCTCTTTTTGTTTCTGCTATGTTTGGGTTTTTCCAAGCGGCCATGCCGATCGCAGGCTATTTCATCGGAATCAGTTTTGCCGACTATGTCCAGGCATTCGATCACTGGATCGCTTTTGGTCTCCTCGTAGGGCTTGGGAGTAAAATGCTCTATGAAGCCTATAAAAATGAGTTTGACGAAGAGGTAACGGATCTCTCGAATAAAACCCTCATCTCCCTTGCCGTTGCTACCAGTATCGATGCTATGGCTATCGGTGTGACCTTTGCCTTTTTGCAAACCGATATATTCAGTGCGGCAGGGGTCATCGGTATTGTGACATTTGTCCTGTGTATCGCGGCAGTCTATGTCGGGAAAAAACTTGGGTCATTGCTGGAGAGCAAAGCAGAGATGCTGGGCGGGATTATGCTGATCGGGTTGGGATGTAAAATATTATTGGAACATTTGGGGATACTTTAATCCCATCCGTCTCGTGCATGGTTGTCGTGTTTTGATTTTTTATAGGTACGGGCATTGATCCGTTTTTCCAGCTGATTTTGGGCGTAAAAAAGTTCTTCTTTGATCGTCTCAATACTCTCGTCACTGGCACGGAAGTCGAGAATTTTCTGCCCTAATGCTTCGAGTACCATGTACTCATCTTTATACAGTTTGACCGCTTCATTTTTTTCCAGAAACCGAAAGTTCATATCTACTTTTTGGTCATACTGCTCTTTGGTCGGATTCTCGCTTTTCGCCAAATACGAAAGTATCCCATTAATAAATCGGCCCAACAGCCGAATATACCGGAGCCGTTTTGAATTTTCTGTTTTAGATTCGCCCATAAAACCTCATGTTAATTATTCATCGATACAATACCGCCATTATACCCTTTAGAGGATTTAGAATGCGTATCACCCTGTTAGCTCTTTTATTATTTGCCTCGACACTGATGGCCGATTACGTTCGCCAACCGGTTGATCAGAAGCTGATCGACTCCAAAATCAAGATTATTGATATCCGTACTCCCGGTGAGTGGAAAACAACAGGAATCATCAAAGGTTCTATCCCGATTATGTTCTTTGATGAACAGGGGAACTATAACACCGAAGCCTTTTTGGGAGAGTTGAACAAAGTCGTTAAAAAGAATGAAAAATTCGCTCTTATCTGTAACAGCGGAAGCCGTTCGCAGGTCGTTGGCACTTTTTTAGGAAAACAGCTCGGTTATCATGTCGTCGATTTGCAAGGGGGGATCCAATACGTGATTCGTAAAAAAATCCCGCTGGAACCCTATAAATCCAAACTGTAACCACTGCGTTTTCTTTTTGCGGTTATCGCTCTGATTGCTGCAGGGGCCGGTTACGGCCTCTACTGGATATTAACGTAAAAACTCCAGTAAATCAATGTACTCTTTTTCAATAACACCGAGATTTTCCAGCATCCGCATCTCATCGATTCCCGGATTCTCGCTCAAAAACTCCCGTCTCCACTGAATATTGTCTTGCAGCTCCGTCAGCCCCGTCGAAAGGTACTCGATCATTGCGTCAATGTCGGCCCCTCGGACGGCGCCTTCCGTATCAGCTTTGTAAAATAATAGTGCATAATCTCCCGTTTCATGGGAAAACCGGAAATCTTCGGCAATATTATGAACAATCGCTTTTATGCGTTCATCTTTAATAATTCGTTTTGCCATCGTCATATCTCCCGTTTAAAGTTTCTCATTGTAATGGCTTTTGGTATAGGAGTTGCTTAGGTTCTATATCCAATTTGAAAAGATTAAACCAAACCGTGGAATCACTTAAACTTAAATCCAAACTTCTCTATCTGTTACTGATTATAGGGTTTGGTCTTGTTATCGTAGGTTTCGTCGGCTATCTCAATATTCAAAATATTAAGCGCAATATCGATACTCTTTACTTCGGCTCCCTCATTCCGCTCAGTGAACTAAACTCCATCACCGAAACCTATAATAATGATTTAGCATCGCCGATCTACCGATGGAGCAATCAGCTCCTGAGCGATGAACAGACTTCCAACAATATCTCTCTTGGAATCGAACGGGTTAACCAACTCTGGACTTCTTATCTTTCCCATGAAAAACGCCCCGAAGAGATGGCCTATGTCGATTACACGGAGACTCAGATACAAAATCTCGAACGCTATTTCGGGGAAGTGCGCTCGATCATCAATAATCCTGACCGCACACATCCCTTATCCTTGACCGTACTCGATGAAAACATCCGATTAATACACGATACGATCCATCAGCTGATCGCGTATGAAAATGCGGCCGCACGCTATGAGCACTCCATTTTATTAGCCGAATATGAAAATGCCCTCAAACAATTGATCTTTTTTTTAGGGGTGATTTTGGCTCTGGTCATGGGTCTGGCCTGGAAAATATTTGCCCAAATCGAGTTACAGCAGCACCAGTTGATGGAATCGACCGAAACCCTGAAACACCTCAATCTCAAGCTTGAGCAAGCATCTTATACAGACTCTCTCACCTCCCTTTTCAACCGGCGCTATTTTAATATCGTTTACGAGCGGGAGTTCAAACGGGCACTGCGTTCTAACAAACCGTTTGTGTTTATGATGCTGGATATCGACTTTTTCAAACAGTACAATGACACCTATGGCCATCTGCAAGGTGATGCCGCCTTGCAAGCCGTTGCAAAAGTATTGAGAAGTACCTTGCAGCGTCCCGGAGATTATCCGTTTCGTCTGGGAGGGGAAGAGTTCGGGATTATCCTCACCGATTCCGATTGTAAAAATGCCCGGATGATGGGGGAGAGGGTACGATCGAATATTGAAAGTTTAAAAATAGAGCACAACGGAAGCAAGATTTTACCGATCCTGAGTATCTCGATCGGAGGTATTTGTATCACTCCGACGGCCCATATGGGGGAAGATGCACTGATCCACACGGCAGACACCAACCTCTACGCCGCCAAAGAACGGGGACGGAATCAAGTCGTGTTTACGACAAAGCTATAACTTATTTCGGATTTTTGAACTTAAATCCCAATTTTTCGAGTGCTTCGCGCACTTTGGGTGCAATCTCACCCTGAAACTCCATCCATCCCTCTTTATACGCACCGCCGCAGGCGAGTGATTTTTTCAAAGTGGAGAGGGTTTTTTGTCCATCATCTTCACTCACGCTGAAAGGGCCGACAAGGGTGACAACTTTCCCTTTTCGTTTCTCTTTTTGGAAAACAAGACGATGTGCGGAAGGGTCAAGAAGGGTTAAGACTTTAGAGGTTTTTTCTTCCTCTATACTCCATCCCTCACCCCATGAACTGCCTAGGTCTAAAGAGAGTTTTGTCCCACGGCTCATTTTACTTCTCCGCAATATTCAAATCGCGGCACTCCATTGGGCATTACTTCGATAAACATCTTTAAAGGACGGACCCATAATCCCCGTTCCCCGTATAGAGGACGGTAGACGACGAGGGTTTCAGAAGTTTCCGAATGCTTGGCTTCTCCGATGACTTCGTAATGTTTCCCCTTGTAGTGGCGGTAAAGTCCGGGTTTAACCACGGATGACCTTTTGGACCAAGGCACTGATCCCCTCACCTTGCAGCGCACCGCGGTTTGCCATTGAAAGGATCGGATTGGTACAGTATTTGGCATTATCGTACACGACGACGATCACCTCATCTCCCTCTCTCAGGAAATTGGTCTCGCCGAAATGGGTATAGCGGGTCGCACCGATACTGATAATCGCCTTACGCGGCAATCCTGCCGCTTTAAGATATGCCCCGATAGGTTCCAACGGACCGAAATCGGTTTGCGTATTGATCTGATTTTTCATCCACTCCAAAAGCTTGCCGTAAAAATAGCTGTAGCCCGGTAATTCCACATCTTCGCCATATCGGAACAAACTTCCGTCCCGGCGTAAAAAGGAGGCGATGCGATAGGTATCCATCACTCCCCCTTTTTCAAAGGTATCGAGTGGGATAAGCGTATCGGAAAGCCCTTTTGAGGCTTTCCCCCAGTTTTTCTTATGACTGATTTTGGCCGCTCCCTCTTTTCGAAGAGAGCAATCATTGTAGGCACCGAAAAATTTCGGTTCGATGTTCGTAACGTTTCCATCCGTATCGTAGCTAAGATCGCAGATTAAAGCGACTTCCGGTTCCGGCTGAACATTGCACTCTTCATTGGGAAGCATAATCGTGTCTGAACTGATCGGGTAAATTCCGATCTGCCCTGCACTGCCCGGCATATAAAACGGAAACATCCCTTTAGGGCCGTTTGGGTCTTCGGTCAGTACATCTTTAAAATCGGCACTCTCCCCCGCTTGTTCGAGGTGAAGGGCAAAATTACCGGCTACACCCAATCCGACGAAATCGTTATAGTGTCCCATTTGCCTTAGCCTCAGCGAACTCTTCATACGTCCCTGTGAAATCGATGTAGCTTCCGTCCAGGTGTAGTTCGATAATACGTCCGGCAAACGCATCCAAAAGTTCACGGTCATGGCTCACACAGATGACGTTCCCGTCAAATTCATACAATGCCTCTCCGAGAGCGATAATCGCTTCAAGGTCAAGGTGATTGGTCGGTTCGTCGAGTACGAGGAAATTTCCCCCCTCAAGCATCATTTTAGAGAGCATCATACGGTGTTTTTCTCCTCCGCTGATCTTCTCGATACTTTTTTCCTGCTGTTCTCCGTTAAAAAGCATACGTCCCAGACAGTTGCGGATCTCTGCGATCTCCCGTTTCGGATCATACGCCCG
Organism: Sulfuricurvum sp.; assembly: GCF_049277495.1. Lineage (GTDB taxonomy): Bacteria > Campylobacterota > Campylobacteria > Campylobacterales > Sulfurimonadaceae > Sulfuricurvum. The sequence goes on along the minus strand of NZ_JBASYM010000066.1, from coordinate 50,703 downwards.
AAGCCAGTCATACAGCGTTTCCGTCCCTTTGATCCGGTCGGCGGTGTCTTGCGGGAAATAGCTCGGTTCGATCGTCGCTCCCCACTTCACTGTTCCGCTGGTCGGTTTGATCTCTTCCATGATAATTTTACACAAAGTTGATTTCCCGGCACCGTTGGCACCGATAATGGCAATTTTTTCACCCGGAACGATTTGCAAGTTAATATTGTGCAATACCTTTAAATCATCATAGCTGTGTGAAACATCCGCAACGGTAAGGGCTTCGTCACCCATTTGGCGTTTCGCTTTAAACACGATACTCGGATCACGTCTGGATGAGGGTTTGACATCATCAATACTAAGTTTATCGAGTTTCTTTTGGCGGGAAGTCGCCTGTTTTGCTTTGGAAGCATTGGCCGAGAATCGGCGTACAAACGCTTCGAGTTCTTCTTTTTCTTTCAGTTTTTTGCCGCGGTCGGCTTCCGCCTGCTTGATAATCAGGGTCGATGCGATGTACCAATCATCATAGTTACCGGTAAATTCGCGAATTTTTTGATAATCGACATCAAGAATATTGGTAACAACCGAATTGATGAAGTGACGGTCATGCGAAATAACGACCATCGTCCCCTCGTGACGCTGAAGTTCATGCTCAAGCCATCCGATCGTATCGATATCCAAGTTATTGGTAGGCTCATCGAGGAACAAAACATCCGGTTTCGGATACAAAACCTGCGCCAGCAATACTTTGAACTTCTCTGATGAAGGAAGACTTGACATCAAATCGTTATGATGTTCCGCACTGATCCCGACATTCTCCAAAATTTTAGCGATTTGAACGTCATACTCATAGGTCGGGTCCTCTTCGACACAGATCATTTCCAAATCGGCGAGGCGGTTATTCACCGCATCGTCTTCGAAATCTCCCGTTGCATAAAGATGCTCTTTCTCTTTGATCGCATCAAAAAGACGTTTATTCCCCCAAAGTACCGCATCGGCAATGGTAAAATCTTCGAATGCAAATTGATTTTGTCCCAAAACACCGACTCTGAGACCCGGTTCGATGGAGATATCACCCTCATACTCTTTGATCTCACCGCTGAGAATTTTCAGAAATGTTGTTTTTCCTGCACCGTTGGCACCGATCAGTCCGTAACGCTTATGGCGATCGAGTTTGAGATTAATTCCCTCAAAAAGGACTCGGCTGCCGAAGCGCATTGTTAAATTTGTTACTTGTACCATTAAAAACTCTTTACCTATTAAAATTTCGCGATTATAGCCAAATTCACTTTATACATTTATGATATAGAAAAAGGTCGTTTTAAACTATAACAAATTAAAATATCACAAATTAATCACTTTTTAGGACTAAATGCAAACTGAAGCTCCCCTTTACGATGTCTTAAATTATCTTCCGGATGGAATTATCATGGTTGATGAGCGGGGTGTCATTCTTTTTGCGAATGCAGCTTTCGCTGAAATGCTGGGATATGAAAGCGACCATTTACTGGGCCTTAATATTCTCAGTATTCTGGCAGACATCGATGTCTTCCAAGTGTGCATTGCCAAAGTCATGCAGGAGGGAAAATCGCTCGATACCGATACCGACTTTCTCCACCTCGACGGAAATATCATTCACACCGTCAAAAGTGTGCGGATGATCCGTCACAACGATCACGTCCGATTCTTTGTCAATGTCCGAAATCTTACCGAGCTCAATCATTTGAACAAAGAGCTTCGTGCCTCCAAAGAGCTTATTGAGCTACAGGCCCGGGAACTCTCAACGCTTCTTCATTCCAAAAACCAGGAACTCGAAGAGATTCTGAGCAGTATTGAGGAAGTCATCTGGTATATCGATAGCGAAAGCCTCTCTCTTCGCTATGTCAACAATGCCATCGAACGGATTTTCGGATTTACCAAAGAGATGTTTTTAGCGGACAACTCCCTCTGGAAACAACGGATTTTTCCGGATGACCATGCTTTGGTACAAATGTTTTTTGAAACCCTTCTCCCCGGCCAATCGCAAGAGATACGATTTCGTATTCTCCACAATGACGGAGAGATACGATGGCTCAACAGCCGTATTCACCATCACCCCACACTCCATCTTTTTATCGGTATCACGAGTGATATTACCTCCCCCAAAGCCCAAAGTGAAGAGATCGCCTTTTTAGCCTACCATGATCCGCTCACTATGCTTCCTAACCGCGCCAAGCTCAAACTGCAGCTCGAAGGGCGTTTCGAACACTCTGGCTTTACCCCTTTTGCACTGATGTTTTTGGATTTGGATAATTTCAAAAATATCAACGATACGATGGGTCATAAAATCGGAGACAAGATACTCATCGAAGTCAGTAACCGGCTCAAACAAACGCTGGGAAAATATGATTTTTGTGCCCGTTTCGGCGGAGACGAATTCGTTATTTTACTCCAAGATGCCGATACTCCTAGCATCGATATGATCGCAGAACGCTTGATCCAAACCTTTAAAGAACCGTTTAAAATCAATGAAATGGACTTTTTTCTCTCTTCATCCATCGGTATTGCCCTTTATCCTGAAGATGCTTCCAACGGAGATGATTTAATCAAACATGCCGACACTGCCATGTATGAGGCTAAGAATAAAGGAAAAAATCAGTTCGTCTATTACCATACCTCCATGCAGCGGGCTATTCACGAATTTTTGCATATTGAATCGTTGATCCGCGACGGTCTTTCCCTCAATCTCTTCGAACTTTATTTTCAACCTTTAGTGGAGGCAAAAACCTTGCGTTTGGAAGGATACGAAGCCCTTCTTCGTCTTCCGCATCCGGATAAGGGATTTGTCGCCCCGGATATTTTTATTTCCGTCGCCGAATCAAACGGTGATATCCTCCTTATCGGAAAAGAGGTTCTGATTCAAGCATGCAACTTTATTGAAACGGTTCGCCTCCTGCGTGACGAACCGTTTTTTGTAGCCATCAACGTTTCGGCAAAACAGCTTCACCGGGAAGAGTTTGCCCATGAACTTCTCCACTATTTAGTCGAGCGCAATATTCCGACTTCTTATCTCAAGGTAGAGGTAACCGAAAGTGCCGTCATGGACAATATCGATATTGTAAGCCGCCAGCTCACTCAACTCAAGGAGGGAGGGGTACGTATTTCTTTAGACGATTTCGGTACCGGGTACTCCTCTTTTGCCTATTTGGCACAGTTGCCGATTGATACGCTAAAAATCGACAAATCTTTTATTCTGCCGCTATTTGAAGGAACCTCCAATCGCCATATCGTCGAAGCGATTTCCAATCTTGCGCATGTACTCGGAATGAATGTCACGGCAGAAGGGGTTGAAGAGAGTTCCCATTACGATTTTCTGATCAAAAATGACATTGACACTCTCCAAGGCTACCATCTTTGCCACCCTCTTCCGAGCGATCAGATTCTCCAAAAATTACGGGATGAGGCTCTTTACTTTACACCCGCTCCCCGTTAGGTTATACTACCTCCTTGCTTGACCTCGGAGAGGGAGCGTTTATCTAAATTTCTGCAGGAGAAATAACGATGGTCGAATCGGAGCTTTATCCTCTACTACTGCAATCAGGCTTCCAAATCCCGCCTTTTAGCCGCTTTGCCCTCAATGAACCGCTGGAAATCGATTTTTATCCCATAGCCCTCAAAATCGAATCACCTAAAATCGTTCATAAAAGCGATGTCGGCGGAGTTGCTCTCTCTATCGGAAATGCGGATGAGGCTCACAATGCGCGAACGCAAATGATCAACCGTATACGCGAACACAATATTGCTCTGAGTCCCGATGACGGATTTATCGCAACCGCCATGATTCAGGGGGAAGAATTATTCGCCGGAGTCGTGGATGACCCCATTTTCGGGCAAATCATCCTTTTTGGCAAAGGGGGCGTTTTACTGGAGCTTTACCGTGACGTATGCTATATCGATATACACGCCGGCGAAGACGAAATTCTCCGTGCACTTCGCACCACCAAGATCAGCAAACTCTTTGAGGGTTTCCGGGGAGCTTTGCCGTGTATGGAGAAGATCGTTGCTTTCATCCAAACGCTTCAAAACTTTATCCAAACGCATCCCGATATTCGCGAATGCGATCTTAACCCCGTTATTTTCAATCCGGAGGGGCTCTATGTCGTCGATGCCCGAATCGACTATCATCAAACCATCCCCGAACCCGCACTCACCCCGAGAATTCGGCATAACTTTTTCGATAACCGCACCGTTGCCGTTATCGGGGCATCCAACGATCCCAATAAAGTCGGTTATGCGGTTGCCCATAATGCACTGACATTCAGCGGTAAACTCTATCTGGTTAATGTACGGGGAGGAAGCTTTGAGGGGCATACGCTCCACTCTTCTCTTCGCGATATCGACGATACCATTGATACTGCCGTTATCACAATCCCTTCGGAATATGTGCTCGAAGCCATAGAGTCATTAATCCCCAAAGGGGTGAAAAATCTGATCATCGTTTCTGCGGGGTTTAAAGAGATCGGGGATACCCGAAGCGAAGAACGTCTTAGTGCGTTGGCACAGCAGCATAACCTCAATATTATCGGTCCCAATTGTCTCGGATACTACGAGTCCATCCGAAATCTCAACCTCACCTTTGGCTCATCCGCGATCAACAAAGGTTCTCTCGCCCTTATTGCCCAATCGGGTGCCGTTCTCTCTTCCTTAATGGATAAAGCATCTCAAGAGGGGATCGGATTCTCCCACATCCTCTCTGCCGGGAATATGGCCGATATGGACTTTGCCGATATCATCACCATGCTCTCCGCAACCCCTGAATGCGAAGCGATCTCACTTTATGCCGAGGGGATACGGGACGGAAAAGCCTTTTTGGAAGCGATTCGCCGCTGTCCTAAACCGATTCGGGTCTACAAAGCGGGGAAATCCCCCCAGGCACGAAAGGCGGCATTTTCGCATACCGGCAATCTCAGCGGAGATTATCCTATGTTCCGCGGACTTCTGGAGAGTGTCGGCGTTAAAATGGTAGATACCCTCGAGGCACTGCTTTATGCCAAAAGTTTTGATAACATCGCCATCATTACCAATGCCGGAGGCCCCGGGACGATCCTCACCGATACCATTATCGAACGCGGTTCAGGCCTCTATAGCCTCAATGAGCGTGACATCGAAGCACTCGATGCGATATTACCGTCCAATTGGTCACGCAATAACCCAATCGATATTATCGGGGATGCCCGCAGCGAACGTTTTGAAGCGGCATTGCGCTGCGTAGATGATATGGAAAATGTCGACATGGTTTACCTGCTGATCACCCCGCAAATGATGACCGATACGTTCGATATCGTCCAACTCCTTGAGCGACCGTGGAAGAAACCGATTTTCCCGATCCTCTTGGGCGGAGCCATGATGGAAGAGGCTTTGCGCTTTTTACAAGAGCATTCTAAGCCATGTTTTACCACCATACACGAGGCTGGAGCGTTTTTGTAAAGATATAGACGGGTGATCGGACTAATAACGGAAATACAATTATTTTTAACATTCCCGTAAGATTGTAATGGTTAAAATGTGCTAAGGATTATGCTGGTTATAGTTCGATTTTTTCACGGAGTACAATGTGACACAAATTTATGTCGGGAACATTCCCTACGGCAAAGACGAAAACGATCTTAAAGATCTTTTCGGACAATACGGTGAAGTTAGTTCAGTTAAATTCGTAAATGACAAAGAGACAGGCCGTTTCCGCGGTTTCGGTTTCGTTGAAATGGCGAACCAAGACGAAGCTAACAAAGCGATCACAGCCCTTGAAGGTAACGATTTCGGTGGACGTACACTTCGTGTTAACGAAGCCCGCCCACGCGCACCACGCCCTCCACGCGACCGCTGGTAATCACATCCATGAGGCCCTCGGGCTTCATGACTCTCCACGTTCCCCTTTTTTATCCATAATATTCGATATTTTATTCACAAAGACATACCATGACTTATACTCTTACCGAGCCCTATATAGAATTGCATAAACTCATTAAACTCTTAGACCTTGTCGACACCGGCGGACAGGCCAAAATGCTGATCGAAAATGCTCATGTACTCCGAAACGGCGAAGTCGAAACCCGCAAACGGGCTAAAATCACCAAAGGGGAGAAGATCACAATCGGCGATGTCGTCATCGAAGTGATCTAATCCATTGTTAATTAATAGAGTTTTCACTATAATTCCCTATCTTATTAACGGCTCTACACGAGGTTCGGAAAACGTATGAAAAACACCAAAATGATGATCGTCGGTTTTATCAGTGCCCTAGCGGTGAGTGTTGTCCTCTCTACATCGCTGCTTGCAAAAAGCAATACTGCGGAACCATCCGAAGCCTCTGTTGAAGCCTCACGTCTCCAATCTTTAGCAAAATTTACGAAAGTTTTGGGAATCGTAGAACAATACAATGTGGACGGCCTTACTATCGATCAATTGATTGACAAGTCTCTGCAGGGGCTTCTCTCCAATCTTGATGCCCATTCCAGCTATATGGACAAAAAAAGCTACGAGAATCTCAAAACCCAAACCGACGGCGAATTCGGCGGATTAGGGATCACGGTCGGGATGCGTGACAATGCCCTCACCGTTATCGCTCCGATCGAAGGGACACCGGCCGATAAAGCGGGACTCAAAGCCGGCGATATTATCCTTAAAATCGATGCTCAGTCGACGCTTAGCATGACGATTGATGATGCCGTTGCCCTCATGCGCGGAAAACCCAAAACACCGATTGACCTTACTATCGTCCGAAAAGGGGCCGCCGATCCGTTGAAATTCCATATTATCCGGGATATCATCACCGTTGAGTCCGTCTATACCCGAATGATCAGCGGTAATATTCTGTATGTCCGTGTCACGAGTTTTGATAAAAAAGTAGCTGCTGATGTCAAAACAGCTCTTAAAAAGAATGCTGCGAAAAGCAAAGGGATAATCTTAGACCTGCGCAACAATCCGGGCGGACTTTTGGATCAGGCCGTTGATCTCACCGATCTCTTTGTCAACGAAGGGGTGATCGTTTCCCAAAAAGGGCGTAACAAAGCCGATGATGTCTCCTATAGCGCTACCAAAAGTGCGACGATAACCGATTTGCCTCTGGTTGTTCTCGTCAATGAAGGCTCCGCCAGTGCCTCAGAAATCGTCAGCGGTGCGCTCCAAGATCTTAAACGCGGGGTTATCATCGGAGAAAAAACCTTCGGTAAAGGCTCCGTACAAGTCGTTATGCCGATCACCGACAGCGAAGCGATCAAACTGACGGTTGCACGCTATTATCTCCCAAGCGGACGGACTATCCAAGCCGTAGGAGTAGTTCCGGACATCGAAGTGGTCTCCGGCGAGGTCAAAAACAATGACAAAACATTTAATATCAAAGAAGCCGACCTCAAAAAACATTTAGAGTCCGAAATCGAAAAAGAGGGCGGAATGATCGATGTTACCGAGGCCAATGCCACCAATAAAACCATCATCACTCCGGCGCAGCTGAATAAAGATATTCAGCTCAAAGAGGGTGTCGATATCATTAAAGCTTTAATTATAGTCAAAGGAAAGTAACCATGGAAAAACGCGAACTCATCTACGAAGGAAAAGCTAAACGCCTTTTCAATACCGACGATGCAAATTTGGTCATTGCGGAATTTAAAGATGATCTGACTGCATTCAACGGGGCGAAGAAAGACAATGAATCCGGCAAAGGTGCGTTGAATAACAAAATTTCAACCGAGCTGTTCAAAATGTTGGCAAGTCGCGGTGTCGAGTCCCATTTCGTTGAGATGCTCGATGATACCCATATGCTTTGCAAAAAAGTGGATATTATCCTGATTGAAGTGATTGTACGCAACATCGCTACCGGAAGCCTCAGCAAGAACCTCGGTATCGCTGACGGAACGGTTCTGCCGTTTACGTTAGTCGAATTTGACTACAAAAACGATGCACTCGGTGACCCGAAACTTAATGATCAGCACTGCTTGATTCTCAATCTCGTTAAAAACGAAGCAGAACTCGATCAACTGCGTGCAATGGCACGTGAAGTGAACGATATTTTACGACCTTATTTTCACGAAAAAGGGCTTAACCTCGTTGATTTCAAACTTGAATTCGGCCGTGATGCAGACGGAAAAATCATCTTAGCCGATGAAATCAGCCCGGACAACTGCCGTTTTTGGGATTTAGAAACGGGTGAAAAAATGGATAAAGACCGTTTTCGCCAAGGGCTCGGCGGACTTAAAGTCGCCTATGAAGAAGTTCTTAACCGAATCCTTAACTGATACCGAAACCCCTAAAGGAATAAGATGAAAGCAATCGTAAACATATTTTTGAAAAACGGCGTCCTTGACTCCCAAGGCAAAGCAGTACACCATGCCCTCAGCGGCCATGGCTTTGAAAGCGTCAAAGATGTCCGAGTCGGCAAACAGATCATTATCGAGATGAATGAGAGTGATGAAGCTATCGCAAAAGAAAAAGTAGCGCACATGTGTGAAGAGTTGTTGGCCAATACCGTTATCGAAGATTATGAGATCGAGATTCAAGCATGAAAGTCGGCATCGTCCAATTCCCGGGAACCAACTGTGAGTACGACACGCAGCATGCATTTGCCGCGTTAGGATGCGAAACACAAATTCTTTGGCACAAAGAAGAGACTATCCCTGAAGGAACCGATCTTGTTGTCGTCGCCGGAGGTTTTAGTTACGGTGATTACCTTAGAAGCGGTGCCATTGCGAAAATGTCTCCGATCATGAAGGCGCTCAAACTGTATGCTGAGAAGGGTGGGAAAGTCCTTGGAATCTGTAACGGCTTTCAGGTACTGACCGAAACCGGACTACTTCCGGGTGCACTTAAACGTAATGAAGGGCTTCATTTTATCTCTCGCCATCACCATCTAAAAGTGGTCAATAACGATAATGATTTCCTCCGACATTGCAAGGCCGGCCAGGTTGTCAATATTCCTATCGCGCACCATGACGGCAATTTTTACATCGATGAGGCAGGCTTAAAAGAGCTCTATGCTCACAATCAAGTCCTTTTACAATATACCGACGCCTCCGGTAATATCGATAATCCTAACGGATCGGTTGACTCTATCGCGGGAATCTGTAATAAAACTAAAAACGTATTTGGTCTAATGCCTCACCCTGAGCGTGCAATGGAAGCACTTCTGGGTTCCGATGACGGTCGAGCGATGCTCGAGGGATTTATAAACGCTTGAAAACACTCTCACTTTTTTTTCTGATTTTTACCTCTGTACTTTTTGCCGAGCCTTCAGTCCTGACCGATCTTCCCCCGGAAAGCACTGAAGAGCCCCAAACAGCGGACAACCAATCCTCAGCCATAGATTCCCTTTTCTCCGGAGTAACGTCGCCGGCGCTGACTCTCCAATTTAGCGATCTTCCGACACATCCTTATGTCGGTGAGATCATTCCCCTTACCGTGAAACTCACCCCTACTGATTTGGCTTCCGGGAATGTCGAATATACCCTTCAGAATGAGGAAGGGATCCGTATTTTCAGCGATACGCCTCGTCGTCAGGTCAAAGATGACGGCGTCTATGACACCTTCTATTTTCTGGTTCAATCTGCTTCCATCCGTTTTCCAGATGTCACTGCAACGCTGACCTCTACCGGCGGGGCTTCCGAGACACTGACCGGTGCAACCCTAACGGCAACACCGCTTAGCCCTCCCGCAGGATTTGCCAATGTATTAGCCGATAAGTTTGTCATTGTCGATTATAAGACTACCCCGTATAATAACGAAAGCAATGTCGTTATTTTCACGGTCAAAGCATCCCGATGTAATATCAGTGACTTTAATATCCCCAATGCAATCAAGCAAGGGTTTGAATCAAAGCTCACGAATGTCGGCGAATCCAAAATGACCTATTATGTGATCATTCCCGACACGGAACAAAACCTCAATTTTTCAATCTTCAATCTTAAAAAGCAGCGTTATGAGTCGATGGTGATCCCGATCATTGTTGATGATGATACCGTCTCGACTCAGGGCGATCTCTCTCCGACCGATGCACGCCATACCGAACTCAAAATCGGTGCGGCAACCGTTGTTGTCGTTCTCCTCTTCGCCCTCTTTTATTGGAGACGGCAGAAATGGTATCTCTATGTTTCGGCATTTCCGATGTTCTACATCGTTTTTGCCCTTCTTCCAAACCCCAATGTCTGTGTCAAGAAAGATGCCCCCATCTATCTGCTGCCGATTAAAAACGGTACTATTTTTGAAATGACTTTGCAAGAAGAGCACTTAGAAGCGGAAAAAGAGGTCGGTGAATTTATCAAAGTTCATCTGCAAAATGATCAAGTCGGCTGGGTCAACAAACGTGATATTTGCTCGAATTAAATGGCTTTATGCCGTAATCGTCATCTTTACCGGGATGACGCTGATGATTACTATCTTTTATTTTGTCCCTAAACCCTATGCACAAAAAATCAGTGCATGGTTTATCCGCTTGCTCGTTTTTGTCCCCGTTAAAGTCCATGGGGCTCCTGATCCTGACGCTCAGATGTACCTGATCAACCACCAAAGCGAAATGGATATCGGGATTATGGAAACGATCACTTCCAAAAATCTGGCATGGGTTGCCAAAAAAGAGCTGTTCAAAGTCCCTTTTTTCAGCCTTGTTCTCCGTTTGCCCAAAGATATCGCCCTGGAACGTGAAAGCAAGACTGCATTGGTCAAGCTGATCAAAGATTGCAAAGACCGTCTCGATCAAGGACGGGTTATTACTATCTTCCCCGAGGGAACACGAACCGAAACGGGCAAGATGAAACCGTTTAAAGCGGGTGCTAAAATGGTAGCCGATAAATTTTCTCTCAGAGTCCAGCCTGTCGTCCTTATTGCGACGGCATACCATTTCAGCAATAAACGCAAAGACTTTCATCCCGGAACGGTTCATGCGATTTATTTGGACTCTTTTATTGCCGATAAAAGTGATCCGGAGTGGCTGAAAAATCTACAAATCAAAATGCAAAAGGTTTATGATGATGAGCTGGCAAACCATCCTTGCTATCGGTAGCGGCGGTTTTTTAGGGGCAGTCGCCCGCGCCTATCTCAACGGTCAAATCAACCACCATCTCCCCCATACCCTCCCTTTCGGAACGCTGGGAGTCAATCTCATCGGCAGTTTTATCATCGGAGTCCTCTTCGCCTATTTTAGCTATTCGACCCTCATCGGCATCCATGCCAAATCATTTCTGACGACCGGATTTTTAGGAGCTCTTACCACCTATTCCACCTTTGCGATGGAGACAGTATTTCTCCTCAGCGGCGGTCAGATTTTGCTGGCTGCACTCAATATGGCGCTGAATCTGTTTGGTTCGGTATTGATGGCCGGAAGCGGATATTATCTTATTCGCCACCTAGGACAATAATCTCATCAGCACACCAAGCTGCCAAATCTCCGTCATGGGTGATCAACAATACACCCATCCCCTCTATATGCTTTACAATCAGTTTCATAATATCGAGTTGATTCAGATTATCAAGTGCCGACGTCGGCTCGTCTAAAAGCAAAAGCTTCGGCTTCATCAGCAGTGCCCGCAAAATCGAACACCGCTGAAGCTGTCCGCCGGAGAGTTTATGGGGAAGCGCATCCAGTAAACTCTCATCCAGCCCCATTTGATCCAGCAGCTCGGTATACCCTTCCATAGAAGTTACCTCTTGGATTTGATCGCGTACGGTATACGTCGGATGAAAGGAGCTGTAAGGGTCTTGAAAGACTTGAGAGAGGGATAAGGCTTGGATTGAACCGGATGAGGGCTTGCGGTGTCCTAAGATCAGTTCAAACAGTGTCGATTTCCCGACGCCGCTGGGACCGACAATCGCTTTGATCTCCCCCTGCTTTAAGGAGAGGGAGAAATTATCAAATATTGGAATATCTTTTGTATATCCAAAAGATATATTTTCAATATCTAAAACAGATTTCAACGAATCTGCCCTTTTCCGTAAATCTTAAATTTATAGGTCGTTAATCCCTCAACACCCATCGGTCCGCGTGCATGCAGTTTGTTCGTACTGATTCCCACTTCCGCACCGAAACCGAAAGCGCCGCCGTCAGTAAAGCGGGTAGAAGCATTCACATAGACGCACGCCGAATCGATCGCATCCAAAAAGCGTTCCGCCGCCGTAATATTTTCCGTGATGATGGATTCCGAATGCCCCGAACTGTATCGAACGATATGGCTGATCGCCCCATCAACTCCGTCGACGACCCGAATATTCAGAATATTGGCCAAATACTCGGTTTCAAAATCTTCGTCGCTCGCCGGGGTAACAGCGATCACTTCTCGTGTCAATACGCACCCCTTAAGCTCCGTGTGTTCACGCTCGAACGCCTCTTTCAGCATCGGTAAAATTTCAACCGCTATCGCTTCATCGACCAGCAGCGTCTCCATCGAATTACAGACACCCGGGCGCTGTACTTTCGCATTCAGTGCGATCGCAATAGCATTTTCGATGTTTGCATCTTTATCGATATAGATGTGGCACAGCCCTTTGTCATGCTTCACGACAGGGACACTGGCATTTTGGCTTACGAACCGGATCAATGCTTCTCCGCCGCGAGGAACGATCAGATCCACATAACGGTCCATCTTGATCAGCTTCGCTACCCCTTCACGCGTCGCATCGGGCAACAATGCGATCAGCTCTTTCGGCAATTCATTACGGGTCAATACCCCCTGCAAAACTTCGGCGATCGCAGCATTAGAATTTTCGGCTTCTTTCCCCCCTTTAAGGACACAGCCGTTAGAGCTTTTAAAACACAGTGCCGCCGTATCCGAAGTGACATTCGGACGAGATTCATAAATGATTCCGATCACGCCGATCGGGATACTCACTTTTTCGATTTTCAGCCCTGCTTCAGTGACCCATCCATCCAGTACACGTCCGATAGGATCTTTCAGCGCGGCGATCTCTTCGATGGCAACCGCCATCGCTTCAATCCGTTTTTCATCCAGCATCAGCCGCTCTTTCAAAGAAGGGGCTAAATCGACTTCATCCGCTTTCATCATGTCCAAAGCGTTGGCTTCGATGATGTTCATAGTATTGGCACGAAGCGCTTCGGCCATTTCGCGTAAAATACGATTACGTTCTGCTCCGCTCATCGTTGAGAGTATACGGCTGGCAGTTTTGGCTTTTTCTAAAAAATGTTCCATGATAAATCCCTTTTCTGTTAGGAATATTATAACAAATGCGGATTAATGCAATATCGCTGTCAAAATTCTCTTCCAAGATACGCTCTGATTTCCTGCATCAATCTTTCCAGCTGAACCTTGTACTGGTCGAAAAGGCTGAAATAGCTCCGTTCGTGAGCGTCACTGAGCGCTAGTTTCATGTTTGAAGCAATTTCACCGAGCGGGTGCGCCCCAATGTTTTCACTTACCCCGATAATATCAAGGAGATATGCTCTAGCCTCTTGAAGATTGTTAGCGCGTAAAAACTCTCCTAACTTAACCGCGGAGTTGCCATAGTCAGCAATAAACTCCGATAAGATTTCACGGTAAAAATCCTCATCTTCTCCACACGTTTGAAGCCCTTTGTCAACATCTAAAATTTTTCTCAGATTAGTTTCTATAGGCTTATCGTTAGGAGTACCTTTACCGGTATAGGCATAGATGATGTTATATAGGGATTCCATTCTCAGAGGTTTTTCCAGCTGTTCAGACATTCCTGCATTTTTCATTTTTTGTATGTCATCCGATGCAGTGTCTCCGCTAAGCGCTACTACCAAGATGTGGTCGTACAGAGGATTTGCCCGAATAATGCGTGTTGCTTCAAAACCGTCCACTCTCGGCATGTGTGCATCCATCAAAATCATCAAAAAATTGGTGTCATTTTCCAGTATATCCAGGGCTTCCTGACCATCATTGGCCATGACTAGCTCTATACCGCTTCCGGCTAAAAGACCCATAAGAACTTTTTGGTTGATCAGATTATCTTCTGCCACCAATATTCTCTCCCCGGCGAATTCAGAAAAATTTTGTTTTGTAATTTTTCCATGCCCTGGAACGGATCGCTTTTGGATTGTCTTGTCACTTTTTCTTCTGTCCGGTACCTCTTCGGGTTTAACTTCAAAAATCGGTGCTGTGACTCCAAAATCTCCTTCTTCGGTTCCAAATACGGGAATTTCTGAAAGTGGCTCTTCATATGGCGCTTCTTGTATCTCGGGAACTATTTTGACCGTCTCTTGGGCAGTTGTTTCCGGTAGTTCATGTTTTTCCGGTTTTTCACTGGGAGTTTGCGGGGTTGAGCTTCGTTTAAAAATCAAGTAAACAACGAAGATACCCACCACTATGGCTATGGAGACAATAATCTCTAGTTGATATTCATTAAGCATTAGATACTCTTTTTTTCTTTAATCATACAATATTAACGCAATTTTTGCACATAGACTCCACTAAATCCACACATATTAAAAGAAGACAGACGACATTCTTATTCATTTTATCTACCATAAGAACATTATAATGTGAAAAAAAGGAACTAGGTTAAGAGGGGAAAAGGTGGATTCCCGCAAACGCGGGAATGAGGAGAGATATTACTCGATTTCAGCGTCGATGACGTCGTCATCTTTTTTAGCTGATGAAGAAGCGGCTTCGCCGCCTTCATTTTGTTTGTACATTTGCTCTGCCATTTTGTGGCTCGCATCTGCCAATTTTTTCGTTGCCGCTTCGATCTCTTCTTTAGAAGCATCGGTATTTTTGAGTACCGCTTTAAGCTCTTCAAGAGCCGATTCGATTGCCGCTTTTTCACTAGCGTCGATTTTATCACCCATCTCTTCGAGAGATTTTTCGGTTTGGCTTGCAAGAGCGTCCGCTTGGTTGCGGAGATCTACGATCTCTTTGCGTTTTGCATCTTCGGCTTTGTGGTTTTCTGCGTCTTGGACCATTTTGTTGATCTCTTCTTCACTCAACCCGCTCGAACCGGTGATTTTGATCTCTTGGGTTTTGCCGGTACCTTTATCGGTAGCAGAAACGGTCAAGATACCGTTCGCATCGATATCGAAAGTAACTTCGATTTGAGGTACACCGCGGCGTGCCGATGGGATACCGGTCAATTCGAACAATCCGAGAGATTTGTTATCACGGGCAAATTCACGTTCACCTTGAGCTACAGAAATGCTTACTGCAGGTTGGTTATCTTCCGCTGTTGAGAAGATTTGTGATTTTTTCACCGGGATAGTCGTCCCTTTTTCGATGATTTTTGTCATGACACCACCAAGCGTTTCGATCCCGAGTGACAATGGGGTAACGTCAAGAAGAAGAACGTCTTTAACATCTCCGCGAAGTACCCCGCCTTGGATCGCCGCACCGGCTGCTACTACCTCATCCGGATTTACCCCTTTGTTGAGTGTTTTACCACTAAACTCATCGGATACCATTTTTTGTGCGATCGGAAGACGAGTTGAACCCCCAACCATGATGACTTCGTTGATCTCATTGTTGCTTAAGCCCGCATCTTTCATCGCTGTTTTGATATGAGAGATCGTCTCTTTAACCAACGTGTCGATCATACCTTCGAATTTTGCACGGGTCAACTTGACTACCAAGTGTTTTGGACCGGATGCGTCTGCGGTGATAAACGGAAGATTGATCTCTGTTTCTTCAGCAGAAGAGAGCTCTTTTTTCGCATTTTCAGCCGCGTCTTTCAAACGTTGAAGCGCCATTTTGTCCGCTTTGAGGTCGATCCCGTGATCGGATTTGAACTCAGATGCGAGGAAATCAACGATTTTATTATCGAAGTCATCCCCACCGAGGAACGCATTCCCGTCCGTTGAAAGAACCTCGAAAGTCCCCTCAGAGATTTCAAGAACCGTAACGTCGAATGTTCCGCCCCCTAGATCGTAAACGAGAACTTTTTCATCCCCTTTAGAATCCAAACCGTATGCCAATGCAGATGCCGTCGGCTCGTTGATGATACGAAGAACGTTAAGACCTGCGATAGTTCCCGCTTCTTTGGTCGCTTTGCGCTGTGCATCATTGAAGTATGCCGGAACAGTAATAACCGCATCGGTGACCGCTTGTCCGAGGTAGCTCTCCGCATCCGCTTTCAATTTTGAGAGGATTTTAGCCGAGATTTCTTGAGGCGTATAGACTTTACCCGCTACGTCAACCGCAGCCATACCGTTTTTGTCAACGATTTTATAGGTAACTTTGTCGTGAGCCTCTTTCGCTTTTTCTTCGTTCATCATAAGACCCATGATACGTTTGACCGAATAGATCGTTTTATCCGGGTTTGTGATCGCCTGACGTTTTGCAGGGTCTCCTACAAGGATTTCCCCTTTATCGGTAAATGCTACAACCGAAGGAGTCGTGTTTTTTCCCTCTTTGTTCGGGATAATTTTCGCTTCGCCGCCTTCATAGACAGCAACACATGAGTTTGTAGTTCCTAAATCGATACCAATTACTTTAGACATATTAATTCCTTTATTTTATTTAGTTTGCAATTACGACCATTGCGTCTCGCAATGTTCGTTCTTTGTATCGAAACCCTTTTTGAAAAGTGTTTACGATCTCACCGCTTTTATGGTCCGGGCTGTCCACACGCTGTACGGCGTTGTGAATATCCGGATTAAACGGTTCGGATTCATCCACCGGAGTGACCCCGTGTTTTTCGAGAACGCTTAGAAGCTGTTTCATTGTCAGTTCAACCCCTTCTTGGAGTTTTTCCAGCAATACCGCAGGTTCCGCTTCGATTTGTGCTGCACCTATCGCCATAGAGAGTGAATCTACTACGGGGATAAGGTCTTTGGCAAATTTTTCGTTTGCATACTCAAGCGCTTGATATTTCTCACGCTCTAACCGTTTTTTGATATTGTCGAAATCGGCATGTACGCGGGCGTACTTATCTTTGAAAGATGCCAATTCGGCTTGGATAGTTTCTAATTCGTTCATGCTCTCAGCAACTGCTTCCTCACCCTCTTGCAGGGAAGTCTGCTCATCACTGATCACGTCTTCATTTACTTCGTTAGACATAATTTTGTACGACTCCTTTTTTGAAATCCGGCGTTATTATAGTACATTGAGTCAACTGTTGTCAAGTGGTATATGATAAATTTTATGTAGAATAGTTGAGTCTATTCCTATCAAGTATATATACCGACCTAAAATGCTATAATAAGGTTAAAAAAAGGAGGGGAACAATTGTCACTAAGAGTCAATCAACTTTTTCCTATTGTATTGCTGGGAGTTTTTGCCCTAGTCTTGTGGTTTACCCCTCCACCGCTCGCCATTACTCCAAAAGCATGGCAACTTTTTACCATTTTCCTTACAACTATTATAGCTATTTTAGGTAACGTACTGCCAATCATCGCCGCATCCGTCATTGCGTTAGCCATCAGCGTTTCCTTCGGAGTGATAGAACCCTCAAAAGCGTATGCCGGGTTTTCGGAGGGTTTTATCCTCCTCATCATCGCCGCTTTTTTGGTCTCCCATGCGGTTCATAAATCAGGGCTCGGAAAACGGATATCTCTCCATATTATTGAATATTTCGGCCATTCCACTCTCGGATTGGGATACAGTCTGATCGCCACGGATATCTTGATCGCCCCGGCATTTCCGAGCAATACAGCCCGTTCCGGTGTCCTCTACCCGATCGTTTACGGGCTTGCACACGATTGCCATTCCAAAATAGGTGACGGAACCGAAAAAAAGGCAGGAAGCTATCTGATGATGACGTCGATGGCAGGGCTCACCATCTCTTCGGGATTATGGCTCACCGCAATGGCGGTCAATCCGATCGGAGCAAAAATCGCTGAAACGATGGGGGTGCATATCACCTTCGGCTCATGGCTATTGTATGCTTTACTCCCGACACTCGTCGCGTTTATCCTGATACCGTGGGTGTTGTTTCATATCTATCCCCCGGAGCTCAAAGCGACTCCTGATGCTCCGAAAGCGGCACGCGAAGCACTGAATACGATGGGGCGGATCAGCCGCAATGAATGGATAACGGGAACGGTATTTTTAGGAATGCTCACCCTTTGGTCGCTTTCAGGAATATTTCCGATCGATAAAGCTGCAGTCGCTTTCGGCGGACTTGGCGTACTGATGGCATCGAGAGTGTTCAGTGTCGAAGATTTCAGAACCCAAGGGGAAGCCCTCAGTACCCTCATCTGGTTTGCCATCCTTTTTTCAATGAGCACACAGCTCGCTGAAATGGGATTTATGGGAGCCGTTGCCAACCACTTTACCGGCTATTTAACGGGATTGTCATGGGGACTGGTTTATCTTTTACTGGTCATCGTCTATGTTCTTATCCACTACCTCTTCGTCTCCCAAAGCGCCCATTTGCTTGCCCTTTTCGGAATATTTCTCTCGGTAGGTATTTCTGCAGGTGTACCGGGAGAACTGATGGCGATGATGCTCCTTTTCGCCACTAATTTCAATGCCACTATCACCCCGCAGGGTTCTTCCTGCAACGCTATCTATCTCAGTTCCGGATATATCAAGGCTCGTGATATCTATATTTACGGCGGAGCGGTCACTCTTCTCAACCTCGTGATCTTTTTAACGATCGGTACCGCATGGATTTTAGCGGTGGCACACTTATGAAACGGTTAGCTTTTCTCCATCGTATTCTGCTCGGAAAAGTATCCCTGAGTCTGTTTGGGATTGCCTTTCTCCTCTATCTGCTCCTCTTTACCCCATGGGGAAATCGCTTGATGACACCTTTGGTCGAAAAATCGCTTAGTTCGGCTTTATCTGAGCCGATCACGGTCAGGGAATTTGCCCTGCGCCATGACCGCTTTCATTTGATGGTGCAAGATGAGTTTGGAAACACCCTCTCGACCCAAGGGGGATTTTCTCTTCTGACACTGCGCCTTTATGCCCATTACCGACTGGAATGTTTTCAAAAAGGGGGATTCAATCCGCTTGGCGGCCCTTTCAAAACCGATGGCGCCATAAACGGCGGAATAGCCGCCTTGATTATCCATGGCAATGCAGATATTTTTAAAGGAAGCATCCTCTATCAGATAGAGTTACACCGTTTTCATCTTGCTATTTTCGATTTAAAACTACACAATATAGCCTATGAACCGCTTCTCTCCCTGCTCGACTATCCCTCCGACACCGATACGACTCTCTCCGGGGATATTGCCCTTCGCGGCTTTGATCGGCGCGATGTGGAGGGGAAAATCCGATTGCAATCCCATACCCGTCGTTTAATCCCCACCCCTATAGTGGAAGACACCAACGAATCCTTTGATTTCAGATCCCTGTTGGCAGATGAATACGGGAGAATCAAACCTTTCGATGTCAATATCACGGTTGATGCCGCATTCGCTCACGTCGGAGTTTTGGAACAGTTCATCGGTATGCCGCTGAGCGGTCCGGCGGAGCTCAATGCCACGCTGCGCGGAGATGATCGTCTTATGCATTTTAAAGCCTATGGACGTGTTGCCGGAAGTGACACGTCACTCCGTGTCAAAATCGTAGATTTGGAGCCGGAATCACTCTCATATGATCTCAAACATGCCGATATTGAGCAAACCTTTGCTCTTCTTGCCCTTCCCTCTCCCCTAAGCGGAAAAGCGGATGCACACGGGGACTTAAACTCTTCCGGCGGACAATTTGATTTCACCCTGACCCAAGCGAAGACTCTTCCCGACGTACTGCGGCAAGAATACAATATCACCCAGCCTCTGATTCATTTCAATGCTGAAGTCCATGCCGATGTGAACCCAAAAGGGGTCCATTACAGAGGATCGTTCAAATCCGATTTGAGCCGCATGGAGATTGATAATACGACAACCCACGATCAAATGCTTTCCGAACTCTTAAAAACCCTGCGCTAATGTAAAAAGATAGGGGAATTTTATCCCCTATAGCCGACAATCCACCCATGAAAAATATTACAACCGTACTTGAATATCACGACCGAACCAAACACCGTCCCTCCCGCTATGCCGCCAGTCTCGGCTATATGGACTGGGCAACCCAGCCTGATCCCTTTCGGCGATACGAGGGAAGCGAACTTGTTTCCCTGAAACTCAGCAATGTCACTCCTCCCTACCACCTTTTGTTTGAACCCGGGGCCCTCCCGAGTGCACCGTTGTGTTTTGAATCGGTCTCCCAACTGCTCCGATACGGACTCGGACTCGCCGCATGGAAAAGCCACGGCGGTTCGCGCTGGGCGCTTCGCTGCAATGCCAGCAGCGGAAACTTACAGCCCAGCGAATGCTATATTCTCACCCCGCCACTGGAGGGGATCAGCCAATTTCCCGCCCTTTCGCATTATGCACCGCGTGAACATGCCCTGGAGATCCTCCATCAATTCGACACACCGTTCAAAATCGAAGAAGGAACGATTTTAATTGCACTAAGCTCGATTTTTTGGCGTGAAGCATGGAAGTATGGCGAACGGTGCTGGCGTTATTGTCAGCTTGATGCCGGACATGCCTATCAGGCCATCAAAATCAGTGCGGCGGCACTGGGATGGAATTGCGACATTCTGAGCGTGAACAGTGAGGAGATTGAACGTCTCTGCGGACTGGATCAGCTCCACCGCTTTGATCCCCATGAACAAGAGAGTCCGGATATGCTTTTGCGCTTAAGTCTCTCATCCCGTAAAACGTCCGATGTGGATTTGCCTGCGGTACCTCCATTAAAAAGCCGTGCCAATATCCTTAGCCCGTCACACCATGAGTGGCCTATTCTGGAGGTTATCGATACGGCGACCCGAGGAGCCTATCCCCAACCGCAACCCCTGAGTCAGTACCGAAAAATTCCGGTACCTTCGAAAAGTGCCGGAGAGGTCATTCTGAAACGCCGCAGTGCCCAAATGATGGATGGCACCCCCGTCACCGAAGAGCAGTTTCGCCAAATTCTCAATGCTTCGCTTTTTTGCAGCGAGGCGAGCGATGTTCATTTCGTCCTCTTTATCCATCGCGTTGAGGGGCTGCCGAAAGGATTGTACACCTATGTCCGAAACATAGCGGACTTAGAGTCTCTAAAATCAGCAATGGAATCGACGTTTGTATGGAAGGATTTCGGTGAGGGGCTCTATCTCCTTCGTGAGGGAGATTTTCGCGGGGCGGCACAGATGATATCCTGCAATCAGGAGATCGCGAAAGACGGAGCCTTTAGTTTCGGAATGCTCTGCCGCTTTAGTGCATCACTCGAAAGCTACGGTGCTATAGGATACAAAAATCTTTACCACCAATGCGGGGCTATCGGTCAGATGCTTTATCTCGAAGCCACGTCGCTGGGACTCAGCGCAACAGGAATCGGATGCTTTTTGGATGATGAATTTCACGCGTTGCTGGGGCTGTACGATCAAAAATATCAATCCCTCTACCATTTCACGATCGGACGTGCCATAGTCGATATCCGTATTACGACGGAAGAAGGGTATTAATCTCGTTATCTATTCTCCGCATCGGTCAGAGTGAGGCAAAAGAGTACTTTTTTTCCCTCTGCATGGAGTATCTCGGCGGCTTCGCTCAGCGTTGTGCCCGTCGTGACGATATCATCTACCAAAATCACCTCTTTATGATCAAACGGGAGATAGGTAAATCCTCTCGGGTTCATAAGCCTCTCTTCGACACTTTTACCGGCATATTTATACGTATTGGCTGCACGCAATTTTCCGTAATGCGGCGTGATCCGCGATGATTTTAACGCACGGTTGAGAATCGCCGTATGGCTGTATCCGCCCGAGGAGTGGTCATCGATTCCGATAGAAGCGATATCTCCCTCATACGTCCATTGCGCGGCAAAAGTGCTGAATGCCCTTTGAGCTAATATCGTATAAATATAGTATCCGATATCGGTATGTTTGGTCAGTAAAAGCGGTTCGATCTCATGGTAAGGGAAAAAAGAGAGTACCTCGATGGAGCCGAGGATCTTCCGTTTATGAAGAATTGGAGTCAGAAATGTTGTTTGACACGAAGGGCAGATATGCGAGAAACTAAGACGCTCGCATAGCATACAGCGCATGTTAATCCATTTTAAGGACAGACATAAATGCCTCTTGAGGAAGTTGGACCTTTCCGATCGCTTTCATCCGTTTCTTACCCTCTTTTTGTTTATCGAGGAGTTTGCGTTTACGGGAAATATCCCCGCCGTAACATTTGGCGGTGACATTTTTACCCATCGATTTAACCGTTTCGCGGGCGATGACACGGTTTCCGATTGAGGCTTGGATCGCTACTTCAAAGAGTTGTCTCGGAACGATCTCTTTCATATTGGTAACCAATGCACGTCCGCGCATGTCGGCTGAAGTACGAGGAACGATAACACTGAGTGCATCAACGACATCTCCCGCGACACGGACATCGAGTTTGACGAGATCTCCCTGACGAAATTCGATCGGATCATAATCGAAACTCGCATATCCTTTGGAGGTTGATTTGAGTTTATCGTAAAAATCAACGACGATCTCGTTCATCGGCATAACGTAGATGAGCATGACGCGTGTCTCGTTGAGATACTCCATCTTCTCCTGCATCCCCCGTTTATTTGTCAAAAGGGTAATCACATTCCCTAAATAATCGGTCGGTACGATGACCGTTGCACGGACATACGGCTCTTCAATTTTCTCGATCGTTTGCGGTTCGGGTAATTCGCTCGGGTTTTGCACCTCTATCATCGTTCCGTCGGTCTTATAAACTTTATAGATAACCGATGGGGCAGTAGCGATCAGATCGAGATTAAACTCCCGCTCTAACCGCTCTTTAACCACTTCCATATGCAGCATTCCCAAAAATCCGACACGGAATCCGAACCCGAGGGCGACAGAAGTTTCCGGCTCATAACTGAGGCTACTGTCGTTGAGTTTGAGCTTATCGAGAGCATCCCGTACCGCTTCGAATTCATCGGTATCGATCGGATAGAGCCCCGCAAACACGAACGGTTTCGCAGGAGCATATTCACCTACCGGTTCTTTCGTGGGGTTACGTGCATCGGTAATCGTATCGCCGACTCGGATAGATCCCACCTCTTTAACACCCAAAATCACGATTCCGATCTCTCCGGCTTTAATCGCTTGCGTTTTTTGACGACGAAGAGGATGAGGATACATCAGCTCTAACACTTGATGATTTTCATCATTATGCATCAGTTTAATCATCTGACCCATTTTGATCTCACCGTCAAACACACGTACCAGAGCCATTGCCCCTTGGTACGCATCAAACCACGAATCGTAAATGATCGCTTTGGTCGTAGCGCTCGGGTCTCCGCTCGGAGCCGGGATACGATCGACAATCGCATCGATTAAAGTTCGAATACCTACTCCGGTTTTTGCTGAAATCATTATCGCATCGGTCGCATCGATCCCGATCGTTGTTTCGATCTCTTCCGCAACCCGTTCCGGTTCTGCGGCGGGGAGATCGATTTTATTGATGACGGGGATGAGTGTAAGATTATTTTCCATCGCCATATAGACATTAGCGATGGTTTGGGCTTCCACCCCTTGCGCCGCATCTACGATCAACAATGCACCGTCTGAAGATGCAAGTGATTTTGAGACTTCGTAACTGAAATCAACGTGGCCCGGAGTGTCAATCAGATTTAGAATGTAGTGCTGGCCGTCTTTGACATAGTCGAGGCGAACACTTTGGGCTTTAATCGTAATCCCGCGTTCTTGCTCGATGTCCATTGTATCCATCATTTGTTTGCTCAATTCACGATCAGAGACCGCTCCGCACTCTTGAATGATACGGTCAGCTAAAGTACTTTTTCCGTGGTCGATATGGGCGATGATTGAAAAGTTGCGAATATTGTCCATTATGTTGATTGCTCGTTTATGTTAATTGATGAAATTATAGCAGAACGTTGCTTAGGAGGTCAGGGCTAAGCCCCAGTGGGGAATTAGCTAAAAAGGCTGTTAACACTTTCATTATGATAGACACGGCGGATGACCTCAGCAAAAAGCGGAGCAACACTTAAAACCTTAATTTTATCGCTTTGGCCGTTCAATACCAGGGTATTCGAAATAACCAATTCGTCAAGCTCTCCGTTGTTAAGATTTTCATAGGCATTTCCGCTGAGCACACCATGGGTGGCACACGCCATAACGGATGTAGCCCCGCGTTTTTTGAGAGCGGCGGCGGCTTTCACCATCGTACCGGCCGTATCGACCATATCATCGATCATAATGATGTCTTTACCCTCGACGTCACCGATGATGTTCATCACTTCCGATTCATTCGCTTTTTCACGGCGTTTATCGACGATAACCATGTCGAGACCCAATTTTTGAGCGAAATATCTAGCACGTGCTACGCCGCCGATATCCGGAGATGCAATGACCGGATTAGGGAGATTTTTGGAGCTGATATATTCTTGGAAAATAATCGCCCCATAGAGGTTATCGACCGGGATATCGAAGAACCCTTGGATTTGTCCCGCATGTAAATCGATAGTCACGACACGGTCAATCCCTGCAGTTTCGAACATATCGGCAACGAGTTTTGCGGTGATGGGAACACGCGGAGCCGCTTTACGGTCTTGGCGCGCATACCCGAAATAAGGGACGACTGCCGTAATTGAACTCGCAGACGAGCGGCGGAGAGCATCGGTCATGATCAACAGTTCCATTAAGTTGTCATTCGAAGGAGCACCCGTTGATTGGATAATGAAAACATCACGTCCGCGAACGCTTTCAGAGATCTGAACATTGATCTCTCCGTCACTAAAACGTTTGACTGACGCTTTGGAAAGGGGAACATCGAGGGTTCTGCACACTTCCGCCGCAAACTCGGTACACGCTGAACCGCTGAAAATCTTATATCCACGCATGGGTCTATCCTGTTGCCTATAAATTGGCGGAAGTATACCGCGCCATCACTTAGCGAGAGCTAATACTATGTGCGATAGTCCGCATTAATTTTGACGTATTCGTGTCCCAAATCGCACCCGTAGGCCGTAAATTCACCGTCCTGAAGACCGATATCGCAGTGGATCGTAAACGCACTTTTTTGCATAACAGCCGCTGCGAAAGGTTCGAGCTTCTCATCAAACAGCAGTTCCCCTTTTTTGTAAACGCATACCTCGTCAAACCAAATACTTAAAAATGCTTCATCGCACATAATTCCGCTCGCACCGACAGTCGAAGCGATACGCCCCCAGTTGGGATCTTGTCCGAAGAGCGCCGTTTTCACCAGCAGTGAATTACTGAGCGCTTTTGCCGCAATTTCGGCCTCTTTATGGTTGATCGCCCCCGTCACTTTATAGGTTACGAGCTTCGTCGCGCCTTCTCCGTCACGAACCATCTCTTTGGCCAGAAAAAGCATGATCGATTCAAGGGCTTCTTTGAAAGCTGCGGCATCGAATACGCCGCTCTCTTGATTGGCCATCACCAATACCGTATCGTTCGTCGACGTATCTCCATCGACACTTGCCGCATTGAAAGTCGTGTGGACACACTCATCGAGGATCTCTTGCATCGTTGCTTTATCGACGGCCGCATCCGTTGTGATAAAACAGAGCATCGTGGCCATTGCCGGATTAATCATTCCCGCACCCTTGGCCATCGCACCGATACGAAACGACTGTCCGTTTTCAAGAACCGCTTCATACGCGATCCGCTTGGCAAACGTATCGGTCGTCATGATCGCTTCAGAAGCGTTGATCCCCTCACGATGAGAAAGGTCGAAGGCCATCGCCCCTTCAATGATTTTGGCTTTCGGCAACCGCACCCCGATAACCCCCGTCGAGCTCATCACCGGATTTTGGATTTGAGGAAATTTCTTTTGTACTGCCGTAAGAACTTCATCAATATCATCAATCCCGGCACGTCCCGTCATCGCATTGGCATTTTTGGCGTTAATGAGGACAAAGTTTCCCTCAAATTCCCCCTGCGCACGAAAATGGCGTATCGGAGCCGCCGTCATTTTATTGGTCGTAAATACCGAAGCAATCGCACACGGTTTCTCAGAATAGATAAAAGCGAGATCCTTCGCCCCCTCTTTTTTCAATCCGATGTGGATACCATCGGCAAAAAATCCTGTTGCCGCACACACACCGCCCTCGATAGCGTTTAATTTATACATATTTGAGTTCCTCCGGTTTCTCATGTTTTTTCACCAAGCTTTTTGTAAATAAAATCCCTTTTTGGGTTCCGATGACAAGCAATTTACACTCACTCATGACCAGGACATCCCCTTTGGGCATCGGTATTAATTTTCCGTCTTTTTTCGTAATTCCGATCACGGATACATTTGCGATATCACGCAAATGGGTCTCTTTGAGCTTTTTCAAAACCATCCAGCTCGTTTTCGGAACAAAGATCTCCTCCATATCCAAGGGAGTATCACTTTTGTATAAGAACTGCTCCAACAAATTTTCCATATCCGGACGTGCCGCCATAACCGTAATTCGCTGCGCGGTGAGTTTGCTCGGGGAGACGACCGTATCGGCACCCAGTTTTTTCAGTTTATCAATATCGTTTGCATCTTCGGCGGCGCAGATCACATAATACGGAGAGGGGATATGATGCTCTTTTTCAAACAACCGTACCGACGCGATCAACGCAATATTATCGGCAATGGAACTCGATAAGGTGATCAGCCCTTTGGCAGAGCTGAGATGCGCTTTCAGCATTGCCTCTTCCGTATGCGGCTGAGCTTTGATAAAATAAGGATATTTATACTGTTTTGCAAGTTCTTCGATATCCTCACGAGGGTCAATGACGACAAACGGAATTTGATTTGTACGCAGCTGCTTTGTCACTTGAATCGTATATTCATTATGGTAACAAATAACGAAATGTTTTTTGAGCCGGGCAATCCGATACAACATTTTTCGCTCCTTTAAAATTCGTTTGAGTTCACCCTTATTGATAACATCGATAATAACACCCATCGCAAAGATAAAAACAGTGTATCCGAAGATGATCAGCGTTACCGTAAACAGTTTCCCCATCGGAGAAAAGTCCGCTTCGCCAAGGGAACCGAAACCGACGGTCGTGATTGTATATCCCGTTTGGAATATTGCATTAATGAGGGAATGTCCTTCAATCTGCATATAGCCGATGGTACCGAATAGCATACAAAGCTGAATTAAAATAAGGGGTGTTCTAAAGGGGAGAAGCTGGCTATAAAGCTCAGCATTCAAAGTGATGTCAGGCTTGGGAGAGGACTCCCATTTTAAAAACTTTCGTATCTTTCTGATAAGATTCAACGTGAACCCTTCACGGGACGTTTACGAATCTTTTTTCAGAGTACGAAGCTCAGAAGCAGCGATTTTCAGTTTTTTGGTAGTACCGTCTTCAAGCGTTACGCGAACAGTACGAAGGTTTGGTAAAAAACGACGCTTAGTTCTATTTTTCGCGTGAGAAACATTGTTCCCGCTCATTGGGCCTTTACCGCTAATAGCACATTTTCTTGCCATTTTGAGGCTCCTTGCGTAAATTTTAGTTGCGAATTTTATCGCAATGAACCCAAAGTTTACCTTAAGTAATGGTTTAAATTTTCTAAAGGCCTCTTTAATCAATACGCCATTACAATATAGTTTATAAAAAAATAAAATAAACTTATTTAAATCGGACAGGATGGCACGTGGTTACACAAGAACAAATTTCTCACTATATCCAAAGCATTCCCCCCACTCCCGCAATCGTCAAACAAACCCTTGATTTTGTCCGTGCAGGCGATTTGATCAAGGCGGCCAGATGTGCCGAAGAAGACCCTCCTCTCAAACTTTATCTCAAGACACTGGTTAACCGCCCTATTTACGGATTTCGCAATGAAGTCAGCGACTTATCGCAGATTTTCGGTATTTTGGGCATCTCTACCGCACAGCAGATACTCTATAATTATCTGCTCACCCTTTTAGCTCCTAAAGAGTGGAAACTCTTTGCCCTGAACAATCATGCTTTTTATGATTTACAGGCTTCACTCAGCCGAAAATGGGAAAAAATTCTCCGTCATTTACAGTTATTGAATCATGACACGGAAAGCGCCATTACCCTTTTGCCAGCGAGTATCATCGTTTGTGACGCACTCTTTGGAACCTGTAAAAATGAAGTAGACCAGCTTCGAAGCGTCAAAGCCTTGGATTACAATACGATTCTTTTTCGGCTCAGCAAGCTGACCTTATTCGACATTTGCACCCAAATTGCCGATAAGTGGGAAATGTCTCCGAATATCAGCCGAATCGTCCATGCCGCGTCAGGGCTCGATGAGGATGTGGATCCGAATGAGCGGATCTTAGCCCAGTGGATGCATCTGCTGCTTTTTTACGAGTTGAGCCAAAGCATCTATGTGGAAGCCGGACTCAACGAATTTATCGATTTTCAAATCGAATTTGTCCAAGACATATACGAATCTTTTATGCAGGTGGTGGGGTACGATGAGAGCAACCGTTAAAGGGAGAGTCGCCGTTTTTCATCCACAAGGATTTTTGGACGGCAATAACGCCCCCTCGTATTTAACCATTGATGATATCAAGGCAACCGAAGATCTAAACGTCGATATGCTGTTGGTCTCTCTCAAAAAAGTGATTTTTTTCAATAAAAACGGATTGGAAGTTTTTGTAAAACTGATGCTTTCGCTCCGCAGTAAAAAACATATCACTGTCGGCTTGTGCGATTATGATCACACAAAGTTTAAAACCATCACCGCTTTTTATGGAAGCAACCTCAATTTTTCCCTCTTTCGCAGCGAAAAAATTGCCGAACTCTTTGCCTCCAGCAATAAAAGCGAATCCAGAACTGTCCTTCTTTATAACGATGACGCATCCCAGCGTTCGGCCATGGCGATTGAGCTCTTCGATTACGGGCATAATCCAATTATCGCCCAAAGCAAAAAAGAGTTTGACGAAAAGAAACAAAATCCTGATCTCTATTACGCGATCATCGAAGATACCTATCTAGGGCTATTCGGTCAGAAAATTGCTACCCGGGTAACCGGGAACGCTATCATCTATACCATCGCCAACTTTCTCGATGCCGAAATCGGCAATACGTTCAATATCGCCTATCACAACAACTCTCTCAATGTCGGCTTTCGTCTTTTTATCTTTGATGCCTATAAAGTGGTGTCAATGAACGTCCACGCTCTTAATTTTTTCACCAAACTGGCCTCTTCGGCTGCCGAATATAATGCCACTATCTGTTTTGTAGGGCTGACATTCGAAAAAACTCCGCAAAGTTTCAAAAATGATCTCGAAGATGCCGGTATGCTATTTTTCGATCAAATGGATGATATTCTTAAAAATAAAGAACTCCTTCAAGAACTCGGCGGAAGCAGTGCCGCAACTACCAAACAAGTCCGTACCCTCAACAAAGCACTGGTCAATGAGCTTCCCCACTTTATCGATGCGACAGTATCGACCATTGCGATGATGACCAATGCCAAAGCAACTAAAGAATCGGTCAATGTACAGACGCTGGATATCCAAAATTCCAAAAACCAATATGCCAGTTCCATCGGCTTTTACGGCGATGTTGACGGAATGATCATCCTTATTTTCCCAAAAACGATCGCCAAAAAGGCATGTGAGCTTCTGATCGGTGAAGTCACCGAGGATGAAGAAGCTATTTTGGATTCCTTGGCCGAATTCGTCAACATTATCGGCGGTCGGGCAAAATCCCTGTTGGGTGAGAAAAAACACCATGTTGATATCACCCTTCCGCGTACCTATCATGATGTCAATTCACTCATGGAAATGGCTCAACACAAAAAAGGGGTTCAAGTCAATTTGAGCTTCGAGGGCAGTAACTTTATCTTTTTCCTGACACGGTAGAGATACTGCTACTGTCAAAGTCGAATGTATCAAAGTCGGCAAAGCTATCTGAAAAGCTTTTTCGCTAAAATATCGGAAAAAGAATCAAGGTGTCTATTATGCTCATTGCTCCGAGTGTCCTCTCTGCCGATTTTGGGAATTTAGCGCGTGATGTCCGTGCCATTTGTGACGCAGGGTGTGATTTGGTACACGTTGATGTAATGGACGGGCACTTCGTCCCCAACCTTACCATCGGGCCCGTTGTCGTCAGTGCAATAGCCGCTGCTGCGACCAAACCTCTCGACATTCACCTCATGGTGCAAAACAATACCTTTTTTGTCGATTTGTTTGCCCCGTTGAAACCTGAATATATCTCATTTCATATCGAAGAAGAAAAAAATCCCCATCGCCTCATTCAGCATATCCGTTCTCTGGGGATCAAACCGGCCATCGTATTAAATCCGCATACCCCTGCCGAAGCGATCGAATATCTGCTCGGTGATTTAGACATGGTTCTCGTCATGTCGGTCAACCCGGGATTCGGAGGACAAAAATTCATCCCGACCGTCGTTGAGAAGATCCGCCGCCTTAAAGGGTTGCGCGATCGTATTAATCCTGGCTGTCTTATCGAAATCGACGGCGGAGTGGGAAGCAAAAATATCCACGAACTAAAAGATGCCGGTGTTGACGTATGCGTCGCTGGAAGCTATGTATTCGGCGCTGAGGATTATAAAGCAGCGATTGACAGTCTCCGCATATGAGAGTAAAGATCTGCGGTATCACTAATCTCGAAGATGCTCTATTGGCCGTCAATGCAGGAGCCGATGCACTCGGGTTCGTATTTTATTCGGATTCTCCGCGCTATATTACGGTTGAAAACGCTAAAACAATCATTGCCAAACTTCCCCCATTCGTTGAAAAAGTCGCCCTTTTTGTCAACGAAACACCGGAAATCATCCGCTCGACCTGCCTCGAAACGGGATGCACCTTGGCGCAAATTCATTTTGACGTCAATGAAGATTTTTACCCTCAGCTGCAATTCCCCTATCTCCGTGTGATCCGTGCAAAAACAGCTGAAGACGTTTTACGATATTCAGACGAGTACCGTCTTGTCGATGCCTATTGCGATTCTTTCGGCGGCAGCGGAAAGCGTCTGAATATCGAATGGTTCGAAGGGGTTGACTGCTCTAAAATAATTCTCGCAGGGGGACTTGATCCTCTGAATGTTGAAAGCCTAAAACCCTATGGCTTTTACGGCGTCGATGTCAGCAGCGGGGTAGAAGCCTCCAAGGGTAAAAAAGACCCTATTCGTGTCGCCACCTTCATCCAAAAGGCCAAATCGTGAAATTACACGATCCAAAAATCCTCTCACGCCTAAGTAAAAACGGTATTCCCAAGGAAGAGTTTGAATCCGCATTAGGGGCCGACAGTGACCTGGCTTTCGAACTTTTTAAAGCCCAGGGGATGAACATCGTTCTCCGTAACGGTGTGTATCAATTTGAAACCGCTCTCACCTCCGTCGACGACACCCTCTTTTGCATCGTGGATGTTGAAGCTAACGGCTCTAAGCCCTCTCACCATCAGATCATTGAAATCGGGGCGGTCAAACTTCTGAACGGACGGATCATCGATACCTACGAGAGTTTAGTCTATTGCACCGACATATCCCCGCAAATCCAGGAGATCACCGGTATCAGTGTCGAACAAACCCTCAAAGCACCTGCTCTGGGAAAAGTGATGCGGGAATTTCGTCTCTTTTTGGGAGATGCCGTATTCGTCGGACATGATGCCAAATTTGATTACAATTTTATCTCTGCAATGCTCGAGCGCGTCGGTCTGCAACGACTCCTTAACCGTTCCCTGTGCACGATTGATTTGGCTGAGCGGACGATCGAGAGCGAGCGCTACGGCTTAGCGTATCTCAACGATCAGCTCGAACTCTATAAAGAGGCAACACACCATCGCGCATTATCCGATGCGATGACAACGGCCAAACTTCTCAAACGGACCCTTTCGCTTATTCCGAATACTATCCATAATACCGAAGAGCTGATCGCTTTTTCAAAAGAGGCCAAGCGGCTGAAACGTCCAAAAGTGAAAAAAGAAGAAAAAGAAAAAGAAAAAGACGAAGAAAAAGAGTAAATGGAATCCCGCTCATGCGGGAATGAGAGAGAAACGTGTATTCCTGTTATTCGGTAAAGCGCCCTACACTGACTAAACGCTCATAGCGCTTTTCAAGACGCTCTTCGTCACTCAACAAACGAAGTTCAGCGACTTCCCCTAGAAAATACTTTTTAAGGGCATTGGCCGCGCCCTCTTTATCACGATGAGCTCCGATCAGCGGTTCATCGACAATATCATTGATCAAATCAAGCTCTTTGAGATCGGCACTCGTGATTTTGAGAGCATTGGTTGCCGCTTCTACTTTGGTAGGGTCATTCCACAAAATAGCGGAACACCCTTCCGGCGAAATAACGCTGAATACCGAGTAGCGCATCATCGCAAGACGGTCAGCTACACCGATGGCCAATGCTCCGCCGCTTCCGCCCTCACCGATAACAACCGAAACGGTAATCGTATTGAGATTAGAAAGTTCCAGCAAATTACGGGCAATCGCTTCGCTTTGATTGCGTTCTTCCGCACCGAGCCCCGGATAGGCGCCCGGAGTGTCGATCAGCATCAAGATCGGAAGGTTAAACTTCTCCGCCATTTTTGCCGCACGAAGGGCTTTACGATACCCTTCAGGATGAGGCATACCGAAATTGCGTTTGAGCTTATTTTTGGTACCTCGTCCCTTTTGTTCACCGATAACCATGACACGCTCATCACCGATGGCTCCGATATAACAGACGATCGAGAGGTCATCACGGAAATGACGATCTCCGTGAATCTCATATTTTTTATCTAAAATAAGATTGATATAATCAAGCGCGTACGGACGATCCTGATGACGTGCGAGCTGAAGCTCTTGGTAAGGTGAGAGGTTTGCATAGGTTTTTTGAACCTCTTTGTCCAAATTCTGCTTGAGGATCTCTACCGCATGGTGGTCGTAACGCACTTCTGCCGCAATAATCTCTTCCTGAATTTGGCGGATATTCTGTTCAAAATCTAAATAGGTAGCCAACGGCTTGCCCTCTTATATTTTTTTGAAAATGACGACACCGTTGGTACCGCCAAATCCGAATGAGTTACTCATAACGATGTTAAGTTCTACCGCTCTGGCCACATTAGGGACAATGTCCAAATCACAATCTGGATCCGGTGTCTCATAATTGATGGTCGGAGGGATGATGCCATCACGCATTGCCATAATACTGATAACCGCTTCAATGCCGCCGGCTGCGCCGAGACAGTGACCGGTTTGCCCTTTTGTTGAACTGATCGGAGGACAGTTTTCCGCCCCGCCGAATGTCTCTTTGGTCGCCATTGTTTCATACCAGTCATTGTACTTGGTACTGGTTCCATGGGCATTGATATAATCTACTTTCGGGTTTCCGGCCATTTTCATCGCTGCTTTCATTGCACGCGCCGCACCTTCTCCGCCCGGAGCCGGAGTCGTAATGTGGTTTGCATCGCCACTTTCGCCGAAGCCGATCAATTCCGCATAAATACGGGCACCGCGTGCAACCGCACTTTCATACTCTTCAAGTACCAATGCTGCCGCACCTTCGCCCATAACGAAACCTTCGCGATCCGCATCAAACGGGCGGGAAGCACGTTTTGGTTCATCGTTGCGCGTAGCAAGCGCTTTCATCGAAGCAAATCCGCCGATTCCGACACCGCAGATAGCCGATTCTGCCGCGACAACGAGCATTTGATCCGCACCGCCGACCATAATCGTTTTAGCCGCTTCGCTGATCCCGTGAGTCCCGGCTGCACATGCCGTTACCGAAGAGAGGTTAGGCCCTTTTAGGCCGTGCTCAATCGAAACAAACCCGCCGAGCATATTGACAAGCGCAGAGGGAATAAAGAATGGAGAGATACGTCTCGGCCCTTTGGTTTCAAGTGTGATTGAACTCGCTTCGATAGCTGCCAATCCGCCGATTCCGGCTGCTGCACTGATTCCGAAAAAGTTTTTGTCCATATTTTCAGGAATAGAGGCATCCTCCATCGCTTCTTGTGCCGCTTTCAATCCAAAATGGATAAAACGGTCTGCTTTTTTGACTTCTTTAGGCGGCATTACCGTTTCAGGGTCGAACCCCTTTACCTCTCCGGCAATCTGAACACTGTGCTGTGAAGCATCGAAAATCGTGATGGTATCAATCCCGCATTCTCCGTCACAAATTGCTTTGAACGAGCTCTCTTTATCATGACCTAGCGCATTGATCATTCCCATTCCGGTTACTACTACTCTTCTCACTTTTTCTCCTGATGGTGGATGGTCTGAAACTTTGGCTCCGTTAAGCCAATATCTTAGACCATATTTTAGGTTTGGGCTATCGAGGGAAACCCTCGATAAGGGGTTTTAGTTTTTGCTTTGGATGTAATTGATTACATCTTGAACAGTTTGGATTTTTTCCGCTTCGTCATCAGGGATCTCGATATCGAATTTCTCTTCAAGAGCCATTACCAATTCAACAACATCAAGGCTATCAGCGCCAAGATCTTCTACGAACTTAGAATCCTCTTTAACTTCGTCCGGGTTAACGCTGAGTTGCTCAACCACTACTTCTTTAATATCTTCCAAAAGTGCCATAATAGCTCCTGTTCCTATGAATAAAATCGTAAAATTATAGCATATTTAGCTTAAGAGGCAAACTACCCCCATTAAGCCCCTTTTACATATACATTCCACCGTTGACTTTTAGGGTTTCTCCCGTAATATAGCTCGCATGATCACTCAGGAGAAATGCCGTTGCTTCGGCAACTTCGGATGCATTCCCGAATCGGGCCATCGGAATTTTTGCGGTAAATGCCGCTTTGACCTCTTCTTTGAGTTCATCGGTCATATCGGTCGCGATAAAGCCGGGAGTGATACAGTTATAGCGAATTCCGCTGGTCGCAGCTTCGATTGCGAAACTTTTAGTCATCGCAATCATCCCCCCTTTGGACGCGGCATAATTGGTTTGTCCCGCATTCCCTGTCTCACCGACAATAGATGCCATGTTGACAATGCTTCCGAATTTTTGTTTGCGCATCGCTTTCATCGCTTCGCGGCATCCGATAAATGCCGACGTAAGATTCGCATCCAGTACACTCGTAAACTCTTCCGCTTTCATACGCAATGCCAATTTATCATTGGTAATACCCGCATTGTTTACCAGATACGAAAGTTCGCCGTCTGCATCCACGATCGTTTTGATAGCATCGACAAATGCCGCTTCATCCGCTACATCAAACCCGATGACCGCAGCAGTTCCGCCGGCAGATTCAATCTCAGCCTTAACCGCATCGGCAGCCGCAGCGCCGTTTCGGTAGTTGACCCATACTTTCAAACCGTAGCCTGCCAATACTTTTGCTACTTCCGCTCCGATTCCCCGGCTTGAACCCGTTACCAATACGTTTTTACCTGTAAATTTCATTTGAATCCTTTATTTATCTGATTTTGTATTTTTCAATCCCTGCCGAAACAGAAATGTATCGAAATCCCAACTTTCAAAGGGATAGCATCATTATATAAGCGGCAAGTCCATTTCCGATGGAATCTCTAATCCCATCAATTTCAAAACGGTCGGGGCTACATTATTGAGTGCACCCGGATGGACTTCGCTTACCCCCTCCGCCATGACAAAACACCATACTTTTCCGACGGTGTGATTCGTGAGGGTGTTACCGGCATCATCACGCATCTCTTCGCAATTGCCGTGATCGGAGGTCAAGACCATGGCATAACCATTACGGTGAGCGGCCTCAACAATCCGACTGAGTTCTGCGTCAACGGCTTCGACTCCCTTGACTGCGGCTTCGAAATTGCCGGTATGACCGACCATATCTCCGTTTGCAAAGTTGACCACCACAAAATCAATTCCGGCATCCATAGCGGTGATTACCGCAGTTCCGACTTCCGGAGCGCTCATTTCGGGCTGCATATCGTATGTTTTCACCTGCGGGCTCGGAATCAATACCCGCGTCTCATTCTCATACGGTTCTTCAACACCGCCGTTAAAGAAAAAAGTAACATGGGCATATTTTTCGGTCTCAGCCGTATGCAGCTGGCGCAGCCCGGCTCGCGAAATCACTTCTGCGAGGGTATTTTTCGGTGCCTCTTTGGGAAACAGCACCGGATAGGGAAAGTTTTTATCGTACTGCGTTATGGTCGCCATATGCGTCGGTACGAATACCCGATCGAATCCGCTGAAATCTTTCTCTCCGATTGCCGTGGCAAGTTCACGCATCCGGTCGCTTCGGAAATTCAGCGTCAGAACCGAATCGCCTTCTTTAAACCCTTCATATCCCTCAAATGCCGTGGGAGTGATAAATTCATCCGTTTCACCCGCAGCGTATGCATTTTCGATGTAATCAGCAACGCTTTGTTCACTCTTTGGGGTTGCACACACGATAGCCTCATATCCTTTTTGCACACGATCCCATCGATTATCCCGGTCCATTCCGAAAAATCGCCCTCCGAGTGATGCGATTTTAACATTAGGATACCCGTGTGCATTGACCGTATGGAGAAAAAGTTTTGCCGATTTAGGGGCGACATCGCGTCCGTCGGTAATGAGATGCAGCCATACTTCTTTGCCCGCCTCGGCAGCAATCTCTGCAACTCCCATCAAATGATCGATATGGGAATGGACGCCTCCGTCACTGAGCAGAGCGATCAGATGGATCCGTTTGCTGGTTGTGAGCAATGATGCAAATACCGCGTTTTGCTCAAACGTCCCCTCTTCGAGCGCTAGGGAGATTTTGACCAAATCCTGATACAATACCCGACCACTGCCGATAGACATGTGTCCCACCTCAGAGTTGCCCATTTGCCCCTCAGGAAGACCGACACTCAGACCGAATGTATCGATCAGAGAATGCGGAACTTCGCGGAACAAACGGTCATACGTCGGTTTTTCCGCAGCTCGAAACGCGTTATATTCGCGTTTTGGTGAGTAACCAATGCCGTCTGTGATGACCAAAACGGTTTTTTTGCTCAAATTGGCTCCTTTGATTAAACAAACTTTGGGGGGATTATATTAAAATGTCACTTTTGCATTGCTTTTGAAATTTAATCACAAAGAGTTAATAGAATGTTATATTGGTTTCACAAGGCCCTCGGTATCAATTTGTTTCAATACATTACCCTCCGTGCCGGCATCGCTTTTTTCATAGGTCTGCTCCTCACCCTCTTTTTTATGCCCCGTTTTATTGCCTGGGCACAGCGTTCTGCACGTGTGCAGCCGATCAACGAATACGTCAGCGCTCACCAGGGAAAAGCCAAAACGCCGACGATGGGTGGAATCGTTTTTGTCGCTTCGACGGTCATCGCATCCCTGCTGACCGTCAACGTGATGAACCCGCTCGTCATCGGCGGTCTTTTGACCCTTGTATTTTATGCCTACATCGGTTTTACCGACGACTGGGGAAAAATACGCGGTGCCGACAACCTCGCAGGTCTTTCCCCTCGGGCGAAACTCTTTTTGCAGATTCTCTTTGGAGTCGCCATCGGGGTCTTTTTGATCTATTTTGCCAAACTCGATACCGGTTTTTACGTCCCGTTTATCAAATCGAGCCTTTTTGACATGGGATGGTGGAGTGTCGCGTTTTGGGTTTTGGTCATGATCGCCACCTCCAA
The DNA here is from genome assembly GCF_049277495.1 of Sulfuricurvum sp. GTDB lineage: Bacteria > Campylobacterota > Campylobacteria > Campylobacterales > Sulfurimonadaceae > Sulfuricurvum. The sequence continues at coordinate 13,317 of NZ_JBASYM010000066.1, read as the reverse complement.
TGCGGTCAATCTGACCGACGGTCTCGACGGTCTCGCAACCGTCCCGTCTCTTTTTGCCCTCCTCTCGCTGAGCATCATCGTCTATATCGTCGGTAATGCCGCATTGGCACACTATCTATTGATGCCTAAAATCCCTGCCGGAGAAGTGGTGATCATCGCCGCGGCGTTGATGGGTTCACTCATCGGATTTTTGTGGTTCAACTGCCATCCGGCACAGGTCTTTATGGGTGACAGCGGATCGCTAACAATCGGAGCTTTTATCGCCTACATGGCGATCATCGGCAAAAGTGAACTCCTTCTTATCCTTATCGGCCTCATTTTCGTCATCGAAACCGTCTCCGTTATCTTGCAGGTCGGCAGTTACAAACTCCGCAAAAAACGGGTCTTTTTGATGGCGCCGATCCATCACCATTTTGAAATGAAACAGTGGGCGGAAAACAAAATCATCGTCCGATTTTGGATTATCTCGCTTCTTTCCAATATCTTCGCACTCATCACATTAAAGATCCGCTAATGCAAAAACGCAACATCGCCTGTTTCGGGTACGGCAAAACAACCCGCGCTATTGCCAAAGCCTTTGGTCCCTGCACCTTTTTTGATGACAAGGTTACCAAGCCTTTTACCGACGAAGATGGAAACTTTCTCAAACCTATTCAAGAGTTTGATACCCGTCTTTTCACCCACGAGATCCCCTCGCCCGGATTTCCGCCGTCACATCCGCTGATTCAGCAGGCATCGCACCTCATCAGCGAGTATGATTTTTTCGCCCCGCAAATGCCGTTTTCGATCTGGATCAGCGGTACTAACGGCAAAACGACTACGACACAGATGGTCGAGTATCTGCTCAGCGACAAAGGTGCCATCAGCGGCGGCAATATCGGCACCCCATTAGCCGATCTCTCGCCTGAAGCTCCTATCTGGATTTTAGAGACCAGCTCGTTTAGCATGCATTACAACACCGTTGCACGCCCGAACATCTATGCCCTCCTCCCAGTCACTCCCGATCACGTCAGCTGGCACGGAAGCATGCAGGCCTATTATGACGCCAAGCTCAAACCTCTGGGCATGATGAAAGAGGGCGAAGCGATCCTTCTGCCGAAAATGTTTGCCGATGCACCGACCAAAGGTTTTAAAATCGTTTATGAAAATGAAAAAGATTTAGCCAAATATTTTGGATTTGATGCAAGCAAAATCAAATTCAAAGGGGCATTCTTGATGGATGCCATGATCGCCATGGGGATTGATAAGATCCTCTATGACCGATGCGACTATGAACGGATCAACACATTCATCCTCGACCCTCACCGCCAGGAAGAGTTCCGCGACTCTCGCGAGCGCCTATGGGTCAATGACTCGAAAGCAACCAACATCGATGCGACATTGGCTGCTTTGCGTACCTACAGCGATTACCCGATCCATCTGGTACTCGGAGGCGATGATAAAGGCGTTGAGCTCGAAGAGCTCTTTACCCCTCTTAAACGCTACGATGTCACGGTCTATGCGATCGGAGCCAATGCGCTGCGTCTCGAAGCGCTGTGCAAGCAATACGCGATCCCCTGCGTCTTGTGTCACACCCTCGATGTCGCGGTAGAGCAGATCAGCAAAAAACACAACCGCCACAGTGTTGCGATCCTCTCCCCTGCCGCGGCAAGTTTGGATCAATTCACCTCTTATGCACAGCGCGGAAACCTCTTCCGTGAGCTTGCAAAAGCGACAAAATAACGATTAAGCTTATTTTTAAGCTTGTGAGGCTATAATTTCGGCCTCACAAATACGTGGCCAATTAGCTCAGTCGGTAGAGCAAATGACTGAAAATCATTGTGTCCTTGGTTCGATTCCGAGATTGGCCACCACCACCATTTAGAAACTCCCTAAAACACTAACTTTCAAAGATATCGAAAATTTCCCAAATCGTTTTTAACCACATTTCAACCACACAATTAACCACCACCATCCCTATTTAAGGGATTTAATCGCATTGGTGCGATTCAGGTATTAGCTACTATGTTAAAAAAGGAAAACAGATACAAAATTGATTACAAGACCTATAATGAGCGTAAAAGCAATTAAACTGATAGAGTAAAACTGCTTGTTATTTTTGTCATCTTTATATGTTTCATAGTCTTTATGAGCTTTTTTTGTTAGTAAAATAAAAGAATTTTTCTTGTTATAACGAATAACATACACTAAGTAGAAATATAAAATCGTATAAAACCCATAAATTGAAATAAATATTTTTAACAAGAATTTTTTAAATGAATTACTATTGTTATTTTTATTGTCAATGTAATTTTTCATTTCATTACTAACTTCTTTTGTGGAAAATGTATCAATAATATTTTTGTCCCTATAATCTTTGTCAATCATATAAATAGCTAATGAACTTTCAACCAGTTTTTTATCTTCTTGTGAATTTATATTTATTACTTTATTAATTGTTTGAAATTTTAAATCATCTCTAATATTTTTATCAAGTGATTCAATAAAAACCATAATCAAAAATACAATAATTATTGTCAATCCTGTAGTAATAGGAGTGCTCTCTAAAAAAATCTTAATTTTTTTAGCATAAACATTACTCTTTTTTTCAGGTACATAAATATTTTTTATTTGATTTTCGAATAAACTCAATACCTCCATTCCCCATATCTGATCTGTATGTTCTACAACTATTCCGATATATTCATTATCATAAGCTTTAAAAAGAAGTTGGATTTTTTGAGTTTCTACATGAGGAGAATCATTAAATTTTACAATTATATGCCATTCTAATAAAACTGCTTTTGGTTTAATATTTCTTGTTTCAACAAATCCAGCAATTTTTTCAAAACTATGTACTACCCGTTTTGTTCCATTGTCATAAAATAATTCCATTGAAAAAGCGTCAAGGATAAGAGATTGTTCTCTATTTATTTTTTGTTCTAATAAAAAATAAAATTCTTCAATATCATCCAACGTTATTTTAAAATATCCATTTTCCTCACTTCTATATGTAAGTTCTTCTTTTTTTCCTAGAAAATTTAAAATCATATCCGCAAAATTTTCTTTTGAAAGATTTACTACAAGCTCATTTTTTTCTGTTTTTTGTTCACTAGTTTGTTCAATAATATCTGACATTACATTCCTTCTCATATTTTTTTGTGTGATACAAAATGCATAGTATTATTTAATTATATAAAATATGATTAACTGTTTTTATATATTCCACTTCTGAGCAAGCAAAAACACAGAAAAGTAGTCTTAATATTGTCAACATAGAATGAAACTATTTTCTCAATGTTTCATACAACTTAACCACAAAATTGACCACAATGGAGAATAAGATGATTTGCATAAAGTCCTATTTTATAGGATTCTTCACTCAATATGCTTTCGAAAAAGAGGATAGCCACAATCCGAGATTGGCCACCACCAACATTTAGAAACTCCCTAAAACAGATACATCACAAGAGATCTACCCGATAGAAAAAAATCCTATCAATATCTATTCATTGAAACCTAGAAAACTAATCTTTTTTTCCGCATTGTAACGCAAGGTCTCAATCTGTCGATTTCATTTTTTTTGAAATCGACAGAACTCTTTATTTCTTTTTCGAAGAGAGAAAATCAGATGACTTATGAAGTATAAACCTCAACCCTGTTTCTGCCGTTCTTTTTCGCTTCGTACAATGCCCCGTCCGCTTTTTCAAAAAGGGTCTTTTTCGTATCTTCGGCGGAAAGCTGTGCAATCCCGAAACTCAATGTCATCTCGCTTTCGACATAGCTAAAGCTATGTGACTGGACAAGTTTTCTGAGGTTTTCGGCCAAATTGCACGCTCCGGAGATTTCTGTAGAAGGGGTAAGGATAACAAACTCTTCTCCTCCCCATCGTGCAAAAACATCTCCGTTTTTAATGTTGTCGGCAATCAGTTTGACTAAGTCGATTAAAATAATATCGCCGGCTTGATGCCCGTAGGTGTCGTTCACCAGTTTAAAATGGTCGACATCAAAAATGATCAGAGTAAGCGGCAGATGGTTTTGCTTTGCATTGGCGATCTCGATGCTGAAAATATCTTCAAAGTTTTCCCGGTTGTTGATTCCCGTAAGATTGTCTTTGTAGGCTTTTTGTTCTAGGGTGTTGGTCATCGAATAGAGTTCATCGACCTTGTGTTTCATCGCTTTGTTGATATTTCTTAATTGCTGTTTGGTCTCTTCCAGTTCCGTGATATCGTGGCGGATAGCGATGTATTCCACGACATCTCCGTCAACATCCAGAATCGGTATCACCGTAGTATCGACGATATACTGGCTTCCGTCTTTTTTCATGTTGGTGACCACGCCATTCCAGCTTTTTTTCGCTTTGATCGTGTCCCACAGATCTTTGAACGCTTCTCTGGGCATATCCGGATGCCGGATGATATTGTGCGGTTTTCCGATAAGTTCATCACGTGTGTATCCGGATATCTCGCAAAACTTGTCGTTTACATAGGTTATAACCCCTTTGGGATTCGTTTTGGAGACGATATTGCTCAAATCTACCGCTTTTTTATACTCGGTTAGAAGATTGGAATTTTCGCTTTTATAGTTTATGTTGCTACTGATAATATTTTCAAAATTCGACGCCAAATCGTTTGCCATCTGGAGCGTCAGAGAATCGATTTCGCTTTGCAGGGCATAAGAAAGGTTCCCATTTTCAAAAATGACCTCTTCTATTGCATTTTTCAGTTTGGTAATCAATGTAAAAAGATCTGCAATCGTTACGTTGTAGTTGTTTAAAAGCTGTAAAAAATCTATTTTTACCTGACACTCCGATACGGTTGCGCGCCACTCGATCACACTGATAAAGCAGTCGCAAAACTGGTAAAAAAGATGGGTATTTTTCTCTATAACAGGTAAAGAATGCCGATGCAGTATATTTTGCACCTCATTTTTATTCATCCAAATGGTTATAATTTTATTTCTATTGACACGCAAAAAATAGGAAAATTCTTCACTATTGATAATCTTAATCATACAAACTCACCTTTTGGATTTTCAAAATCAGTACAGATCTTGTATTATAACGATAATAGACCTCTTGCCTTACATTTGCAAGGATCTTTGTTCGTTACTTAGGTTAATTTCTAACCATACCATATTTTTATAATTCAAGAAAATACTTTTAAAGACAAAAAAAGAACCTCGTATAACGGTTCCTTTTGACGAAATTTAAATTAATCCGTCTTTCTGCATCCTCTCTTGGAGTGCGATAAGTATATAAGCGCTCACTGTTCCTCCGTGAAACTCCCGTATTTTATCTTCCCATGCCGTAGGAATCGTAATAAGCTTTTTTTTCTTTGTTTTATCACTTACAAGACTCTCTTCACGCTCGCTCATGGCAGCGGAACTTTTTACTTTTTCGATATTCTGTAGAAAACTTTTTTTAGCCATCACATATCCTTTATATATATTTTAAATATTTATTGTATATTTAAAATCGATTTTACTTCTTCAAACAATTCATCCATTTCCTGATCGGCCCGGCTGAATATCCGATACTCTTTGATGCTTTTACCCTCACCGACTGAATTGGCGATATCGACACGCTGACGGAGAATCGGGATAAGAAGTTCAAAGTGATCGGAGGCACAGACAAAATCGATCAGATCGCCGAAGCGTTTCATCGCGGGATTTATGTTGTTAAAGAGAATATGGGTTTTGATCGTCTCCCCTTGTATCTCGGAAAGACTTTTGAGAATCTCTTCGTACTTTTGCAATCCCATCAAATCGAAAGGCTTGTCACTCACAGGGGTGATCAGTAAATCCGAAGCGATTATGGCAACACGGTTAAAGGCACTGTCAAATCCTCCCGAGTCAATGATGGTAAGAACATCATCCGAATCAGCATCCGCATATTCTGCCAATTCGCCTGCGGTATTAAAATGGAGCATCGGAATCGGCTGGAGGTTGTGTTCCTGCCGCAGCGCATTCGTGACCGTAAGCGAACGCTGCGTATCAAGATCGATGATCCGAGTTGGGATTATTTTTGAAAAACTGACCGCAAGGTTCCAGGCTATCGTCGATTTTCCGACGCCGCCTTTTTGATGTGATAATGTGAGTATCATATATGCCTTCAATACCTATAGAATATGGAAAGTATATATATTAGATACTTAAAAGAGAGAAAGTTACGCATCTAAACCCCCTCATTAAAAGATTAACTTCCATCAACATTAAGAAACATTTCGTTATCATGTATCCAAAGCTCACACAATAAAGGAGGTTTAGATGCAGGTGGACTGGCTTACGATTTTCGTCGGTATTATCGCCGTATGTGCCGTGTTTATCACGACGGTAATTGTCTTCATCGGTCTGCAAACGATCAAGTCGATGCAGCAGCTCAATGCGTTTATCGGTCACGTCCAAAATGAGCTTAGCTTCATCTCGACCAAAGCAGCGCTGACGCTGCATGAAGTCAACGAACTCCTCGGTCATCTCAAAGAAGAGACCCGCTCGATCGGTGAAAAATCAAAACTTTCACTGCAGGAATTACACGGCTTGATCACATTCGTTCATGACGAAACGAAAGACCTCGCCCTTAAAGCTTCCAACGGTATCGCCAAAGTGACCATCGGGTCACTCGCGATCGGGGCGTTATCACAGTTACTCAAGAAAAAAAATCAGTAGGAGACAACAATGAATCAAAATAATACACTTACCTTTATCGTCGGCGCCGCACTCGGCGGAGTAGCAGGATATTTACTGTTCAAACATCAAGACGAGATCGTTGATAAAATCCATGAACTCGAAGGGAATCTCAACATTGATCACAATTCCCTTATTGACAAAGCAAAAAGTAAACTCGACATGCTGACCCAAAACGTCCAATCGACTATTGAGCGCTATACTCACGGCAGTGACACGAAAACAACGGATGAGATCACCGCCATTATGGCAGAACTCTCACGATTACGCGAAGAGGTTCAAGCACTTCAATCGTCGTAAAAAGGACAATTCTGTCCTTGCCACTAAAATGGGCTTAGCTCATATTAGTGTGTAAGATTAACGATGGATGCTTCGATTGGCTTTTCGGAGCATCCGAAGTGTCGTCAGAGCAAATGCCACAATTGCCGGACCGAAAATAAATCCCCAAAAACCAAACGTCGCCAATCCCGCTACAATTGCAAAGAAAATCATAAATTCGTTCATCCGGTTCTTGCTGTCGCTTAAAGTACGATTCACAAAATTCAAAATAAGCAGTTTGACGATATTGTCAATGAAAAATGCCATCATTGCCCACGAATAGATCGAAATAATAATCGCATTCATGATATTCCCCTTGAAATACTCATTCAATGCCACAGGAATCCAAATCAGGGCAGTACCTACTACCGGGATGACGGCTGAAATCGCAGTCATAAATCCGAGTAGAAAAGGGTTATATCCCTGGAAAAAAGCGATAAAAATACCAAATGCCAATCCTTGGGCAATCATCACACCCCCCAAAGTATAAAATACTACTGCGGTCGTGGTCAGCATATCATTAAAAAATGCCCGCTTCATCGTCCGTGACAGAGGAATTATCGGAAGGAAGAAGAGAACGATTCTCCGCCCGTACCAACTCAGGAAAAAGAAGAAAACGACAATCATTCCCATCTCTCCGAGCATCGACATAAAATTTTTCAATCCGCTTCCGAACCATGTGGCAAACGTTGCAATAATGTCATCTTTATGCGCTTTTCCCAATAAAATCAAATTATCCAGCGGCTCTTTCATCCATACTAAAAATGTCGGAAGCTCCGTCGTAATCGTGTCAATCTTGTCAGACAGAACACGAATCATCTTCATTGTATTCGCAGGCTGATCGAATATCTGGAACAAAAGCATAGCAATAGGAATAAAGAGTAGAAGCGAGAGCGCCAGAGTGACAATTCCCGCTGAAATGAGTGTTGCCAAGGAATAAAGTCTAGGGATATCGCGTATTTTGGCTTCCACCAAACGATGGAGCGGAAATACGACAATCGCTAATAAAAATGCGACAAAAAAACTTTTTAGGAAAGGGAAAAAGAGCCACGTGACGAGCCCCAAGGTTGAAAAAATCATAAAATTGACGAATATCTTATTTTCCATATCTGCTCCTGATTAATGCTGATGGTGTACGAAGCTTTTAAAACTTCCATCCAAATTTTCTAACGCTTCGCGCGTCCCCTCTTCGAGTACCGTCCCGTTTTCGAGGACATAAATATAATCGGCTTTCGTAATGGTGCTGAGACGGTGGGCGATAATAATCACCGTTTTTTCACTCAAAAAATTTTCCAACGCCTCAAACAATGCACTCTCCGTATGAACATCGAGTGCGGAAGTGGATTCATCGAAAATCACTACATTTGGATTCGCCAGAACCATCCGTGCGATGCTGAGACGCTGGCGCTGACCGCCTGAAAGACGAATTCCGAGCTTGCCGACCTGTGTTTCCAGACCTGAAGGAAGCATACGGACAAAATCTTCCAACTGCGCGATACCCAATGCAGTATAAATTGCTTCATCCGGTATCGCATCCCCCATCGTGAGATTAAATCGGAGGGTGTCGTTAAACATCAACGGCTGCTGCAAAACAACAAACACTTTGTCGCGGATACGGGAAAAGCCGATTTCTTGGACACTCACACCATTATAACGGATATCACCGGAGGTCGGAGGATAAAAGCCTACCAAAAGCTGCGCCAGTGTACTTTTACCGCTTCCGCTGGCACCGATGATGGCTACCTTTTGTCCTGCGCCGATAGTGAGGCTGAGCCCTTTCAAAACCGGTTCGGAAGGATCGTATCCAAATACCAAGGAAGTCGTTTCAATACGGGTTCCCTGCGATGCGGAAAACGGATCGTGTTCCAGTCGATACGACGGCTCTTTAGGAAGAGAGAGGAGTTCATTCAGTCGTGCAAGTGCATTCTTGGCATTGGCAAAACTGTACTGAAGGGATAGCAGCTCCTGTACCGGGGTCATCATAAACCATAAATAGCCGAATATTCCGAACATAAGCCCTATCGAGAGATCTGAATACAGAACCATCACCAATCCAACCGCCCGGAAAATCTCAAATCCGCTCAAAAAGAGAGTATACGAAAAACGTTCTCCCCGAAGTGCCTGAATACCGTAGACTCTGGCACTCTCTTTGAGCAGACGTGCTTGGACGATACTCCGTTCAATAAAACGCTCTTCTTTGTTACTCGCACGGATCTGACCGAAAAGGTCGCATAACTGTGTAAGGGTGTCAGAGAGTTCCCCTATCGTACGATTTTGCTCTTTTTTGAGGATTCCGACCCGCCCTGAGATCTTACGGGTCACGATCATGATTAACGGCTGGAAGATCAGTATAAGAATCCCAAACAGCGGATTGATCCAGATCAGCACTGCCGCCACCCCGATGAGCGTCGCAACGGAAACTACAAGTTTGCTCAAAGCACTTCCCAAAAAAAGCTCGATCGTATCGATATCGGTCACCAGATGAGTGACCACTTTTCCGCTGCCGAGGCGTTCATATGCGGACATCGAAACCGATTTCAAATGTTCAAGAGCCTGAGTACGGATTTTGAAGCTCATCTCCTGTGAAAGGGTAATGAAATAGCGCTGGGAGATTACACTGAGAATAAAAAATAGAACCCGCAGCGCCACCGTCACGGCCAAAACAATCCCGATATAGAGTAAAGGTTCCTGTATCGGGCTCAACAAATCTATCGTCTCGGTGATCCATCCTCTTTTATGGAGAAGAACCTCATCGACCAGTACCGGAATCAGTAAAGGGATAGGTATCGAAATAAGGGTAGCGGCAATCGCAATCAGATTCCCCCACACTAATTCCCGCTGGTATTTGCGCATCATTAAAAAAAGGGTTTTAAAGGTTATAAGCGTATTCGTCATCATGAAACAATTATAGTACATTTCGGTCGCGAAGTCACACGAACGTATCTTGTTTGTGATGGCTGCAAGTTTCATTCTAAATAATAAAAATTATCCTTTAGATTTTCAGGTTAACTTCTCTATTCTCAGTTCGATTAATCTTCGTGTGTTACAATTTCTGCACATTACTCAAAAAACCACACAAGGAAATCACATGCTCGTTACCAAAAAAGCTCCTGACTTTACCGCTACTACCGTTCTTGGGAACAACCAAATCGTTGATAACTTCAACCTCTACGAAAACCTCGGCGAAAAAGGTGCCGTATTGTTCTTCTATCCGTTGGACTTTACTTTCGTATGTCCGTCTGAAATCATCGCTTTCGATCACCGTCTTGACGAGTTTACTGCTCGCGGAATCAATGTTATCGGTGTATCAGTTGACTCACAGTTCAGCCACTTTGCATGGAAGAATACTCCGGTAAACCAAGGCGGTATCGGTCAAGTTCGTTATCCGTTGGTAGCAGACCTTAACAAACAAATTTCTCGTGATTACGATGTATTGCTCGGTGATTCTGTCGCACTACGCGGATCATTTTTGCTCGATAAAGACGGAACCGTTCGTCACGCAGTGATCAACGACCTTCCGCTTGGCCGTAACATCGATGAAATGCTCCGTATGATCGACGCAATGTTGTTCACAAACGAGCACGGTGAAGTTTGTCCTGCAGGTTGGGCAAAAGGCGATGCCGGTATGAAAGCAAGCACTGAAGGTGTTGCTGAATATCTCTCTGCTCACGCTGAGTCACTTTAATTTGAACGTTTCAGGAGCAAAAGCCCCTGAACCTACGCTCGCCGCTATGGCACTGAAGCTTGCCCCTTTCGGGGCAGATTTTCTTCTTCACTCTTTCAATTAATCTAAAATTGTTTATCCTTTCTCTATGCAATACTCCTTTTTAGCCTCTTACCTCCTCATCATTTTTGCCCTTTGGTACTCACGCCGTGAACACTTCGGTCTCGAAAAACAGATCCTGACCAACTCGATTTTAGCCATGGTTCAGCTCGGAGCGCTCGGTTATGTCCTCGTTTATCTTTTCAAAATTCAACATCCCTCGTTACTCTTTTTCGTACTGCTTGGCATGGTGACTTTCGGAGCCTATACTGCCCGGAAACGGATACCGCTGGGTAAAGAAAGTTTTAAAATCGCTTTCTATACGCTCGGTGCATCGTCGGGAATCGTGTTTCTCTCGATGATGGCGTTTGGGGTGATCCATATGGTTCCGAATGAAATGATTCCGATCGGAGGAATGATCATCGGAAATGCGCTCAATGTCTATACCCAAAGTACCGAGCGTTTTCGGGGAGAGGTCAAAAATACGATAGAGACCATAGAGGGGATGGTGGCCTTAGGCGCACCGTTGAAAGAGGCACTGAGTTTTGCCTCCAAAGCGTCCGTCAAAGCTTCCATGATTCCGACACTCAATATGCTCCAAACGGTCGGGATCATCCATATCCCCGGTATTACGACCGGAATGCTCCTCGCCGGAGCCGATCCGCTCAAAGCGATCTCCTATCAGCTCGCCGTCATGTACATGATGGTGGCTGTTGCCCTGCTCTCGGCTGTCTTTAGCGTGATGTTCTCGTACCGGGTGATTATAGCCGCGGCATTTACACCGAATCGCTAAATCGCTTCGCTTTCGGATGGACAAAACAGAGTTTCTCCCACTCTCGGTTCGGCCGTGTCAGTGTCACTCGATGCGCCGAAACGGAACGGGACAGCGCGACGTAAAACTGTGAAGGGGCAAAGATTTCATTCGTCTCAATCACGTAATCGGCCAAGCTCATCCCCTGCGATTTATGGATCGTAATGGCAAAGGCTAACGTGATGGGAAACTGGCTCAGGGTAATGAGATTTTCTTCGCTCACCGCTTTGCCTTTCTCCACCCACCGTGTTTTCGTCGTACTGGAACGTTCGACTTTGACACTTACTCCATCGGCTTTTTTCACCCAGATAATATCCTCTTCGATTGAGGTGATCCGTCCCCGCTCACCGTTATAATAGTTCCACGAATTACGGGTAAAGAGGATCGGTGCACCTACTTTGAGGACTAATGTCGGTTCGATGCGGCTCTCACTCATAAACCGCTCCACATCTCTCTCCTGCATTTTTTTGTCATGAAGGGTAACATAGGTGGAAAGCCCGATAATATCACCGTTTAAATGTTCCAGCTGGGCACGGTTATGGTTTTGGGCACTGATATTTTTCCCATAAAGCAGCGTTATCGTCGATTTATCCTCGCTGAGAGGTTTCACCAACGCATCGAGTGCATTCACGGCTTCCTCATCGATACGGGCATTGCGTACTTTTTCCAACAGGGACAAAAACTCCGCTTCGTGAGTCCGGTAGGATCCTTCCAACTGCAAGGTCTGAAATCCCAGCCGTTCCCAGCTCGGAGATTCAAAGGCAAAATAGATCGGCTCATTCCCTCGGACAACGGGAGGAAGCTGAAGAAAATCTCCTACCGTAATTACACGTCCGGTAAACTCTGACTGCAGCAAACGCAGACGGATCATGTCTAAAAGCTGTGCTCCCACCATCGAAATCTCATCAATGACGATCGTATCCATCGAACGGATCAGCTTGATCACTTTTTTCGACGCATCGAGTTTACCGCTGCGTTCCAAATCCTCTTGTGAATTGGCGATTCCGAGATCAAAAAAACTGTGGAGTGTCTGACCGCCGATCAGGGTGGCCGCCATCCCCGTTGAAGCGAGACGTGCAACTTTTTTTCCCTCACTCTCGGCATGCTCAATCAGTTTTCGGGTTAGCGTTGTCTTCCCTGCACCGGCACCTCCGGTGATAAAAAGGTTGGAATTTTTTAAGATTCTGAGGGCATTTTCAACCATTCTCATCCTTTATGGCGATTATCCGTCCAAACGGAACTTCCAGAGATTGCGGCGTAATCCACAGCGTATCATAATGAGGTTCAATGAGAGGAAACTTACCGTCCAAATCGGTAAAATACAGGAGGACTTTCGGCGGATGCATCCACGATGCAACCGTCTCGAAAACAGGGGTGAAATCGGTACCGCCTCCGCCGATCAGAGTATACGTCAGTGCTTCTCCGTTCATAAATTTATCTATACTGCGGATACGGTCATCACACACCAACAACGTAATCGTATACGAACCGAACAGTTTGGTGATCGACTCGATCTCGGCAATAAACTGACCCAATAAATCCTCATCCACCGAACCGGAACTGTCAATCGCGATGGCAAGTTCGAGATGGCGTGAAGTGGCTCCCGGGAGGTAGATTCCGCTATAGAGGAGCTTTTTGGAGGGGGGAATAATCGCAAAGTCGCTGATATAATATCCGCCGATGCAATCGCGCAATTCACTCCGCCAGTCGATTCTTCCGCGACGGGTCAAAGGAATTAACCTCTCCAAACCCTCCGGAAGAC
>NZ_JBASYM010000065.1:0-5498 GCF_049277495.1 Sulfuricurvum sp. | reverse complement strand
CGTCACCGGCATGATAGACGGGGAGATCAGCGGAAGCCCCGAGCCGTTTTTTGACCATCTCCAGCGCACTGGATGAGATATCGAGGAGCGTAATATCTCTATAGCCTAAGCGGATCAGTGTGTCTGCCAGCGTCGAGACACCACACCCGACATCGATGAATGCGTCTTTTGGGGTTGAGCCTATCTTTTGCAGCAGCGAGAGAGAGATCGATGGCTCTTGTTGATACCACCCGACTTTGCTCAACTCCTTGGTCGTATAGACGTTTTCCCAGTGGCGCTGCTTGATGTTCCCGTCCCCTTTAGTTGAGCGAAACGTCGCACCCGCAGTCGTCGGAGCCGTCGTATAGTGGTTGGTTCCCGTGCACTCGGCATTCACGAATCCCGCTTCACTCATCATCAGGGTCAGCGCCTCTTTTTTTAGAGTCCCTTCCACGCAGTTGGCCCAATCGCCCTCCGAAGCACTTGGTGCACAGCATGACGTGGCGCAGCTCCCTTCCGATATATCGATCATATCGGCGAAATAGAGCTTTCCTGCGGGTTTTAGGACACGGAATATCTCTTCGAATACCTTGGGTTTGGAGGAAGCGAGGTTGATCGCGCCGTTGGAGATGACGATATCGACGCTTTCGTTGTCGATCGGGAGATGTTCGAGATTCCCCTCCATCACTTCGACATTGTTCAAGCCCGCTTCTTTGGCATGACGGCTTGCGGTTTCGACCATCAACGGTGTGATATCCACCCCGATGGCCTTTCCGCTCTCGCCCACCAGCAATGCTGCGACACACAGATCGACACCCGCACCGCATCCTAAATCCAAAACTGTTGCCCCCGCAGGGAACTCTCCTAGCTCGAACGGATTTCCGACTGCGGCGCAGTAGTCCCACATCGCCGTAGGGAGTTTCTCAATCCACTCCTCTTTGTAGCGGTGATTTCGGGCATTTGTCAGGCCTTTGTCCCATCCGAAATCTTTAGAAGGGTTTTGGGCCAAATCGCTGTAAAGTGCGATGACGCCTTGCAGTGCGCATTCTGATGAAGCCATAGTAATCCTAACGGTAAAAAAGTTTGCTATTTTACAGAATAATTGCTTCTTATACCAATTTCATTTGTCAGCTATAATATCCGTATGCAGATCTTCGGGTTATGAGCGCGAAATAAGAAATTAGAATGTTTTTTGATTTATACTTATCTATCAAAAAAATTTCGTTATTTTTGTGATGTAAATCTCTACTATTAAGGAGTCCCCGGTGAATATATCATTGGTATCGATAATAACTATATTGGTTTTATTATTAGGTGGATGTGCACAGCAGCCGAAAATTGATAAAAGCATCGAAACTCCTATTGTTGACAACAGTTACAAAATATATCCACAAGGTTTTACAGACGAAATCGAAAAAGAGTACGGTATTTTTGCAAAACGCACGGCGCTAGCACTCGTAGAGACGATGAACGAAGCAAAGGATCTCGATGACATGGGAAAAATGGAGAAAGTCAACGACTTCTTTAACGCTTTTCCGTATCAATCTGATGAAAAGATATGGGGTATCAGCGATTACTGGGCCACACGGCTGGAGTTCATCGGAAAAGGCAAAGGTGACTGCGAAGATTATGTCATCGCCAAATACTTTACTCTCAAAGAGCTTGGTGTGCAGACTTCCAAGCTCTTTATGACTTATGCGAAGTCGTTGCGCCTAAAGACATCCCATATAGTGCTCTCCTACTATGAGACAGAACACTCAATCCCTCTGATCATGGACAATTACAATTACAAGATCTTGCCTGCAAACGTGCGGACAGACCTCGTACCTATTTACAGCTTCAGCGGGGACGATCTTTTCCAGGCCAAGCAGGTACAAATCGGTAAGATGATACCAGCTTCGACAAGACAGACCCGAGCCTGGGATGAATTGGTAATAAAACGATAAAGATTGATGTATTAAAGTTAGAAGATTTTAGGATTGGTTGCGAGGCCAACTATGAGCTGACGACCTTCGGGTTATGAGCCCGACGATCTAGGATAAGAGAAAACAGCAGAAAAAATTAAATTCTAAAGCAACCCGATCAACGCTACCAATAACACCGGCGGCGTAATCACCAATCCCACTTTCATATATTCGCCCCATCCGATCTTGACCCCTTTTTGCGCCAAGACATGCAGCCAGAGCAACGTCGCGAGCGACCCGATAGGGGTCATTTTCGGTCCGAGGTTACAGCCGATGATGTTCGCATATGCCAGTGCCTGATTTCCCGCTTCGGCAATCGCGATGTCCATTACCATGATGGTCGGCATGTTGTTCATGACCGAACTGAGGATCGCGGAGAGAAAGCCCGTTCCGATAACGGCATACACATTCCCCATGCTTTGCAATTCGGTGATCACCCCTGCGAGATAGGTGGTCAACCCCCCGTTTTTGAGACCGTAGACGACGACGTAGAGCCCGATACTGAACCATACGACCTGCCACGGTGCTGCCTTGATCGTCATGATCGGTTTGGTCGCTTTAAAATAGGTGGCGATGGCGAGAAAGACCAACGCTCCGCCGAGGGCGAATACCGATACGGGAAGATGATAGCGGTCTCCGATGAAATACCCCGCCATCAGCAGAGCCAAAAACCACCAACTGAGGCGGAACATCGTCTTATTTTTAATCGCTGATTCAGGTGTCGCCAATTGGGTAATATCGATGAACGTCGGAATGTCTTTGCGAAAATAGACCCACAGTACGGCGATAGAGGCAATGATGCTGAGAAGGTTCGGCAGGAACATCGTTTTGGCGTATTCCCAAAACCCGATATGGAAATACCCTGCCGTCACGATATTGGTCAGGTTGGAAATGATTAATGGATTACTCGCGCTGTCGCCGATAAATCCCCCCGCCATTAAAAAGGCGAACATGGCGATCGGATTCATCTTGAGGTGCTTCATTTTAGCGAGTACGATCGGGGTGAGGATCAGCGCCGCGCCGTCATTGGCAAAAAATGCCGAAACCACGGCACCGAGGATGAGAATATAGACGAACATCAGATGGCCGTTTCCGCCCGAGAGGCGTGCCATTTTCAGCGCCGCCCATTCGAAAAAACCGATCTCATCGAGTACCATCGAAAGGAGGATGATCCCGATAAACGCAAGCGTCGCATCCCATACGATTCCAGTCACCGTCCAGACATCGGCGATACTGACAACCCCCAACACCACGGCTGCAACCGCTCCGATGACGGCCGTTGTGCCGATCTGTAATCCGCGCGGCTGCCATATGACAAACACAAGCGTCGCTAAAAAAAGTCCTACGGCAGTTAGCATGAAATTTCCTTCTCTTTAATCTGCCAAAAAGGCTTTGACGTGTTCTTCAATCGAATCGCGAACGGCTCGAACCTGCTGCATGATCTCTTCATCACTGCCGACAAACGCCGTAGGATCTTTGAGATTCCAATGCTCGTTTTTCAGTACTCCCGGGAATACGGGACATTGTTCCGCTACTTCCGGATCACATACCGAAATGACATGGGTAAAATGGTGCCCTTCTTTGTAAAGTTCAAAAATACATTTGGTTTGATTTCCGGAGATATCGAACCCTTTTTCCGCCATCGCGCGGATCACATAAGGGTTAAGTACACCGGGCTCGACACCCGCACTTTCGGCACTCTCATTTTCATGTGCATACTTATTGAAAAATGCCTCGGCCATTTGACCCCGTGCGCTGTTGTGACTGCAAACAAACAATATTTTTAACACGCAATTACCCTTTGTATCGTTTGATGATATGGTAGCGTATTTTAAAATATATATCAACATATCTTGATATATTATTTTTATTTTGTTACACTTTCATAAATCGGAGGTATTCTATGAATGTTTTTTTGGAAACGGTGTCGGCACTTAATGATGAAACCCGCATCAGACTCCTCGCATTTTTAGATAAACACGGAGCGTTATGTGTCTGTGATCTCCAGGAGAGTTTCGGAATGATTCAGTCGCGCCTCTCCCGCCATCTCAAAATCCTCAAAGACGGAGGGTTTTTGCGGGTTGAACGGTGCGGGACCTGGGCGTATTACTCTATACGAAGTCCGCTGGACCGCTTCCGCAGTGAAGCACTGGCAGAAATCCGCTGTCTGGGGATTGAACTCCCCCCGCTTATTAAACTATCACAAACTGGAGAGTGTAAATTATGAAAAACGTCCTTATCCTCTGTACCGGCAACAGCTGCCGCTCTATCATGGCTGAAGCACTGATCAACGCTAAAATGGGCGATTGCGTGTATGCCCAAAGCTCCGGAGTCCGTGCCAGCGGAGCCGTCAATCCGAACGCGCAGGCACTTCTCGAAGAAAAAGGGTATTGGAGAGACTCCTACCACTCCAAAGTGATCGATACGGTTATCAACACTGCCTTTGATCTCGTCGTCACCGTCTGCGATCACGCACACGAGACCTGCCCGATGTTTCCAAAGGCCGTCAAAACGATCCATGTCTCTTTCGAAGATCCGAGCGGAAAAGCGGTAGAAGAATACGCTAAAACGCTCGATCTGATCGAAGCGACACTCTTGCCGATCATCCAAGCGGAGCTCTGCGGCTGATGTGGCAGGAATTCAGCGGGACGATCATCCTTCAGTGGCTCGGATTTTCCGGAAAACTCGGTGAGGCGCTCCATTTTTTCCTCTATGACACGATCAAAATATGGTTCTTGCTCCTGTCGATCATTTTTGCAGTATCCTTTTTGCGGACATGGTTCAACACCGAAAAAGTGCGCGCCTATCTGGCGGGGAAACGGGAATTTACGGGAAACATCCTCGCGGCGCTGTTTGGGATCATCACCCCGTTTTGCACCTGCTCGGCAATCCCGCTGTTTTTAGGGTTTTTGCAGGCGCGTATCCCCATCGGCGTGACGTTCAGCTTTCTCATCAGCGCTCCGCTGAACAATGAGATCGCTATCGCCATGCTGTTTGGGCTGTTCGGATGGAAGATCACCGCGATCTATATCGGATTCGGTCTCTTCGTCGCTATTGCGGGAGGATGGCTCATAGGGCGCTTTAATGTCGAAAAATATGTCCTGATTTCCGTCCCTCCCCTCTCCGGTGATATCGAGCTGCCGACCTACAATCCGCCATTTCGTGAACGTGTACATGAAGCGTGGAGCAATACCCGTGATATATTTCATAAAATCTATCTGTGGGTAATGGTCGGGGTCGGAGTCGGGGCGTGGTTTCACGGCTATGTCCCTGCCGAGTTTATCGCGCAGTATGCCGGAGGAGATGCGTGGTATACGGTTCCCGTCGCCGTACTGATGGGGATACCCATGTACGCTTCTGCCGCAGGTGTCATGCCGCTGGTTGAAGTATTGACCCAAAAAGGGATGCTGCTGGGTTCGGCACTGTCGTTTATGATGGCAGTGACGGCGCTGAGCCTGCCCGAAGCGATCATCCTCAAACAGATTCTTCATATACGTCTGATCGCCCTTTTCTTTGCCATAGTCAGCATGGGAATCATGGGGATCGGATTTATTT
>NZ_JBASYM010000064.1:0-3133 GCF_049277495.1 Sulfuricurvum sp. | reverse complement strand
GGTTAGTATCCGTATCCGTAAACGTTGGTTGGATCCTAGTGATCGTAAACGTTACGGAGCTAAAAAGTAATCTTTTAATGTACTTTTCTGTTTAGTCAGAAAAGTACCAAAAGATCATACCGTAATCCAAGAACGCTCGCTCCTCTCGGCACTACTGCCTACAGAGCGGCTCTTAGTATTGGATTACGGGAATTTTATAAAAACAATTATTTCGCCATCTCTTTTCCCGCAATCATACCGCTAGCCCATGCAAAGTTAAAATTATAACCGCCGCGACGTCCTACAATATCGAGTACTTCACCCGCAAAATAAAGACCCTTTACGAGATTTGATTCCATTGTTTTATTGTTGATCTGAGTCGTAGAAATACCGCCTCCGCTTACTTCGGCATGTTTAAAGCCATGGGTGTCACTCACCTCAAATTTCCATTCACCGATCAAATGGGTCAGTTTTTTGACTTCTTTGGGATTCAGTGCCGATACGGTTGTCGAAAGAGCAATGGCGGCATCTTCGAGAAGGTAGGTTGCAATTTTTGCAGGGATAAGACCGCAAAGGGCCGTGTGGACGTCATGATTAGGGACGGAAGCGAAGAGTTTTTCGATCATATGTGTGAGAGTTTGGCGATCGTATCGGGGGAGGAGATTGAGGGAAATACTAACACGCTGTTTGTTGAGCAGGGCATAAGATGCCTTTTGGCTGATGTCGAGGATAGCGAGCCCTGAAATACCGTACGCGGCAAACAGAATGTCGCCTTGGACTTTTTCTTTGGATTTTCCATTGATGATCAACGTCACTTCCGCCGTTGTTTTGACCCCTGCCATTTTATGGTGGTTTTTGGAATTTAAGTGGAGCTGTACCAACGAGGGGTAGGTCGGGAGTATCTCATGCCCGAATTTTTTTGCAAAGTTATAACCGTCTGCTGTTGCCCCCAGCTGGGGTGCCGCTTCGGAGCCTGTCGCAATAAGCACTTTATCAAACTGATTTTTATCCGAAGGAGTTTCGACGATAAAGAGGTTCTCTTTTTGTGAGATGCTGCTCACTAAGGTATCGGTGCGGATGTGGACTTTTGCATCACTGACGGCGCTTTTTAAAGCGATCAATACCGATTTGGCTTCATTGGAGAGGGGATAGCATCGGCCATCGTCTTTAATATCGAGAATCAGCCCAATGGAGTTGCAGAACTTTTCAAAATAATTAAAATTGAGCTGTTTGAGTGCGTATGTGACGAAATGGGGATCGTTGCCCGCATAATCTTCATGTGAAGCCGTGGTATTGATGATATTGCACCGTCCGTTGCCGGACGCCAATATTTTCTTTCCGACCCCGGAATTGTGCTCATAGATTGTAACATCGGCTCCGGCACGTGCAGCGAAAAGTGCCGCCATAAGTCCGCTTGCCCCGCCGCCGATGATGGCTATTTTATTCGATAGGCTCACCCCTCTCTCCCGTAGAGCTCGTTATAGAGTTTCATCGCATACCGATCGGACATACTGGCGATATAGTCACTGATAACGCGGTGTTTGTTACGTCGATCAAGTTGTTCTACATAATAGCGGGGCAACATCTTCGGTTCTTCCATCAGGGCATTAAAAAGACCGATAATTGCCTGTTTCCCGGCAAACATTTTGCGCATGATATGTTTGTGCTGATAGAGTTCCTGATAGAGGAGTTTTTTGAGTTTTTTGATTTGGGTTTCCAGTTCCGGCTCAAACCCTATGGCGATCGGTTCGGATGCGGGAATAACAGAGGCTAACACATGGGTGTTATCGATTTTGTCCCGAGAGTGTTCAAGAAGAGAATAGACCAGATGGTTGATCAGGTGGGAGCTAAAACGGTAGCGGAACATTTCATCTTCGTTTTCATGGATCCCCTCATCATATACTTTTTGCAAGATTATTTGGATCAGCTCACTCGATCGAAGAGTTTCAAACGTTATCAGCCCCGAAGCGACGCCGTCATCGATGTCGTGGCTGATGTAGGCGATCTCATCGGCACGGTCGACGATCATCGCTTCAATGCTCGGATGGGTATCGAGGGCAAACGCTTCTCGGACGCTGTCGGGCAGAAACGGTTTGTTATAGGGGTATGAGTGTTTTAAAATCCCTTCCAATGTCGCATAGGTGAGATTAAGTCCTAGAAAGGCTTTATATCGCTGTTCGAGTTTGGTGACGACGCGAAAGCTTTGGAAATTATGTTCAAACCCGCTTTTAAATCCCCGTTCCCGCAAACATTCATCGAGAGTATCTCCGCCGATGTGCCCAAAGGGGGTATGGCCTAAATCATGGGAGAGGGCGATACTTTCGGCAAGGGACTCTTCCAGTCCTAAGTGGGATGCAATGGAACGGGCGATCTGGCTTACTTCGATGCTGTGGGTCAGACGTGTTCGAAAAAAATCTCCCTGCGAATTGAGAAAAACCTGTGTTTTGTACTCGAGGCGGCGAAAACTGCCGGAGTGGATAATACGGTCACGATCTCGAGCATAGGGGGAGCGAAAATCGTCACTGATAGGATAAAAACGTTGGCTTGGGAGCACGGAAACCCTTTTTGTATTGTGTAATGCCATTATATCGTGACTCTTTACACAAAATTAACACTTCTTTTCTACAATGGTGTTTCGATTCTCCTTCGATAGTTTGACCGAAATTCTCATTGAGTGTTTCGGTTTACTATAATCTTTCATTATTCTTTGCATCTAGCATCTAAAATACTCTTTTTATCACAAAACAAGATATAATTTATCTTCACAATGCTATGGCAACAAAACAGGGGTAAAACATGCAGAAACGGCCAAACTCATCATTGATTTCAGATACTGCTCGAGAGAGCGCAAAACTGTATCAAAAAGAAAATCTCAAAGCGCGTCGCCAGAAAGAAGATGATTTTTTTAACCGACAACTCGATTACCGTGATTTCGTTTTTGCACCGCAAGGGTATGAGGGGATTGCTTTAGCCTTTTATCTTGTGACGATCCCTTATTTAATGGGATTGCTGTTTCTATTTCTATTTGTTGCCGAAGCCAGTTATGAATACTTTTTACAGTTTGATTTAGCCTCTTTCTTTGTTATCTGGGCCATAGGATATGAAGCGTGTGCCGTTACCATTTTGGTGACAATTTTCTTGATTTGGCTTAAAC
>NZ_JBASYM010000063.1:0-33187 GCF_049277495.1 Sulfuricurvum sp. | reverse complement strand
GCACATATCTGGGTGCTCTGGAGTTTGGGATAGCGGCTTCGTATATTACCAATAAAATTGAGCGCTATACGGGGTATCAATCTTTTTTCCTGGTTGATGAAAAAAAAGTGGGGAAATTGAGTCATATCGATAACTACGTTCATATCGATAATTTTTTGGCGGTGGATGTCTCACCCAAACTTTTGTCTTTGGTCAAAAAATACAGAGACAGCCATTCATCAGGCGAGAACAGTGTTATCCGAGATGGGAACAAAGCCTATGTCATGAAAACCATAACGGTTTCCGATTATGAAAATAAACCGATTGGCGGGATCGTCTTTATTCGGGGAATTCCCGATTTTTGGAGTCACATTTTTCAGATGATAATGGCAACCGGCCTGATCGCACTGCTGCTGATCTTCATATTGGGCGGATTCATCAGCCGATTATATAATTCCATTGCGAACAAAATGAGTTTTCAGGAGATGTATAACCAGACGGTTTTGGATGCGATCCCGTCGATGGTAATCGTTACGGACGGTCATCAGCTTATCGCCGCTAATCAAACCTTTTTGGCCTATTTCCATTACGACAGTATAGAGAGCTTTAAGCATGACCACGCATGTGTATGTGAGTATTTTGAAGAAGGAGATACGGATGAATATCTTCTTCCGATGGTCAATGATCAACGGTGGACGGAGTATATAAACGATAATCCGCTCAGCCATCATAAGGCTAAAATCACGATGTACGGAGAAACAACGGTATACGATGTCAAACTCTCTTTATTAAGATTTCAAGCGCAGAGCCGTTATGTCGTTATGTTTACCGACATCTCATCGATGCAGTCGATTTCGATGACGGACCCTCTAACCGGTATCGCCAATCGGCTTCATTTTACCATGGTGTATGAACATGCCATCAATGTCGCACGACGGGATAAAAATCCTCTCGGAATCATCTTTTTTGACATTGATTATTTTAAAAAGGTGAATGATGTATACGGGCACTTGGTGGGAGATAAGATATTAAAAGAGATGGCTGTATTGGTCAAACAGCGGCTTCGCAAAAGTGATATTTTTGCCCGATGGGGAGGGGAAGAATTTATTATTCTGCTTCCGGATACTTCATTGGCGGAGACGATTCAGGTAGCTGAAATACTGCGAGATGTGATTGAACAGGAAAATTTTGATGCGGTTAGACAAATGACGTGTTCGTTTGGCGTCGCTGTTTTAAATGAAAATGATTCTGCAGAGATATTATTGAAACGGGCGGATGAATGCTTGTATAAAGCCAAAGCAGATGGTCGAAACCGAGTCATTTATTAAAGAAATACCTGTAATATGCGATCCAAGCGGATAAGTAGCCATAGTATGTTAGAATGCCGCTTATGATCCGCGCCTACGGTTGGCGCTGCTACGAACTTGCGGCCAACTGCACTTTCCACCTAATTTTTCCCCCATTTGCCTAAAACCGTCCTTAGTTACGACTTTGGTTGGGCCGAACCACCAAAGGAACACCTTTATGACATTTACCGATTTAAACTTAATTGCCCCGTTGCTCAAAGCGATCAACGATCAAGGCTACACCACACCGACACCTGTTCAGGCACAAGCGATTCCCTTTATTCTAGAGGGTCGCGATATGCTCGCAGGTGCGCAGACGGGTACCGGTAAAACTGCCGGTTTTACACTTCCGTTGTTACAAATTCTCAGTGAAAAAGCACCGTCGAAATCCCATCGGAAGATTCGTGCCCTGATTCTTACCCCGACGCGTGAACTCGCGGCTCAAGTTGCCGAGAGTGTCAAACTCTACGGCAAATACCTTCCCTTTAAAAGTGCCGTTATTTTCGGCGGCGTGGGGATTAACCCTCAAATCACGATGCTCCGTAACGGAGTGGATATTCTGGTCGCGACTCCGGGACGTTTGCTCGATCACATCGGGCAGGGGACTGTCGATTTGAGTGCGGTCGAATTCTTCGTACTGGACGAAGCCGACCGGATGCTTGATATGGGATTCATCCGTGATATCCGTCGTGTCATCACGATCCTTCCGAAACAGAGACAAAATCTCCTTTTCTCGGCAACCTATTCGGATGAGATCAAAACACTTGCCAATACCTTGCTCCGCAATCCTGCCGAGGTCGAAGTAGCACGCCGAAATACCTCAAGCGAACTCGTGAAACAAAGTGTTATTCTTGTCGATTGCAAACGTAAAAGTGCGTTGCTGGGAGAGATGATCGGCAAAAACAAATGGGAACAGGTTCTCGTCTTTACCCGTACCAAACACGGTGCGAACAAGCTCACCGAGTATCTTCAAAAAATCGGTATCACTTCCGCAGCGATTCACGGTAATAAAAGCCAGGCTGCACGAACCAAAGCACTGGATGACTTCAAACGCAGTGCTGTCAGGGTTCTGGTAGCGACGGATATTGCCGCACGCGGTATCGATATTGATGCACTTCCGCATGTGGTGAACTTTGAACTTCCGAATATTGCGGAAGATTATGTTCACCGAATAGGGCGAACAGGTCGTGCCGGATGTGAAGGCGAAGCAATATCGCTCGTCTGTGTCGATGAAGCTGATTATTTAAAAGGGATCGAAAAACTGATCAACAAAAAACTTGACCGTCAGATTATCGAAGGGTATGAACCGGACCCTTCGATTCAAGCCGAACCGATTCAGCGCGGCCGCGGCGGTGCGGGAGGAAGCAGTAACCGAGGCGGAAACGGCGGCGGAGATCGCGGCGGAAAGCCGACCCATAAACGTGAGGGCGGACGACGGGAGCCTTCCCGACGCGATAACGATCGACGCCATTAAAAACAGTTATCACCAAGGATAACTTTTATATTGTCCGTTGTACAATAAAAAAACGATTTTTGCATATAGGAAATGTGATTGAGAAGTTTGGCTCGGATTTTAGTGTTGCTGATGAGCGTTATCACAATGCTAAACGCTGCCGCTCTCGAAAAAGTATCGGTACAGTTTGACTGGAAATACCAGTTTGAATATGCCGGATACATTGCTGCAAAAGAAAAAGGATTCTATCGAGATGCCGGATTGGATGTCGAACTGCGCGAATATCGCGAAGGGATCGATGTCGTTTCCGATGTCTTGAATCACAAAGCAAATTACGGAATTTACAACAGCAGTTTTGTGGTGGAAGATGGACGTATCAAACCGATTGTCTTGATGGCTACTTATTTACAGCACTCTCCCCTCGTCCTGATAACCCAAAAAGGGATTGAGAATCCCTCTGATTTGATCGGTAAAACGATCATGGGGACAAAAAACGAATTTAACCACAGTTCACTCTCTCTTTTATTCTCCCATTTTCGTATCAATTCTTCCAATTCCCGTTTGATCGATCATACGTTTGGTATCGATCCTTTTGTCCGTCGCGAAGTGGATGGGATGAGTGCATACCGTTCGAATCAGCTTTACGAACTTGACCGTGTCGGCATTGCCTATAATATTATTGATCCGGTGGAATACGGATTTGTCATGAATGCCGGAAATCTTTTTACTTCGCATGAAGAAGCGGTCGAACACTCTGTGCGGGGACAAAAATTTATAGACGCAACGAACCGTGGATGGAAGTATGCTCTGGACCATCCCGGTGAGATAATTGATATACTAAAGCACCGTTACGGAGTCAAAAAATCGAATGAAGCACTTGCTTATGAAGCCAATGTGATCCAAAAATTGATGATGACCGATTTGTACGGTATCGGTGAAACGAACAGTGAACTCTCAACCCGTCTTTTTAAACAGCTTTTACGTGCGGGAATGATTCAAAAAGATCAGCAGTTAGGACCATTCTTGTTTCGGGATATTGTTGCCGGTGCCAAAAACAGTTTCCAGCTTACGGCGGCTGAAAAAGAGTATCTGACCCGAAAGAAAAAAATTACGATGTGCGTCGATCCCGAATGGTATCCTCTTGAGGCAATACGTGAGGGAAAACACATCGGGATCGCCGCCGATGTGATGAAAGAATTTCAGCGTAAGCTTGGGATGCCGATCGAACTGGTCCAAACTGATACCTGGAATCAATCGTTGGAATATGCCAAGCTGCATCAATGCGATATTTTATCGCTTGCCGCCAAAACTCCGGATCGTATGCAATATCTCGATTTTACTTCGACCTATTTGGCGGTTCCGCTGGTGATGGTCACAACGATGGATAAACCGTTTGAAGAAAACATTGATCTTCTGCAGGGAAAAAAAATCGGGGTTGTCAAAGGATATGCCACCTTTGAGCGTCTTAAAAATCTTTACCCTTCATTGGATATCATCGCAGTCGATTCGGTCAGTGACGGACTGGATAAAGTTGAGAGTGGAGAGCTTTACGGGTATATCGATAATTTGGTCGTGACCTCTTCTTATATTCAGAAAAAATATACCGGAAGTTTAAAGGTCTCATCACGGTTGATTGAAAAAGATGAATTGAGGGTTGCCATACATAATGACGAGCCGATATTAAAAGATATTTTTGAAAAACTGGTAGAAGATCTGGATGATAAAACAATGCAGATTATCTATAACCGATGGGCGTCGACGATCGAACAGGTGGCGTGGGTCGATCGTCAATTGATTTGGAAAATATTGGCTATCCTCATATTGGTCGGGATAGCGGTTATATGGCGCTACAGGATTTTAAAACGGTACAACACCAAGCTGAAAGAACTTTCCATTACCGATAAGCTGACAGGCTTGTATAACCGTCAAAAAACCGATGAAAAACTGATTGAAGAACAGCGTAAAATAAACCGCTACAGTGATTACAGATGCGGCATCATGATGATCGATATCGATTATTTCAAAATGATCAATGACACCCAAGGGCACCAGAGCGGAGACCGTGTTTTACAGATTCTCTCAGGGATTTTGAAAAAAACGTTTCGTCAAACCGATGTCATCGGGCGATGGGGCGGCGAAGAGTTTGTGGTTATCCTTCCGAATACCAGTTTGGAAAAATCTCTCGTTGCCGCTGAAAATCTGAGACTATCGGTTGAAGAATATACGTTTGAGCTATCCCATCCGATCACGATCAGTATCGGAGTCGGGGAACTGATTCAGAATAAAAGTATTCACGAAACGATCGGACATATCGACGAAGCGCTTTATGCAGCGAAAAACAGAGGCCGTAATCAGATATGCGACGTTCAATCTTTATAAAAGCGTATAATAGTCTAAACTTGATATTTGAATAGGTCTTATGAAAAATACTTCTAAAATAATTCTTATCGGTGCTTCTACAGGTGGGCCCGGTGTGATTGAAAAACTTATTTGTGCACTGCCGGAGCATTTTCCTGTGCCGATTTGTATCGTTCAGCATTTTCCTGCGGAACTTACCCATTCTTTTGTCTCACGGCTGCAAACGTGTACTTCTAACCGAGTTGTCGAATCGAAAGAGGGGTTGGCGCTTGAGCGGGAAATGGTCATTGTGGCACATGGGGGATCGCATTTGGGATTTGCACGCGGAGCGGACGGCCTTCCAAGGATAACGCAACTTTCCGAGGGGGTCCGGAGCGATTTCGTCCCCAGCGTCGATTGCATGATGCTGAGTGCACTAGAGGTCTATGAACCCGCATCGATTTTAGCGATCCTTCTGAGTGGCATCGGGGACGACGGTGCCGATGGGATGGTCAAAATTAAATCGCTTGGAGGGTTCAGCGTTTGTCAGAATGAACAGAGTTCCGCCGTATTCGGGATGCCGGGGCGGGCGATTGAACGCGGCGGTGTATGTCAAGTTCTTTCTATCGAAGAAATCGCTGAAACAATGATAAGGTATGCTCAATGAGTGAGACGATGATCAGAATGCTTTTAGAGCGGATACAGCATGAAACCGGAATCATCTTGTCGCGGCAAACCGACTATGACCGGATCAAGCGCTATTTAGATAACGGAGGGGAAATGCCTTTAACCTCTCAACCGCTTCCGGTCTCGTTGATTAATCTCGTGACAACCAATGAAACCTATTTCGAGCGTGAAGCCCACCATTTTAACCGTCTGATGGATGAGATTTTGCCGAAGCTTGATAGCCGCGGCGGAACAAAACCGATTCGTATCTTATCGGCTCCGTGTTCGAGCGGTGAGGAGAGCTATACCATCGCACTGCGGTTGTTGCAAGCGAGTAAACAGTTTTCCCGTCCTATTGAGATAGTAGGGGTTGATATTTCCGAAGAGATGATCTCTAAAGCGCGCAAAGGCATCTATTCGGGCAGATCCGTTCATGCCATTGATAAAGAGGTATTAAACCGGTTTTTTGTCTTTGAGGAGGGGCATTATCGTGTACTGCCTCTTGTTCAGGAAAATGTCCGTTTTGTATCCGGAAATGTATTTGATGCTGCATTATGGAAAGAGCTTGGGAGTTTTGATGTCATCTTTAGCCGCAATATGATGATCTATTTTGATTCGGTGAAGAACAGAGAGCTTTTAAATCGGTTCCGGGAACATTTGAACGGGTATTTGATTCTCGGTCATGCGGATGATCACCGAAATGCAAAAGATCTTTTTACCCCCGAGCGTATAGAACGCGGGGTAATTTATCATACTTAAGTTCTGAAAACGGAGATTTGGGCAGTAAGCTGCTCGGTCATTTGGTGGAGGTGCTCTGCTGCTGCGGCAATCTCTTCGACGCTTCGGGCATTGGACGTCGAGAGTTCATTGATCGTACCGATTTTTCGAATAATCGAATCGGTAGTCGCCGTATTGGCTTGGGTGTCGCTGGAAAGTTTTTCGATAGCTTGAACGGTATCGGCAAGCGCATCTACGGCAACTTCCGTATGGCTGTTTACCTCTGCCGATGCATCTACAAGAGTCTCAATACGTTTCGTATTATGATTCATCTGATCGGTAATATCATTGATCGATTGGACGATGACATTGACGGTCGCATTGGTTTCTACCAGACTTTTTTGGGTTCGTTCTGCCAGTTTGCGTACTTCATCGGCAACGACCGCGAATCCGCGTCCGTGTTCACCCGCCCGCGCTGCTTCGATAGCGGCATTCAGGGCGAGAAGGTTTGTCTGGTCGGCAATGTCCGCGATGACGGTAAGGACTTGTTTGACTTGTGAAGCTTCTTGCGAAAGGGAATTGAGACGGTCGTTGATCTCCCCTTCCATTTGGACGGTAATAGAGAGCTGTTCAATAGTGTTGTGCAGTGCCGACTGTGCTTCTTGGAGATTTTCACGTGCACCGATTGCTTTGTCTTTAACAATCTCCGCTTCTCGTGCAGATGCTTTCATCACCTCTTTCATGGTGTCTGATTCCGTGGTTGTCTGTAAAACGATTTTTGCCTCTTCTTCAGCCGCTTTGCCGATAGAGAGGGTTGTTGCCGAGAGCTCGGCGGATACGGAGAGATTTTCGCTCGAAGCCGAACGGATGCCTTGGAAAGCCTGGCGCAGAACAGCTACCAGCTCATTGAGTTTTTGGCTCATTTGGGAAAGCTCATCGTTCCCTTCAATTTTGGTGACACGGGTAAAATCATGATTTTGGGCTACGGCTTCGATCGTCTCTTCCAAACGTGCTATAGACGAAGTAATGTTACGGATGATGATAAAAAACGTTGCTAAGAATATCATCGCTGACACAATCATGACACTGTTCATAATGGTTGCATTCTTGTTGAGTCTATTGATATTTGATTTCTGCATTGTTTTATTCAATTGTTTGGATTCATCAATATAGGCTGTTTGCAAAGCTTCGGCTTCTTTACCTAATTTCTTTAACTGTTCCCCTTCATCGGAATGAATAAACTCTTCACTAAAAATGGTTTGACCGTATTTTTGAATGATGGCGATACGCGGAGCATTTCCATCTACCCACGCTTGATGTTGAGAGATCAAGTTTTTGAGAGTCAATTGATTTTTTTCGGACATCGTAATGGCTAAAAGGTCTTCCAACGCTTTTGAAAGCTTTTGATTACGCTCATCATAGCGTGACAAATAAGCAGATTCTCCTGCATGTTGCTGAAAACCCCGGAGCTCCATAATCGCACCGTTGGTGTTAGCGCGTATATCTGCTAGCATTACCATTCTGGTGGTGGTTGCTTCTGCATCTTTGTTGTTGGAATAGGATAAATAGATTAGAACCAAATACGTGACCAAACTGAGTGCCATTAAAGCACTAAGCTTGCCTTTGATAGTGGAGAGATTGAACATGGGTAGAACTCCGTACATGAAAATTGGATGATTTATAACACATAATCCCTGAATTAGCCTTGCCCGGTGCGCTTTTTCGGGAGTTCTGCCATAAGAAACTGTATGATGCAATAGTAGAACAGTATTGGCAGTAGAAAATAACAATATAAACTGCTATCAGTCCATTCAATCATTTTTAAACTATGAATCAGTTTTATTTTATGACTTGGCTACTTGTAATGTTAATTGGTTAAAATTATGGGAGAAAGTTAGCAAAGTACGTAGAATAAATCGAAAAATATGAAAATAAGTCTTGGTCAAAGGGTGTAAATGAAATTTCTTTTCTTTATCTTTTTTATCATCCATTCACTGTTTGGCCAGAATAACGATGAAAAAGTAATACTGCAACTCGATTGGAAATATCAATTCGAATTTGCAGGCTTTATTGCCGCCAAAGAGAAAGGATTTTACCATGAGGCCGGGCTGGATGTTGAGTTTAAAGAGTATCAAGACGGCACCGACATCGTTTCGGATGTTCTGAGCCAAAAAGCGAATTACGGCGTCTATAATTCCAGTATCGTGGTTGAAAACGGTCATATCAAACCGATTGTCTTACTGGCAACCTATTTCCAGCGTTCACCTCTTATTTTTGTTGCCCAAAAGGGTATTAAACACCCTATCAATATGCTCGGCAAAACGATCATGGGGACTAAAGATGAACTAAAATACAGTTCCTTAGCCTTATTGTTGAACCATTTCAGTATCTCATCCCAAAATGCCCGTTTCAAAGATCATACGTTTCATACACAGGATTTTTTGGAAGGAAAAGTCGATGTCATGAGTGCTTTCCGTTCGAATCAGCTTTATGAATTGGATCATTCGAAATACCCTTATGAAATCATCGATCCGGCAGAATACGGCTTTGTTATGAGTGCCGTTAATCTGTTTACGTCTCAAAAAGAGGCGTTAGACCATACGGAACGAACGCAAAAATTTATCGATGCTTCCAATAAAGGGTGGGAATACGCACTGGATCATCCGGATGAAATTATTACCCTTCTTCTGCGAAAATATGCTGTCCAAAAATCACGCGAAGCTCTCATCTATGAAGCAAAAGTGACGAAGAAATTGATGATGACCGACTTTTATCCGATCGGACAAGCCAATGCAGAGTTGAGTATTCGCTCTTTTAAGCAGCTTGATCAGGCCGGTTCTTTAGTCCCTGGACAGAAACTGGGCCATTTTATGTTCAAAGATGTCGTGTCCTCTTCTTCAAACGGTCTTTCATTAACATCGCAAGAGAAAGAGTATCTGCTTCAAAAGAAAAAAATAGTCGTATGTGTGGATCCCGAATGGTATCCGTTTGAAGCAATTCGAGAGGGGAAACATATCGGAATCGCAGCGGATGTGATGAAAAATTTTGAACATAAGCTGGGGATCCCTTTTGAACTTCGAATGAGCGATTCATGGGAAACATCGATTGAACAGGCCAAAAAACGCGAATGTGATATATATTCTCTTGCATCCAGTACTCCGGACCGACTTGCCTATATGGATTTTACCTCTGCGTATATAACGCTTCCGATCGTGATGGCAACCAAAATGGACAAGCCTTTTACGGAAGATGTTGCCACCCTGGTCACGAAAAAACTGGGAATAGTCAAAGGGTATGCCATTGCAGAAAAGCTAAAAACTGACCACCCTGATTTGGAGATTGTAGAGGTACAATCGATTACAGACGGATTAAAACAGGTAGAGAGCGGCGAACTTTATGGATATATTGATAACCTTATGGTTATCTCTTCGTACATCCAAAAAGAGTATCCCGGCGTATTAAAAGTCTCATCCCGTCTTGAGGATAAAGTTGAACTCGGAGTAGGAACCC
This sequence comes from Sulfuricurvum sp., assembly GCF_049277495.1. Lineage (GTDB taxonomy): Bacteria > Campylobacterota > Campylobacteria > Campylobacterales > Sulfurimonadaceae > Sulfuricurvum. The sequence continues at coordinate 23,179 of NZ_JBASYM010000063.1, read as the reverse complement.
GCAATGATGAACCGTATCTTCACGATATTTTTGAAAAACTGGTACAGAATCTGGATGAGGCTACGATGCAGACAATCTATAACCGCTGGGTATCGACGGTTGAAGAAGTCCCCTGGATAGACAGGGCATTGCTCTGGAAAGCAATTTTATTTTTTGCAGCAGTCATGATTATTTTTTTATGGCGTTACTATGATCTCAAGCGTTACAATAAAAAATTGCTCGAACTCTCTACGACAGACAAACTCACCGGTTTGTACAATCGTCAAAAAACAGATGAAATGCTGAGTGAAGAACGGAAAAAAGTGCATCGATATCGTGACTACGCGTGCAGTGTCATGATCATTGACGTGGATTTGTTCAAAGCGGTCAATGACACCTACGGACATCAAAGGGGTGATCAGGTACTTCAGCTGTTGGCCGAGATTCTGCTTAATAATGTCCGTTCAACCGATAGTGTGGGGCGCTGGGGCGGTGAAGAATTTATGATTATTTTACCGCATACTACATTGGATGAAACTGCCATTGTGGCTGAAAGTCTTCGAAGCAAAGTTGAGAAATATCCTTTTAAATTGATTGATTCGGTGACGATCAGTATTGGAATCGGAGAGTTTTTACCGACAGATAGCGTTCATGAATGTATCGGCAGAATAGATTCGGCGCTTTATCAAGCAAAAGCTAACGGCAGAAATCAGGTTTATCGGGCATAGCCACTGCTATTGAGTTACTGTTGCAGTACACTTTTAAAATAGTCCAAAGCTCTTTGAGAACTTGATTTGTGATTAACGATCGGACGAGGGTAATTGCTAAGGAGGCAGTTTTGAAAAGCATCCTCTGTGTGTAAAAGTTTAGCGGGAACAGCCGCTAGCTCCGGAAGATGGTGTTTGATGTAACGGCACTCCCGATCAAATTTAGCCGTCTGCGTATAGGGATTGAAAATCCGGAAATAAGGCTGAGGATCGATTCCCGTTCCCGCACTCCACTGCCAAGAGAGGATGTTGCTTGCTGCATCATAATCATTGAGATGTTCGGCAAAAAATGCTTCCCCCCATTGCCACGGCAAGAGGAGATTTTTGGTAAAAAATGAAGCACAGATCATCCGTACACGGTTATGCATCTCTCCGCTTTCCAATAATTCGCGTACCCCTGCATCAATGATCGGAACACCGGTGGAAGCCGTACAAAATGCGTTGAATGCATCCTGATCCGGAATCCCTTTGAACGGATAGCGAAAATTTTTCTGAGATAGATAGGGAAAATGATACAGGAGCATTGCATAAAAGTCCCGGAAAATCAGCTGCCTGAAAAACGGCTCAGTCTGTTTTCCTTCTTTTTGTTGTGCGACGATCCATCGCAGGAGGGCACGAATGGAAAGCGTACCGAAACGCAAGTCCATACTGAGTCCCGAGGTAGCTTCCAGCACCATATAATCACGTTCTAGGGGGTAGTTCTCAATCTTAGCCGCGAAACATTCAAGTTTTTCTTTGGGTGTTCTGAGTTGGCGCGCACTAAGTACTTGAGGTGCAAAGCCGATGGATTCGAGTCGGATGGGTGCCGTAGTATGAGATGTTCCCTGAATCCGGTGTAAAACATCATAATCAAAAGGGATCCGTTCTAATGCTTCATTGCGGTGATATTCCTTCAAATGCTCCTGATGAAAAAGTGCTTTGGCACGATTGTAATAAGGGGTAAAAACCTGATAGGGGGTTCCGTCATTTTTGAGCACTTCATCGCTGCGGAAGATATAGGTATCGTGCAAATCGATGAAAGGGAGCAAATGGGATATGCCACGGTCACGTTCTCGCGCGTACTCATCGTAGTCACCTGAAGCACAGACAGTATCAAAGGCACTCTGCGAGAGCAGCCAGCCAAAGACCTCTTTGGGTTTTCCGTAGAAGATCGCCAAATCAAGTCCCAGCTCTCGTAAAGAAGCTTTTAGATTCATGATGGCCGAATAAATAAAAGTGACCCGCCGATCATTACAGCGGAGCGATGCCAGTATATCGGTGTCGAAAATAAAAATAGGAAGCACTTCTCCCTCCAGTGAGAGAATCGGGTTGTCTTCGCTGCGCAGGTCTCTGCGAAACCATAAAATCCGTCGCATTCTTATTTACCGGCATCGATGTGAGAACGAAGCGCAAGTGTTTTTGGATAGGGATTCAGGAAGGTTTGATCCAACAGATAGCGGATATCATATTTTTGTGCATACAATGCAATCGTTGAGAGCGGCACAATGAGAGGAATGATTTTATCGGTAAAATCATTGATTTGTTCATGCAGAATCTCTTTTTCACTTTTCGTAAGATCGTTTTTGAAAAATCCTGCCATGTGTTCCAAAACATTGCGTGTCCGTTTGATGGAACTCTTGCGTGATATTGCTGTTTTAAATCCAAGCTCATACATTGCTAATAGAGTCTCATCCTTCAGTGCATCACGGTTGGCAACGATATTTCCGAGCTCTCGATAGAGCTGTTCGTCTTTGGCCTGAAGCAAAAATTTATGGCATGTATGAAAACGGACCAGATCACCGACCGTCGGGAAGGAGGCTTTGAACTGTTCATACGCGTCATACGCAAAAAGCTGCATGACAAAATTTTCTCTTAGCCAGGCATCCTGAAGCCGTCCCTCTTCCTCCATCGGAAGGAGCGGATAGCGTTCGCGGCACATGGATGCAAAAATGCCGTCCTCTTTTCCTTCGCAAAAACCGTTGTCCAGATAGGTTTTTGCACTTTTCATTCCGCAGCTTGGAGACTTGGATTTAAAAATAATTCCAGATAGCGGCGTATGTGCAATTTTGGAAAGTTCATCACGGCTGGTTTGGATCAGCCGCTCGGTGAGATCGGTATCATCTTTATTGGAGTGGACGTATATCTGATTTTCGAGACGCAACAGACGGATGGAAGGGCGGGGAGTTCCAAAAGCTAAATGTTCAGGGCAGAAAGGGACGAATTCAGCAAAACGGCTGAGCTCTTCGGTGATAAAACGGTCATGTTTATGACCTCCGTCAAAACGTATTTTTTCACCCAGCAAGCAAGCGGACACGGCAATTTTCATCACAACTCCCATTATCGACTGATTTTAATATTTTAGTATAGTGTAATTCAAAGAGGATTATGTTGAGATGCCGTATTTATTTTCGAAGTTCTTTGGAGACTTGTTCTAAATAGTTTTTAGGATTTTGTTTGGAGTTTGGTTGGGAGACGTGATCATTGACAGGGAGAATAAATGCGAGGAGAATAAAGATAAGACTAAAAACGATACCGCTTAAAAGAGCAAGTATGATTTTAAGTTTTTCATCATTCATATTTCTCTCCATATTCTACTATGTCGAGTATTATACCCCAAGTGTGTATGATTACAAAAATGTTCTAAATTTAAGAGAGCTTGCCGGAGGAGATCAGGCGATTGACCAAATCCATATTTTTCATGACGCGATTATAATAAGGATGATTGACCATCCCGCCGTTGTATCCGCTGATCGCGTAAAAATGATCCAATCGCTGTTCTTGAAGCAAAATAACGTAGTGGGTTGCAATTCTTGCAGAGAGTTTGATATCGCCTAACAATCGGCCTGCCAGCTGTACATCACTGAGCTTATTCAGCCAGCGGAGTTTTTTGACATTCTGGGAGACGTGTCGTGCGGTTGCGACTTGAATCTGCATTGCACCCAGAGATGCTTTGGTAAATGATTTCCGATGTTTATAATCACCGATAACATATTTGCCTGCACTGCTTTCTGTTAAACAAATCGCACTAACTGTATTCTCATAAGTACGACCGTTTTTATCAGGGATGGATTTTGCTACATCGCGGACGGTTTGTAATACATAGAGTTGTTTAGGGGTCATTGCGTCACCAAAAAGGGACATGACAAGTAATAATATCAGGGAAAGAAATCTCAAATTTACACCTCGGAAATGGAATGTGAAATTTTAGGGTACTATGGAGAGGATAACAATGGTTTACACTTTGTAAATGAATCAGTTAAGAAAAAGTAATAGAAAAGGGGTGTATGCTACCCCCTATAGGGAATGACGTGATTAAGTTTAAGCGATAATACTGATTAATAGTGTGTTAATATGTTAAAAATATAGCTGTTACTTTAAGTTTCAATGTAAAATATTTCTAAAAGCTACAAAAAAAAGGTTGAAAATATAGCTCATGTGTAAAAATGAAACATATTTTATTTTGATGCTGGGAGCAACGATTTTATTGACTCCGCTTTATGGTGAAATGAGTGTCGGAATCGTTACCTCAATCAATAATAATGCAAAAATAAATTTACTGTACCAAAATATTCCGGTAGCATGCGAACCTTTTGGTATTTTAACCTTGGAGAAATTGCCGATGAACGCTAAATCTTCCAAAGAGTGTCAGGAAGAAATCAATGCTTTTTATAAAGCGCATCCGCACGATCAAAATTATGCGCGTGAGCATGTACTGATTCAGCAATCTTATCATTTTGAAAGAATTAAAGAAGGATGTATACTTTATTCCAACGGTGCAGAAAGCTACAGTGAGGTACTTTTACGCGAGGGCTTGGCATTGATTGATCCGGCATTTGATCTAAAAGAGTGGAACGGCAGATTAAAACGGGCGCAGCAAGGTGCCCAAATGCACAAAAACGGATTGCACGATACTTTAATAGAAAAAGCGTGCCGTAAAGAAGAGAAGTAGAAGGTTAGTAATCATTACTGGTAAGATAGATCCAGTACTCTTTATGGCTTTTTCCCTGATCCAGAAAATAGAGCTGCAATATTGCAACCCGATAGAGGGTAATGGCCATTTTTGCATAAGGAACAGCCAAAGAGATCGAGAGCCACCAAGGCTGTATCCGATCTCCTTTTGAATGCATCATGTCCTCGACTCCGATATTTTTACTTAAATAGAGACCAAATGCGATTGAAAAGACAAAATTTAAAATCAGTCCGAAAATCGCATACGCTAAAATATCCGAAGAGCCGAAGTCATTCATAGGTCATTACTCTTTATAATTTTTAATTGCGTCTTCAAGAATTTTAGTCGCGGATGCTTTATCTTCAAACCCTTTGACTTTTACCCATTTGTTAGGTTCCAACATTTTATAGGTTTCAAAGAAGTTTTTGATTTTTGCCAAGGTGTGTTTTGGAATATCTCCCAAATCTTGGATCTCTTCAAACGTAGGATCGATTTTTGATGTCGGAACAGCAAGAAGTTTTTCATCGATACCGCTTTCGTCTTCCATGATCAATACACCGACAAGACGGCAGTTGGTAACACACCCCTCAACCATAGGGTACTCGGTAAGGATTAAGATATCAGCAGGATCGCCGTCTTGGGATAGTGTTTTGTTAACAAAACCATAGTTTGCCGGATAGTACATCGCAGAGTGCATTACACGGTCAAGTACCAAAGCGCCGCTCTCTTTTTCAACTTCATATTTAATGTTTGATCCGCATGCAATCTCAATAATTGCTTTAACTTTATCCGGATTTTCCCCGTACCCGATTTTACTTAAATCCATGGAATACCTCTTTCACTCTATTTGATGATGGGATTGTAGCCAATCAAATTTTAAAAATAGCGTAGGGTAACACCTTTTTTGAGATATTAGAGGAATAAGAAAGCGGTAAATGTTTTTTAAACATCATTGCGATAGAATCTGCGCGTTACGATTTGATTACATTTAAAGGATCGCGTGTGTTTTTTGAAAGCATCAAAATCATGTTTTTGGGAATGGGAACCGTATTTGTGTTCCTAGTTGTTATGATCTATTTGACCAAGTTCATGTCTAAAATCATTCTCAAATATTTACCCGAAGCCCCAAAAGCGCCTGAGCCGACCCGTGCAGCACAGGTTAAACGTAGTGATGATAAAGCGAAAGTGGCTGCAATCACTGCTGCAATCCACCATCACCAAACTACTCAAAGTTAGGAAATCTAAATGGCTAAAAAATATATTGATATTATGGATACCACCTTTCGTGACGGATTCCAATCTGTTTTCGGCGGGCGTGTCCTTATGGAAGATTTTTTCCCGGCAGTCGAAGCGGCTAAAGAAGCGGGAATTCGCCATTTTGAATTCGGCGGCGGTGCACGCTTCCAGAGTCTTTTCTTCTATTTAAATGAAAATGCGTTTGACATGATGGACCGTTTTCGTGCAATCGTAGGTCCTGATGCAAACCTTCAAACGCTTGCGCGCGGCGTTAATACCGTTATGCTCGATACGGGAAGCCGAGAATTAGTCGATCTTCATGCGAAACTTTTTAAAAAACACGGAACAACGACAATCCGAAATTTTGATGCTCTGAATGATGTGGAAAACCTGAAATACTCCGGGGAACGCATTGCACATCACGGATTGAAACACGAAATTGTTGTGACATTGATGGATCTTCCTGCGGGATGCGTCGGCGCCCATGATGTCGCTTTCTATGAAAGAACACTTCGTGAGATTCTCGATTCCGGTATTCCGTACGACTCTATCTGTTTTAAAGATGCGAGTGGAACCTCAAGCCCGCACAAAGTACACGAAACGATCAAGATGGCACGCCGTCTTGTTCCTGAGGGAACTCATTTGCGTCTTCATACGCATGAGACGGCAGGAGTGAGTGTTGCGGTTTATCTAGCAGCATTGGAAGCCGGTGTTGACGGTATCGATATGGCAGCAGCTCCGGTGAGCGGCGGTACATCTCAACCTGATATTTTGACGATGCTCCATGCGGTAAAAGGGATGAACTACGATCTCGGCGGTCTTGAACTCGAAAAAATTCTTACGTATGAAGATGTTTTGGGTGACTGTCTGAAAGATTATTTTATGCCTCCGGAAGCTACTCAGGTTTCTCCACTGATCCCGTTTTCACCAATGCCGGGCGGAGCATTGACTGCAAATACCCAAATGATGCGGGATAACAATATCTTGGACCGCTATCCGGAAGTCATCCGTGCAATGCGGGAAGTGGTTGAGAAAGGGGGATACGGTACATCCGTTACTCCGGTTTCCCAGTTTTATTTCCAACAAGCGCTGAACAATGCGTTGATGGGTCCATGGAAAAAAATCGCTCCGGGTTACGGACGTATGGTTTTAGGCTATTTCGGAAAAACTCCGGTTGAGCCGGATGCTGAGATTGTCCGCATCGCTTCGGAACAATTAGGTTTGGCTCCGACAAAAGAAAATGCGATTGATTTGGCCGATAAAGATGAAACCAAATCGATTGCATTCTGGACAAAACGTCTTGAAGATGAAAAAATTGCCGTTACGGATGAAAATATTTTCATCGCCGCTTCATGCGATGAAAAAGGAATTACATTCTTAAAAGGGGATGCGGAACTTAATGTCCGTAAAAATATCCCGGCAGCCGTTGTCCCGGCAGGACATGCACCAATACCAATCAAGTCAGAAGGAATCAAAGTTATGCCAAATGCAAACGGAAATTACACAGTCGTCGTTGACGGTCAAAAATTCAATGTTCAAATTGCCGCAGGCAATGTTGATGTACAAGTAGTACCTCATGTCGCAACGGCGACGGAAGCCCGTGATGAATTACCGGTATCTTCAGGTGCGGAAGTGCGCGCTATGCTCCCGGGTTCAGTCTTTAAAATCCTTGCGGAAGCGGGAACACCAGTGAATGAAGGGGATAAAATCATGATCCTCGAATCGATGAAAATGGAAGTCGATATTCTGGCTCCATGCAACGGCGTAGTGCAAAGTGTTCTTGTTCGTCCAAATGACAAAGTGATCGAGGGTCAAGCCCTTGCAATCGTAGGATAACGCTCCGATGAAGCGATTATTTTTAAGTTTGGTCATGATGTTGAGCGTTGCTGTAATGGCAATTGCTTCAGAACCGGCATCGGTTGAAACGGTTCCGCAAGTTGCAGGCGCCACGGTAGCTGCTGCAGCCGCTACCCCTCCCGCTAAAACGACTCACCGTGAAGAGGACTATCAGCCGGCTCCGTTTGGCGAGATGCTTCAAAGTTTCTTTAAAACGACAGGATTGAATGCGCTTATCTACCCGCGAGAGGGAGAAATGAGTTCATCAGGGCATCTTATGTCCGATTTCCATCAGACATGGGGTCGTGTGATTATGATTTTGATCACGTTCCTCCTCTTTTATCTCGCGATTTCCCGCGATTTTGAGCCCTTGCTTCTATTGCCGATCGCTTTCGGCGGGTTGTTAGCGAACGTTCCTATCGCCAATATCGCAGGTCCGCATGGATTCTTGGGCGTTATTTACAATATGGGGATTGCGAATGAGCTATTCCCTCTGCTGATCTTTATGGGTGTCGGGGCGATGACCGATTTCGGTCCGCTGTTGGCAAATCCGAGACTTGCATTGCTCGGCGGTGCTGCACAGTTCGGAATCTTCGGAACTTTGGTCGGTGCGTATGCATTGAGCCAGTTTACGACATGGTTTGACTTTACCCTTCAGCAGTCTGCCGCGATCAGTATTATCGGCGGAGCGGATGGCCCGACGTCGATTTTCATCGCCACCTCTTTGGCACCGGAACTTCTCGGAGCGATTGCAGTCGCATCGTATTCCTATATGGCGTTGGTTCCGATTATCCAGCCTCCGATTATGAAAGCGTTAACAACACCGGAAGAGCGTAAAATCCGTATGCATACCTTGCGACATGTTACCCGTTTGGAAAAACTTCTTTTTCCTCTTCTGGTTCTTGTAATGATTATTTTGTTCCTTCCGGATGCGGCTCCGTTGGTCGGTGCGTTTGCTTTGGGTAACTACTTTAAAGAATCAGGTGTTGTTGATCGTTTGAGTGACACGATGCAAAATGCACTGATCAATATTGTTACGATCTTCTTGGGTCTGGGTGTCGGGTCAAAACTGGCATCGGATCAATTTCTCGTGATCGATACGTTGGCGATTTTGGTATTGGGTCTTGTAGCATTCTCGGTAGGGACTGCGGCCGGAGTTATTATGGCTAAGGTCATGAATCTTTTCAGCAAAGACAAAATCAATCCGTTAATCGGATCTGCCGGAGTTTCAGCTGTTCCGATGGCAGCACGTGTATCGCATAAAGTGGGGATGAAAGAAGATCCTACCAATATGCTGCTGATGCATGCAATGGGACCTAACGTTGCCGGTGTTATCGGTTCTGCGATCGCTGCAGGGGTTATGATCGCTTTGTTTAAATAAATTCTTCTCTGCTATCTCCGTTTCAAACGGGGATACAGCTTTCCTTTGCCGATTGGGTTCTCTCCCAGCAAAATCGGAAGAGCCATTTCATTGTATCTTTTAACGAGGCAGAAGTCTCGATTCCGCTTCATTCATTTTTTCTACGATCAACGGTAAAATATTTTCACTCTTGGTTTTATCGATAAATCCGTCCGCACCTAAACCCGCTGCCTCACGTTTATTGTTTTCGCCGGTCATAGAACTGTTGACAATAATCGGAATAGTTCTGGTTTCAGGACTGGCTTTCAGCCGTTGAATAACGGTGAATCCGGACATTTCAGGCATCTCGATATCGGTAATGATTGCAGGGATGGAAGCGGGATTCGGATGTCTTTCAATGTATTCGACCATATCCTTGCCATTATTGAAAATCTGATAGCCGATGTGCGCACGTTCAAAAATATGAATCAAATGGCGTTGTGCGGTTTTTGAATCTTCGGCAATCAGTACGACACCATTTTTAAGTTTAGCGGGGATCGTGATATTGGCTAAAGAGTTTGCGGCCGTTTCGACATTGACCATTGCCTGAGGGATGACTTCCGCCAAGAGTTTCTCATAATCGAGAACCAGACAGAGGCTCCCGTCATCCAGACGTGTATCGTTAATCACGAGTCCGTCCTCACCCAGACGATAGCTGTCCGGCGCATGCATCTCATTCCAATTCTTTTTAATAACCCGATAAGCGAACATAATACGAATGCCGATAATGATCCCGTTAAAGTCGCAGATCAGGAGGTTAGACATTTTTTTCTTGGAATCTTCCAACTCAACCCCAAGCCATTTTGGAAGATTGAGGATCGGGATCTGCAGTTCGCGTAAAACGATTGTCCCTTCCAAGAGGGGATGCGCTCCCGGGATTTGCGTCAAATGGTGGCGTTTGGCTTCTACGACTTCACGGGTTTTAAAGACATTAATAGCGTAATAAGGTGACGTCTCTGCGACGTCGATTTTAAAGACTAGGAGCTGTACCTCATTATTTTTAGCCAAATTAGTCGCAGCATCAACGTGTTCCAAAAGAGACATAGTAACCCCAGTTATTTTATATTTCTTAATCATATCCTATTCGGGGGATTTTTTTACTAAAAACTAAAGGGTGGTGACTGTAAAATACGGACAAATTCAATATAAGGAACGCCAGTGCGTATTCTAATCGCTTTTGTGATGTTCATCGCTGCTATTCACGCCAAAGAATATTACGCTAAAGCAGAGCCTTATGAAATACTCAATGTCACCTCCAACGTTTCGGCTGAAGTACTGTACACGGATACGGCAAGTCAGGGAAAAGTATTAGGTAAAAAACCTTATATTGTGATGGATGACAAACTCGACAGAGTAGAACTTCACAGTGTAGAATCCAAAATTGAGGCAGTCAAAAAGACCCTTCAGCATAACGCTAAAATGGGAGCAAATTATCAGCAGATCATTGAGATGAAACAAGCCAATTTTGATCGTATCAAAGATCTTAAAATCAAATCATCTGTCGAAAAAGATCGGGAATATTTTGATGTGGTCACGAGCCGCAATTCGCTTCTGGGGATTCAAAAGGAGATTGAATCTCTCAATATTCAATTGGGAGATTTGCAGTTACGCCGTGCCCAGCTTCAAAAAAGTATTGCCGATAAACATCTCAGCGCTCCGGGACTGGTCCTTTATCAGTTGAATGTCAAACCATCGGCTTTCGTCAATCCGGGAACGCCCTTGGCCCAGATTGCCGATATTCGCAAAGCCAAACTGACGATTTACCTGAGTGCGGATGAAGCACAAGCGGCACAGAACAAAAAAATCTATTTGAACGGTCAGAAAACTGCGTATACAATAGACAGATTGTGGAAAATCGCGGATGCGTCCAAGTTGTCAAGTTATCGTGCAGAGATTTTGATTACTTCCCCTTCTCAATTTTCTCAATTGATCAAGGTAGAATTTAAATGAGTTCTTCGACTACCGCATGCCCATTGGATTGCTATGATGCCTGCCGCATCGTCGTGAATGAGAGCGGCAAGCTTAAAGGAGATGGGTCTCATCCCGTGACGAAAGGCTATCTCTGCCCGAATCTAAACCATTTTCACGCGTTTGAGCGTCTGCGTTCTCCGCGGTTTCGCGGAGAAGAAATTTCGATGGAAAGCGCCCTAAGCGCATTGATAGAAACCCTAAAAGGTTCGAAGGGCGATCAGATTCTCTATTACCGCGGAAGCGGCAATGTCGGGATGATGCAGCGTTCAACAGAACATTTTTTCGGTTCGCTGAAAGCTGTAGGGACGTCAGGATCATTGTGCGACGGTGCCGGAGAAGCAGGTGTTTTGCTCGGACGGGGGAGCAATAAAGTCCTGTCGCCGCAGATGATTTCTGAAAGTGAAGTTGTCATTTTTTGGGGACGCAATCCCCATACGACCCACTCGCATCTTTTGCCGTTTTTGGAAGGAAAAAAAATCATTGTGATTGATCCGGTAGAAACGGCAATCGCGAAAAAAGCCGATTTGCATATTCAAATCAAGCCTCACTGTGATCTGCATCTAGCCTTGCTGTTAAGCCGTTTTGCGATTATCGAAGGACAGCATGATATGGAGTTTATTGAGAAATATGCAAGTCAGTACAATGATTTTTATGAGTTGACTCAGACGGTGAGAATTAAAGCGACTCTGGATATGATTGATGTCACTCTCGGTCAGATAGGCTCGATACTGGAACTCATACGCGGGAAAAAAACAGCCATATTCGTCGGGGTCGGCGTCCAAAAATATCGCAACGGTGCGGATGTCCTTCGTGCCATCGACGGATTCGGCGCGATTATGGGATTTTTCGGCAAGCCCGGCTGCGGTGTGAGCTATATGGGCAATTCACTTGAGGGGATTACTGTACCGTTTGAGAGCATCCGCCATCGGGTGAGCAAACCGACTGTTGATTTTTCCAAGTATAATTGCGTTTTTGTGCAGGGTGCAAATCCTCTTTCGCAAATGCCGGATACGGAGAGGGTCAAAAGATCATTTGATCAAACAGCGTTCAGTGTCTATTTCGGACTGTATGAGAATGAGACGTCCCGTGCGGCTGATTTGGTGATCCCGGCAAAAACCTTTTTGGAAAAAAGCGATCTGAGAAGTTCGTACGGAGATGCTACATTTCAAGAAATGCCTCAATTACAGCAGAGCGATATCGGGATCAGTGAATATGATCTCACCAAAGTACTCTGTGAAGCTTTTGGTCTGACAATAGAGTCTGAAGAGTATTATTTAAATCACTTCCGTTCTCAGATAGAATATCATGAAGGGACAGGGTATCGCGCGGGTGCTTTGGGAATCCCTTACGAAAAGGGATTTGAAAACGGCGAATTTGAGTTTCTTGACGAGATCGATTTGGGTTTGAATACGGAGGAAGGATTTTTCCTGATTACCGCCAAATATCCCAAAGGGCTTAACTCGCAGTTTAACAGGGCTGAGGGGGTATATTTCCATCCCGAAGCAGGATTTGCGGAGGGTGAACGGGTTTCTCTTGCGTCATCTGTGGGGACGGTTGAAATGGCAGTATGCCATGATGCGCGTTTGAGGCGCGACTCTCTTCTGATCTATTCAGGAACGCCGAACGCCAATGTGCTGACTCCTGCACAACTCAGTTATGAAGGGGAGAATGCCGTGTATCAGGAAATTAAAATAAAGGTAACTCAAAAATGATGAACAACTTTGAAAATTATGTATTGCCAACTTACGGACGTCAGAACGTCAGCTTTACCGCCGGAAAAAATGCTGTTTTAATCGACAGTGAGGGGAAAGACTATATCGATTTTGCTGCAGGGATCGCCGTATGCAGTGTAGGACACGCGAACGAGCGTCTTTCGAACGCGATATGCGATCAAGTGCGCAAGGTGATTCACGTCTCCAACCTCTATTACATTGAACCTCAAGCCGAATGTGCACGAAAAATTGTGCAGCTCAGCGGCTACGACATGAAATGTTTTTTCGGTAACAGCGGTGCCGAAGCCAATGAAGGGGCGATTAAAATTGCCCGAAAATACGGAGAGGTAGCAGGTCAGCCTAAACGCTATAAAATCATTACCTTGGACCATTCGTTCCACGGGCGAACGATTACTGCCCTTAAAGCGACGGGGCAAGAGTCGATGCATAACTATTTCGGACCGTTTCCGGACGGTTTTGTGTATGCCAAAAATATCGACGAGATCGAATCCTTGATCGATGATCATACGGTTGCGGTGATGATTGAACTGGTACAAGGAGAGGGCGGCGTCCAGCCGCAAGACCGTGCAAAAGTTCAGGCACTTTCTGCGATGCTTAAATCCCGTGATGTCTTGTTGATGGTGGATGAAGTTCAGACGGGAATCTACCGTACGGGCGAGTTTCTGGCTTCCAACCTCTACGGGATTGAACCCGATGTCATCACTTTGGCAAAAGGTCTCGGCGGCGGGGTTCCTATCGGTGTTGTAATGACCTCCAAAAAAGATATTTTTGCTCCGGGAGATCACGGTTCGACCTTCGGCGGAAACTACCTCTCAACGACAGCGGCGAACGAAGTGCTCGATATTCTCCAGGAGATCAAGGAAAGCGGTGAACTGGATGAACATCTTCTTTATTTCGAAACGGCTTTGGCTGCATTTGCAAAAGTTCATCCGGCAATCTTTTTGGAGCATGTCGGGCTTGGGATGATGCGCGGTCTGCGTGTAGTTGATGGGGATACCTTAGGTAAAATTATCAATGCCGCACGCGAAGCCGGAGTTATTGTTCTCAAAGCCGGACGCAATACCCTCCGGTTCCTTCCGCCGCTTACGATTACCAAAGGAGAGATTGATGAAGGGTTTGTACGTCTTGAAAAAGCGATGGCTTCTTTATAGTCTCTTAAGTGTGACATCTCTTTGGGGAGAGGATACCCTTCTCTCCACACTCAAAGAGGAACAGTTCAGGCTTGATACCGCGAAAGCTTCATTGCAAAGCGATAGTCTTCGCGATTCGTGGCTTCAGCCGATACAGCTCCGTTATTCGTATGGAAAAAGCGATCAATACGACGGTGACAGCACGACGCAGAATGCTTCCGTGTCGATTGACCAGCCGATCTTTCGAAGCGGCGGGATCTATTACGGGATCAAATTTTCCGAAGCATCCCGCAGGTATTCGAACCTCTCCATACAGGCCGCACGCCAAAAGCTGATCAAAGAGGCGGTATCCTTGCTGATGCAGATACGTCAAAGTGATTTGCGCATTGCAAAGCAGGAACTTTTGATCGCCAATTCTGTCCTTAATCTGGAGTTGAAGACGGAGAGTTATCTGCATGGGGAACTTGATTCGGGATTTTTGGACAATGCCATCATCGAAAAAAATACCCTTACGCAAAATCTTTATGACATGCAGACACTGAAGGAAAGGCTCATCAGCGCGTATGAGAGCATCAGTGACGCCCCTTATGCAACGACAGAAATTCCTACCCTTGCTCTGATCGATTCGGAGCGTTTTGAGTCCGAAGCAATTGATCTGCAAATGGCCCAAAGCGAAAATGAAAAAAATCGCTGGAACGCCAATGTCACTCGGGCTAAATATCTTCCGCAAGTGAGTGTTAATGCTGCGTATAATTGGAATAAAATCGAAAATCCGGCTTTTGCCGGGAGTGTCATGCCGATCCTTGCCGAGAGCCGCTATACGACCTATGGTCTGAGTGCTTCTATGCCGCTTGATTTTAATGAGTTCCGGGATATGGAAGCTGCAAGAATCGAGACCTTGAAATCGGGTGTGAAGATAGCCGATAAGAGACGGGAACTTCACTCTCTCTATCAGCAAGTACGTCAAAATTTGATGAACAGCGATAAAAAGATAGCGCTTGCCCGTCAAAATCAAATGCTTTATGAAAAGCTCCTCGGAGATACCCGTGAACTTTTTAAGGCAGGTTATAAAACCGAATATGATGTTAATATACTTTCAAATTCGGCAAAAATTCAAAATATTGAGACACAGATCATTGATGTTGACCGACAGCTTGAGCTGCTCAATCTGTATGAAAAGGTGAACAGTGCGATTTAGTGACTATATGCATGAATGGCTATACGGGAAAGAGGGGTACTATGCCTCATATCACCCTATCGGTAAAAAAGGGGATTTCTATACAGCGGTGAGTACCTCGAAATTTTTCGGGGGGACGATTGCGAAACACATCATTGCCCGTATCGATGAGGGTTTTTTACGTCCTGATTCCCTGATTTGCGAGATCGGCGCCCATCATGGCTATTTATTGGCGGACATCATCGAATTTATCCATACGCTTCGACCGCAGTTACTGCAGACACTCCGTTTTGGGATTGTGGAACGATTTGAAGCGTTGCGCGAAGCACAGAAAACATATTTTGATGAGTCATTCGGGAATGCGATCGCTCTGGAACATTACGGTGATTTGTCCGAATTAAACGAACGTACCGCATTTTTCATCGCGAATGAAATTTTTGACGCATTCGGCTGTGAACTTTTTTACAAGGGAAAAATCGGCCGTGTTGAAAATCACAAGATCATCTTTGATCTCGATGACCCTTCCATCTCGGCTTTGGCGGAGAAATACCGTCAAGACCGCGGTGAAATCGCCATCGGTTATGATTCGTTTGCAGAAGCGATGAAAGGGTCGGCTGAACGGTTTGAGTTTATGAGTTTCGATTACGGAGAACTCGATGCGCGGAGTGATTTTTCGATCCGTGTATATCAAAACCATCAGGTCTTTCCTCTCTTTGACGAGGCTCTGAATCTTGCCGAAGCATTCGGAAAAACGGATATTACCTATGATGTCAATTTCACCCATGTAAAAGCAGCGTATGAAGCTCAGGGGATAGCCTGTACGCAATATGCCACTCAGCTGGTGGCATTGATCGAAATGGGGATTTTAGACCTCTTGGCGATCCTTAAAGAGCATGTGAGTGATGAAGTCTACACCCAAGAGCTTGAAAAAGTCAAAATTCTCATCACACCGACCCTGATGGGAGAGCGGTTTAAGATGATACGGTTTGTCAAGGAGTAGCGGATGCGAGGCTGGATAGCTCTACTGTTTACGGTCAGTATCGTGCATGGAGGAGTTCTGCATGATGGTGCCTATGAAGGTGACATGGAGAAAATTCGACATCATCTCTCTCTTCACCACAACGTTGATGAGCAAAACGATGCAGGGCTGAGTGCTTTACATGTTGCCATTAAAATGGGTGATTTAAAAATAGCGCAGTTTTTACTCGATAACGGTGCCGATATTAATGCTCAGGACTTTCAGGGAAATACCGCTCTTATTTTGGCCATCAAGAAAAAAGATTTGGAACTGGTGAGTTTCGTCGTCTTGCGTAATGCCGATGTCAATCTTGCCAATAACGATGGCGTTACACCGCTGCATCAGGCGGCATTCAGCGGCAATGAACCGATCGTCGATTTTTTGCTTAAAGCGAAAGCCGATCCCCATGTGAAAAACAATGATGGGGCAACGGCTTATGATTTTGCCGTTGCCAAGAAAAACTTGGCGATTGCCCAACTTATTAAAATGTCTATGTAGGAGAGAAAATGCAGATCAAAGTAAACGGTGAAATCCGCACGGTAAATGAGGGGACGAGTCTTTTTGATTTGATTGCCGATTTGGGATTGGAATCTAAAGTCATGGCGGCCGCAGTCAATATGGAGATCGTCAAACAAGACGGATGGAAAGAAGCTGTGTTAAAAGAGGGTGATGCTGTAGAACTGCTTGATTTCGTCGGCGGCGGATAATTAGGCGCCGAGGAGCTTTTCGTATTTGGTTTTTAAGATCAGATACTCTTTGTGCAGAGCTTCATACTCTTTTTTATAATCGATTTCGACCGTATCTTCTGTTGATGGTTTGCTAGTCGTCTGTTTTACCTCTGCGGAAGAGGGAAGGGCAATATAAGTCACCTCTTTGCCGTTCTCTTCACGGACAACGGTCTTTAATTCTCCATTCATCGTTTTTTTAATGACAGAGTGGATGCTGATGCGATGTTTTGCCGCATATTTTTGAAACGTGATTAATTCGGGTGATTCCATAGATGTTTGACCTTATAAACTGTGTGATTTTTCGAGTGCGACTACCGCTATCGCATAATCTCCGTCATGGGTAATCGATACGGAAATATCGGCAATACCGAAACGTTCGCGTACGGAAGGAATGAGGGTGATCTGCGGAGCGCCTTTGGGTGTTTTTGAAAGGATGATGTCATGAAAACCGCATTCCGAACCGATACCGCATCCCAACGCTTTGGAACAAGCCTCTTTGGCTGCCCAAAATCCTGCGGCATTACGATGCGTCTTGATCAGAAGAATTTCATTATCGGATAAAAATTTCTGTAGTCCCCGATCGCCGAAACGCTCCATAAAACGTTTCATACGATCGATTTTGATGAGGTCTATCCCGATCATTGCACCACGAAGTCAGTGAAGTAGATATTTTTAACTTTGCCGTCTTTCAGACGCATGTTGAGTTCGTTAACAATCTGCTCTTTGAGTTTCTCTTTACCCTTAATGGTGGAAATCTCTTCGAGGGACTTGGAACTGAGGATACGGATAATAATATCGCGGAAGATTGCTTTTTTCGTATCGAGTTCCGGACTGAGTTCATCTCCGTCTAATTCGAGGTTCATCTCAACTTTGAGATAACGGCGGCCGCTTTCACTCAAAAGATTGACCGTAAACCCGTCAAGAGGGTACATTAAACCGACTTCGGTTGAAGGGGAATCAAGCCCTGTCACACTCGCATTGGCCGATACCGAACCGTTTGATGCTGCTTTTTCTGTCGGAGCAGGCGCTGATGATGCAGGTTCTTCATTTCCCATCATTAAGAATGCGACAATGCCCCCAATGATTAAAATAAGGACCAAAACACCGATGATGATGATCAGGAGCATATTCCCCGATTTTTTCTTTCCCGCTTCTTCCGCGGAAGATTCTTCTTTCTCTTTTTCAGCCATCCATAGCTCCTCGATAAAGTTAATCCTTTATTGTAGCGAGAAACTTATGAAATTTGCCACGTGTCATAATGGAAATTTTGGTAAACTTAGCAGATGAAAAGAAGGATATCCTTATGTTAGAGAGACTTTTAGGCTATATCGGCCGCCCTTTTGTCCAGTCCTATTCGACGATTGAGCGGTTCGGGCTGTTTATTTTATTTCAAATAAAGCTGTTTAAATTATACCCCCTCGCTTTTAAACGGTATCAAATTGTTTTGAAACAGATCGAAGTAATCGGGTTCGGATGTATCGGGGTCGTCTCCCTGACGGCACTATTTACGGGAATGGTATTGGCCATCCAGCTTTATAACGGGTTTCATCAATTCGGGGCTGAGAGTTTTATCGGCTATACGGTCTTTTTCTCGATTACCCGCGAGCTGGGGCCGGTATTCGCGTCTTTGATGCTGATATCCCGTTCTATCAGTGCCATGGCGGCAGAACTTGGGACGATGCGGGTGAGTGAGCAGATCGATGCTATTGATATTTTGGGAGTCGATTCCAAGGAATATCTGATCACTCCGCGTATTATCGCAACGGTTATTTCCTTGCCTCTTTTGGTCATTTGGTTTGATTTTATTGCGATCGGATCAGGCTATATGATTTCGACCGGAGTGTTGGGGATCAACCCGATTACCTATCAAGATACATTGATGCGCCTAGGAGAGTTTAACGACATTTTGACGGGTGTGATCAAAGCGGGAATATTCGGATTAATCGTCAGTTCGATCGGAAGCTATATCGGCTACCATACCAGCGGAGGGGCACGAGGAGTAGGTCAATCAACGATTTACGCCGTTGTTTACTCGGCGGTAGCGATTTTTGTCACCAACTATTTTCTATCCGCGTTGTTTTTATATTTGGATATGTAGGAGATTTTTTAATCTCCCAGCTCACTCAGCGGACGGAACTGATAGCTGTCCGGGTCATAATATTCAATAGCTCCCGTCTCAATATCATAATACCAGCCGTGAATAAATAATTTGTCTTCTTCAACCAGTTTTTTGACATAGGGATAGGTTAGGAGATTTTCGATTTGTGTAACGATGGAGAGGTGCTCTGTCGCACGGTAAAGCTGTTCTTTGCTTGCATTGTTACCCAATGCGAGCAACGCCATCGATTTGGCTTTTTCGCCCAACGTAAGCCATTTGGCAGTATGAACCATTCCCGTATCGCATGTTGTTTTGAAGAGGGCTTCGATGGCTCCGCAGTGCGAATGGCCGCAGATAATGATCTCTGACACTTCCAAAACGCCTACCGCGTATTCGATACCGGCTGCGGTGGAGTGAAAGTCTTCATCGGGCTTGTAGGGGGCGACAAAATTGCCGACATTACGGACGACGAACAGATCTCCCGGATTGGATTGGATAATCAAATCGGGAATCACGCGCGAGTCTGAACAGCCGATAAAAAGGGCACGCGGGTTTTGTCCCTCTTTGACGAGGCTTAACAGCTGCTTTTCATGTTTTTTAAAATAGGTTTGCTGAAATGTTTCGTTACCGTCAGCAAACTCTTTGAGTCGAAGAGCGCTTTGATCTGAAGCATTAATACTTAGTGACACTGCTCAATCCCTAAATGTTTGATAATTGCTTCATAGACATTTCCGCCTTCGCGGTCGCAATCATCATGGTACTCGATAGTAACCATTTTTTTACCGCCGGTGATGTCACCGCTGTAGATAGTCGGAGTAATCGAACACAGTGGAGTACATGCACTAATCGCTTCTTCGATCATTTGGTGCTCTTCTTCGGTTGAATAGGCTAGAGATAGTTTGGTATAGCGCTCTTCAGATTTATGATCGGCAATAATGGAACACATCGGCATGCGGATTCTCCTCATATTTTAATGATTTATTATACTTTAGTTTCGGTTAAAACCACTCCAAAAGTTTGCTGACTTCATCGATTTCATAACATTTTATGGCTGTTTTTTCGAGAGGTTTTTTCGGGATGAGGGCTTTGGTGATCTGCTGAGAAGCCGCTTCTTTGAGCCGCTGATCGAGCTGATATACTTCGCGGATATCTCCGACAAGAGATACTTCACCGATAAATACCGTCTCTTTGGAGATGGAACGGTTGCGGAAACTGCTGATGATCGCGGCCAAAATCGCCAAATCGGCAGAAGTTTCGGTAATTTTGATCCCTCCGGTGATGTTGATAAAGACATCATAGCTGTTCAGAGGAAGTTCGAGTTTCCTCTCCAGCAGGGCGAGGAGCATATTCAGCCGGTTGTTTTCAAAACCGGTGGCTTGGCGCTTGGGATTAGGTGCATGGGTATCACTGACGAGAGCCTGTACTTCGAGGACTATGGGACGCGAACCTTCCATAATGACGGTGAGGGCGGAACCGCTTTGGGATTTGGTGCGGTTAAAAAAACGGGATGAGAGATCTTTCGCCGAGACCAATCCGTCGTGACGCATCTCAAATACACCGATTTCGCTGGTAGGACCGAAACGGTTTTTAAATCCTCTGAGTATCCGAAGTTCATGGCCGCTGTCTCCTTCGAAGTACAAAACAACATCGACCATATGCTCGAGTACGCGCGGTCCGGCTATGGAGCCCTCTTTGGTGATATGTCCGATGATAAAGATAGCGATACGGCGTTCTTTGGCGATCCGCATCAGATCAAAGGTGATCTGGCGCACCTGTGTCACGGAACCGGGAGCCGAGGCAATATTTTCGGAGTAGAGGGTTTGGATCGAATCGATAATGATGCATTCATAAGCGCGCTCATGCAGTTCGCCGAGTACCTGTTCGAGGCGAATCTCCGCTAAAAGAAAGAGATTATCGACATTGGCGCCCAAACGGTTGGCACGCAGTTTGATCTGTCCTTCGCTCTCTTCGCCGGAGACGTACAGGACTTTACGGTTTTGTTGGGCGAGGTTGGCTCCGATTTTAAGAAGGAGCGTCGATTTTCCGACACCGGGGCTCCCGCCGATGAGTACGAGTGAACCCGGAACGATTCCGCCGCCCAGGACCATATCGAGTTCAGCATCGTTACTGCTGTAGCGTTCGGTTGTCTCTTCGACGATTTGCGTGATCTCTTTGGCTTTTGTTCCGGCAGAGGGGGAAGAGGAAGATGTGAGTTTGATGATGTCCTGCTGCTGTTCATTCAGCTCGACAAACGAATCCCAGCCTCCGCAGTTGGTACATTTTCCCATCCACTTCGGGGTTGTGAATCCACAGTGCTGACATTCGAACAGGACGTTTTTTTTCTTGGCCATCATCATCTCATTTTTTAATTAGTATGGTTCACTCAGAGCAAAGGATCTGCGCTAAAAAGGGTACCGGAGTCGTGAATCCCTTTGAGCAAATAGTTCTCTATCGTATGCAAATTGTATCCGCTGCATAAAAACATTTTACGATTATGTTTCATCAAAAATTCTGCCGCCATCAGTTTGGTTACAATTCCGCCGGTTGCAAAGGCGTTGTTCGGGGTATGCTCGGCGCTAAGGGCTTCTGCCGGGATGGAATGGACTTCTTTTAGAATGACCGCATCGGGATTTTCGTTCGGATTTTTGTCATAGTATCCGTCGATATCGCTTAAAATGACCAGAAGATCGGCATTGGTGTAAAAAGCGACATGCGCGGATAACTGGTCATTGTCTCCGAATACTTGTTCGGAGGTTGTGGAAATATCATTTTCATTGACGATAGGGACAATGCTGTTGGATAGAAGAGTATCGATGATTTCGGTAAAGATAGCTGTTCGTTTTCGCGAATCAAAATCTTCTTCGGTCAGAAGAATCTGGGAGGTTGAGATATTGAAAATATCAAATTTGCGTTTGTAGCTGCTCATCAGGATCGGCTGGCCGAGCGAAGCGAGTACTTTTTTACTGATATGCTCTTTTCGATCGAGCTTCAGTGCTGTATACCCCGACGATACCGCGCCGGAACTGACCAGGATAACT
This sequence comes from Sulfuricurvum sp., assembly GCF_049277495.1. Taxonomy (GTDB): domain Bacteria; phylum Campylobacterota; class Campylobacteria; order Campylobacterales; family Sulfurimonadaceae; genus Sulfuricurvum. Next base: position 1,141 of record NZ_JBASYM010000063.1, on the reverse strand, counting down.
TCATATTCTTTTTGCAGTTTGGCGATAAGGGTTACGAGGTTGAGCATCCTCTCTTTTGCGATGCTGTTGTTCTCCGTGAGGACACCGCTTCCGACTTTGATGACGATTCGTTTCATATTGTTCCTTATTCATGAGGGTTTGCACTTAATGACATCGAAAAATAAAACGGATAAGCGCATATTTTAAAAAAGTGACATTTGGTATTTTTTGAAAAGACTTCAGTATACGCTAAAAAAATTAATGTTTAACTAATACACTCAATCGATGATTTCAGAAAAAATAGCATCCAAAATTCCGTCGACAAACTCATATTTGTCAAACGGTATCAGGTGCTCGGGCTGTTCTCCGACACCGATATAGAGAATCGGAAGCTGCAATGCATAAGCGATACTAAAGACAGATCCCCCTTTGGCGGTACCGTCAAGTTTGGTAATAATAATTCCGTCCACTCCGATCATTTCGTTAAACGCTTTGGCCTGGGCAATTGCCGAACTGCCCTGTGTCCCGTCAAGAATAAGTATTTTATGGTGAGGGGCCCCGGTATGCGCTTTGTCACAGATGCGGACGATTTTTTTCAGCTCATTGCCGAGATTGGTCTGGGTGTGAAGACGTCCGGCCGTATCAATGATGACCTGTTCAAAGCCGCGTGCTTTTGCCGATTCGATCGTATCGTAAGCGACTGCGGATGGATCATGCCCCTGACGGGAAGAGATGATAGGGATATCGAGTTTGTCCGCCCAGCGGGTAAGCTGTTCGATAGCGGCGGCACGGAAGGTATCACCCGCTCCGAGGATGACCCGCTCACCATTATTGATATGCCGTTGTGCGAGTTTTGCAATGGTCGTTGTTTTCCCGGCACCGTTGACACCGATGATGAGACTGACCGTCGGTTTGTCCGGATTATCCGGTAAGGTATTTTGGGCATAGCTTAAGGTAGCAAGGAGTTTTGAACGGAGCTGTTCACGGGTAATTTCATTTTGGTAGAGTTCGCGGAGAATAATTTCAACCAAATCGTATTCGACGTCAGCTTCTAGGAGAATGCTTTCGAGTTCATCTTTCGAAATCGTCGCTTTTTTTTCAGGTACGATGGCGGCTATTGCGTCAATAGTTTTTTGAAGCCCTTTTTTGATAAATCCAAACA
>NZ_JBASYM010000062.1:0-21411 GCF_049277495.1 Sulfuricurvum sp. | reverse complement strand
AGCTATTATACCATCCAATAATAAGAACTTAAACGCCAGGGGAGATTCATGGCAAAACAATGGATAATGATCTGCAGTATAGTCCTTGTGATGGGACTTATGAGTGGATGCGGCTATAAAGCTCCTCCCTATTATGAAAAACCTATCGCAAAAGAAGGCATTTGAGTTGCGCTACGATGTAGTGATTATCGGTTCCGGTGTTGCCGGGCTGTATGCGGCAATCGCCTTGCCAAAAACGCTCAATGTTTTAATCATCAACAAGTCCTATCCTTGGGAGTGTAATACCTATTATGCGCAAGGGGGAGTTACCACAGCGTATGATGATGCCGATATTGCAGTGCATATCCAAGATACCCTCGATGCGGGGGCTGGAATGTGCGATATCGATGCGGTTGAGTTGATGAGTCAAAATTCGCAAGGGGTCATACATGATCTGCTGAAACGCGGTTTTTCTTTTGACAAAGATGATGAGGGGCATTTGCTCTATACCAAAGAGGCCGCTCATTCTCGCAGTCGAATTCTTCATGCCGGAGGAGATGCAACGGGGAGACATCTTCATTTTTTCTTACTCAATCAGAACCCGCATTTGATGCTCAGTGATACGACGGTGGTCGACTTATTGATCGAAAACGGCCAGTGCTGCGGTGTGGAGGTAGTCAGTGAAGGAAAACGCAAAATTATTTTAGCCGATAATGTCATTATCGCCAGCGGCGGTGTAGGATCATTATACGAATATCATACAAATGCTTCCACAATCAGCGGAGATATTCACGGTATCTGCATCGAGAAAGGGATTAAGCTTGAAGCGATGGAAATGATGCAGTTTCATCCTACCGTTTTTGTCGCGAATACCTGGGCGCGCAAACAGCTTCTGTCCGAAGCACTCAGAGGGGAAGGGGCGCACGTTGTTGACGACAACGGGTATCGCTTTTTGTTCGAATATGATCCGCGAGGGGAATTGGCTCCGCGCGATATCGTAAGCCGTGCTATTTTTGACTATAAGCAGCGCAGCGGCAAAGAGGTTTTTCTCTCCTGTGAAAATTTCGAGCCTGAGTACTTTAAAGAGCGCTTTCCCAATATTTATAAATCGTTACGGGATATTGGATATACCTTACCAAAGGATCGGGTTCCGATTTCTCCGGCATTTCACTATGCCATCGGGGGTATAAAAACTAATTTGGACGGATCGGTTCCCGGAATTATCGGACTTTACAGTGTCGGCGAAGCGGCTTCAACGGGAGTTCATGGAGCCAATCGGTTAGCGAGTAATTCCTTATTGGAAGGTCTGGTATATGCAAAAAAAGCGGCAGAATCAATTTTAGTGCATCAGCTTCATTCCTGCAAGGGCCCTTTTGAACTCGGAACAGAGGTTCTGGAAGAAACCGGTGATAAAGAGAAAAAAGATTTCCTGCGCCGCCTAATGTGGGATAATGTTTCGATCAAACGTACTCCGGAAGGCTTGCACCGTACAAAAGAGATTATTGAAAGCATGTTGCATGAAAAGTGTGGTAGACTTTTAAAGCTACGTCTTCTAACGGCTCACGCAATCGTAGAAAGTGCAGAAAATAGAGCCGAATCCATCGGTGTCCATTACATAACACAAGGAGTCAAAGAATGACAACAGCCATAGCCGATCACGGTGTTGATTTAGCAGTTCATCCGTTTGGATGGTTCTTGCTTACTATTTTTGTCGTAGGGTACTACTTTATTGCGACAGAAGAAAAGTATCATCTCGATAAAGCAAAGCCGGCCTTATTCGCCGGAACATTTATGTTTGTCCTGATCGGGGGATTTTATGCTTTTAACGGACTTGATTTTAAGCCGTTTGAAAATGAAATTGCCCATTTGATTCTTGAAATTGCGGAGATCTTTTTCTTTTTATACGTTGCGATGACATTTATTGAAGCGCTGATCGAGCGAGGGGTATTTAATGCGCTGAAAGGCAAACTGATTGCCAAAGGGTACAGTTATCGTGAACTTTTTTGGATTACCGGGTTGTTGGCATTCTTCATTTCGCCGGTAGCCGACAATCTGACCACTGCACTGATTCTTTCGACTGTTTTAGTGACGATCGAAAAAAATGATAAAGCGTTTCTGGTTCCGAGTGCTTTGAACGTTGTTGTTGCGGCCAATGCCGGCGGTGCATGGAGTCCATTTGGAGATATTACGACTTTGATGGCATGGACAGCAGGAAAAGGAGCGTTTGTAGATTTTCTTTATCTTTTCCCGGCATCATTTTTCGGTTGGTTAATCACCGCATATTTGCTCAGCAAATTTGTTCCCGATCTTGACCCGCTTAAAGACGGAGATCCTGAAGCTGCCGAGAAAATAAAGATTCTTAAAGGTGGAAAAGTGATTATTTTCCTTGGTGCCACGACGATCGCACTGGCGGTAATCTGTAAACAGGTCATGCATTTGCCTCCGATGTGGGGAATGCTTTTCGGTCTCTCAATTTTGCAGCTGTATATGTATTCGCTTAAGAAAAAACATAATCAAGATGTTGATATTTTTCATTCGATCAGCAAAATCGAGAACAATACACTTCTCTTTTTCTTCGGTATTTTGGCAGCGGTCGGAGCGCTTCATTTCGCCGGTTTCTTGACTCATGCGGCGAAACTGTATGAAATGTTCAATCCCACGATTGTTAATATCGGTGTCGGGTTCCTCTCCGCGATCGTTGATAACGTTCCGGTTATGTCGGCGGTATTAAAAGCTAACCCGAACATTGAACACGCGCAGTGGATGCTGGTCACGATGACCGCCGGTGTTGGCGGATCGCTGATAAGTTTCGGAAGCGCTGCCGGTGTCGGTGTGATGGGAAAATTGCACGGTATTTATACTTTTGCCTCGCACATGAAATTGGCATGGACCGTATTGGTAGGATACATCGCTTCCGTATCGATATGGTATGTTCAATTTATCGTTTTCGGTTTTGGCGCTTAGACAATATTCAAAATTAAACTACATTACGGTACCCTTTCATAACGCAAAGGGTATCCACTCCCTCCCGATTATCTCCACTTAAAGGCTCTCCTTTGAAAGATGTCAATATTATCGTCCTTGATTTCGGTTCACAGTACACCCAGTTGATCGCTCGCCGTCTGCGCGAAGATAAAGTTTATTGTGAAGTACTCCCGTACCACACAAAAATCGATGCTATCAAAGCTAAAAATCCGAAAGGGATTATCCTCAGCGGAGGTCCTTCCTCGGTTTATAACAAAGATGCTTATGAAGTGGATCAAGGGGTCTATGCCCTCGGAATCCCTGTTTTGGGGATTTGTTACGGAATGCAGCGGATCGCAGTTGATTTCGGCGGTTCGGTCATTCGCAGTGATCACCATGAGTACGGTAAAGCGGAACTCACCATCGATATGACACAGCACTCGGTACTCTTTGAAGGGTGTGAAGACGAGCGTGCCGTATGGATGAGCCATTCGGATAAAGTCGATGTATTGCCGGAAGGATTCGTTCCGATTGCCTATTCACCGAATTCTCCGTATGCAGCGATTGCGGATGAAGCACGACAAGTCTATGCGATGCAGTATCACCCTGAGGTTAACCACTCGGAAGAGGGTTATTTGATGCTTCGCAATTTTGCCCGTAAAATTTGCGGTATTACCGATAAATGGGATATGGGGCATTTTCTTAAAGAACAAATTATCAAAATCCGTGCTCAGGTTGGAGACGGAAAAGTTCTTTGTGCGCTCAGCGGCGGTGTTGATTCATCCGTCGTTGCCGCATTGTTATATGAGGCGATCGGCAATCAGCTGATTCCCGTATTTGTTGATAATGGATTGCTTCGTAAAGGGGAACGTGAATCGGTTGAGAATATTTTCAAAGTCCATCTCAAAGTCCCTCTCGTTGTGGCCGATGCCTCTGAAAGCTTTCTCGGTAAATTAGCTGGTGTAACTGATCCTGAGACAAAACGTAAAATCATCGGACATACGTTTATCGAAGTTTTTGAGGCGGAAGCAAAAAAACACGACGGAATCAAATTTTTGGCGCAGGGGACATTGTACCCTGACGTTATCGAATCCGTTTCTGTCAATGGGCCGTCGGTAACGATTAAAAGCCATCATAATGTCGGGGGATTACCGGATTGGATGGATTTTGAATTGATTGAGCCGTTACGTGATCTTTTTAAAGATGAAGTGCGTAAACTCGGGCTTGAATTGGGCTTGCCGGATTCTCTCGTTAACCGCCATCCGTTTCCGGGACCGGGATTGGGTATTCGAATCATGGGTGAAGTGAATAAACCGGATCTTGACTTGCTTCGTGAAGCCGATGCAATTTTGCTCGATGAACTCAAAGTAAGCGGTTATTATCTGAAAACATGGCAGGCATTCGCGGTACTTCTGAACGTAAAAAGCGTAGGTGTTATGGGAGATAACCGTACCTATGACAACACGGTATGTGTCCGTGTTGTTGAAGCAGTCGACGGAATGACGGCAACATTTGCCCATCTGCCGCATACCCTCTTAGAGCGGATAAGCCGCCGTATCATTAACGAAGTCGACGGTATCAACCGAGTCGTTTATGATATCAGTTCCAAACCTCCCGCAACGATTGAGTGGGAATAAGGCGCACCTTTGCGCCCGATTTATCTGATTTCCAAAACTCCCTATCCGGGAGTTATCCACATTCCTATCCTCTCTATCCATTTCCTGACTCCAAAAATTGACTTTAGCGAATACGTAGGGATTATTCTTACTTCCAAACAAGCTGTGTTGGCTCTAAAACCGTATGCTGTGGATTGGAAGCGACTCCAATGTGTTTGTGTTTCCGAAGCTACGGCAGAGTATGCGCGTCAAGCAGGTGCCGTTAATATTGAGATAGGAGACGGATACGGAAAATCGATTCCGGATATATTGCTTTCGCAGGAGACCAGCCAAAAATGGATTTATCTGCGTCCGAAAATTGTTGCATCGGATTGGATAGGAGAAGGGCGTAAGCGAGGATTGAGGATCGATGAAGCGGTTGTGTATGAAACGCTCTGCAATCAAGAAGCGACAAACTGCACGATTGACCAAGAAGGAATATTGGTTTTTACTTCTCCCTCGAGTATCCGATGTTTTAGCCAGAATTATTCGATCCTGCCGACGCAAAAAGTGGTTGTAATCGGTAAAACAACTCAAAATGCATTGCCTCCCGGTGTCTCATCATTCCTAAGCCCGACCGCCAGCGTTGCAGCAGCAGTCGATTTGGCACGCCAAATTGCTTCTTTGGATGAAAATTCATCACCCTTTTAAGCTTTTAGGGTTATAATTATTTACTCTGGGCGAAGCGAGTAATCGCAATATGAGGGTTCTACATATACAACTAGTCATATCTGTAGACGTTTCGGTGTGTCGGTGGTCTTGTTTGAGCGCTAACGCGTGAGAGATTGCCGCCGGAAGAGACGCTCGATGTGGCGCAATTACAGCTTTGAAGAACCAAAGCTACTGCGAAACGCCCGCCCGGGCTTTTTACCTTATTTGAGAAACGTTTGCGAGTTTCAAATAAGATAATTAATTTTTTTCAAGGTGATCTATGCGAGTAATGGTAATCGGAAGCGGTGGACGCGAATTTGCAATCGGAAGAGTATTAAAACAAGATCCTGCGGTTACAAAACTCTATTTTGCCCCCGGCAACGGTGCTACAACGATGCTTGGCGAAAATGTTGAGATAAAAGATTACGAAGAACTTGCACAGTTTGCAGCGGATAATGCTATCGACCTGACAATCGTAGGACCCGAAGGTCCTTTGAGCGATGGCGTTGTCGATGTGTTCAAAGCCAAAGGGCTGGTTATTTTCGGCCCGTCTAAAGCGGCGGCTCAATTAGAGGGCTCAAAAGTCTATATGAAAAACTTTTTGGCCAAGTACGCGATTCCGACAGCACGCTATATCGAAACTGATCATATCGGTGATGCCTTTAAGTTTATCGAATCTTTGACTCCGCCGATTGTTGTCAAAGCGGATGGTTTATGTGCCGGCAAAGGGGTCATTATCGCGATGAGCTATGAGGAAGCTAAAGTTGCCGTTTCCGAAATGCTCAGCGGGAAATCGTTCGGCGATGCCGGTAAACGGGTTGTCGTAGAAGAGTTTTTAGACGGGTATGAGCTCTCTATGTTTGCTTTGTGTGACGGAAAAGATTTTATACTCCTCCCCGCCGCGCAGGATCATAAACGCCTTTTGGATAACGATGAAGGACCGAATACCGGGGGAATGGGTGCTTATGCCCCTACACCGCTAGTCGATGATACCATTTACGAAAAAGTGAAAGATCGGATCGTCCGTCCGACATTGAGCGGGATGCAGCAAGAGGGAGCGCCGTTTGAAGGGGTTCTCTTTATCGGTCTTATGATCGTGAACGGAGAGCCGATTACGCTGGAATTCAATGTCCGTTTCGGTGATCCGGAATGTGAAATTTTGATGCCACTCCTTAAAACTCCGGCCAGTGAGCTTTTTTATAAAGCGGCAACCAAACAACTTGATACGCTTAATGTCGAGTTTCATAACAAGTATGCTGTTGGTGTTGTCATGGCAAGCCGAAATTATCCGTATGATAATTCGGAACCGGCGGAGATTATTGTTGATGACATTCATCACGAAGAGATTGCCCAAAATACGCATATTGCCTATGCCGGAGTCATTTCGGAAGATGGAAAACTCTATGCATCCGGCGGCCGGGTTTTAGTCTGCGTCGGGGTGGGGGATAGTATCCGAGAAGCACGAGACCGTGCTTATATGCTTTGCGGACAAGTCCATTTTGCCGGTAAAAAACTTCGTACCGATATTGCATATCAGGCACTGCGTTAATGGATGAGAATATTGATTCGCTGATGCAGCGGGAACATCTCTCTTTGGCTTCAATACGCCAGAGGGCAGCTGCATTCGGCATCGATGAATTACTGCTGTCTGTTATTATGATTATTATCTTATGGGATGCGATTTCAAAGGCCGATACTTTCGAAGCGATGATAGCAGTCACTAATAGTTTTTTATTAGAGTATATGGCCATTAAAATTATTTACCAAACCTTTTTTACAATGCAATACGGTGCCAGTCTCGGAAAAATTATTATGAAAATACGCATAATTGAACTCACAACACTTTCAAATCCGAGTTTTTTGAGTGCCTTTAACCGAAGTGTTTTTCGGGTAGTCAGTGAAATACTCTTTTATCTTGGATTTGTTTGGGCTTTGTTGGATCCCTATCGGCGGAGTTGGCATGACCGAACTGCACGGACATTGGTGATCGATGCGTAAATTTTATTGGCTCAGTCTGATTACATCAACTGTATTGCTGGGTAATGATCGCGTAGAGCTGTTTGGAACGATAGTCGATACGAACGGATCGGTTGCAACTGCGACAGGTAATCCGGTTGCCGTGTATCAAGATCAGATTCTGAGTGCTGATGAACTCACTTACGATCACAATAAAAGTGTTGTGGAGGCCAAAGGCTCGGTAAATATTTTTAAAGCGCAGCAGTACCATGTCATCAGCGAATATTCCCGTGCGGATCTTTTGAATGAAACCCGCTATTCTAAACCGTACTATATGTTAAGCCAAGATAGCGGTGTGTGGATGAGCACCGATGAAGCGCAAACATGTAAAAACGAGATTGATTTGGCCAGCGGTACATTATCCGGGTGCGATTCGAATACACCTTTGTGGAAAATACGCTTTAGCAGCGCGGATTACGATACGGAAGAGATGTGGGTCAATCTTTATAATGCACGCTTGGAAATAAAAGATATTCCTCTGTTTTATCTTCCTTACTTCGGTTATCCGACGGATACTACCCGCCGAACCGGATTGCTGCTTCCTAGTTTCGGATGGTCAAATTCGGAAGGATTTTATTATCAGCAACCGATCTATTTTGCACCGCAAAATTGGTGGGATGCAGAATTCAGGCCTCAAATCCGTACCTCTCGAGGGTCAGGTATTTACACTGATTTTAGGTTCATTGATACACCATCCTCCCAAGGCTCGATCAGTATGGGATATTTTAAAGAGCAGGCTCAATACGCAGCTGAGTATGATTTGGCACATATCAAACATTATGGGTACGATGTTAAGTACCGGCATACTGCTCCTTTAAAGGAATGGTTTGATTTGAATCTTGAAGGCGAATCCGGACTTTACGTTGACGGATCGTGGATGAATGACGTCGATTATCTGAACCTGCAACACAGTGATGAAACCCAAAATGTGATCAATAATCAAGTAATGTCCCGTATCAACACCTACTACAGCAGTGAAGATAACTATGTCGGGGCATATTTAAAACATTATCAGTATTTGGATCAGCCATCTAATGCACAAACGATCCAGACATTGCCAAGTTTGCATTATCATCGCTACTTAGAAAATTTATTGGACGATCATTTCTTGATCAGTGCTGATGCGATGGCAACCAATTTTTACCGGCCGGATGGCAAACGGGCTGTTGAAGCGGACTTTACTATACCGATGACGCTTCAGACGGCTTTGTTTGATGAGTATTTGGATGTAAGTTATACGGCGAATGCGACATCGAAGGTGATCGGTTTTTACGGAAATCCGAAAAGCACGGATACGGATAGTTACGAGAAGGGACTCTATGCACAGCTCGATCATACGCTCTCCCTCTCATCGACTTTGGTTCGCCCCTATGAAACACTAACACATGTTATTGCTCCGTCGGTAAGTTATACGCTAGCCGGGAACCGCTATTACGACGGTTACTATAAAACATATCATTCTAACGGAGAATGTATTGTCGGAAGTACGAATCCGGCGTGTGAATATTATACGTTGAATGAGCCGAGTGATACCTTGTCACTGGGACTGAACAACTACCTTTTTGAAGGGGGAAAACAGCTCTTTGTCGACCGCCTCTCTCAAAATTTCCGTTATGATGATCAGGGAAGTTATTACGGCGAGTTGCAAAATGAGCTGGAATGGACGATCGGGAAAGCCATTTCGATATATAATCAAACAGCCTATAATCATGATCGTAACCGTGTCACCAAAGAACAAAATACACTGCGCTATAATGACGGTATCGTAAATGCCGGCGTGAGTCATTATTATACAGATGAACTTCGCAACAATACCCCGGTATATGCCAGTTATTGGAATGCCGATGCGGCATACCAGTATAATCAGCATTACCGCTTTTTTACTATTTTAGCGTACGATTATCGTGAAGATTTGCTCAAACGGAGTGAAATCGGATTTTTATATTCTCAGCGATGTCTTGATTTTGGGATACGATACGTGCAAAACCGTCGCCCGGTTTTGACCAATAATGTGAATAATAACTCTGTTGATGATTCGTACATCTTTTTCACCATTATTCTCAAACCTATCGGCGGGTCTGAGTTTAATTACAAAATGACCAAATAAAGAGGACAGCATATGAAACTGGAAGCGAAAATCGGTCTCTTTGTCGTAATGGCTTTGGGCGCTTTATTGTTTCTCTCAACGCAGGTAACATCGTTGGGAAAATGGGGAAGCGAAGGGTACAAAATTCAAGCCTATATCGAAGATGCTTCAGGGATTGAAAAACATACGCATGTTTTGATGAATGGAGTTACGGTCGGTGATGTAGAAGAGATTACGATTGAAGGAAAACGCGTCCGGCTGACATTGATGATTGATAAAGAGATCAAAATTCCTGAGGATTCATCCGTTATTGTCGCGCAAGAATCGTTATTGGGTTCGAAAGTCATAAACATTACGGTGGGCGATTCCTCAGCCAGTATCAAAGCCGATGGTATCCTTTCACAATCCAAGCAATATGCTTCCTTTGATCAGACGAGTGACTCGGTGAATGCTGCGGCCAAAGAGTTGGAATTACTATTGAAAGATTTTAGAGCGACACTCGATGATGAACATCGTCAAGCGATTCAGGAAGCGATTATTGCATTTCGAAACGTCGGGGTTAATCTTGACGGCGTTATTGTTGAAAATCGAGATGACCTGCATGCGGCAATCGCTAATTTTAGAACGATGAGTGCCGGATTTAGCCAGACTGCCGACACGGTAAATCAAGATCTTCCTGCGATCATGGCACGGATCAATTCCTTGACGACACGTATGGATAATATCAGCGGTTCTTTGGAACACAAACTTCCCGAAGCGGTTGATAAATTTACCAATATCGAGGACAATGTTTCCGATATTTTGGCAGAGAACCGTTCATCGCTGAAAACGGCACTTGAATCGGCAGGATCTTTTTTCAAAAGCGGAGAAGAGGCGTTTGGAAAAGTCGATTCGATGTTGAGTACCTTTACGACAAGTGAATTGCAAGTAGCAATGCATACCGATTATATGATTCGAGACGGGTACAGCAAAATTTATTTGGGAGTCAATTATCTCCCGAATCCTGAGACCTATTATATGTTTGATCTGATCAGTACGGATGATTACTCAATACCCAACAAGCTTCCGCTCAAACATGAAAAAAGTGATACTCTTTACTCGCTGCAATACGGAAAACGGTTTGATAATACCTTATTTAGATTCGGTGCCATTGAATCGACCGGAGGAGTCGGTGTCGATTATTTTATGGATCATGATAAGCTGAAGTTTACTGCTGAAGCATTTGACTTTAATGCGGTTAATGATTGGCGTTCTGAGAGAGCTCATTTAAAAGCGCAAGTACGGTATCAGATGCTGAAACATCTTGAACTTTACGGTGGATGGGATAATTTCCTCAATCCAGGATCTCAGAATATTTTCTTAGGATTAGGACTTAGATTTATTGATAATGATTTGAAATACGTTGTTGGTAGTGCCTCCGCAATGAAACGATAGGTAGAAGTATGAGACCGCAACGCCGTTTTTTATTTAAAAATCGTTCCGATGCTGCACTGCAGCTTAAAGAGCTTCTGCCGTTGGACCGGATGAAAGGTGAATCATGGAACCTGATTGCAGTCTCTTCGGGCGGATTAGTGATTGCATCCCAGATCAACCTTCGTCTGAAGCTACCGATAGATTTTATATTTTCTGCCGGTATCACTGCTCCTCAAAACTCTGAGTGTGAGCTTGCCCGGGTGAGCGAAACGGAAGAGATAGTTATCCACCAAGCGCTTGTGGATGCATTTGATATTCAAGTCGATTATATTTACGGCGAGGCAACCCGTAAGCATGAGGAAAAGATTTTAAGTGCCGTTTATCAATACCGTAAGGGAGAACATTTTAAGTCAATGAAGGGGAAAAATATACTCCTTATTGACGAGGGAAGCGAAACTGGGCTGAAGCTTATGTGTGCGATTAAAACGGCATTTGCCCAAAAAGCCAAGGCGGTCTACGTCGCCGCCCCAATTATGCCTGCCAGTGTCGTAGAAGCACTGGATCCGATTGTCGATGGCGTGTTTTGCCTCCAAGAGATCGAAGACTATATCGATACGGGGTATTATTACCACGAATTTGAGACGGTAGATGAAGAAACCATAGAGACTATTTTGGAGAGAAGAGATGAAATACAACGTTGAGTTAGAATTAAAAAATAAAAGCGAAGCTTATGCATTCGCTCAAGTAGCCGCACAGGCTAACGGAGCCGCATGGCTTAAATGCGGAGATACCGTTATTTTGGCAACGGTTGTCGTCGATGAGACTGATTTCGTCGATGAGGATTTTTTACCGCTTACCGTACAATATATCGAGAAAAGTTACGCTGCCGGAAAATTTCCGGGAGGGTTTATTAAACGGGAAACCAAGCCGAGCGATTTTGAAACCCTGACTTCCCGGATTGTAGACCGATCACTGCGTCCGTTATTCCCGAAAGGATTTGCTAACCCTATTCAGATTACCGTAATGGTGCTGAGTGCTGATCGAGAGGCAGATTTGCAGGTTTTGGCGTTGAATGCCGCATCTGCCGCATTGTATGTTTCGGATATCGATATTTTTAATTCGGTGAGTGCTGTTCGCGTCGGAAAGATTGACGGAGAGATTATCTTTAATCCGACACGTTCTCAGCTGGAAAAGAGCACCCTTGATTTGTATTTGGCGGGAAGCAAAGAGGATATGCTGATGATCGAGATGCAAACTCTCGGTTCTGATGAGATGGAAATGGTTGAGATCGGAATTATGGATCCTTTGGTCGAATCGGCGATGAATGTACCTGCAATTGCGGTACGCGTATCGAATGCGATGAACGAAGATGAGTTGATAGAGGTTCTCTCACAGACGCAAGCCGCATTGTTTGAAGCCAATACCGCATATGAAAACGCGTTTAAAGCGTTTGCGTCAGCGCCGTTTGAACTGCAGTATAAAATCAGTGAAACGGATAGCGAGATGATGGAGTATGTCCGGACGAACCATACCGACGATTTGAAACGCGGCATCAATCAGATGGCAAAAACAGAACGTTCAACGGCACTTAGAACCATTCGTAAAACGATTCTTAAAGAAAAACCGGAATGGAATGAACATGAGTTGAAAAAAGCGATTGAAGCGGTCAAACGTTCGATGGTACGTGCTCAGATTTTAGATGAAAAAGTACGTGCAGACGGGCGCGGACTTCGTGAAGTCCGTCCGATCCGCATTGAGACAAACGTATTGCCTAGCGCACATGCATCGGCTCTCTTCACCCGCGGACAAACCCAAGCATTGGTTGTACTGACCTTGGGAGGAATGAAAGATGCGCAAATGTTTGAAAATCTCACCGATTCGGGAACACAAAATGAAGCGTTTATGGTCCATTACAATTTTCCGGGGTTCAGCGTAGGTGAACCTTCACCGATCGGAGCACCGCGCCGTCGTGAACTTGGGCACGGAAATTTAGCTAAGAGAGCATTAGAAGGGGCATGTGTTCGTAATGGCCAAACGATCCGTTTAGTCTCTGAAATCCTCGAATCAAACGGTTCATCGTCTATGGCTACCGTTTGCGGCGGCTATATGGCATTGCGCGCCGGTGATATCGAAATGGCAGACCCTATTGCGGGAGTTGCGATGGGAATGGTCTCCGAAGGAGAGCGGCATGCTATTTTGACCGATATTATGGGCTTAGAAGATCATGACGGCGATTTGGATTTTAAAGTAGCCGGTTCCAAAGAGGGAATTACGGCGATGCAGATGGATATCAAACTCGGCGGTATCCATTTGAATGTTCTTAAAGAGGCACTGTATCAGGCCAAAGAAGCACGTGCCCATATTATTGATATTATGATCAGCAGCGAAGACAAGATCGAACTGAACGAAGGGACCTTGCCGAGTACCGATTTGTTTCATATCGATCCGAGCTTCATCGGCGATATTATCGGACAAGCGGGTAAAACGATTCGTGAGATTATCGAGCGTTTTGATGTGACGATCGATATCGACAAGAAAAAAGGTTCCGTCAAACTGACCGGTAAAAATCGTGATGGATTGCGCGGAGCCCGAGATCATATCGAAGGGATTGTGAGCGGCTCTTCTCCGGTAGAGAAAGTAGAATACAAAGTGGGGGATGTTGTTAAAGGAAAAGTGAAAAAGATCGTCGACTTTGGTGCTTTTATTGAACTTCCTGGCGGAATAGACGGATTGATCCATATCTCAAAACTTTCCGACAGTCATATCTCCCGCGTGAGCGATGTCGTGAATGAAGGGGATGAATTGATGGTAGAGATCGTCGAATTCAAAGGAAATAAGATCGGATTAGGGCGAGCTAAGTAATTTTTTAGCTCACCCTCACTATACTTCCACCCACAAAGTGATAAGTAGGGACACTATCCGAACAGACTTTGATTTAATTACGGAGATTACTCATGAAAAAAGTTCTTTTTCTTATGCTCGCTCTTGTAGCGTCTGTATTCGGTGCTGAAGAAGCAGTGGCAGTTGTTGAAGCGGCTGTTGATGCTGCACCTGCTGCTGCGGCTGCAACTGCAGACGTTGCTAACCAAACATTGAAAGCGTATTCTATGATCGCTGCTGGTGTTGGTCTTGGTTTGGCTGCACTCGGTGGAGCTATCGGTATGGGTAGCACTGCTGCTGCAACTATCGCTGGTACAGCTCGTAACCCAGGTCTTGGTGGGAAATTGATGACAACTATGTTCATCGCTCTTGCAATGATCGAAGCACAAGTTATCTATACACTTGTTATCGCTCTTATTGCACTTTACGCTAACCCGTATTTGGCTGCGTAAGGCTCACGCTTTTCTTCCGATCAGCTTCGGCTGATCACCTTTTAGATGCGGTCGTGGTGGAACGGTAGACACGCTACCTTGAGGTGGTAGTGCCTTACGGGTGTGGGGGTTCAAATCCCCCCGACCGCACCATCCTTTTCTTTTCAATCCTTCAGTTTTTAAACCCAAAATTTTCCAGAATCAACCTTTGTTATTACCTGTTTTTTTCACTTTTTGTAATCATTCTTTTATTGCAGTATAATCCTGATAACTTAGCTTAGGATAATAGTGATGTTACTCAGTGATCTTGTTCAGTATAAAAATGATTTTATCTCTTCCGAAGCAACATTGCATGATGCGATCGAGAAGATGGGGCATGAGGGAATAAGTCACATTGTTTTGATGGATCACGATACGATCGCTGGGATATTGACACTCAAAAATATTATTGAACTTTACCGAAACGGTATTGAAGGCGAAAAAAAAGCGATTGAATTTGCATCTTATCCGGTGATATCGATTCATGCGGACCGGCCGGTGGAGATGGCGATTGAATTGATGATTGATTATGATATCCGAAGAATTGTCTTGATCGATGATAACAAACACTATCTCTCCACCCTCAGTCAAAGTGATATCCTCTTCTATTACGAAAATAAAGTTCACAGTGCACATGAAGTATTTCAATATCTAAAACGAAGCAATCAGGCGGTAACGGTTACGCATGATGCGAGTATACATGAAGCGATTAGCCTGCTGCATAGCGAAAAGCGCGATGTTCTGATCGTTACTGAACAATCTCACCCTGTCGGTATCGTGACGGAGAAAGATATTCTGGGACTGGTATATAAGAACATACCAAGCAGCGAATGTATTTCTCTTTATATGCATTCTCCGATTATGACGATAGAGATGAATGAAAAAATTCATGATGCGGTAGAGATGATGAAAGAGAGGAACATTCATCATCTGATGGTCAAAGGGGGAGATGAACAGTTATACCTGCTGGCCGAAAAAGATTTGGTACAAAACTACAATACTGCATTGGAAGTCAAACTCGAATCAAAACTCAGAGATGCAAAAGCGACGTATAACTTACTAGGACTCGCATTTTGTGAAATTATTGATATAGGACATGACCAGATCATTAAATGGCTGAATGCCGAAGCAATGATGACTTTTCAGGTTAAAATTGATGATCCGGTATCGAAAATGCTGACCACAGAACTTTGGGATAATCTTCTCCATGGACTAAGAGTACACGGAGGAGTCGATCGCGAAAAAATTGAGATCAATGCCCGTATGTATGAAGTGACATTGCTCGATGCGGAAGTCAATAATCAGCCGATCATGAAACTTTTTCTGAATGATATTACCGAATTAGTGCGTTTGAGTGAAAAATTACGGTTGACATTGGAACATACCGTCGAATTGGAAAAAGAAAAAAGTAAACTCTACTTGGATATTGCGGCAGTAATGTGCATGGCCCTCGATTCTGAAGGAACAATTGAACTGATAAATCCCAAAGGGTGCAATATTTTGGGTGTGACTCAAGACGAAGCAATTGGGAAAAATTGGTTTGATACCTTTGTAACTCAGGGACAATCGGCACATTCCAAAGCAATTTTTCGTGATATTATGAGCGGTAAACAGGAGATAATGGAGTATTTTGAAAATAAAATACGGACAAAAAACGGTGAAGAGCGGACTATCGCATGGCATAATGCGCTGATAAGAGACAGTGACGGCAAGGCAATAGGGACATTTTCATCCGGTGAAGATATTACCCGTCAGCAAGAATCAGAGCGGGAGCTTGAGCGGATAACCCATTATGATATGCTGACGAATCTTCCCAACCGTTTGCTTCTCAATGCAAGATTAAAACATTCGATTGAGCATGCTGATCGTGAAAATAGCAAACTCGCGGTGCTGTATATCGATATTGATAATTTTAAAGACATTAATGAATCCTACGGTTATATTGCAGGGGATGAAGTGATTCGGGAAGTGGCTTTGAGAATGGGGCGGATTATTCGCCATGAAGATACGATCGGACGAATCGGGGGGGATGAATTTATCATTGTTTTGGAATCTCTCCAAGACCTGCATGAATGTGACCGAATATTAAAAGAGATCGTCCACGTCTTTGATGCAAAGATTCATACGGAAGAGAATGATTTTCAACTTACGGCAAGTATGGGGATTACAATTTATCCTGATGATGGTGATGATGCTCAGACACTGTTCAAAAATGCAGACATCGCCTTGCGCAGAGCAAAAGAGGCGGGACGAAGCAATTACTGTTATTTTGCGCAAGAGATGAGTGCTCAGCTTTTTGAACGGGTTCTGATGGAGCGGGAACTTCGGCGCGCGGTCGATGAGAAAGAGTTTGTGGTCTATTATCAGCCGCAAATTGATCTCTCCAGCGGGGCGGTGATTGGTGCTGAAGCGTTGGTGCGTTGGAAACATCCCTCATTGGGGATCGTCAGACCCGACATGTTTATCCCTTTGGCCGAATCGAATCATTTGATTATCCCGATCGGGGAGCAGGTCTTGGCGCAAGCCTGTGCAGCAACCAAACGTCTTATTAGCAAAGGGCTTTTTCACGGCAGGATATCGGTTAATGTGTCAGGAAAACAGTTCGATCGTCCGGATGTCGTCGAGACGCTTCACCGTATCATCCGTGAAAGCACTCTGGAAACAGAGTTTGTAGAATTGGAGATTACCGAAAGTGTATTGATGAGCAACCCTAAAGTATTCGGTGAAAAGTTGATTGCCCTCAAAGCCTTGGGTATCGAAGTGGCCATTGATGATTTTGGAACCGGGTATTCGAGTTTGAGCTATCTGAAAACCTTTCCGATTGATAAGCTGAAAATTGATCAGTCTTTTGTCCGCGGTCTTCCTGCAGATGAACAAGACTGCGCCATCGTCAAAGCGATTATTGCGATGGCAGATGCCCTTGGGTTGAAAACGATTGCCGAGGGGATCGAAGAAGAAGCGCAGGGGGATGCTTTAAAACGGTATGGATGCCAGCAGGGGCAGGGATATAAGTATGCCCGACCGCTCAGCGAAGAAAAATTTGAGGAATTTTTGAAGTATAATAATACATCCAATTCATAAGGATTAAAAATGGCCTATATTACACAATTAAAGCATTTGATACAAAGCGAGTTGATTCCTGATGTCGAAGAGCATATTGACGATATTTTCGAATCCATTGCTTCTCAAAAAGATGCAACTCCCCAAGAGCGTTTACAGTTAGAAGATATGCAAGCGCTTCGCGATGAGTATAAAGAGCTTCTCAAAGAGATCCAAAGCGGTGATATCGACGAAGAAGAAGCGGAACAGCTTTATACCGAACTGACCTCTATGCGCGAAGGCGAAGGGGATGAAGACGACGATGACGCCCTCTATGATGACGAAGATGAAGAAGACGAAGATGATTATGATGAATTTGATCTTGATACAGAAGATGACCAGTATTAATGGCTAAATACATTTTACTCGACACCGAGACAACCGGTGCGGGGGAAAATGACCGTATTATTCAATTGGGTTATATGGTTTTAGACGGTAAAAAAGTTGATGTCTATAATGATATGTGTTCGTCTGAAGTCCCCATCAGCTACGGCGCGATGGAAGTTCACGGCATTACCCCCGATATGATCGAGGGGAAGCCTGAATGCAGAGAAACTCCCGCATTTCAAGCGCTATGCGCGCTCAATACTCCGGAAAATATTCTTATTATTCATAATGCCCCGTTTGATTTGGGAATGCTCTCGAAAGAAGATTTTACCTCTCAAATGCGTCTGATTGATACGCTTCGATGCGCGAGATATCTGTTTGAGGATGAGGAAGCGCATCGTCTGCAGTATTTTCGGTACGCTCTGGGATTGTATAAAATTGAGCAAGCCGAAGCCGATGCGTTGGGAATCGAAGTCAAAGCTCACGATGCGATCGGCGACGTGCTTGTTTTGAAACTCTTTTTGAGCGAATTGCGTAAACGTTTACAGGAACGTTTTGCGGGAGTTAACCCGATCGATAAAATGGTTGAGCTGACCCAAACACCGGTATTTTATACCCGACCGCTGAAATTCGGCAAATATAAGGGTAAAACCCTCACTGAAATCGCTGAAGCAGACAAAGGATACCTGACCTGGATGCTTGGGAACATGGATAGCCTCGATGAGGATATGCGTTACAGTATCGGAAGGGTACTCGGTTAAATTAAAACGTTGTTTTGGTTGACGTGGCGATTTCACTGAGACGGTACGCCGCATCGACATGACCGTTACGCATCGCTTTTTTCCACCACTCCATTGCTTGGTCGATATCTTTTTCGACCCCTTCACCGTAAAAATAAAGCATTCCCATGTGAAATTGCGCTTCAGGGTTACGTTTGTAGGCAGCTAGCGGGTAAAGAAGTTCATAGGCTTTTGCAAAGTCTTGCGCGTCATAGGCGGCAATTGCGGCATAGAGTTCATCCATCGTAAAAAATCCTTTAAGTAATCAATGACATTATACCCTCCTGTGAATTTTTTAGGGTGGTGTGATTATAATGCGCGAATGAACTATGCAGAGCTAAGCGGAAAATCGATACTGTTATTGGGTAAAACCCGCTCATTGAAATATGAAGAATTCGAGACCTTGTTAACCCTTCATAATATTGTACTTTGCCGTCAGTTTGAGGAGGGAGTGCAGCTCATTATCGAGGGACGCTTGATGAATCCGATGGAGCAGGATGAGAGTGCACGGCTGTATGCTCTCCATGCGGCACCGATTGTAGAGATTGACCCTTTGGAAGAGTGGCTGTGCCGATCCCTCGAGCCCAACCGTCTGCTGATGAGTCTCAAGCTCTCCCGAGATCAGGAACGTCTGGTCGACTTTATCCAAAACCCCTATATCACTGATGAACTCTTTTTCAAACTTCTTAAGCTCTACGATTGGCAAGGGGAAGGGTTGTTTGATAACGATTCTAACCGTGATGTTACCGCCGCACTGATCGGGCGTTTTTATGAAGATTTGGCCCGGAATCATAATGTCCAGTACGCCATGAGCGGTTTGGCTCATCTTGTCGAGCGTTACGGGAGTGCGGAATTGATCAGCGCGATTGCGGAACTTTCCCCAATAGCACGAGAATTGAAGTCTCCGAATGACCGTTCTTTGAACGGAGTATTGGATGCTATTGCGCTTCATGGCGATACCCCTGAGAAGATTTTGCGATCATTAATGCCTCAGCGTGCAGGGTTACTGGCGCGCCGGGTTCCGCTTTCACTTGAAGAAGAGCTTTTGAAAGATGAGAAACTGCATACGCTATTGGCACAGAACGAAGCACTATCGCCCCAAGGTTCAGCGCTTCTGGAAGAAAACTACGGTGATTTGATCGCGGCCAATATAGGGCTGGATGAGGAACGGTTTGAGCGGTTGCTTTCTGCGTATCCGGAAGCGTTGGCATCGAATCCTACCTTGAGTGAAACGATGCAGGAACGGTTGATCCATACCCAAAAAGAGGGAGTCTTGCGGGCATTGGCCTTGAACCCATTTTTAACGCCAAAATGGTGCAGCTATCTCTATGATTTAGGGGGGTATAGTGTAGAATTGGCTTCGAATCCATCTTTGGATTCGGAGATACTCGCAACATTGTCCCACAGCAGTGATCCTGCTATATTATCTGCACTTGCCTCGAACACTGCCACCTCTATCGAGGTGCTTTATCAGCTTTCGCTTGATCGTCGGTTTGAACGGAGGGTTAAAACTAACCCTGCATTCGGAAAACATATACAAACTCATAACATAGGATGGAACTGATGCGAACGTCGGATGCCGTAACAACATTAGGTTCGTTGATCGAATCGCAAATACCCACATTTTTATGGGGTGCTCCGGGAATCGGGAAATCGTCTATCGTCAAACAAATCGCCCATGAGGCAGGGATTGAATGCATCGATCTTCGCCTCTCTTTGATGGATCCTACCGACCTCAAGGGGATTCCGTTTTATGAGGCCCAAACACACCAGGCTCTCTGGGCTCCGCCGTCGTTTTTACCGCGTGAGGGGAGGGGGATTTTATTTCTTGATGAACTCAACTCTGCTGCCCCTGCGGTACAGGCCTCTGCGTATCAGCTGATTTTAGATCGCAAAGTAGGGGAATACACGCTTCCCGAGGGGTGGGCGATTGTCGCGGCGGGAAACCGTGAAGGCGATCGCGGGGTCGTCTACCGCCTCCCCTCGCCGCTGGCCAACCGTTTCGTTCACATCGAGATGGAGGTCAACGTAGACGATTGGCGCGATTGGGCCTACACACGGGGGATTGATGCGCGTCTCATTGCCTATATCGGGTTTAAAAACAGTGCACTGTTCGGATTTGACCCGCTGAAAAATGAGCGGAGTTTCGCGACACCGCGAAGTTGGGAAGCGGTCCATATGATTTTGCAAAGCCCGCTGCCGGCACCTCTTCTTCTTGAAGCGATCGGCGGAGCGGTAGGGGATGCCAATGCCGTTGATTTTTTAGGCTTTTGCCGTGTCATGAACCTTTTGCCCGATATCGAAGCGATTATGCGGGGAGAGGAGAGTGAAACACCGAGCGACGTGTCGGCGCTCTATGCCCTCTCTTCGGCACTGGTGAGCCATATTCTGCGTGATCCGAAGGATGAGAAGATTGATCATCTTCTCCGGTATACACTGAATCTTCAGAGTGAGTTTTCGGTGATGATCATCCAAGATCTGCAGCGCCGCGGTATCCGTATGGATCATTTAAACAGCTACGGCGATTGGGTCAATGCCTACGCCTATTTGCTATGCTAAACTTTTCTGCGGCCAAAGCGAAGCTTCTCGTAGAGCACCCGTATTTCGGGACGTTGGCGAGTGCTTTGGAAATCATTCCGAACGATAACATTGAAACCTTTTCATCTCAGGATAATCGGTTCGAATACCGCGACGATTTTTTTAAAACGCTGAACGAGGGTGAGATTTCTTTTGCCCTTGCGAATGCAGCGATGCATACGATCCTCTCCCATCCCGCACGCCGAAGCAGCCGTAGTCCGTGGCTGTGGCATATGGCGTGCGACCATGCAATCAACGGCATGCTGATCGATAACGGTTTTACCCCTCCGATCAAAATCACCTATGAGGAACGGTTTACACACAAGTATGCCGAAGAGATTTATGAAATCCTCAAAGATGAGATAACGCATGATGAGATGAATGACCGTGATTCGGATGGCAGACGCACCGATGAGACGTTGGATGAGAAGCTGCGAAGTGCTCAGAATGAACAGTTGGCTCAAAATGCCTTGGAAAAAGCCGAGAGTATGGGGAGTCTTCCGGAGGGTTTGGAG
>NZ_JBASYM010000061.1:0-7013 GCF_049277495.1 Sulfuricurvum sp. | reverse complement strand
GGATGGCCGCACCTGTCGAAAGTATCGGATTTGTAATAAGTCTCATTCTCTCTCCTAATGAATTGTGTCGATAAATATCAATAAATCTTGCTAGAAAGATAGCTATATTCGCCTTATATTCACCTTTCTTTGATTCGCATTGTGAATATAAAACGTACCATATATACATCCATCGAAAAATAGGAAATACAAATAATATTTTTTCCTCCGTCTATTCTAAATTTCTAGGCTGATTCAATTTCATCCATCCTTCGATTTTACTGGTATAGCATTGATGAATTACTTGGCCCTTTTCATCATTTTCGGCTTGTATATAGAGGTTTAGATGATCACTGTACTGATCAGGGATCATCAGTATCCAGTCGTTCTTATCCAGCCATATTTTGACACCGTCAAGGGTCGAAAACTCTTTTCCTTTGGCGTCATCAAGGAGCATACGCATCATTTTTCCTTTCATCGCCTGAGAAGAGGGAATCTGGAAACTGCGGTAGAAAAACTTGGGCAGGGCATCGATCAGTTTGGAGAGTTTGACACGGTGATGAACCATCATCTCCAGTATTTTCAGCGTCGCATACATTGAATCACGGTGGGTTGCAAACTCGGTAAAAGTGAAATTTCCTTCACCGGTGGCAATTAAATCGTATTTTTTCATCTGAGCGGTTTTAAAATTGGAATATTGCCCCCGCTCGGTCTCCAGATGGTCAAAATAGATGATATCGGCTGCCCAGGAGGGTAGGAAGACCCGCTTGGTCGTTCCGAGAGCTTTGGCTTCCATATTCAGCAGTGTCATGACTACATACAGGGCCGACTGCTTTGTGAGTGGGATTCCCTCGTCGCATATGATCTCTAAACGCTGACCGTGCGGATAGATCATGAATCCGGCATTCAGTTTAAGTGCACGGATGACGGAACCCATATCCTCGTAGGAGCGCTTGGAAAGGGCTTTAATATTAAACAGTTTCTGTTCATCACGGTACGCATTGAAGAGGATATGATCGATCCCGAGATCATTAAGGATATCGGGGAAAACGTCCGATGCCATCTCGTGCATCATGTCCACGGCGATTCGGCAGTCGATGCATTTAAACATATGCGATTGCAAGAGTTCTTCCATCTCTTTTTTATACTGGCCGTACTCTTTTTTGTGGTCAAGCTCAATGATTTGTCCGATACGTTCATAATCGACCCGCCGGAATATCTCTTTGAAAAATGCTTTTTCGATTTTTTTGGCCATATCGCTATTGATCCGGAGTGCCTCATGATTGTAAAATGTAATGACGGTACTGGTGGGATCGTCGATTTTCTGGTGAAAATAGACTCCAGCGCAGTATTCGTCTATCGATGAGAGACTGCATCGCATTATTTCAGTGGGAATCGCATTGTAATCGACGATGTTGATACCGGAGGAAAGGAGACCCCCTAGAAATGCCCTCTTCAGCATTCGCGAACTTTTATCGTTGTCTCGCGATACCAGTACCGTCGATCCTACTGGAAGTTGAGCGCCGAATGCTTCCGCCAGCTTGGTCACCATTTCACAGGAGAGTTCGACATTGGACTTTCCGATAACCATCCCATTTTCAAAAATTGAATTTTTATATTTACTTCCCAAAATAACGCTGTGGCTGATAATGGAAGCATCTTCGATCACCTTGTCTGGCCAGATGGTAATATCTTTTTCGATACTAACCAATTCACCAATATCACATCCCTCGGCAAGTATCATCCCCGCTTTTGCGGCAAAGTTTTTACCGATATGGTTATCATTACAGATAATACAACCGTCCATCTTGGCATTTTTTCCAATTATAACGTCGTTCCATATCACCGTATTTTTAATTTTGCTATTTTGAGCAATCGTGACATTGTTTCCGATCACGACATTGCTCAGCTTAACCCCTTTTTTGATCGTAACGTTTTTCCCAACTACGACGATCCCTACGATCTCGACACTTTTATCGATGGCAGTATCTTCTTCGGACAGTGAAATAGACTCAGGATACTTATGAGGTTCTCCTCCGAGACTGAGATTAATCTTTTTGCTGAGGATATCCTCATATACATCACGATAGCTCTCTGGATTCCCGACATCGCGCCAATATCCCTCTGCATATCCTGCTATAAGTTCGATTCCTTTATTCATTAGCATTGGGAAAAGGTCTTTGGCAAAATCGAAATTTTCATTTTTAGGGATATAATCGAGAATCTCAGGTTCGATAATATAGATACCGGTATTGATCGTATCGCTGAATACTTCTCCCCAGCTCGGCTTTTCAAGAAACTTCTCGATTCTCCCCTCTTCGTTAGCGATGACGACGCCGAACTCTAACGGATTATCGACCGAAGTCAGGGTGATGGTAAGTTTGGAGTTTTTGGCTTTATGATAATCAAATATTTTTTGAAAATCAAAATCAGTCACGAGATCTCCACTGATGATAATGAAATTCTCATCTCCGATGTACTCTTGAGCTTTCTTCACCGCCCCGGCTGTACCGTAATCGTCATCCGGTATTACATAGGTAATGTTGATCCCTAATTTGCCCCCGTCTTTGAAATATTCTATGATGATCTCAGGTTTAAAATAGAGCAATACAATGAAATCAGTAATTCCGAGCTTCTTGAGACTCATCATCGTGTATTCCATCATAGGACGGTTCAGGATTGGAAGCATTGGTTTTGGAATTGAATTTGTCAGCGGTTGTATCCGTGTTCCAAAACCACCGGCCATAACTACTGCTTTCATGATTCATCCTTTACAGAATAGATAAAATAAGATTGTTTTGCGGTTGAGTTTGATAATAGATTAAAGCGAAAGAATATTTAAATAGAACTTAATTCATAAAAAGAATTAAGTTCTTATATTGGCATCCGAAAGAATGTATTATTTACGGTCTCCATGGAGATGAGAAGGGTTTTGACTTTATCTATAAGGTCCATGGCTTCGTGAAAACTTATCTTGTCGATGCTCGAGAAAATATCCAACTCTATCTGAATCAATTCGATTTTAATTTCGATTGTATTGGTTTTGCCTATCTTTTTTTCTATAGATCTCAGGGAGTCTAAAAATTGACTATAGCTATCCGTCTTTGTGTCATGCATGGTAATAATCACCGTGAAAACAAAAAGCCAAAACCAAATCGGTTTTGATGATGATTATAATCCATTAGACTGGCACCATATCCGCTAAAAGCTTTTAAATACCAAAAATTATTTTTTGATTTTCCAATAGGATAAGACCATTCTCCTTCTATAGAACCTCGATTATCGTTATTTAAATTGAGATTGTTGCGCCATGTTAGGTCAAATTGCTGTTTTCCCCAGATATAGCTCAATTTTAGGTGTCCATATCCTAGATAAGATGTGATATCTTTATTGTCTTCCCCTTCATCTGGATACCATAGTCTAAGCGTTGTTATTAAATTACCGTGATAAAAAATGGAATCAAGGTAAAGTTGATTCCATTCCCTGGATAAAGGTTTCCCGAGGCCATTGGATTCATGCCAAAATGCTATTTTCATTGCTTTTAAACCAAATTGTGAGAAAGAATAGTCTTCAACCGGAATGAATAACCATACTTCAGGACGATAGTTAGTTTCACGAAACGGGGCGGATTCAGAATAAAACTGCCACCAAACTTCTTGAGTATATCCAAATCCTAATATTTCATTTAACCCTAAAAGATCATAAGTTAGATTTTTTTTCAAACTGATTTGAAATTCTGTTTCAATATTGTTGCTAAATTCATTGTATCCAGGATAAATAGTTGGATCACGCTTTTCAAAGTTTTCACTTGTGTATGCAATAGGAATTAAAAAAGTTTTTTCATACGGTAACATCCCAAAATTACTAAAAATCTTAGACAGCATGGTTTCACGTTCATCAATATCTTTTGGTATATCGAGATATTGTGATACAAAGTTAGCCATTACTTTGTCGCTTTCCGGATCGATCTGATAGAGTTGGTTTTGTTTTAATGAATGGTTAGAATCTACTTGTAATGGATGGTATTCGAACGCTGCTTGTTTATAAAATTGCATCGCTTTGGTAATGTTTTGATCCGTACCTATACCATTTTCATACATCGAGCCTAGAGTATATTGAGCGATGTGATTTCCAGTTTCAGCTGATTTCTCTAACCTGGATTTGGCTTCTGTATAGCGACCTTCGTTATACAGTCTCAAACCTTCTTCATAATTGTCCATACCGATCAATGTACTACTATAGAGTATTGCAAGACATATAAAAGAATGGTAGAACTTCATATCTTGTCTTTTCTAGGAGAAATAAGATCGAGATTATCAAAATAAGGTTTGACAGCATCAAGGAAAAGTTTTTCTAGGGCATCAGTTTCAAGATTATAGCATTCAGTATATAATGAGCTTGCGATAGATGTGAAGGCATCAACCATAGCCGAATCAAATAAGATATTGGCATTGTCTTGAATGAAAAGCAAGCTTTCATCTACACTAAGTGGATTTTTATAAGGACGCTTAGAAATGAGTGCGTCGAATACATCGGCAATGGCAAAAATACGTGCACAGTAGGGAATATCTTCTCCTTTGATCCCTTTCGGATAACCTGAGCCATCAATACGTTCATGATGATAGGCTATAACTGAAGCAGTATCATCTTGTAACCATTCGACTGATCTAATCATCTCCAATCCGTACTCAACATGTTTTTGAATAGATAAATATTCATCTGTACTTAGTTTTCCAGGTTTAAGAAGTATAGAGTCTGAAATTCCTATTTTTCCAACATCATGTAAAAAAGCTCCTTTGATAAGTGCAGGAAAATTATTGACCGGCATTCTTAAAACTTCAGCCAAACGAATGGCAAAATAGGTGACACGATAATTATGTTCAGCGGTATCACTATCCCTAAGAGCGATGGCATTTCCGAGAGCTGCTAGAGTTTGAAAGTTGCTTCTAAGAAGTTTATACTTATCTTCCTCTAATGCACTATATTGATAATAAACAATAGGAAATATACTAATAACAACCAGAGCTAAAATTATTGACACGGAAATGAAGATTTTTTTCATTGTATCTTGCATCATATTAATGGTGTTTGAGGGGAGAGCGATTATCATTTTTAGACTATAAACTTTGTTGTCATAAGATTGGATTTTTTTAGTGTATACAAGTGCAAAAGTTTCATCATTAATCGGAAGCATTATATATTTTGATGTCTCTGATGATGATAATGAAATAGTTTTAAAAACAGATGTAATATGGGGAGGAAGGGGAGTTTTATCATATTGAAAAATTCTCTTATTGGATAAATCAATAATTTCGAGCTTGATAATATTATTATCACTAAGTTGTTGATAGTGTTGGTCGAAAAAAAACTGTATATTTTTTTGGGGATACAGGGAGGTATATTGAATTAGTTCGTTTTCGAAAGTTGTTTGGGTTTGTGCAATTAATTGAGTGATATATTCACCGTTTTGTTTTTCAATATAATTGTATATTGTTAAAAATCCTATAATCAAGAGAATGAATAAAATTGATGTTATTCTGCCAAAGAATTTAAAAAGAGGATGCTTTGTGAACTTCTTAATAGTTTGTTTCATAAGCATTAAAAGTGTCTTTATCTAACTTTACGTGCAAAAAACCTGCAAATCCCTTTTCAGATGATAATAATGACTCAGATGGATGAATAATAATTTTTCTAATCTGAGCGAGAGGTATTAGGTGAATTTGTTCTTGATCGATAATGAGTTTTAGCATATTGTTTTCAATCAATTGTTTGAAATGCTGCATATGTAATCCGCTTTCAATATGAGCGCCCATTGTAATTTGGTATTTTTCTTCATTTCCATTCGTGTAAATAATACTAAGACGGTCCATTGTATTCTCCTCTTTTTGCGGAATTTAAAATTATAGCCTTTATCAATATAAAAAAGAACTTAATTCATTAAAAGAGCCTTTTTCTCTTTTTAAGTTAAAATCTAGCATAATGCAAGAAATATCAATCAAAGAGTAGTTATGACATTTAAAAGAAAAATGCAAGAGATTAAACGCGATTTGATAATAGAGGAAGCGACAAATCTCTTTATCCGTGACGGATACGAGAATATGAAGATTGTCGATCTCGCGAAAAATGCTGGAGTTTCCATAGGAGCTATATACAGTATGTTCGGTTCCAAAGAGGCACTCTATAATCAGTACATAATGGGGCAAATCGAATTTTATATAGAGATGATGGAGCAAGAACTTGAAAATCATACCGATCCCATTGAAATGCTTAGAGTTGTTACCCGCATCAAGTTTGAAGCTATTATGAAAAATAAAAATGGTATCAAAGAGCATCTGATGAGTGATCCAACCTTTTATTTGCATGCATCTTTTGATGACAACAATCCTCTAATGCATATGTATATGTATATCTCCGAAAAAATAATGGAACCGTTGGCGAAGTCTCTCGGAAATACCGTGCAGCCAATGGAGCTATTCTTTATATATGACGGCTTGACCTTTGGAATGGCTAAATACTGGATTCTAACCGGAGGTGACCTAATGAGGCGTATTAATCAATCTATAGAGATGTTTTTGACGATTTTAAAAAAAGATTGATGATGATGAAAAGAATTATTATCGCTTTTACATGTATGTGTTTCGTAGGTATAGAAGCGTTTGCACAACCTGTACTGACGATCGGAATCGTATCGGACGGTGAAAACTCCAAACTTTCTGAAGCACGTACAGCGTTGATTCGTGAAATACGAAAAGCCAGTGAGGGTGAATATGCTCTGAGCTTTCCCGAATCCAAACGGATTGATGCCAGTTTTTCTGTCGCACGGGTCAAAAGCGGCATAGATAAATTACAAAATGATCCGGACGTGGATATGGTTCTCCTTGTTGGCAGTACGGCAAGTCATATCGCGCTTAACTACAATGCGTTCGCCAAACCCACTTTCGCCCCTTTTGTCTATAATACTTCATTGTCCGGTTTGATAAAAGAAACGGATCGGACGAAGATCCGTAACCTCAATTATGTGACGGGAGAATCCC
>NZ_JBASYM010000060.1:0-18521 GCF_049277495.1 Sulfuricurvum sp. | reverse complement strand
CCCTTCTACACAGCGAAAGCGGTATATTCTCTCTTCAAGGGGTATCTTTTTAATCAGCGTATCAATATCCAGCGTCAGACTTTTTTGGACTTCTCCGCCTACATTGAGCGTCCATGGACGGGTTTTCAGATTTTTGGAGAGTTTTGCAGGAGAGGCTTTATCGGTTCCGAACTCATAAAAATTATTGTAGGTCGTAATTTGATCGTACGACGTCAGTTCTAAAGTACTTTTGTTTTTTTGATACCCCAAGGCCGCCATTAAGGGAGTCATCCCCAGCAGTGCCGCCGAAGCGCCCAGTTTCATCAGCGCTCTGCGTTCATGGTAAACAGACTCACTTGTTATCTCGGATGAAGGGATCAAATCGTAATTGTATCCTCTAAGCATCTTCAACCTCCAGTTGGCTATAATTGCACTATATTATCCAAGGGTTGGTAAATGTCCAAAAAACTTCATATTGTTTCGCTCGGTTGTACTAAAAATCTCGTAGATACCGAAGTAATGCTCGGGCGTCTCAAAGATTTTGAAATGACCGATGCGAGTGGTGAGGCGGATGTCATCATCGTCAACACTTGCGGATTCATCGATGCGGCAAAACAAGAGTCACTAAACACCATTTTCAATCTTGATGCCGGACGTAAGAAAGACTCTGTTTTGGTTATGGCGGGATGTCTCTCTGAACGCTATAAAGAGGAACTTTCACAAGAATTGAGTGAAGTCGATATCTTCACCGGTGTCGGCGATTACGACAAGATCGATGAGCTTCTTGCCGCCAAACAAAGCCGTTTTAGCCCGGAAGTCTATTTGATCGACGGTGCTGAGCGCGTCGTAACCGGTTCAACGTATCACGCCTACATCAAACTCTCCGAAGGGTGCAATCAAGTGTGCAGTTTCTGCGCGATCCCTTCGTTTAAAGGGAAACTCAATTCCCGTGATTTAGAAAGCATCGCACGCGAAGTCGAAGGGCTCGTAGCAAAAGGGTACTACGATTTCAGCTTCGTATCCCAAGACTCAAGTTCTTATCTACGCGATCAAAACGTTCAAGACGGGCTTATCCATCTCATCAAACGGATCGAACTGATTGACGGTGTCCAAAGTGCCCGAATTTTGTATCTCTACCCTTCAACGACAACACTGAAACTGATCAAGACAATCGGTGATTCAAAAATATTCCACAACTATTTTGATATGCCGATTCAGCACATCAATGACGAAATGTTGAAAATCATGAAGCGCGGATTCGGGAAAGAGAAAACTCTCGAACTGCTTAATGCGATGAAAGCTCTTCCGAACGCATTTATCCGCACCAGCTTTATCGTCGGTCATCCGCACGAAAGCGAAGCGATGTTTGACGAGATGGCAGAGTTCGCGGGCAGTTTCGGGTTTGACCGTCTCAATGTCTTCAGCTATTCGGACGAAGAAGGGACCAGTGCCTATACGATGGAAGAGAAAATTCCGACCAAAGTGATCAATACACGTGCTAAAAAACTCGGAAAAATCGCTTCAAACGTTGAAGAAGCAAGCCTCCAAAAAATGGTTGGAGACGAAATTCTCCTCGTCATTGATGGGGTGAGTGACGAACATGAATATCTTCTCAGCGCACGTGCCCTCATCTGGGCTCCCGATGTAGACGGAGAAATCTATGTCAATGACCGTGAGATCGAAGGTGAGCTGACCTTCGGAAAAATCTACCGTGCACGTATCACGGAACTTGCAGAAAAACGGCCACTCGCAACCGTTACGGGCGATGTCTGAACTTCTCCATCTTGACCTTTTAAAAGAGGGTAAGGTTCTGCTTGCCTTCTCCGGCGGGGTCGATTCAACCGCTCTCTTTCATCTGCTCCTTGATCACGGCATTGCATTCGATATTGCCCATGTCAATTACCACACCCGCGATACCAGTGATACTGAAGAGCAAAGTGCGATTGCTTTGGCTGAACAATACTCATTGCAATGTTATACCCACTCCTGCCGTTTGAGTGGAAGCAATTTTGAATCCCGTGCCCGTGATGAGCGGTACCGATTTTTTACCTATCTGATGACGAAACACGGCTATACCTATCTCCTCACCGCTCATCAACTCAATGATCGCTTGGAATGGCTCATGATGCAATTATGCCGCGGATCGGGGTTACCCGAAATATTAGGAATCCGCTCCCTCGACACGCGCAACGGAATCAAAATCCTACGGCCTCTTCTCGAACATGATAGAGAATCGATCGAAGCCTATCTTTATGAACGCAATATTTCCCACCACCTCGATGAGAGCAATTCGGATGAACGCTACACCCGTAACTTTTTTCGCCATCGCTACAGTGCACCGATGATGCGTGACTACACCGATGCCATTCGCCGAAGCTTTCGATATCTGGAAGAAGACAGCGAATCGCTGCTTGAAACCATGAATTTCACTGTGATTCAGGAGCTCTCCTATGCTGCTAATCCATCCAATATGCGTTCACTCATCTATGGAATTGATCATTTTTTCAAATCTAGGGGATATTTGTTAAGTAAACATGACAAAGAGGCTTTAAAACGTGGAGGGGAGCATATCCTTGGACGGCGCTTTACAGTGTCCATCGATACCCACTATACCTTTATCACTCCGTATGAAAGCGGTGTCATGATGGATAAAGGGTTTCGGGAAGAGTGCAGAGAGCTGAAGATCTCTCCTAAATTGCGAGGCTACCTTTACGGCGCCCCTCATGCTTATTCTGTTATCCGTCAATTAAAAGGCGCTCCAGCACCTCTTCGATTCGACTGACGCCGACGATCTCGATGGCTCCTTTTACTTCATCCGGGATATCATTTAAATCACGGTCATAGTTTTTCTGCGGAATAAGGGCAAGTTTCATCCCGGCTCGATGAGCCGCTATCAATTTCTCTTTCAATCCGCCGATCGGAAGGACATTTCCGGTCAAAGAGACTTCTCCCGTCATAGCGATGTCGGCACGGACTTTTTTGTTGGTCAAAATCGACGCGATTACGGTAGACATTGCAATCCCCGCACTCGGACCGTCTTTAGGGGTCGCCCCGTCCGGAACGTGAACATGCAAATCAAAACGTTTATACACTTCACTCGCATCCAGAGGAATATCACTTTCACGTTCTGACGGGGTAAGCGGGATAATCGAGTGATCGACACTGATTTTCCCCTCGTCGATCAACGTTTTGACGACCGAGAGTGCGATTCGTGCAGACTCTTTCATCACATCACCCAAACTTCCGGTGAGCTGAAGAACCCCTTTTCCGTTGATACGGATTGCCTCGATTTTGAGTACATCTCCGCCGACTGCCGTCCAGGCAAGCCCGTTAACGACACCGATACGATCGACATGGTCGGTACGGTCGATCTCAAAAATCGTTTTCTCTAAAAAGTCTTTGAGATTTTTAAGGGTAACACTCACCTTTTGGGTCGTCGGTTCTTCCAGAATCTTTTTCGCCGCTTTACGGACGATATCCGCCACACGGCGGCGAAGATTACGGACTCCCGCTTCACGGGTATGCTTTTCAATCACTTCGGCCATCGCCGTTTTCGAGATAGAAAGCTCACTCGGTTTAAGACCGTGCTTTTTCAATTCCTGCGGAATCAGGTATTGTTTTGCGATTTGGAACTTCTCCTGCGGTGTATAACTGCTCACCGAGATAAATTCCATACGATCGCGCAACGGTCCCGGAATCTGCCCTACATCGTTTGCCGTAGCAATAAAAATCGCTTTGGAAAGATCGAGATTAAAATTCAGATAATAATCCCGAAAATGGGTATTTTGTTCCGGGTCAAGGATCTCAAGCAATACTGCCGTCGGATCGCCGCGGTGGGATTTTGCCACTTTGTCGATTTCATCGAGGACAATGACCGGATTCATCTTTTTCGCTTCGATTACCCCTTGCACAATACGTCCCGGCATTGCACCGATATAAGTACGGCGATGCCCGCGAAGTTCATTGACATCTTCCAATCCGCCCAACGCGATCCGAACTAACGGACGCTTCAATGCTGTTGCGATCGAATTGGCAAGTGACGTTTTACCGACACCCGGAGGGCCCGCAAAACAAAGTATTGCCCCGCGCCCTTCTTTATCCGCGATTCCGCGCAGCTCAAGAAGTTCTTTGACCGAGAAATATT
This sequence comes from Sulfuricurvum sp., assembly GCF_049277495.1. Lineage (GTDB taxonomy): Bacteria > Campylobacterota > Campylobacteria > Campylobacterales > Sulfurimonadaceae > Sulfuricurvum. The sequence goes on along the minus strand of NZ_JBASYM010000060.1, from coordinate 14,398 downwards.
CCAAAATACGCTCTTTCGGTTTTTTGAGTGAAAAGTGGTCTTTATTGAGCTGGTTTTCGACATCATGAATATTCAGCGCTTTTTTCGACTCTTCACCGTATGGAATTTCGAGTACCCATTCAAGATAGGTTTGGATCATTCCCGCATCGGCACTGTCAGGATGCATTCGTGCAAAACGCTCCAATTGCTTATTGATCTCTTTGTACGCATCGGGATGCATTTTATCTTTTTTGGCTTCGAGTTTTTTACGGAATTCCTCGATCTCTTCATCGCGGTGGGTATCGGTTCCCAACTCTTTTTGGATCTGTTTGAGCTGTTCTTTCAGAAAATACTCTTTATTCACTTTTTCGATACGGGTATGTACTTTCGAGCGGATCTCTTTTTGGAGTTTATTCGCTTCGGTCTCTTCGATCAGCTCATCGATCAGCATCAAAAACCGTTTTTCCGGATCTCGTTCGATAAAGAGTTTATAGGCATTCTCTTTTTTGATTTTAATCGAGCTGCAGATGAGATCGACGATGCGGTTATACTCATGATTTTCTTCGATCGTACGGAGCAAATCAGGAGGAAAATAGTTGCTTACTTGTGAAAGTGCACGCACTTTTTCCCGCAATACTTCCAAGATCGCATCCATTTTCAACTCATTCACTGCATGCGACTGGATAATATCGACATGTGCACGCAACGGGTTGTCATGTACCATCTCCATCACATGACCACGGGCAAGCCCTTGAAAAAGCACTTTTATGCGCCCATCAGGCAAAACAACCTTACGCATGATCGAACCGATCACTCCGGCGTCGTAAATTGCATCCCCTTCCCGTTCCCCTTCATGTTCAGGTTTAACAGGACAGACAATAATCAGCGAGTTGTTTTCAATCGCTTCTGCCGCCGCCGCTATATTTTTTTCATCGTTTAAAAAAAGCGGTGAGATCATAAATGGATATAGAAAAAGCTCATCTTCCGCAATAACCGGTAGATTCGTCGGAAAAGAGCTGTAATTACTGAGTTGCATTGAAAAAAATCCTCTTCTTATTTACTCTCGTTGTCATCCATAGAGACAACACTTCGTGTTTTTGGTATCATAAAATCATACCAGCTGCTGCTGCCGTCACCTTCAAACATTTCGCGATACCACGGAACATCCGCATTAACCACTTCAGCAGGATTGATCCATGTCACCGGGTCCATGGTACGATAGTAACCCGCACCCTTTGGTTTATCCAAACGCTCATACAATTGTGCAATCTGCTCATTAAGTACTCCACGAGCGAGTTGCAATTGTGTTTCCATCGTATTGATTTGAAAAATATAAATCGAATAAGGGTAGTTCATCTTAAACGTTTCGACCCCTTTTAACGTCTCATCAATAAGCCCCTGATCCCGTCCGGGATTCGGAAGAGCCAAAAATTTTGCTTTGACTTTCAAAAACTCCGCATATTCGCGCCCTTCAGGCGTTGCATAACGGCGAATATACTCATCCAGAAAATGTTCTGCCAATAAATACTCATCCTGTGCCATATGGGCTTGCGCCATGATCATTGTAGCTTCTGAAAGAAAAGGTGAACTGATATGTTCACTTTGAAGGGAACTGAAATAGCTGTCCGCTTTTTCAAGGTTGCCGTTCGAAACGGACGTAACCATTTTTTCATACCAATATTCAGCGGGTTTATTAAACTCGTCAAGCTCTTTACTACTGCATCCGACAAAAAAGATGAGTGCCGTCATTGCGACTAACCATGTTCTAATCATTATAAAACCTACACTATTTTGAAATTATCAGCTATTTTACCGTAAAGAGATTAAACACCCCTGCTTATCGAAGAAACTTTTTACTTAGATGTGTTAAAATCAGAGGATTATGATACAAGAAGGTAATATGCAGTTTGATTTAAAACTTCCCTTGCTCGGTTTCGATACGGTTTCTAAAATGGAACTCCAAAAAATCGATGAAATTTTTTTACGCCTTGAAAGCGTTGGTGACGGTCCCTCTTTTACCATTATCAACCCTTTCGCTTTACGTGAATATTCTTTTGATATCCCTTCCTCTCTTCAAGCATTAATGGGCATTACCCCTGAGAGCAATTTACTGATTTACAATATTATGATTTTGCAAGCACCTATCGAAAAATCAACAATCAATTTTGTCGCCCCCCTGATTTTTAATACAGACAACCAAACGATGGCGCAGATCATCATCGATAACCGAGCCGATTTCGGTATTGCCGAACCGATTCAAAAATATCTCAAGGGGAACGAAAATGGCTAAAATGATCACCTTCGTCGGTAACGGAAAAATGGCTCTGGCTCTGGCTAAAGGGCTATGTGAAACGCATACGATTGAAGTGATCGGACGAAGTACAGGGGCTATGGAGCATTTTGAGCATGCCCTCAATGTTCCCATCAAAAAAACCCTCTATGCCGATGCGGACATTACAAATAAAACCGTCATTGTCTGTGTCAAACCTGCTAATCTCAGCGAGATCGCACCTCATCTCAAAGGGAACGCGGCTACCCTATATTCGGTTTTAGCCGGAACACCCTTATCCGCACTGAAAATTATTTCCGCGAACCATTACTGCCGCGCGATGCCCAATCTTGCAGCCGAGGTAGGTGCATCCATGACCTCGTTGGTCGGAGACGGTGATATTTCGGTTCAGGCCATGGCTCTTTTTGGAACCATCGGTGCGACATTGTGGCTCAACAGTGAAAAAGAGCTTGATATCGCAACAGCATTAGCCGGAAGCGGACCAGCTTATTTGGCACTTATTGCCGAAGCTCTGTGTGACGGAGCGGTTCGTGAGGGTCTAAAACGCGACGATGCAATGGTCTTGATGCGGGGACTTTTTAGCGGATTCGGAAAACTCATCCAAACAACGCATCCGGCGATTTTAAAAGACAATGTTATGAGTCCGGGTGGAACGACTGCCGCGGGATACGGTGCCCTGGAAAAAGGGAATGTTCGCCAAGGGTGTATGGAAGCGATCCGTGCCGCACACGAAAGAGCAAAAGGGATGAAATAGTTTTTACTATTTCTCCGTTTTTTTAGCCTCGCTGTTATAGACTTTCATCGTAAAGGATGAGCGTATTTTATCGCCGTCTCTCTCAAAATGGATCGGGAAATTCACTCCGATAATCCACTCACTTTTATTTACCCCTTCGACAAACGAATAAAAGCTTGACGGCGAAACAATTTTCGATGTAGCATTGACTTCGTATATTGTAAACGTACCGTTATTTTCAAAAGAGGTCACTTCGGTCAAATAAAGATCCGTAAACTCTTTTTTGTAAAGACGCTCGAATCGATCCGGATTGAAGGGAGTATCAAATGCAGTAATCGTATGGCGATTTTCTCCCTGAAGCTCTTTGAGACGGTTAAACGTAGTATCGTATTGGCGTTGGGTCAGATCAAGCTGCTGAAACTCTTTTTTACTTTCAAGTCGAAGCGAGCGGTATTCCTTGCCCTTGGGAATCAGCAATAAGAATGAAAACGCGATCACCCCGATTAAAAGGATCAAAGAAAGTATGACGATATAGAGCGTTTGGCGATTCATTCGATTACCTCATTACTTTCATCATCCAGATAATTCGATGATACAAAACGGTACCATCCATTTTCCACCGGATAAAAGCTGGTATACGTGCGATGAAAAATCGAACGAAGCGGAGCATGAAGCATATATTCATAGGTATCTTTATTCGGTGTCAACCCGTATAAAATAAGAGATGAAGCTTCTAACTCTGCCCGGTCGAGAGTAATATCATCAGGAACGAGATCAAACAGATTGCGGATACTCTCTTTCATAACCGTATTATCCGTTGTGACTTGCTCGGCAATTTTGACTTCCATATCAATCGTTTTGATCTGTTCTTCCATTTGAGCGATAGAATGCTTTAACGTTGCCTCTTTGATCGATAGGCTTTTACGCTCGCTGACAAAATCATATGTTTTGTACTCTAAAAAAATATAGGTCCCAACCAACATCATTATCGTGACAATAAAAAAGAAAACGACAAGACGCAGCTCTCCGCTTATAAGCCGTTTCGGACGAGGGGCAATAAAACTATGTTTCACAGTCCCTCCTCTTCACTCATGGCAAGTGAAATAACCTCGTTTGCCACATCAATCCGTCGGATTAATACATTTAAAAAAAGTTCCTCTTCAAGATATTTCTTGAGTTCCGCTCCACTGCCGTAAGCATCTGCAATATAAACGGTCTCAACAAAACGGTTTTGACATTGTTCCGTAGCATAAAAACGTCCCAGTATTTTTTGAATAAATTCAAACCGGGCATAATCATCATTAAAACGATCCATCTCCAGCTTGATCTCATTTCCCGCAGGAAGGACTACCCGCTTTTCTTCCGTGGTCGGCTCATCTTCACTGAACTCGACAATCTCTTCCAGTTCATCCAAATCCTCGATATCGCTCAGATTATCCAGTTCATCAATAATATCGAGATCGTCCAAACTCTCGATATCATCAAGATTTATTCCGCGTTCAACCTCTTCTTCCTCTTCGACACCGACCGCAAATCCAAGGGTATTGCCCTCTTCTTCGTCAAGCCCTGACCCCTCGTGACGATGCATCGGATAGTGGTGTGCGTATTCCAGTTTTCCTCCATCGAAAAAGGCTACGCTAAATGAATCTTTTTGGGCTAATGCATAAAGAGCGAATCCGGTGCCTATTTTGTCCGAGAAAAAGTGCTCAATCACCGAAAACGGGGAAAATACAAAATCAAGACCTACTCCGGCATAACGCTTTTTGAGAGTATTAAGCTCTTTTATCGACGCATAAAGAAGCCATTTTTGTTTTCGGCAAAGGGTTTTTGCCCCATTCAAATCATTCTCAATATCATGCAAAGAACATCCCGCCATGGCCCCCTGATTGGGATCGGGATTTAAAACGGCAATATAATGCAGCGGGGATTCATCCGTACATTTTCGAACATAGGCAAGCATCTCGGCATAAGAAGACGCTCCCTCAAACGTATGACTTTCCTGATTGAGCAATTTTTTTTGCTTTAGCGTGACAACGCGGACGTCATACCCTTCTCCATCCTGGACAATCGCAATAAAAATTTTACGGTATAACCATTCTATCACTGAGAGTCCTCATGAGCTTGGCATAATGGATGCGACTGGCGATAATGATCCATCTTCAGGGCATTTCCCAATTTGGTATAAATCTGCGTCGTAGCCATACTTGCATGACCTAATAATTCGCTAACATCGGCAATTCTCGCACCATTGTTTAACAGTTCGGTCGCATACGTATGACGCAATTGATGTGGGGTCACTTTGAGTCCAACCTTTGCGAATGCCTTGATAATGATATATCTTAGACTATTTTCGCTTAATTTTTCACCCAAAGCCTCAAAAATATACTCTTTGGAAGGGGATGTTTGTTGATATGTCTGGACCAAAGCACTGATCTCTCCTATCATCGGAATATCACGTTCTTTCTCCCCTTTACCGCGAACACGGCACCACCCCTCGGAAATATCCGCCATACGCAGATTGGAGAGTTCCGAGATTCTCAGCCCCAGCGTATAAAGTAAGGTTATCGCTAATACTGCCATAGGATCTGCATAGTGAAGCGTATGAAGGATATGTTCATGCGATATTGGTTTTGGAAGAGATTTGGGTACTTTAACGCTCTCATCATTGCGGAGTTCTACTGTTTTTCCCTCGGACCGCAAATATTTGACAAAACTTCGAATAGCGCTGAGTCTTAACGCGATTGACTTGGCATTTAATCCCGCAATTTTTAGACGCAGCGGCATCAGATTAATTGAGATCACACCGGCTTCATCACTAATTTCGGCGTATGTGAGCATTGCATCAATCGAATCATTATAACTTTGTATCGTATGCCGTGAGTAACCTCTCATGGCTTCGAGATATTTTAAAAAATTCTCTTTAGCGCGGTGAAGCGAGTTCATCGTTTAACATCTTAAATTGTTCATAATTACTGCGGGCACGGTCTACCAGTTCCTGATCCAAAACAACCGTTGAAGCATTCTTTTTATACGAGTCGACGATAATCTGGCTCATCATTTTAATTTTTGCCCGCTCCTGAGGTGTCACACTTTTTTGAGCGGCTATACGGCGAATCTCTTTATTATACTTATCGGCCAGTTCGTTATAACGGACATATTTAAGCGCCATTTGCGACTGTGCCATCACCGTAGAAGCCATACGGTTGTAAGAATCGAGTTCAAACGATTCTTTTGCCAGGGCAAAAGCTTTGTCGTAATCTCCCATTGCATACGAGAAACGGGCTTCAAACGATTTTTGATACGAGGGGTGAATAACAATCCACAATCCCATTGCCACAATACCGAACAATAAAGCAATCAGCCATTTAGAGAGCATGTTCCATTAACCTCGCTTTGATCAAATCTTTTGCCGCTTCCATCTCCATTCCTTCAAGATCGATCGGCTCAGATGCATAAAAATCGAGTGTGCCGAACGGTTTAGGTACCGTAAAACGGTCCCAGCTCGGCAATTGCCAAAACTTGGACGGGACACAGCTGTAAACGATAACTTTTGTCTTCCGTTTTTGTGCCATGATGACAACCCCGTCACTCATCTCATGACGAGGCCCTTTCGGCCCATCGGGTGTTATCCCGATATCATACCCTTCACTGAGCGATTTTAGAGCCTGGATCAGTACTTTGGCTCCGCCGCGTGTCGTCGAACCGTGAATCGTTCCGAGTTTAAAATAGCGCATAATACGGGCAATGATTTGGCCGTCGAAATGGTCGGAAATAAGGACATTGGCTTTGGGAGAGGTGCGGAACTGATAGTATAAATAGGGCTGCATCAGCAGATCACCATGCCAAAAGGCAAAAATGACCGGTTCGGAGGGGATAAGGTTCGGAAGATGAAACCGTTTGGTATTTGTTAGATAAATGAGACGGATGATGAGTGTCCCGATGGGAGGGATCAGCCATAAAGCCAGAGCGCGTAAAAAACGTTTACGCAATGATCTCTCCGTACTGGACGTTGCGGGAAACCTCCGTAATTTTCACTTTGGCTATTTTACCCAGCCACTCCTCACTCCCCTTCACTTTTATCGAAAGATTATTGTCACTGCGGCCGGCAATGTGCCCGCTATCGCGTAACTCTTCGAAATAGACCTCAACAACTTTACCCAGATTGACTGACTTCATCTCATCGAGTATCTGATCATGACGGGCTTGAAGCCGTTCTAAACGTTCCGAAGCTACTTCCGAATCAATCTCATCCAACTTTTCAGCCTCAGTCAACGGACGAGGAGAATATTTGAAACTAAAAAGCTGCTCAAATCGAACTTTGTTGAGAACATCCATCGTATCTTCGAAATCTTCATCGCTCTCACCCGGAAACGCGACAATGATATCGGTACTGATACTGACATCCGGAACCAGCTCCCGCAGTTTTGCCGCACGGTTTAAAAACCACTCTTTGCTGTATCCGCGTTTCATCGCTTTAAGAATCTCGCTCGATCCGCTCTGAAGCGGCATATGCATCGATTTACAGATCTTAGGGTTGCGGGCAAACTCTTCGATAAACTCATCGTCCATATGAAGCGGATGAGGGGAGGTAAACCGTATGCGCTCCAACCCCTCTACCGCACTGACACGGCGAAGCAATTCGGTGAAATTAATCTTTTCGTTTCCGCCTGACAAGCGGCGCCCGTAGTTGTTGACGTTTTGGCCAAGGAGGAAAACTTCTTTGGCTCCGTTTTCGACTGCTTTGCGTGCTTCGGCAACGATCAGATCGGCCGGAATCGATATCTCATCTCCACGGGTTTTAGGGACGATACAAAAAGTACACTGCTTGTCGCACCCGATAGAGATATTAATATAAGCTTTATAGGGGCTGCTGCGGAAATCTTTAAATGCAAACTGCGATTCATCATAATCGATCTCGATCTCGACCGCTTTATCACGGTGAAGTACATCGGCAATTTTAGAGACATTTCGGGCACCGAGAACAAAATTGACATACGGAGCCCGCTTAATGATCTCTTTTCCCAAGTGTGATGCCGTACATCCGCATACACCGATTTTGGCATCCGCTTTTTTAAGTTTGTTGAAGACACCCAGTTCGGAGAAAAGTTTATGGACCGGTTTTTCACGCACAGAACAAGTGTTGACGAGAATTAAATCCGCACTTGCTGCATCATCGGTCAGTTCATATCCCTCTGAGGCATTCAGTTCGGCAATCATGTGCTCGGAATCGCGCACGTTCATCGCGCATCCGAGCGTCTCGATAAAAAGTTTTTTGGCCATTATAAAATATGGACCTCATACATGTATTCATTTGCAGAAAGCCCGTATTTTACTTCGCGCATGTAAAAGCTTTTTCCTTCGCCTTCAAAGTGATCTTGAAGCGCAAGGAGATCTTTATGGGAGTTTTCACGATCGAAATAGAGGATCGACGAATTGCTTTTCTCTACCATTTCGGTGATTTTTTTAAGGTCGATTTTTTTTGGTTTTGCATCGTGTTCGCTGCGTGCGAGTTTGAGTTCCATGTTTTTTCCCTTTATATAGTTCTTGATATTAGGGGGATTATATCGGTGATATGATAAATATCCTATTAAGAGAAATTTATGTATAATACTTATCCTTCATAAAAAAAGCTTTCCCAACCAACCCAATTTTTTATGAGTTACCCATTTAAAGAGGATAGTCCTATGGAAAATATGTTAGATATTATTGATTCAATCGCCAATGAAAAAGGGCTTAGCCGCGAAAATGTTCAAGAGGCGATTAAAACCTCGTTTATCCAAACTGCCAAACGAATTATCAATCCTACCTTTGCTTTTGAAGCTGATATCGATGATCGTACCAAACAAGTAAAATTACGCCAAATCATTACCGTCGTTGCCGACGATGCTCCCGAACTCGAAGGGGAAGAGGCAGGTGCCTACATGGGTATCACCGCAGCATTGGAGATCGATGATGAAGCCGAAATCGGCGATCAGCTCCAAATGGAACACGATATCGAAAGCTACGGACGAAGTGCATTCGCCGCTTTGCACCGTGAGATCGAGTTTCATATCCAGCGTTTGGTCGAAAATGAACTGTATGATAAATACAAAAGCAAAATCAACCAAATCGTTTCCGGTCGCGTAACACGCGTTGACAGTGACCAAAATACGACCATTGAGATCGATGAAATTCGCGCGACCTTGCCGATGAAAAGCCGTATCAAAGGGGAAAAATTCAAAGTCGGCGACGTCGTCAGTGCGATCGTTCGCCGCGTCCATGTTGATAAAAATACGGGTATTTCGATGGAACTTTCCCGTACGTCTCCAAAATTCCTCGAAGAGCTTTTAGCTCTCGAAGTTCCGGAAATCAAAGACGGTATCGTTGTCGTTGAAAAATGCGCCCGTATCCCGGGTGAACGTGCCAAAATCGCCCTCTACACCAACCGTCCTCAGATCGATCCGATCGGAGCAACCGTCGGTGTCCGCGGTGTCCGTATCAATGCGGTCAGCGAAGAACTTTGCGGCGAAAACATCGACTGTGTCGAGTACAGTTCTTCCCCAGAACTTTTCATCTCCCGTGCGATGTCTCCGGCGATTATCAGTGCCGTCGTCGTCGAGGAAAATGAAGCCGGTGAGAAAAAAGCGATCGTCACGCTCCCAAGCGACCAAAAATCCAAAGCTATCGGTAAAAGCGGTATCAATATCCGTCTTGCATCGATGCTAACGGGTTATACCATCGAGCTGAATGAAGTCGGCGGAACAGCCCAAATGGGTGAAAAAGCGCAAGAAGAGAAAAAAGAGGGGCTTAGCTCACTCGAAGCGCTTTTCGGAAACTAATAACTATACCTACTTTTTTGTTCCGGCAAAAAAGTAGACAAAAAACCTCATCTCTCAAGCAAAGCGCTCGCATGCTCCCGGCACTGCTGCCTCCGCATGCGGCTTTAGCGGATGCTTGAGAGATACATTTCTATCTATTTTCGCCAAAGCGAAAAAAATCAAATAAATTCTGTCCCAAAAACACACCTAGAGCAAGGTCGCTTGCCGAAAGGCAAAAGCGTACCGCCAGCGTTCTGTTTTTGGGACGCTTTTCTTTTGCGTACTTTTCTTTTTAAAAAGAAAAGAACACTACCGTTTCACAAATGGATTTAACTTTAACAGTATCGCATCCGCAATCTGATTCCCGATCAACGTCAAAAACGCACTCATCATCAAAATCCCCATAATTACCGGATAATCCCGACTCATCGCACTCAGATAAAAAAGCTGCCCCATCCCTTCGATCCCGAAAATCGATTCCAGTATGACCGACCCACCGATCAATCCCGGCAGGGAGAGTCCTAGCATCGTGACAATAGGCGGCAAAAGATTGGGGAGAATATAATGGCGGATGATTTTGGCTTCTTCTATTCCCCGCGCACGGGCAAAATAAATATAGTCACTTTTGAGGATTTCCAGAGTCAGCGAACGTATATAAAGCACTAGGCTCCCGATCCCCACAAAGACCATCACCATGATCGGCAGCGTCAGATGCCACGCCATATCGAGATAATATCCTATACCCTCCGGAGGTTCCAGTGAATGCATCCCCGCAATCGGAAACCATCCTAACGTAACGCTGAGCACCATCATCGCCACCAATGCCAGATAATACGAAGGCATCGCAAAACTCAGTAATGCCAATTGGCTAAAAAACCTATCGGTTTTCCCGCCATGTGCCAGTGCTGCTTTGATCCCCATCCAGAGAGACACGACAAATGTCACTGCCATCGCAACAATATTCATCCAAAGCGTAACCGGAAGACGATCCGCTACCACTGCACTCACCTGCGCACCGCTGACAAATGAGATTCCGAAATTAAGGGTGAGAAGATTGACCACCCAATCAACATATTGCTGCAATAACGGTTTATCCAGACCATAGATGGCACGCAGCTGAACTATCGATTCTTGTGTCATATTGGGGTTGAGTTCCCCCCCCATAAAACTGTTCGGCGCCATATGAATCGCCCCAAATGAGATCAAGGAAATCAAAAAAAGCATTAAAAAAGTATAGAGTAATGATCGGAATAAATATTTCATGGGAAGATTATAACGAAAGTGCAGGGAAAACGGTAAAAGAGAGTTCACCCCGGAAGGGGTGAAAAGCGAAACAGATCTCTTAGAAGTTAAGAGTTAGGTAAGCTTGAACAGTGTTTACAGATGGTGTAGTGTTCCAGTCTGTATTGATGTATGCTACCGTAGCATCCAATGGTCCAAATGATTTAGTAGCTGTAATAGCAACTTCATTCATTGTCAAATTAACTACATCAAAATCAGTATTTGTGTAATATGCACCGAATTTAGCAACATTTTTCATATCGTATTCAGCTGTAAGGTTGATTGACTCAGCGTCAGGAGCACCTACAACGCCGTATGACCAATATGTTTCAGTATACAATTTAGATTGAGCTGTAGTAAGGTTACTTGTTGCAACGTTAGCAATATTCAATGTACCGTCTTTATCTACATTTGAATATGCTGCAGATACGTTAAGGCTTTCAACACCAGAATATGCAAGTTTGAATGCATATGCTTTTGAATCTTTAGTAACACCTAATGCTTCTAATGCACCTTTTGGTGACATATCAGCGTATTGTGCGCCTACTTTTACGTTTTTAACCAATTGGCAATCCCAATCAGCTTGTAACCAGTATGCATCAGCAATGTTTGCAACATTGTAATACCATGCTTGAGCAACCAACGGTTTGAACGAATTGTTAACGATTGCAGCAGCATATGCACCGCCATTGTTAAATGTAGTGAAACTTGCGTCTGCACCAACAACACCACCGTCAAGTGCTAAACCAACACTTGCTAATGTAGATACATTGTTTGTTCCCAAACCTACAAGAGAAACTGCGTTTGTACCATTACCTTTACCAACCCATGCACCGACCAAAGTCGTATCCGGGATATCTTGGTTGATAAGAACCGCTGCATCAAAAGTATTTGGAACGATTGACCATTTTTCAGAGAAAGCCAAAGGAGTGTCTAGCTCCATACGACCAAGTTTCGCAGTAGTTTTGCCAAGTGTAGCGGCAACCCACATTTCACCCATCCATGCTTTGTCATCAACTTCTGCATAACCAGCGCCTGTACCTGTACGTGCACCGTGTGCACCAGTCCATGTAGCGTCTACAAGGTTATTTTCAAGACCAAGAGTACTAACAGCATAGCCAGTTGCACCGAAAGAAACACCTTTAGTCAAATCACCAGTTACACTGATACGTAAAGCAGTATCAGCAGCACTTGTACCTTTTGAAAAAAGACTATCATCAGTATTACCCGTTACAGCGTTGGTAGTAGTAGCATCATTTGTGCTATAGAAAAGTTTAGCGTCACCGCTTACTTTTACATTATCGATTGCGAATGCACTCGCTCCTAGCAACACTGCTGCTGCAAGACTCATTTTAACTAACTTCATTGATTCTCCTTAAGTTAAGCTTGACCTTATGTTTTTGTTTCGTCAAGGTTAATTGTAACCCCGCTATTCTTAAACAATGCTGTAAAAAAATAATTTTGTTTTCTATTGGTTTACTAATGGCAAACCCCTATTTTAGCGAATGTGACAAATTTGTAATGTTCACTCCTGCCTATTTTTATTATCCATCCTGCTAATTCTATGTTATAGTACGAACTAATCTGAAAAACTAAACCCCAATAGAGGAAACACCATGCGTCGTACCTTAACCTTGTCTCTATCTCTCTTGATCTTCAGCGGATGTGCTGCAAACCATGTCGGAGTGACACCGTCTCAAAACACTAATCTCCAAGCTGTCTCTCCGAGCACGACTGCTGTCGGAAAAGGCGGAATAATGCAGCGTTCTCTGGATAACTGGCTCAAAGAGGAATGGAATCCCATAATGGCGAGCGAACCGACGCTGAACACGAAGAAGCAAAACGACGGAACAGTAGTAACAACCAAAACAGAACCGACTAAAATCAGTGTAAGTACCCAGACTTCTGATGGCAAAACAGTCGAAAAAGTAACGAATGCCACTCAGATCACTACAACAACCAAAGCCCCGGATGGTACAGTAACCACTACAACCGAAGTCGTACCGTTAGATGAGGACAATACGCCGTTTACATTGCAAAAATATGTGGATAAGTGGAATCTATATAATATGAATAAAGAAAAGATGAAAGAAGGGAAACCGCAAGAGCCGTCTCATATCGAAGAAATAAACACTTTACCGGTTATCGGCAAGTAACTATTGGTAACATGATTATCCCGCAAAAACGGGATAACTTGTTATTTTCTCTCGTCCCAGCTAAAAACACTTTTACCTTCAGCATTTTTCTCAACCGCAGCCATACCCATGATGTTATAGCCTGCATCCACATAATGGACTTCTCCGCTCACTCCGCTGGAGAGATCACTGAGCAGATACATCGCTGAGTTCCCCACTTCTTCGATCGTGACATTTTTACGCAACGGCGCATTTGCTTCGTTCCAGTTGAGGATTTGTTTGAAATCGCCGATACCGCTTGCGGCAAGGGTTTTGATCGGACCTGCACTGATGGCGTTGACCCGCTGTCCTTTAGACGCTCCAAGTTCAACCGCCATATAACGCACACTCGATTCCAATGCCGCTTTAGCAACACCCATCACGTTATAGTTCGGGATATATTTCGGCCCGCCGAGGTAACTTAGTGTAATGATCGATGCTCCCGGAGCTAAAACAGACTCTAAACGGTTAGTCAAATCGATAAAAGAATAGACCGAAACATCCATTGCGATTTGGAATGCACTTTTCGAGGTTTTCATAAACCCTTCCGTCAATGCCTCTTTAGGGGCGAAAGCGACCGAGTGGACCAAAAAGTCGATTTGACCGAAATCCGCTGCTACTTTTGCGGCAATCGATTCCATATCCGCATCATCTGATACATCGAGTTTATAAACCGGAGAATTGTTAAACGCCGCAGCTATAGGTTCGACTCGCTTCTGGAGCGCTTCGTTGAGATAGGTAAACGCCATTTGCGCCCCTTGCGCATGAAGTGCTTGCGCAATCCCGTATGCGATCGATTTGTCATTCGCCAATCCGACGATCAACCCTTTTTTTCCTTGCATTAACATGTATTATTCCCCTTGTTGTAGTTTTGTTTAGTGACTATAATTCAGATGCTTGGGCAATCATATCGCAAAAATCATTTGCGCTGAGTGCTGCGGAGCCGACAAGAACGCCGTCAACGTTTTCGAGTGCCATGATCTCACCTGCATTTTCCACCTTGACACTCCCCCCGTATAAAAGCGGAGCCGATGTTTTTTCCCGAAGTGCGCCATGCAAGAGTTCGATATCATGGTTTTGAGGCGTCAATCCTGTCCCTATCGCCCATACCGGCTCATACGCTACAATCAAATCAGGATAGGAA
>NZ_JBASYM010000059.1:0-10223 GCF_049277495.1 Sulfuricurvum sp. | reverse complement strand
CATCTGAAATGGCCGCGACTCTGGAGGCCGCATTTTTAGAACTGGTTGCGATATCTTCACTTTTCAGTGGAATGGATGCCACAAATACATCACTGATCATTTCTGTCGAAAACAGCATTAAGACAATATTATCCCCCGTCCCGGCATTGGATTGGGAGTAGAGGTTGGAAATAGGGTCGGATTGGTTAAAACTGCACAGTTCTCCGGCAGTTGTCGAGAGTATCAGTGTCGTATCATTGGGGAGGACTTGTTTTAGACGCGAAGAAACGGCATTGAAATTGAGTGCGGCAGAGACAAAACCGATAGCCACTTTGGGCGTAAAAGGGAGACGTTCCAATTTACCGTTGCCAATTTCGCTTTCTCGCAACGTAATCGACATCATAGGTGTCTCCGCCGCACGAGATATTTCTCGCTGCATCGCAGCTGATTTAAACAATCCGAACATACAAACCCTTTTAATTAAATTGTATTGAGCATAGAAGTGGCCGATATAATCGGATTTCCATGTTCATTAATAAGTAAAAGTATATAAAATGTAAATAGCTTCAAAATAGCATTAATATAATAAATAATAATATATATATTTTGTCTCGACATCCTTCATCGATAGTAATATAGTGTGTATGTAATATCAAAAAATTATCGCGTTGTATATTTTGTATAACAAAGGCGTGAAACATATCTTTCGCTTTATTCAAGCTATTAATCTATTATAAAGTGTTACCAGAGAAAAAATTGCGGGGAAAATATCCCTCAGTTTTCTTCACGAAATTGAATCAAAGGAAAAAAAGTGGCATACGCAAAACCGACTTACAAAGCTCAATATGAGAATTTCATTGGTGGAGAGTGGGTAGCTCCTATAAGTGGCGAGTATTTTGAGAATATTTCTCCTGTCGACGGTGAAGTTTTAACCAAAATTCCAAGATCAAATGAAGCTGATGTCGAACTGGCAATCCAAGCAGCGAACAAAGCATTCCAAACGTATAAACATACTTCTGTCGTTGAACGAAGCATTATGCTCAACAAAGTCGCAGACGCGATCGAAGCTAAATTGGAAGACTTGGCGATTGCTGAGACGTTGGATAACGGTAAAACGATCCGGGAAACACTGTATGCGGATGTCCCGTTAGTCGTTGATCACTTCCGATATTTTGCATCTGTCATCCGAGCCGAGTCCGGTACCGTTGCGGATATCGATGAAAATACCATTTCTCAAGAGATTTTTGAGCCCTACGGTGTGGTTGCCCAAATCATTCCGTGGAACTTCCCGTTATTGATGGCGGCATGGAAATTGGCTCCGGCATTGGCGGCGGGTAACTGTATCGTCATGAAACCGGCTTCTGCAACTCCTATGTCGATTTTGCTCTTGATGGAAGCTATCCAGGACGTTCTTCCAAAAGGTGTCATCAACATTATCAACGGTGCCGGCGGAAAAATCGGCAAATACATCTCGACCCATCCGGATGTTAAAAAAGTAGGATTTACCGGAGAGACGACAACCGGTCAGTTGATCATGCAATACGCGACGGAGAACATCATTCCTACCACATTGGAACTCGGCGGTAAATCTCCGAATATCTTTTTTGAATCGATTATGGATGCCGACGATGAATTCTTTGACAAAGCGATCGAAGGGTTGATCCTTTTCGCCTTTAATTCCGGTGAAGTATGTACCTGTCCTTCCCGGGCACTTATCCAAGAGTCGATCTATGAACCGTTTATGAAACGTGTTTTAGAACGTATGGAAGCGATCAAATTAGGAAATCCTTTGGATGTCACCAACATGATGGGTGCACAATGCTCCCTCAATCAAAAAGAGAAAATTCTCGAATACATCAACATCGGGAAAGAAGAAGGGGCAGAGTGTCTCATCGGCGGAAATGTCTATGAGTCAGAAACTTATCCGAACGGATTTTACATCCAGCCGACCGTATTTAAAGGGCACAATAAAATGCGTATCTTCCAAGAAGAGATCTTCGGGCCGGTTCTTGCCGTTACGACCTTCAAAGACGAAGAAGAAGCATTGGCTATCGCCAACGACACGATCTACGGATTGGGTTCAGGAGTATGGTCACGCGATGCTCATCAGCTCCACAAAATCAGCCGAGGAATTGAAGCAGGGCGTGTTTGGGTCAACTGCTATCACATGTACCCCTCACACGCATCGTTCGGCGGATACAAAAAATCGGGTCTCGGCAGAGAAACGCACATGATGATGCTCAACTCATACCGTCACACGAAAAATATCTTAACGTCGTACAACAAAAGCGCTATGGGATTTTTTTAATCGATAGTTGAAACATAGAGCGGGTCAAATATTTTTGATCCCGCTCATAGAGTATCTTAGGAATTGAATATGAACATAGAACGATTAACCCTCACCCCCAAAGCTGCAGAAATCATCGAATTATTGAAAAAACAAAACGGAGAGTTGGTCTTTAACCAAAGCGGCGGCTGCTGTGACGGAACGGCTCCAATGTGCTATGAAAAAAGTGATTTTTACGTTCCCAGCAGAAATGTCAAACTCGGTGAAATATGCGGATGCGAGTTTTTTATCGACAAAGACCAATTCGAATACTTCCGCCATTCTCAGATCATCATCGATGTCAAAGAGGAAAAGAGTGCATTTGGAAATTCGTTTTCATTGGAGATCGATTTGGGGTATCAGTTTATCACGAGGTCACGGATCTTTACGGATGAAGAATATAGCTATATCAGTGAGCATGCTCCCGTTTCATAATGAAAAGTGAGCTGCTATTTTTTCCCAATCTTCCGGGGTGTCTATATCTCGTGATGCATTCGTGCTCAGAGGAATATATTGATAGATATTGGTTTCAAGCAAGACTTTGGCCCCTTTGTCTCCTTGCAGTTTTAGGAGAGAAGGAACGTATTGCTGCGGAAATACGGCAGGCACACCGGATTTTTTCTGATAGTGCGATGCAATAATCAACTCGGGATATTCTTTAGATGTCTGTATCAACGCTTCATAATGTGATTGCGGAATCAAAGGCTGGTCACAGAGCATGATCAAAATACTATTGCAATCATCCAATGTGGATACTCCATAAGCAATAGAACTTCCCAATCCCTCTTCATAATTCGCATTGACCACTGTTTTGAGAGGCAAATCTTTGATTGCGTTACGGCATTGCTCATTGTGATGTCCCAGAACAACCGTAACATGAGGGGAAAGTTCCAAAGCCTGTGTGGCTGCATGCCATATGAGAGCATGCTCTTTTAGTTCTAGAAGCTGCTTGGGCTGACCTAAGCGGCTTGAAGTGCCTGCTGCCATAATCAGTATCTCAAGCTTATGTTCAGTTGGCATGAATCGCCACCTTTTTTTTCTCTCGAAGCGACATCGGAATCGCCCGGTTTCGATCCGCCTCTATTTCAGCGCAGATAGACAATGCAATCGATTCCGGTGACTCTCCTCCCAAATCCAATCCGATAGGATTATGCAGTCTCGGATCCATAAAAAGAGTCTCACTGAATTGGCTGAAAGAGCTGATGATGCTCTTCGTTCTTTTTTGAGGCCCCATCATCCCGATATAGGAGACTTCGGAATTCAATAATGCTTGTAAATAGACGGCATCGCTGTTAAAGTTATGACTCATCACAACAGCCGCATCAAAATCACGTTCCAAGACCTCATGCACTTCATTGCAGTCATTGAGCAAGTGTGTTTCATCGGCAGAGTGGACATGTGTGAGATTGGAGGTTCGTGTATCGCAGATGGCGGTTTGCCATCCGAGTGTATTGGCGATCGAGAGTAACGGCTCACTGCCCGGACCTGCTCCCAAAATCAACAACCGGTAGGGGGAGTTTATTTTCTGATAAAAAAACTGTGCCTCTTCATCAAAGAACATCTCTTCTTTCCGCTCTTCGGATGAAAAGCGGTAAATGCCCTGATTCTGGGTTGACCGGATCAATGTTTGCCGGATGCCGTTTAACGCATATTCCAGCGCAATGCCGATGGCACCGTAATTTTGGTTGTAATAAAACGGTTCCATCCATAGTTTGATCAGACCATTGCATCCGACACCTTTTCCCCAGCTGTCCAAGCTGTCGTCTTTCATCCGCAAATCATGGACGACATATTTTCCTTCATGCTTAGAGAGGATATCTTTCGCACAATGGACAATATCCTCTTCAAAACATCCTCCGCTGACAACACCGATGAATTTACCGTCGGAATTCACCAGCATTGTCGCACCGCTTTTACGATATACGGAACCTTCCGTATCCAAGACATTGATACAGACGATATCTTTTTTGTCGCTTTTCGCCTGTAGTATAAAATTGATAAAATCTTTATGCGCGAACATGATAACCCTAACTTATTTTGATCGGCAGTGAATGGTACCGTTTTCCGGTCGCATCAAAAATGGCATTGGCGACTGCCGGAAAGATAGGAGGAACTGCCGTCTCACCTATACCGCCTATTTTGTCACCTGAATTGACAATACTGACTTCGATATCCGGAGCATCGGAAATACGTGTGACAAGATAATCGTAAAAATTATTTTGCTCCGCTTCACCGTTTTTGATCGTGATTTCACTGTACTTTGTCGGTGCAAGTCCGAAGTTGATTCCGCTGATCATCTGGTTCTCTATATTGAGCGGATTGAGTGCAAAGCCGCAATCGACGCTGCACCATACTTTTTCCACTTTAAAATCATTTTTGGAGACTCTTACTTTGGCGACTTGCGCCACAATACTTCCAAATGATTTGACGAGGGCAACACCGTATCCGACATTTTTCTCTTTTTTGCGATTTCCCCAATCGGAGATCCTTTTGACATCCACTAACAGTTTGATGCATCGTAAATCATCCAGCATACTGATTCTGTACGCGATCGGATCCATACCGGCTTTATGCGCCGCTTCATCGACGATACCTTCTACCATCGGAGCGGTTTGGGTATGTCCTACCGAACGCCACCATAATGCGGGAATAGGGGAACTCGGCGAATGAGACTGCATGTCATGGTTCATAATGCTGTAGGGGTGATCGGTCAGACCGTCCCATTGAGCCCAGTCTACACCGTCTTTAAACAAGAATCCGAGGATCGTATCTTTGACAACCGGTTGTCCGACGACTTTGGCTTCGAAAGCCGTGATGTCTCCGAATTTATTAAGAGCCAGACGGGCTTTGTTTTTATACATAGGACGATAGTTCCCCATGCGGATATCATCTTCTCTCGTCCAAAGGGTCATGATCGGCCATGCTTCATCTTTTGCGGTGTAGACTGCATCGTTGATATAGTCCGAATTCGCTGCAGCTCGACGTCCGAATCCACCGCCTAGGAAGGTGTTGTTATATTCCACAGCTTCAGGCTTGATTCCCAGTATTTCTGCACAATTATTGCGGTAGACGGTTTGCACCTGTCCTCCGGTCCACATTTTGGCACTTGTACCCGTATGATGAACGGTACAGTTGAGAGGTTCCATCGGCGCGTGGGCTAGAAACGGGAATTCATACTCTGCGGAGATAATCGAGTGCGCTTCCTTGAAGGCTTTAGCCGTATTGCCGTCTTTACGCATCGATGCGCCGGGCTTGTCTAAAAGATCGCTATATTCTTTTTGCAAATCAGCAGTGCTGATGGCGGCAAATGCACCTTTGTCCCATACGACACTGATATGATTTAATGCCTCTTTTGCCTGAGACCAGTGTTCTGCGATGACGGCGATTCCGTTAGGAATTTGTTTGATTTTGATTATTCCATTGCGTTTTAGGGCTTCTGTCGGATCAAAACTGACGATTTTGGCACCGAAAACAGCTGGATGCAAGACTGCAGCATATTTGAGGTTCTCCATACGTACGTCAATGCCGTATTCGGCTTGTCCGGTTACTTTGGCCCAGGCTTCGGAGTGATGTCTTCTTGTAGGTTTTCCGATAAGAGAACAATCTTTCAGAGCTTTCAATTCGGGATTTTCAGGGATACTCATGTTTTTGATATCGGATGCCAGTTCCCCATAAGTGAACTGATCCCCTGTCTTGATATTGATGACATGGGAGTTTTTCGTTTTAATCTCCGAGAGAGCTACATTCCATTTTTTAGCAGCGGCCTTTTTGAGCATTTCGTTAATGGCAGCGCCGACTTTGCGCATTTCAAGCTGTTTTGTACTGATAGACGTGGAACCAGCCGTCAACATCCATGGCCCAAAAACCGAATTATAGACAGGATCAATCCCGGACGCTTGAAAATGGACCGCATCCCAATCCGCATCCAGTTCATCCGCTATACACATGGCAAGAGCCGTATAGGTTCCCTGCCCCATTTCCGCTTGCCCCATTAGAAAGGTAATGGTATTGTCCGCATCAATTTTAATAAATGCATTAGGGTGCAATAGTTCTTTTGCCGCTTCATCAGCCCGTGCTTTTGACGGTAAATAAAATCCAATGATAAAAGCACTCGTAGCCAGTGTGGTATTTTTAAGAAAAGTTCTTCGTGAGAGTCCCATAATTAAGCTCCTGCATTTATTTTTTTAATGGCGTTTTTGATACGGTTATAGGTGCCGCATCGGCAAATATTTCCATTCATTTCGGCGATGATCTCTTCTTCGGTAGGGTTGCTGTTGGCTTTAAGCAAACCGGTTGCATTCATGATCTGGCCCGATTGGCAATAGCCGCATTGCGGTACATCTTCTTCAACCCAGGCCTCTTGAACTTTTTTGAGAAGAGGATCGGTTGTATTGGCGATGGTCATGATTTCCTTATCGCCGATCTCTTTTAAAAATGTTGCACAGCTTCTGATGGCTTTCCCGTCAACCAAAACGGTACATGCTCCACATTGGGCGACTCCGCATCCGTATTTGGTTCCGGTTAGATTTAAATACTCTCTGAGTACCCACAATAAAGGTGTTTCCTCATCAACAGTAACATCATAGGTTATGCCGTCGATCTTTAATTTAGTTGTCATAGTTATCCTTTTGATACTTATCTTTTGGAAAGTATATAGAATCAGAATAGCTTCAAAATAGCGATAGAGTTACGATATTTATCCTCGTAAAATATAACTTTTTGCTATTGTTTAATCTATAAATTACGTTTCTGTGATCTTATCAAGAGAACTGCACCGATGGATGAAAGATGGTTACGTACTTGTTTTTGAGATAAAAAACTTTATAATGTTTTATTATGGAGGTGTTTCATGCAAATACTACTGACCGGAGCAAGCGGCTATATCGGCCGTCGGCTCAAACATGTGCTCATGAAACAATCCGATATACGATTGCGTTTGATGGTTCGTAATGTGCACAGTATTTCTGAATCAGCCAAAGAAGAGTGCGAAATCGTTCAAGCCGATGTGCTTGAACCCCAGACGCTTGATGATGCATTGGCGGGGATTGATGTTGCTTATTACCTGATTCACGGCCTGAACCAAACGAATTTCAAAGACCTTGACCGCCAAAGTGCGCAAAACTTTTTGGATGCCTGCATACGGCAAAAGGTTAAGACGATTATTTATCTCGGCGGATTGGGGAACAAACAAACCGGAAGCGAACATCTGCTCAGCCGGATCGAGACAGGCGAAATCCTCAGTTCACGACCTGATGCGGTACACTGTATCTGGTTCCGTGCAGGGGTCATCATCGGTTCCGGAAGTGCGAGTTTTGAAATCATCCGACATCTGGTTCAAAAACTCCCCGTCATGATAACCCCAAAATGGGTCAGTACAATGGTCACACCCATAGGGGTAGAGGATGTCATAGCCTATCTCAGAGATGCTCTTTATCTCAAAACCGAATCGAACCTGATGATCGACATCGGAGAAGAGGCGATGAGTTACGGAGATCTTATGCTTCGTATAGCTTCGGCTATGGGGCTCAAACGCTATCTTATTCCGGTAAACGTCTTGACCCCAAAACTCTCATCGTACTGGCTTGCACTGTTTACTCCCGTCCCTTACAGCGTGGCAAGTTCGCTTATCGAAGGACTGAAAAGCGAAGTGACGGTTACGAATGATCTTCGCCATCAATTATTTCATATCCAATCCCATTCCCTTGAAGAAGCCGTCAGACAGGCTATCCATGAGATTGAATCCAATCAGGTCATGAGCCGTTGGAGTGACAGCGGAGCAGGGACGTGGGAAATAGATCACGCTCATGATCCTGCCAATGCTTTATTCTTGGATCGCCGAGTCATCGATATCGGCACAATGAACGCGGAGAATGTCTATCGCAGTTTTTGTTCGATCGGGGGCAAGAACGGCTGGTTCGGTTATGACTGGCTCTGGAAAATACGAGGGGGAATTGATAAACTGTTCAAAGGGGCAGGGATCAACCGAGGACGCAGGGATCCGAAAGCATTAAGACTTGGCGACAGTCTGGATTTTTGGAAAGTGGTGGATATCGTCGAAAATGAGAGGCTTCTTCTATATGCCCAAATGAAGCTACCCGGCAAAGCATGGCTGGAATTTAAAATCCATGAAGGAAAATTGATTCAGAGTGCATATTTTTATCCCTATGGTTTACTGGGCAGGGTATATTGGTATCTCTTAATTCCATTGCATTATTTGATATTTTCGAATATGGCAAAATCAATCATTGAAAAATCAGCTAAATGATACGGTATAAATGTCATAAATACAAAAATAATTTATATAAAGTGTTATGATATGCATTATATTTAGCGTAGAAATATACATATTCTAAACCGCATGTGTTATGGAATAAAATATCGATAAATAGGGACTTTAATGACCATACGCGTATATTATGAGGATACCGATGTCGGTGGTGTCGTGTATCACTCTAATTATCTTAATTTTTGCGAACGTGCGCGGAGCCAGCTGTTTTTTGATGCGGGGCGTTCTCCGATTTTAGAAGGGGGGCATTTCGTAGCCAAGCACATCGAAGCGGATTATCTTAAAAGTGCGAAATTCGGAGATATTTTAGAGGTTAAAACCTCTCTACTGGGGATTAAAAATGCTTCTTTTACCCTCTCACAGAAGATTTTCAGAGAAGATGAGAAAGTTTTTGAGATGATCATTGATCTCGTGTATATCGATTTTTCAGGGAAAATGGCGAAAATCCCTGCTTCAGAGAAGGCGTTTTTATCCGCGTTATAAAAGCGGTTTCAGTTTCGGAGCCGCTTTTTCGATCGCTTCGGCGATTTCCTGATTCCCGCGCATCATTGCAATATCCAAAGGTGTCATTCCGTCTTTGCTCATCGCACGCCCGGAGGCACCTTTTTCCAGGAGATACAAAGCGATCGGCGTAAACCCTTTCCATGCGGCAAGATGCAGGGCCGTTGCTCCACCTGTGTCTTGGGCGTTGACATCGGCGCCTTTGTCGATCAGATACTTGACCGCTTCGGTATTGCCGACCCAGCTGGCATACATCAAAATCGTTTTGTTGTTGTCTTCACGTGCGGCATTGGCATCTTGGATGGTTTGGATCTGGGATTGAAATGTCTGGGTATCGTTTCGATCCAAAAGCCCTACCAGATTAAGTATGTCTGCCCCGTTGAGGCAGGTTGTCGCTAAAAAGCAGACCAGTAAAATCTTTTGTATCCCCATCATTTTTTAAATTGCTCGATAAACTCTTCGATATCGTCAAACAGAGCTTGAAGATCCTCTTCGTGTTCTACTTCGTCTGCCAAAATCTGAGAAACCAAGTCGTAGGTGATAATGTCTTTTTCGCGGGTGATATCCAGGATATTGGAATAGACTCCTATGGCACACTGTTCACCTTTGATCGCCTGTTCCAGCACTTTACGTACATCGGGTTCGGTCGGTGCTTCGTAGCCGCAGTTGGAATTTTCCAGCCATTGTGCCGGGTGAAGAGCAGGAGTTCCGCCGAGTTGAATAATACGGTCACACAGCATCGTAGCATGACGAAGCTCATCAGCGGCATGCTGCGTCAGTTCCACAATGGCGGCATCTTTCATTAACCCTTTGACCACTTTGGATTCAATGAAATACTGATAATAAGCAAGCCATTCGTCACAATATGCTTTATTGAGCAACTCATAAACCGTTTGCGCTTCGATTCCTCGAAGAAGTGAGATACCTCTTTTACCCATTGGAGTCTCCTCAGTAATAATTGATTCAACTTTATCACTGTCCCTCTTAAAGGAAAATTATTATCCGCAGTAATTATTAAGTTTATCCGGAAGTAAAAGATTTAGCCCGCTCGACTTGGATAAAGTGATTATCCCCTCCGCTTTCAGTTTTTTCAACATTCGGGACAGAGTTTCCGGGGTAATACCGAGCAAC
>NZ_JBASYM010000058.1:0-33001 GCF_049277495.1 Sulfuricurvum sp. | reverse complement strand
ATCACAACAGTGCGGATAAAGCGCTCTACATCTCCGCAGAGCGCTTTATTCCCCATGGACGGATTGAACTGATGCATTACTTTAGGGAGCAAAGCATCTCCAACAGTTACCACCGCTACGGTAATCTGGGGCTTCATGCCCTTACAAAGGAGAACACATGATGGAAACACCCGTAATCATCTCATTTACCGCCTATATGCTGGCGATGATCGCGATAGGAATCTACTTTTATTTTGAGACCAACGATCTGAGCGACTTTGTTTTGGGAGGCCGCAGACTGGGGCCGGGTGTGACGGCTCTGAGCGCCGGAGCTTCGGATATGAGCGGCTGGCTTCTGCTGGGATTGCCGGGGATGATGTATACCGACGGAATCGTCGGCAGCTGGATCGCCGTAGGATTGATCATCGGCGCCTATCTGAACTGGCACTATATCGCCAGGCCGTTGAGAGTCTATACTCACCATCTCGGCGATGCGATCACTATACCGGATTACTTTTCCAACCGTTTCGAAGACCATTCTCATACACTGCGCATTGTGACGGCAGTGGTCATTCTCCTCTTTTACACCCTATATACCTCATCGGGACTGGTCGGGGGAGCGAAACTGTTTGAAGCGACCTTTCATCTTGAATATTCTACGGCTCTGCTGGTCGGGAGTTTTATCATCGTTTCCTATACTTTTTTGGGGGGATATAACGCCGTGAGCTGGACCGACTTTATCCAAGGGATACTGATGATGCTGGCGCTGGTGGTTACACCGCTGGTGGTGATCTTTCATCTCGGGGGTATCAATGAGGGGCTTGCGATTATCCGATCAGCCGATCCTTCCAAACTCGACATCATCAGCGGAACGTCCTTCATCGGTATTCTTTCTCTTCTGGCATGGGGACTCGGGTATTTCGGACAGCCCCATATTCTGGTGCGCTTTATGTCGATACGTCATGAAAATGAGATGGAACGGGCAAAAGCGATCGGGATGAGCTGGATGATCCTCTCGATCCTCGGTTCGCTTGCCGTCGGGTTCTTCGGGTTTGCCTATGTCCTCTCCGAAGGGGTCGATCTGAGCGACAGTGAAAAGATATTTATCACCCTGTCGCAGCTGCTCTTCAACCCGTGGATCGCCGGCTTTTTGCTCGCCGCCATTCTCGCCGCCATTATGAGCACCATCGACTCCCAGCTGCTGGTCTCCTCTTCCGTCCTGACCCGCGATATTTACCATGTCCTTTTGCATAAAGAGGCCTCGGATCGTGAACTGGTCTGGGTAGGAAGAGCGACCGTCATCGTTATCGCGGTGATCGCATGGTATCTCTCTACGGATCAAAACTCCAGTGTCCTTAAACTCGTCGCCTATGCATGGGCAGGATTCGGTGCCGCATTCGGTCCGCTCATCATCCTCTCCCTTTTCAGCCCGAATATCACCCGGCTCGGTGCCATTGCCGGAATGATCGCCGGTTCACTCACGGTAATAGTGTGGAAACAGCTGGAAGGGGGAATTTTTGATCTGTACGAACTCCTGCCCGGTTTTATAGCGGCATGGATCGCGATCCTCGTGTTTAGCAAGATCGGAGAGGGGAGTTCTCCCAAAAGCCGGAGAATTTTCGATGAGGTGCAAGCACGTCTTTCACTCCCGCGATAAACGGCGGGAGAAGATGCTTAACGGAGCGTATTGAGCAGATTATTACTGCGACGCTCTCCCACTCTCTCCAGAGCATAGCGCCACTCGATCAGCCGTAAAATAGAGGTCGTATCGTAATCGGTATGATCGACAAACCCTTTTTTTGCATACGGTGAAATGACGAGGGCAGGAATCCGTGTCCCCGGCCCCCAACGATCCGCTTTTGGTGGGGCGGCATGGTCCCACAACCCGCCGTTTTCATCGTACGTGACGATAATCACCGATTTTTTCCATAGATCCGGTTTGGAGCGCACCGATTCGACGATCTCCCGAACCTTCTCATCCGCCGCTTTGACACTCGCATATCCGGGATGCTGATTATCGCTCGCTAAGGGCTTGAAAAAAACGACATGGGGGAGTTTCCCCTCTTTTAGCTCGCTAAAAAAGTCCTTTTCATCTTTGAGATGTTTCCGCCCCTCGGTACCGGGGGCATAGCGAGCGAAATACAAAAACGGATTGTGGTGGTATTGGTAGTCCACTTCTTTTCCTCTCCCTTCAACCGCTTTATCATATCCGCCGCTATACCATCCCCATGAGACACCGGCATCACTCAGCCGATCACCGATCGTATCATACGCCAGCGGCTGAAGACGCATACCCGGATCCGCATATTTGGCTTTATACGGCGGATGATAAGGCTGGATCGTATTGACCGCGTACCCGTCCGGGGTGAGAATACCGTCATGGACAACCTTCCCCGCCATATCCAATTCATAACGGGGAATCTTCGGATTTACCCCAACATACGGCGTTTGTGCCGCAATAAGCCACTGATGGTTTAAAAATGATCCGCCGAAGGCTGCGGCAAAAAAACGGTCACAAAGGGTAAACTCATGGGCATACTGCCATAGCGCGCTGTCGCGGATATCGTGGTATCCGATACTCAGCCCTTTTTCATTGCTATCACTAACAAACCGGTCATTCTTTCCGCCGTTTATCTGCTGCTGATTTTGATAAAAACGATGAATCAGATCGGGCATAATTTCGTTTTGCGAAAGATAGCTGTCAATCAAAAACGGCTTATTCTCGACCTCTCTCGGAAAACCTGCCAAAACAGACTCCTCCCCCATCAAAAGACGCTGATAAATACTGCCGTTCGCATCGCTTTGAAGGGCATAGGGTGCAAAAGGCTTATCCGACGTATCGGCTCCCTCAAATCCCCGAAACAGATTGTCAAAACTTCGGTTTTCGAGATAGACGACAATAATATGATCGATTTTTGAGCGTGCGTCATCGGCGAACGATAAGGTACAAAGGAGACAAAAGAGTATAAAATTTTTCATAGTGATTCCAATTTTTAGCGGAAGTATACTCTAAAAATTTTACGCTTTTATTACCTTTTTCTCGGTAACAAACCTAAATATGCAGGTGTCCTTATAGATCTATTTTAAGCCCATTCAACAATACTGCTTGACTGTAAGTATAGATTTCTTCCCTATTGTCGCTCATCAGCAAATGCCCGTCGATCAGCAGCGATGCCAGTCCGTGGATCGATGCCCATACTGTTGCCGCTTGCACAATCGGGTTGATCCGTGCAATAGTCCCCTCTTCTTGGGCTTCAAGAAGAAGACCGATAAGAGCGTATAATCCCGTTGCTTGAGTTTCATCTTTGTAATCACATATCTCTTCACGTTCTTTACGGTACATCTCCCCAAAAAGAAGACGGTACAGATTCGGATGTTCTATTGCAAAATTGAGATATGCCCGCCCCATCTTTTCAAATCGCTCTGCTACGCTGTACGTCCGATCTTGAAAAATAGGGGTAAAAAGCAAGTCAAGCTGTGCATATCCTTTTTCGATCACTCCGAGTATCAAAGCTTCTTTACTTGCAAAATGGCGATAAACTGCCGTCCGAGATGTCCCCACCCGACGGGTCAATTCACGCAGTGTAGTCGCATCAAGCCCATCCTTGTCAATCATCTCCAATGCCGTCTGTAACAGCTCTTCTTTGAGATTTCCATGATGGTAGGGAGAAATTTTTTTATCTTTCATAATGACATTGTAACATGCCTAATACAAATATTAAATAATAATGTTGACTTTGTCTACATTAAATGTTAACATTGTCAACATCAAACTTCGTAGTGATAAAAAAGGAACCTATTATGAGGTATACAGCACTGTTGCTCCTCGTCTCCCAATCGCTTATGTGTGCCGATCTTACATCTTTGCTGCCCAATGCAAAAACAAATTTGCGTATTGCATCTGCACGTCTGGAAATCCAAAAATCTGCTGAGCAGCTCGATGAGGCTAAAACGGCCTATTTTCCGACCGTCACGGCAACGGCACTCTATAAGAAAAAAGACAAAACACCCGCCTTCGAACCCAATAAAATCCAAGGTGCCGAACTGGGGGCACAGATCAGCGTTTTTGACGGTTTTCGCCGTGAAGCGCTTCTCGATGCGCTCCATGCATCCATGGCTTCTGCAACCCATTCGCTGGCACAGGAAGAGCAGAATGTCCTCATGGAAACCATCGCGTCCTATTACGATTATCTTGACACCCAAGACCGTCTGAGTGCCAATCAGGAGAAAAAAAAGGAACTCAATGCAGAAGTAGAACGGTACGAGATACTCGTGAAAAACGATCTTGCCACGACCGATATTCTCAAATCGCTGATTGCTTCAAGACTGGAAGCCGATTATGACGAACAAAATCTCAAAATGCTCCTCGAAAAACATCGTAAAAATCTTGAACTCCTAAGCGCGACACCTATTCATGAGGCGATCGAGTACCAAGAACTGGCGCAACCCACTTTGAGGGTCATGGAGCGTCATGACCTGCAAAGTGATCAGGCAAAGATCGACATTTTACGCAATACCGAAGATCGCTATACCTATCTTCCCTCCATCACCCTCGAAGCAAAACACAAATATATGGAATACAGCGGATACGATACGATGGGCGGAACCAATATCCAGCCGCTTAACCAGAACGAAATAACCGCCTCTCTCAGCATGACACTCTTTGATATGGGACGAATCGCAAAAGAGCGCGAACAAGCCCGTATCGATACCCTAAAAGCCAAAAATCTTCTGGATTACAAAACCCAAAGTCTGAACAATGACGCCGAAATAGCCCTTATGTCGATCCAAACTTCCCAACATGCCTATGAAGCGGCCAAAGCCGAAGAAGCAGCGAGAAGCGAAGCATTCGGTTTTATCAAACAACGTTTTGAAGCGGGGCTGGTCAATACAACGACGTACCTGAGTGAACTCACCAACCTGACTTATTCACGAGCAAAAACTTATAATGCCCGCAATACCCTCCAAGTTGCCAAAGCCAGTGCCGCTTATGCGTACGGAATCGATCTTATGACATTAATTGAGGAAAAAAAATGAAAATTGCCCTATTAACAACGCTATGTACACTCTCCTTATGGGGCGATGTTTATGCCACTTTTGAATCTCAAGCGTACCGCGAAGCAGCTCTGGGAATGAACGCTTCGGGGATTGTTAAAACGGTCTCTGTCCAAACAGGTGATCACGTCAAAAAAGGCTCTCTCCTCCTCGAACTCGACAGCACGGAAGAGAAACTCTCTCTACAGATGGCAAAAGCAGATTTGGATGCACTCACCAAAGAGTGCCGATTTTTAAACGATCAATACGCCCGTTATGAGAAAAGTGCACAGGTATTCGATAAAAATACCCTCGATAAGCTCAAAGCTGAGCTGGGTACAAAACTCGCACAGCAAGAACGCTCCCGATTAGCGGTCGCCTATGCCGAACAAAAACTCTCTAAAATGAGACTCGTCGCCCCGTTTGCGGGAAGCATTTCCGAAAAAAATATCGAGATGGGGGATATGGTCTCTTCCATGGGCGGGACACCGCTGTTTAAACTCATCAGCGATCAGACGAAGCTTCTTATCCAGTACGATTCTAAATTCGGATCGCAGGTTAAGGTCGGGTATCGCTTCTGCAGTTCTATCGATGGCAAATCGACAGGAAAATGCTCAAAAATTATCAAAATCTATCCATCCATCAACACCAAAAACCGTCAAATGACGGCTGAAGCCGATGGCTCAGGTCTCCTTCCCGGCACGTTCGGCGACGGCATGATCACGGCGAGATAGGGATCATTATGCATAAAATTGCCATCCTCCGCCCCATTACGACCATCATGTTCGCCCTCGCCCTCATCTTTTTCGGGCTGGTCGAACGCGGCGGTATGCCATCGGCCCTCTACCCCAATGTCGATTTTCCGATCGTTATCGTCACCACCACCTATAAGGGAGCCAATGCCGATATCGTCGAGAGTAAAGTCAGCGACAAGATCGAAGAGGCCGTCAGCGGAATCTCCGGGCTCGATACCCTCAGCTCCGACAGTTCCAAAGGGATCAGCGTCGTCGTCGCCCAGTTCAAACTTTCCAAAGACCTCGACGAAGCGGTCAACGATGTCCGCGATAAAGTCTCCAGTATTCAACTCCCCAATGAAGTGGACAAACCCTCCGTCGACAAATACTCGATTACCTCTTCTCCTGTTATTACCCTCTTTTTAGCGGGAAGCGATACACAGAAAATGATGAAACACGCCGATGAGATTCTCAAACCGCGCCTTCAACGGATCGAAGGAGTCGGCGGTGTCACCTTGGCCGGTTTGCGTAAAAAACAGATCCTCATCACCCCCGATCCCGCCCTCCTCGCCAAATATTCGCTCACCATGAATGATCTGACCGGAATTATTCGTGCTCAGAATATTCGTCTCGACGGGGGGAAAACGGTTGATCCGGCACACGAGATCCAAATCCTGATCGATAATGACAGTAAAACCGTAGAAGCTCTGGCCGCACTTCGGATACGAGAAGGTCTTTGTTTAGGCGATGTGGCAAACGTGAGTGATACGTTGGCCGAAGAACGCAGTTTCGCATCCCTGAACGGTACATCAGGCGTTCTTCTCATGGTCAAAAAGATGACTGGAGCCAATGATATCGCCATCGCCGATGCCGTGCGGGCTCAGCTTCCTGCATTGGCGGCGTTGGATGCGACTATGACCCTCACTCCGCTGCAGGATACGACAGGATATATCCGTGATACCCTCGACGGGGTTCAATTTGACCTTATTTTAGGTTCCGTTCTCGCTTCACTCGTCATATTCTTATTTTTACGGAACTTCACCCTGACGATGATCGCCGCCGTCTCACTACCGGTTTCGATTTTCGGTGTCTTTGCGATCATGGGATGGAGCGGCCAGACGTTTAACCTCCTCACCCTCACCGCTCTCACTCTCGCTATCGGTATCATTATCGACGATGCGATCGTTGTCATCGAGAACATCTTCAAACGGCTTGAAGCGGGTCGTGACCGACTCAATGCCTCTATCGAAGGGGTAAGCGAGATCATTTTCTCCATCGTTGCGATCTCCTCCATGCTCCTCGCCGTTTTCGTCCCTGTTGCTAAAATGAGCGGGATTGTCGGGCGTTTCTTCACCAGTTTCGGGGTAACGATCATCGCCGCTATCGTAGTATCGTTTGTCATCGCCGTTACCCTTATCCCGATGATCGCTTCCCAGATTGCCAAAGGGGAGCACAGCCGTTTTTATCATAAAACGGAGCACTTCTTTGTCAGTATGGAGAATCTATACCGTTCTCTCATCCTCAGCGTACTGAAATACAAAAAGACTACCCTCTTTAGCGCACTCGGTATTTTCATCATCTCTATCGTCCTTTCAGGAACACTGGGGATGGTTTTCATGCCAAAAGAGGATAAAAGCCAGTTTGACATCACTCTGAAAGCTCCTGTCGGAACCAGTGTCAATAGTATGAAACAGCTTTCCCTCGACGTTCAGCGCCGTATCGGAAAAATGCCCGAAGTGGAGTACTGCACCCTCTACGTCGGACGTGGAAATGATCAAAAAGCACACGAAGCAGCACTTTATGTCCGGCTCAAACCGATCAAAGAACGCTCCCGCAGCCAAAGCGACGTAATGAAAGAAACCCGTTCTATGCTGGAGAGCCGTAAAGGGTTTACAATGACCAGCGTTACCGAAGTCAACGATATCGGAGGCTACGAGATCAATACACCGTATCAGGTGATTTTAAAAGCCCAAAATATGGACGACGCGGAAGCCTCGGCACTCAAACTGATGAAACTCCTCAAAAATATTGAGGGGACGACCGATGTGCAAAGCAACATTCAGCCCAAAGCACCGCAGCTGAGCATCACCGTACTCACCCAAAATGCCACTCGCCTCGGAGTCAATGTCGATGAGATCGCCCGTACCGTCGCCAGTGCCTATTCGGGAGATACGACAATCACCTTTATCCGCGAACGGGGAAAAGAGTACGATGTCGTGATGCGTCTGAATGACACCAAACGTGAAAACATCGACGCCCTCAACAGCCTGAATGTCCGAACCTCTTCAGGGATTACCGTGCCGCTCTCAGCGGTCGTATCGATCACCCAAAGCTATGCGCCGACCACGATCAAACGGTTCGACCGTCTCAAAAAAGTAATCGTCGGTTCCGATATCACCAAAGCCCTCCCCCTCGATAAACTCGTCAAAATCGTCAACGAACGCCAAAACGAGTGGTTGGGCCAAGGGGTAGCATTCGAGCTCGACGGCGATGCCAAACACATGCAAGAGAGTAACGAAGCGTTCGGGGTAGCCATCGGTGCGGCACTCGTAATGATTTATCTCATCCTCGCCGCACTGTACGAATCGCCACTGCAACCGCTCATCATCATGAGCGCATTGCCTCTGAGCTTTACAGGGGCGTTTATCGGTCTGTGGGCGGCGGGGATGAACATGTCACTCTTTAGTATGATGGGGCTGATGCTCCTCCTCGGACTGGTCGGGAAAAATTCCACCCTCGTCGTCGATGCCGCCAACCGCCTCCGAGACGCAGGGAAACCTCTCGATGAGGCAATCGTCGAAGCGGGAATCTCCCGTCTACGCCCGATCCTGATGACGACGACGGCGATGTGTTTCGGAATGCTCCCCCTCGCCCTCTCTGTCGGGGAAGGTTCAGGGGTCAAAGGGCCGATGGGGGTTGCCGTTATCTGCGGACTGCTCCTCTCGACGCTTACCAGCCTCCTCGTCGTTCCGGCATTGTATAAAATTCTAGCACCGCTCGATGCGAAACTCCGTAAGCTTTATACGATTAAAAAAGAACCGACAGAATAAACATTATCCTTCCCGCTCCTATGAGCAGGAAGGCACATGCTCCATATTCCCATTCTGTGAAAATTCCTCTGCTATACTTTCACCACTTTTATCAAAGAACTATGAATGAACCTAGACGAATTACAGCACCTCTTACATACGAATGCCACTGCCGTAACCGAAGAGTACACCCGAATCTTTCACGGGCGGGGAAATACCTATGGCGGATACCGGTTTCTCACCGTCGACAGTGTCGATAAAGTCCTCTTTGCCGTTTTGTTTGACGCGGATGCGGAAGAAGATGCGATTGTCTCGATGTTGCGTGATTTCTTTGACGCTGAGGCGAAATGGGATGCATTGGTCATCCAGCAGCGCTATCTCCCCTCATCCCCCTCGGCTGTGGTCGCGGGAGAGCTCCCGGCGCAGTGCTTTGCGATAGAGAACACCCTCAAATACCATATCAACTTCCTCAATGCCCAAAACATCGGATTCTTCCCCGACATGAAACTCGGACGGGAATTTGTTCGTGACCACGCAAACGGGAAAAAGGTCTTAAACCTCTTCTCCTATACCTGCGCTTTCTCCGTAGCCGCCATAGCTGGAGGTGCCGCATCCGTCGTCAACGTCGATATGAACAAAAATGTCCTCTCGATGGGGAGAGAAAACCACCGCCTCAATGCCCTGGATACCAAAAAAGCGGAGTTTATGCCCTACAATATTCTCAAATCGTGGAGCCGTATCCGTAAAGCGGGACCGTATGACCTGATCATTATCGATCCTCCGAGCTTTCAAAAAGGCTCTTTTGCCGCAACAAGCGATTACGAAAAGATCATACGCCGTCTGCATGAGTTTGCGGCAGAAGAATGCACGGTATTATCAGCACTCAATGCTCCCGAACTGGGAACAGAGTTTATCCAAACCCTTTTTCGTGACAATGCTCCGGAGTTTCAGTATGTCGAGAGATTAGAGAATTTGGAGAGCTTCCCCGAAATTGAGGATGAACGAAGTCTTAAAAATCTGATATTTAAACGAGACGCTTAAGGTCTCGCCGCAATCTTCATCGCCAGTTTACGGGCAAACGGAAATACCAAAAGTATCGTCGGAAATGCAATCGCATACGCCACCAGCCATGCATGTATCCATATAGCGATAAAATGATCGACCCATCCAAGATTGATAAATGTGATTGCTCCCGACATGATAAAGCTCATAAAACCCGAAAGCAATGCGGCTTGTACCTGATGGAGGTATTTAACGGAAACCATATACTTCTCCTAGAAAAATTATTGAAAACTACTTTAGCATAAAAGAACGTCTATACTCACTAGGATTTAAACCGGTCATATCCTTAAATAAGCGCCTAAATGTTGAGGCATTGTCATATCCAATATTGTATGTAATAATTTCAAAACTATCATTGGTATTAATCAAAAATTCTTTAGCTTTTTGAACTCGAATTTTTTGTATATAATTATTCGGCAATTCCCCAGTCGCCTTTTTAAATCGGCGAATTAATGTTCTAGTACTTATTGAAATTTGTTTTGCCATTTGAGTGATTGATATTTTTTTCTGGTAATGTTCTTCTATCCAATGCATTAAACATTTAATATCTTCATCATTGTGATTTGCCAAAATTGTTAAATCTTTATAAGGTTTTTGTGACATTCGGCCTGTGTCAACAACTAAATAATTAGCACAACTTTGAGCTACATCTGGAGAAATAAACTTCCGTATTATGTACAAACATAAATCAATATATGTACTGACTCCGCCAGTCGTAATTATATGCCCATCTTCAATAATTATTTTGTCTATATCTACATCTATTAACGGAAATTCTTTTTGAAATTTTGATTCTAATAACCAGTGAGTCGTAGCCTTTTTTCCATTTAGCAATCCGGCCTGTGCAAGTATATAAGCACCTGCACAAACTGAACAAATGTGATTTCCTTCTTGAACCATTTGATATAACCAGTTTGATAATTGTTCATCTTTTTCCATACTAAATTCAATATCTACAATCGGCGGAATAATAACAATATGGTAATTCCCTTTTTTATCCACTTCATTACTTTCTAACTTAGCGTGAGTATTAAAAGATTTGATATTATCTTTTGTATGTACGATTGATACATCAATCTTTTTTCCACCACAAAATAAATTTGCTATCGAAAATATATCTATCATGCCAAGTATTGCAGAAGATAATGAATTATCAATATTTATTATTGCAACTCTAATATCTATATTATTATTATCTATATTACTATTAAATTTCATTATTAACCCAATTGTCATTTTTAGCATTATTTTTGGCAGTTTTACCACTTGTTCAAAATAATATTATACTACATAATTCAACATCAAAATTAAATCACATAAGGATCAAACGTGGAGTATTTAGAAAGTCCCTACACGGCAAAAGAATTAAGAAGTGACGTATTCATTGCGAATAACAATTTCTTGTCATTATTGGAAAAAGAAGTAAGTGATCATGCTGTATTTGATCACCCATTTTTATGTAAACTGGCTAACAATGAATATAATCGGGAAGGAGTAACATTTGTACTTATGCAATTTGGAAAAATTGTTATGCCTTTTACTGCAGCAATCTGTAAATTAATGGGTAATGCTCCAGATATTAAAAGTCGATTCATGTTAATGGATAATTTGTACGAAGAAATGGGGGGTCGTGACATTAACAGTTGCCATCCAATGTTATATCTTAAAATGCTTGATTCTATTGGTGTCTCTAAATATGATCTTGATAACACAGCAACAATTTCATCAATTCGTATCTTAAATGATGCAATTTATGATGCTGTAGCAAATAAATCATTTGCAGTAGGTTGTGCATGGCTTGGATACGGGGGAGAACTTACTATTCCAAATAATTTTCCTTACTTAGTTGATGGTACCAAAGCTTGTTTCGGCAAAGATGTTAACCTTGAATTTTGGGGACGCCATGGTGAACGTGATCAGGTTCATAGCGACGATGCAACAACAGTTTTAAGTATGAATACAATCTTTGAAGAACATGCTGAAATTGCACAATCAGTGAAAGATTCTCTAAATATT
The DNA here is from genome assembly GCF_049277495.1 of Sulfuricurvum sp. Classification (GTDB taxonomy): domain Bacteria; phylum Campylobacterota; class Campylobacteria; order Campylobacterales; family Sulfurimonadaceae; genus Sulfuricurvum. Next base: position 21,147 of record NZ_JBASYM010000058.1, on the reverse strand, counting down.
CGTGCAATTATTTGGGATGAACTTGAAAAAATATGTGATTCTGAATATTCTAATAATCTTGTAATTACAGGAAAGGAAATCGGCAATCTTTCACCAGAAGTAAAAGTTTTGAGTGAATATTACCGAGCACTCAACAATGCAGACATTCAATTAATGAAAAATAATTGGAGTAAAGAGAAGTCTGCAGCTTTTACAAATCCACTGGGTGGGATTGTCCGTACTCATGAATCAATTATATCAGCGCATAATGAACTCTTTGATTCACCAATTGATATAGATGTAGAGTATTACGATGTACATTTAACATTGATGGATAACGGGTTTCAAGCAGTGGGAAGAGAACGAGGCGTTATGAAAATAGGAAATGAAACAGTAAATGTCGGTTTTAGAACTTCACGTTTATTTGTGAAAGAAAATGGACACTATAAACAGCTTCATCATCACGGTTCATTTGAAGATTTACAAATACAAAATAAAATTTTAGGCACATTATCCACTATGCAATCGGCATAAAATGTTTAAGTTTATAGCACTATTTATCAGCACATTTTTTGTGCCGATAAGCGCATTTAGTAATACCATTTTCATCAACGGTACAATCTATACCGTTAACGATAAACAAGCTTGGGCAGAAGCTATAGTTGTGGACAATAATATTATTAAATATGTTGGTAATTCTAAACAAGCACTTAGATTTAAAAATAACGATTCCGAGATAATCGATTTAAATTATTCATTTGTGATGCCTGGGATTATCGATGCCCATACTCATATAGCAATAGCCTCCATTTTACTGAGTGAAGGCATTAATCTGTTGAAGGTTAAGGGAAAGCAAGCAATACTGAATCAAATCAGGACTTATGCTGATACGCATCCCGATGTTTCAGTTATAACCGGATTTGGTTTTTTCCCCTACACCTTTGGAGCAAATGGGCCAACTGCCGCACAACTGGATACTGTAATTTCCGACAAACCGGTGTTTTTAATCTCGAATAACGGACACAGTGCATGGGTCAATTCTAAAGCACTCGCAATACTGAAAATAACGAAAGAGACTCCCGATCCACAACCGGGTATCCATTTCTATGTTCGTGATGATAAAGGCAATCCTACCGGTTTTTTGGTCGAAGGATGTGCTTTTTGGCCACATCTATCAACCATGGATATTGGAAATCGATCCTCCTTTTACTCTTCACTAAAAAATTATCTTCCGAAGCTTTCTGCACAGGGGATCACTTCTCTGTTCGATGCAGGTGCTCCTGCAGTCGAAACTAAATCGTTTGAAGCGTTACAACAACTTGAGAAAGAAAACGCTTTGCCTCTGCGATATTTTGCTTCCCATTTTGTTCTTTCATCTCAAGATGCCAAAGATACCGCGAAGACGTTTATTCTTTATCAAAAAAAATACAATACCGAACTGCTCACCATTAACAGTGTCAAGTTTTCTAATGACAACTCTGATGATGACCATTTTGCAATGCAATTTGATACAGAACAACTAAAACCATATTTTCTGAATCTGATGCACCATAATATCGATGCGATGATCCATGCAAGTGCGGATGAGAGCGTTCACAGTGCATTGGACGCAATCGAATATGCAAAAAAAAATAACAGGGACACTTATAGTCGTTTTACACTCGCTCATGTCAATATGGTACGAGATAGTGATTTCAAACGTTTTAAAGAGCTAAATGTGATAGCAAATATTCAACCTTTTAATGCTCAGGGTGATGGTTACTACGCTTATCGGTATATGCTTTATGGCGACAAATGGGAAAATAAACTTGCACGATACAACACATTTTTCAAAAATAATGTTGTCGTATCTTCTTCCAGTGATTTTCCGGCATGCAACAATGATTTGAATCAGTGTAGCCCGTTTTATGGTATGGAGATCGGAATGACAAGAGAAAAAATAAATTCTCTAAACAATGCAACAATCTTACCTGATCCAAAAGAGCGATTAAGCTTAACCCAAATGATTAAAACCTATACGCTCAATGCTGCCTATCAATTGCATCAGGAAAAAAATCTCGGTTCTTTAGAAATTGGTAAAAAAGCGGACTTTATTATTTTAAACCGAAATCCATTTAAAAGTAATGCTAAAGAAATACACACCATACAAGTCAACACTACAATAATGAATGGAAAAATCGTTTATGAAAAATCAATTTAATAGAGCATATCGCTCCGTATATCAACAAAATATCTTAACAAGTGGCTTATTTATGCCTATTGAAGCATTCGCGAAAGATGTTCCGGTTATGGATAGCCAAATCGATTTGGCTATCCGAGCAGAAGAACTTGGATTTAAGGCATTATGGTTTAGAGATATTCCTCTTAGAGATCCAAATTTTGGTGATGTAGGACAAATATTTGATCCATTTGTTTATATGAGCTATATTGCTTCTAAAACAACAGAAATTGCATTGGCAACAGGAAGTATGGTTTTACCACTGCATCATCCGATAGATATACTCAAAGCAGCTACCTCTGTAGATGTACTCTCAAGCGGGAGAGTAATTTTAGGGGTTGCCGCAGGAGATAGACCATTAGAGTTTCCAGCATTTAATATACCGTACGCAAGTAGAGAAGAACGTTTTAGAGATAGTATTCTCTATATGAAGTCTTTACAATCTGCACATTTTCCTGTAATTCATAATCCACTAGGTGTTATGACAAACAGTGATATGCTCCCAAAACCTTATGAAAATACTATCTCAATTATGACAACAGGTTATGCCCAGCAATCACTTGAATGGATTGCAAAAAATAGCGACGGTTGGATTAATTTTCCTCGACCATTATTAAAACTTCAAGAGAGTATAAATCTTTGGAGAAAGCTCACTAATCCTTTTGGATTCAAACCCTACACACAAGGCTTGATGTTGGATTTAAAAGAAGATAATGATGCTAAGGCTTTACCGATTCATTTAGGATTTTCTGCCGGAAAACATCACCTGATTGATTATCTCCATCAAATAAAAAGGATAGGAGTCAATCACATTATTTTTTATCTCAAATTATCGAAACGTCCTGCCAGTGAGGTTATGGAGCAATTAGGTAAAGAAGTTTTGCCTTATCTCTAAACCTTTTTCACGGTATGACTGCTGCATGCAATCACGATATTGTTATCCCGAGCATACTCCACGCCCCAATCGATCATCATCGCAAGTATGGGACGGATCGCCTCTCCGTGCGGTGTGAGGCTGTATTCCACTTTCGGTGGAACCTGTTCATAAACCACACGTTTGATCAGCCCGTTTTCCTCCATCTCACGCAGCTGCTGCGTCAGCATTTTTTGGGTAATGCGGGGCATTAGACGAAGCATCTCTCCGTTGCGAAGCACTTTTTTTTCATGCAAATGCCATAAAATAAGCCCTTTCCATTTTCCGCCGATCAGTTCGAGAGTCAGTTCAAAATGGCAATTAAACGGAGATTGAATCATTTTATAGTTACCTTTTAGTATGTATGGTACTTTTTAGTATGTTCTTGATTTTATTTACCGTATACTATAGAATCTCTCCTGACAACTTCCTAAAGGATTCTACAATGCGAAACGATTTTGACAAAGCGATGCACTTCCGCCATGCGTGCAAACTGTTCGATACTACCAAACCTATGAGTAATGAAGATTTGACTTTTATCCTCGAAGCGGGACGTCTCAGTCCCAGTTCGTTCGGGATGGAGCAATGGCAGTTTTTTGTTATCCGCGATACTGCGATGCGCGAAGCGATCAAAGCGGTAGCCTGGAATCAGCCCCAAATTACGACTGCGTCCGAACTGATTGCGATCGGATACAAAAAAAAGGTTCGAAGCACTGACACCTATATTCAAAACCAATTTGATCATTTCCATTTTCCGGAACCGCTTCGACAACTCTATGCAAACTGGATTGACCCGTACAGTGATGAGAAATTAGATTGCTGGTCATCCCGTCAGGTTTATATCGCCGCAGCCAATATGATGACGGCCGGTGCTTCCATCGGAATCGATTCCTGTCCGATAGAAGGGTTTGACCGTGATGCGGTTGAGAAAATTATGGGAATTGATACCGAGACCTACGGTATTCCCGTACTGATTCCTTTCGGGTATCGCGTCAAAGAACAACCGCAGCTCCACCGCTCAGAACTCAGTGATATCGTAACCTACATCTAAAAAGGCAACCTATGCAAGCATTTACTTACTACAACCCGACCCGTATCGAATTCGGACGCGATAAAGAAAACAATATCGGAAAAATGATCGCCGAACAGGGAATCACACGTCTTCTCCTCGTCTACGGAACCGGTTCGATCAAACAAAACGGTTTATATGACAGAGTCATCCAAAGTCTCACAACAGCCGGAATCGCTTTTGAAGAGCTGGACGGCGTGGTGAGCAATCCTCTCCTCTCCCGCGTCCAGGATGGGATCGATCTGGTAAAATCGCATAATCTGCAGGCCGTTCTCGGCGTCGGGGGCGGATCGGTCGTCGATTCTGCCAAAGCGATCGCGGCAGGAGCACTGTATGAGGGGGATGTATGGGATTTTTTCATCCAGAAAGCTTCTATCACCGCCGCCCTCCCTGTCTATGCCGTCATGACCCTCGCAGCAACCGCCAGTGAGATGAACGGAAACTCGGTAGTGATGAACGACGTAACCAAACAAAAATATTCGATATCCTCCGTGCTGGTCAATCCTAAAATCTCGATCATCAACCCCGAACTGATGATGACGGTTACCCCTGAGTATCTCGCCTATTCGGCAACCGATATCATCGCCCATACGATCGAAGTCTATTTTACCGCCGATGATCATCCCCATTTTCAGTCCCGGCTTGTCGAATCCATCATCAAAACGGTCATCGAAACAACCGAAACCCTCCTCAAAGATCCGTTGAATTACGACGCGCGTGCCGAGTTTGCATGGGCTTCCACTCAGGCACTCAACGGCTTGACCAATTCAGGAACGGGCGGCGGAAGTTTCCCTAACCATATGATCGAACATGCCCTCTCCGCCCTCTTTAACATCGCCCACGGTGCAGGTTTAGCCATTGTCATTCCGGCATGGATGAAATGGTACAAAGGGCAAAATCCGGCTCAGTTTGAACGCTTCGCCCAAGAAGTTTTCGGACTGAATACTGCGGATGAGGGAATCGCGGCCCTGGAAAACTGGTTTGACTCTATCGGTGCACCGGTTTCCTTAGCAGCGGCCAATATTTCGCGTGAGCGCATCGGCGACATTGCCGAAAATGCACATGGGCTAGCGGTATTATGGGGAATGGGAGAAGAATACTCTTCTCAGACAATCGCCACCATACTCCAAAACGCTTAAATTCGAAGGAAAATCATGAGTTTATTACTTCAAGAGGGTACGATCGGCAATGTAACGCTGAAAAACCGTATCGTCATGCCGCCCATGTGTATGTACCACGCAGAAACAGACGGCCATCCCAATGCATTTCACACGCTCCATTACGGGTCCAAAGCACTCGGAGGCGTCGGATTGATCATTGTCGAAGCAACTGCGGTCGAATCGCGGGGACGGATCAGTGAAAATGATTTGGGAATATGGTCAGACGACCAGATTGCCGGCCATCGTGAAATAACGGCAATATGCCATGATAACGGTGCCAAAATTGCGCTGCAACTGGCACATGCCGGACGAAAATGCGAGTGTGAATCCGAAATCCCCGTCGCTCCGAGTGCCATTGCCTTTTGCAGCGATGCACCCTATCGTCTTCCCTCAGCACTTCCACTCGATGAGATCAAAAATATCAAAGATTCGTTTGTCCGTGCCGCATTGCGTGCCAAAGAAGCGGGCTACGATATGGTCGAGATTCACGGAGCGCACGGCTATCTGTTGTGCGAATTTCTCTCGCCGCTGAGCAATCAACGCAGCGATCTTTACGGCGGAACGCTGGAAAACCGATGCCGCTTGCTGGTCGAAGTGACCAAAGCGGTGAAAGAGGCCATCAATCTTCCGGTGATTGTCCGCATTTCGGCAGACGAATGGATGGAAGACGGCTGGAATATCGAAGATTCTATCGCCCTTTCCAAAGCGTTGAAAACAGCGGGGGCCGATATCATTCATGTCTCTGCCGGAGGGAACCAGGCACTCACCCAGACGCAGCCGTTGTTCGTCCCTTTATATCAAGCCGATTATGCCAAACGGATACGAAACGAAGGATCGATTCCTACCATCGCCGTAGGACTCATTACGACACCTGCTGAAGGCGAAGCATTACTGATAGGGGGAGTATGCGATTTCGTCGCGTATGGACGGGAATTATTACGCAATCCGAATCTTGCTCTCACAGCCGCCAAAGAATTTCAGGAGACAGATAAAATCCCTGCATCCTTTCGACGAGGGTTTTAACTGACGGCGATTTTATTTCCGTAGCGTATCTTGCGCTCAGGCGTGTAATCCCACCAGACTCGCGGTTCTCCGCCATCCATAAAATCGGTAATCGACATCAGCACGTCAAGCATACACGGGTCTTGCCGTTCGCCAAACGCTGTGCAAAATCGGACATACAGATCATACGGATCCTCTCCGCGAAGCTGATCTGGAGTGGTTATACCGATACGTGCAAAATCGGCGGCAACCGTTTTGCCGACATTGGGAAGATCGGTCAGCTTTTCGACCTTTTCACGTATAACTTTTGCCGGATTCATTCCTGGACTCCTTAGACCTTCGGACGTATTGAATAGCGTCCCTGTTCTTTGTGTATTTCCAGAGGTATGTTAAAAACTTCCGACAGGTTGTCACTGTTCAATACCTCATCCTTATTTCCCTGCGCATAGAGTATCCCTTCTTTGATCAACACTACTTTTTGTATCTCTTCAAAGACCTCTTCAATATGGTGGGTCACTAAAATAACAGTCGTACCGCTCTTAGCCAGGGAGCGCATCATCTCAATAAAATCGAGCTGTGCTTTGATATCCAATCCGACCGTAGGCTCATCCAGCAAAATCGCTTTGACCGGATGTACCAGAGCACGGGCTACGATACATTTACGCAATTCTCCTGTAGACATCTCGCTCAAACGTTTTTCTCTCAGGTGTTCGATACCCAACCGCTCAAATGCACGTCCGGCCGCTTCAATCTGCTCAGCAGTCACTTCCAAATGATCAAACAATCCGATCGTTCCGAAAAAACCGCTCAGTACCGTTTCAAACCCGCTGAGACAGCCGCTCTCGAATGCAAAGCGGGTGTGCAGATCGTTCGTGACAACCCCTAAATGTTTGCGCAGTTCAGTGACGACCCATCGCTCGTTACCCAGTATTTCCCGTCGAAACGGCTCATTAATATACGATGGATAAAGTTCGCAATTAATCAGTTTGATAAGACTCGATTTCCCCGAACCGTTGGCTCCAAGGATAACGCAGTGTTCTCCCTCCTCGATCCGAAGCGAAATATTTTTCAGAACCGGCGTTTCGGTGTAGGTGAGTTGGACATTGTCGAATAATACGATCGAATTCATTTAAAATTATTTCCTTCTTTGTTTGCACATACAGCTGTTTTCATGATCGTCGACCATCCCGCACGCCTGTATAAATGCATAAACGGTGGTCGTTCCGATAAATTTAAATCCCCGTTTTTTGAGCTCTTTTGTAATGGTATCGGAAATATCTGAGGTACACGCCGCCTCTTTGTAATCGGCGACATCGTTAATGATCGCTTTTCCGCCCACTTTTCCCCAAAAATACGCATCCAAGGAACCGTACTCTTTTTGAATCTCTAAAAATCCTCGTGCATTCGTGATAATCGATTCGATTTTGGGACGGCTTTTTACCACCAGTCCGCTGTTGAGTATACGATCAATGTCTGCCTCGCCATAGTGCGCCACTTTGTTCAGATCAAATCCCTCAAATGCTTCGCGATACCCTTCACGTTTTTTGAGAATGGTCAGCCAGCTGAGTCCTGCTGATTGCGTTTCCAGAGAAAAAAGTTCAAAAAGGGCACGCTCATCGTGCAACGCCCGTCCCCATTCATCGTCATGATAAGCGACATATACCGGATCACTCAGTTTGACCCATCCGCAGCGTGAAACAGACATGACGTTCTCCACTTTTTTAATTGGAACTATCATAGCATAAGTCATTCAACCGTGTATTTGTATGACACGATGAAATACATGTCATCAGCATCTTTAAACACACTATAATTTTAGTATGAAACAGTATGAACGCTTGATAGAGACCCCAATCGGTACATTGATCGCCGTAACGGACGGTGAAGCCATCACAGTTCTCGATTTTGCTGATGATGCACTTGATATTGAGCCTTCCGGGCATCCCCTGCTCCTTCAGCTCTCAAACGAATTAGAAGAATATTTTTCGGGAAAAAGAACCGTTTTTACACTCCCTCTCAATCCGCACGGAACAATGTTTCAAAAAGAAGTTTGGGAGACACTCCGTAAGATTCCCTATGGTGAAACCCTCTCCTATGCCGCAGAAGCCAAACGCTTCGGAAACCCCAAAGCCGTTCGTGCCGTAGCCAATGCCAACGGACGCAATCCCATCGCTATTTTAATCCCCTGCCACCGTGTTATCGCGACAGGCGGAGGTCTCGGAGGATACAGCGGGGGGATAGAGAAAAAAGTATTTTTGCTGGCGTTAGAGAAAGATAATCCGTACCTCTAGGGCTATTGCCCCAGAGCAAATACATTCGAGAGCGTATTGATGTAGTTGAAATACCCGGTGATCGCGACCGCTTCAACGATTTGGACATCGGTGTATCCTAACGCTTTAAGCGCATCGATCTCTTCTTTGAGGATTTTATAGTTCTCTTTCTTGGAGGCTTTGATACAGAAGTTCAACAGCGCTTTTTCGGCGTCACTCGTCGAAATAGCGTCAACCCCCTCCAGTACCTCTTCGATCCGCTGTTCGGAAAGTCCAAGCATTTTTGCAATCGATTTGTGGACATCGACACACATTTTACAGCCGTTCTCTTTTGAGATCAACAGGGCGATAGACTCTTTAATATCATACGAAAGCGTCGTCTCATCCAGCAAAAATCGCTGAATCATCCCGTCCGTTGCAAAATAGATCTTCTCATCCAATGCCAACAGTTTGAATATTTCCCCCAGTTTTCCCGTTTTTTCTAAAATCGGGCGGGCTTTCTCCTGAATTGCGGGAGACATCTCTTCAAATTCAGGTAATGCTATATGTGCCATTGTTTTCCTTTTTATGTGGTTGAAACAGGGGTGAGTTACGGTGCAACCCAGAAAAATACACCGAGACTGACGATCAGCAGCTGCGTTGCCATAATCGCGCTCGTGCCGATAATATTGCCGATCTGACAGCTCGTGCACTGTTTATAGAGTCTGGATTCATAAAGGGCATAGAAAAAGTAGGCGATCATCAATACCGGTACGGCAAGGAGTAGATAAATATCGATCCGATAGATCAACGTACGCACTTCCTCCGAAGCGAAAAAGGGAATGATAAAGCTCAGGGCGATAAGCCCCATGACATATTTCGCCCCTCGTTTGAAATAATCGCGGACGAATACCATCGGGCAGGTACTTCCATCGGCAACCAGACCGAATTCGAGATGGTCGTTGATCCGCTGTTTCATCTCACGGTCAACCCGATCGACAAAGGTACTTCCGAAACAGTAATCGAGCTGCTGCTGGAAAATACGTGCCGGATCGCCGGAAAGATCCTGATGATGAGGCTCCCCTTTTGCATCTTCATAGATGACCGTTACGTTTTCAAAGCGTTCAACGTCTACGGTAAAACCCTCATAATAGATACTTCGCTCGGTTTGGGTCGAATTTCCGGTACATTTGATCAGACGTGCATTGATATACGGAAGATATTCATCCCCCTTTTTAATCACGATGACGTTGTACTGGACACCGATCATAATCGCACTCAGCGCATCCAGATCGTTTGCCTTCATCGTATCGACCATGTCAGTGATCCATTGAAGTAATTCATCATTAAAAAAACGGACGTTTGCCGAGATCAGACGGATGCGCGAATCCGGATATTTGAGCAGCGGTTGAACCATATAAGAACCTCGATAGTGACAGATAAACAAAAAGTGTAAAGCAACGCTTGACGTTTTGAATTATAAGGTATAATTCTTACATTCGTATTAATCAAGGAAAATCATGGATTATAAAATTTCAGAACTCGTAGAGCTCACCCATGTTCCGAAGTCCACGATTTTATACTACATCAAAGAGGGGCTGCTTCCCGAAGCCCAAAAGCTCAAATCCAATGTCCACCGCTACAGCGAAGAGCATGTCGAACTGATCAAATACATCAAATACATGCAGCAGGAGATGGGAAGTTCCATCGAGCAGATCAAAGGGATTTTGCAAAATAAAAATCAATCGATGGCGAGCTCTTTTTCGATGCTGGCACCGCTTATGGAGACACTGAGCGGTATCCCCTCCTCCGCCAAACACTATACCAAACAGGAGTTTATCGATTATTTCGATGTCGAACCCGCCTTGTTGGAACAACTGCTGGAAGACAATATTCTGGTTCCGACCAACAAGGATGATTTTACCGACAAAGAAGCCTCCATTATCCGTCTGATCGAAGACTACCTCGAAATCGGTTTGGAGTACACGCTGCTCAAAACGTATGTCGATCAGGCAAAAGTAATGGCCGATTTGGAGTGCCAACTGCAAAAACAACTCTGCAAAAGACGGACCGATGAAAATTTTTCGACCCTTTGGAAGATTATGTTTGAAACCCTTTTTAATGCCAAATCCTATCTTTTCAGCCGTTATACCCACCAAGGGCTAATGGAAGTTCTGCAAGAAGAGATCCGGGAAAAAAAGGGCTGATATTCCTTAAAACGTCGATTGAAAGGATGAGAACAGGTAATCGTCCTGAGCGACGGAGGCATGGCAGGCAACACATTCCGCTGAACCGTTTGCATAGGGTACATAGCTGTTCCCCTTTTTAACAAACCGGGCATATCCCCAGTGATCGCCGTTTTGATCAAAGTGCTTCGAATCTTTGACCATAAACTCGACCCGCTGAAGCGTATCCGCTTCCAGTGCATCGGGATAGCTGCCCATCGGTTTGACGCTCCACCCTATTTTAACAATTTTGCTCCCTTCCGGAAGCGGTTTTTGTTTCTCTACCAATGCCTTATATGCGATCGGGTTGGCTAATACATACCGTAATTCATGTTTATCGGTACGCCAATGCGTCGCAACGATCTTATAATCCTGATACCCTTCGATCATCGGAAAAGACAACCCGTTATCCGGCATTTTGATATCGGGAAGCGGTGCTGCCGAAAGAGAGGAGATGAAAAGAAAAGTCGTGGAAAATGCGAGGATACGTTGTAACATGTGGACTCCTATGATAATAGACACCATCTTACTACTCTTTCATAAACACCGGTTCAATCCACCAACACAATTCCCATCGTTTCGAGTAAAAACAGTGCCTCATACCGGCTGAAGATCGCCCCTTTAAGGTGGTTGGAGCGTATATCGATCACGGTATTCTGCGCTTCGGTAAAATTGGCGTCTTCGAGATGGGTATTGGCGAACAATGCCCCCTTGAAATCGGTACCGCTGAAATCGGCTTTTTGAAAGGTTCCGTTGCAAAAATCGACCTCTTTCGCACGACACTCTTTCATTACCATTCCCTCTAAACTCAGTCCGAAAAAGTTGCTGTCGTTGAGGATACATTCCCTAAATCGCAAGGGATCGGCATTCAGCAGACTTTTCCAATCCGCCATCGTCCAATCAATCCCGATCATTTTGCATGCGACAAAATCGACATCGCTCATTTTCGTATTGGTCAGTTTCATCAGGCTCAGATTGCAGTTTTCAAAACGGCATTCGACAAATCTGCAGGAATAAAAAAAGGTTTCACTAAAATCGCACGAGACAAAGGTACAATCCTCAAATTCCGCTTTGGTGATCTTTTTGCCATGCAGGTCAATCCCCTCGAAGTTCTCTGCAAAAACGTCCAGGTTATCGACGATGCGTTCTGCTGCCATTTTCCGATCCTTCTTAAAAACACATCGAGGTTTCAACCTCTTCTAGCAGTTTAATGTAAGTGAGTGAGATGATAAACATTAGTCTTCTCCTTTTAAATAATGCAATGCAATCTTTTTGGCTTCGGCACCACTAGCGCCATCGCCTCTGATTTCAAAAGCAAAAACACGCGTATTGCTGCCTTCCTCGACAAAACCGACAAACCAGCCGATCCCGCCGCAGCTGCCCGTCTTGCCTGCCATTGTATAATCTTCTTTTTTCTCCAACGTCATAATGTCTTTCGCAATCGTCATCGAACGGAGTGAAAATGGCAATTGATTGCGCACCAGTCTCTCAAGAAAGTCCGCTTGCTCATTGGGCGATATTTTGAGACTTCCACCCCCAAGCCAAAAATTAGTGAGGGTTTGGGAAGTATCCATGTTGCCATACCCTGCTCTATACACCATTTCACCCATATTCTTCTCCCCAACACGACGTGCCAACTCTTGATAAAACCACACGGAAGAAACCCCTATCGCCGTTCTCATCGAGTGATCTCGATTCCAGACCGGATATGTTCGTACTACACCGTCCCATTTGAGAATCTCGTTCTCATCACGCACCGCGTCGCTGTCGAGGGCGATCATCGAGTTTAGAATTTTAAATGTCGAACAGGGATTTAACCTCTCATCAGCATGTTTTCCAAAAATAATACGCTCAGAGCTGTTGAGGTCAACCACAACTCCTGTGCCATCAAATTTACCGAAATTAGGATCGGATGCAAAAAGTAGCTTTAATGATAAGAACAATATCCAAAAGATCTTCATAGTGCCCCCCTACTTCATCGCCATCATCAAAAATCCGGTAAATCCGGCATTATCCTCACCGATCAAAGGAGACACATGCGATTTCATCTCTTCGAGTATCTTTGTGTATCTCTCGTAAAATTCGTATGTCGGGCGGGGCTTATACGTCAGCCCCTCGATATCGAAAAATTTGATGATATCCTTAGTCGTGGTCGGTTTAATAAAAAACGCTTTATCCCTCGCGTAATAATACGGAATCACTGTCATAATAGACCATTTCGCGAGTTTATAGGTGGACAACACATCGATCAAGATATCAAATCCTTTCTCTTTTTTACCATGCAAAAGTTCATACAATCCGATGGCAAACATATCTTGCTGTTCCATACTCATCGCTTTTACCATGTCTCGTACTTTTGGCTTTTCGAAGAGCGAGATGAGAGAAGATTTAGAGATGATTTTGGCGAAATTCTCACCTATCTCTTCCGTACGTGAAAATCGATCAGGTGAGAACATCTCTCTTACACTTTCACCTATTTTTGCCGTATTGTGCCGTTTAATGATCGGCAGAAGCGCTTCATCTTCAAATCCTTTGGGATAAAATGTGAGGAAACTTGTCTCAGCTTCTTTGAGTTTTTGCAGATTCATCGTATTCTTCTCCCTCTATTTCTATTTCAGATTAAGCTTCATAAAACGTTGCCATATTTCATTCGGTTCCCATGATGGAAATATCGCTTTTTGCGCTTCCGTAGCGCTAAGACCTCGTGATGAGAGCAAATAATGGTACAAAAAAGCCGATGCTCGATAATTCTTTACACAATGTACCCAAACTTTTTTATCAGCAAATGCTTCCATCATTTTAATGAATGACTGCAAATGAAAAAGTTCAGGCTCATCAAACGGAACCGGAATATGAATATATATCATGTTGTTGGAGGTGACCAAATGACCTTCAGAGGGTATTGCATTTTCCGAATTTGGCATGGCGAAGTTAATTATGACTTCATATCCCGCATTAGCGATTGCGGCGAATTCAGATTCATTAGGCTGTCCCGATGAAGCTATGTTCTCCATAACCTGCATATAGTTTAAAATATTCTCTAACATGATTTCAATGTCCTATACATCTTTATCCACACAACAACGCAAATTTCCCATCACAAAGCTTTACAAGATCATTCGCCCTTAGCTCGATCTCCAACCCTCTGCGCCCTGCACTCACAAAGATACTCGTAAAATTTTCCGCTGACGCATCGATAAACGTTTTGAGCCTCTTTTTTTGTCCCAGAGGGCTAACTCCGCCGAGGATATATCCGCTGGAGCGTTCGACATCGGCTCCCGCAGCCATCTCCGCTTTTTTGCCCCCTGCGGCTTTGGCAATCTGTTTCAGCGAGAGCATGGATGAGACGGGGATCACCGCAACCGCCATAACTTTGGAATCGATGAGAACAACTAACGTTTTAAAGACCCGCTCAGCGGGAATCCCTAATTTTTCCGAAGCTTCCGTACCGTAGGACTCACATAGGGGATCATGGGTATAGGTATGGATTTGATAAACGATGCCTGCTTTTTTGGCGATATTTATGGCTGGGGTCATTCGATTATTCTTTCAAATAAAATTATAAGTCCTCAAGAGGGGTCTTCTATATCCGGAAAATGCCCGATCATTTCAGCATAGTTTTTACGCTCTTTTAAAGCATTTACGACGACTTCCAGCGGTTTTTCATACCGTTGCGGTAAATCGTATTCCTTTTCGCCCAGCTGAAACGCCAGTTTCTCATGCGGCGGATCGAACTGCGCGTCCACCCCCTCTTTATTCCCCCGTGCATCGAGTCGATACCAGCCGTACTCTTTGAGATAAACAGCGTTCAGCCCGTGGAGACAATAAATATCCTGGGTATATTCCGAACAGCTGAGCCGCTGATAACACAATGCCGCAGGAATTTTGTTTGCACGGAGCAATGCCGCGAGCAGATGGCTTTTGGCATAGCACCACCCGCTCCCCTGTTCGAGGACCTCGCTCGCTTTTAGCGTCGTGATCCCCTCCCCCGCATCGCCCGTATGACGTATTGCGTCACGAACGAACTCGAAACACTGCCGAGCGATCTCGGTATCGCTGTTGCACCCTGCGGCGAGTTCACGGGCTTTTGCGGAAACGTTTGGATGAGTATAATCGATGATTTCCGAAGAAGCTAAAAATTCTTCCATATTATTTCCCCCCAAGCAGTCATAAGGAGTCCTATGTCTAATAATGGGGAATTGTGCTCTTTTTTCGCTTTGTATGCCGTTAAAGCGTTTACAGAAATTATTTTAAGAAAAACAGCGTAAAATGTTTAAAAATATGTCTATATGTAAAATTTTGATTGGATGATACAAATATCTAATAAATTTTTGGAAAAAAAACATATTTGCAGAATAAATCGATAGTTACGAAGAGGAAATACATATTTGAGCATTAGTAACCTTGATATGAAAATTTTGTGGGGTCGTGCCGGTGGTCGGTGTTCAAAACCTGACTGTGACGAAGACCTTACAACATTGATTGAAACTGGAAATTATGCCGTCGGTGAAATGGCTCATATTATAGGTAATAAACCTACTGCTGCCAGAGGCATACCAGAGGGAGGTGCAGATACTTATGATAATCTAATCCTTTTATGTCCAACTCACCACACACATATAGATAAAGCTCCTGAAGGCACTTACACAGTTGAAATGCTACATTACTGGAAAAAGCAACAAGAGGACATAATTAGTAATGCAGGAAAAACTGTTCAGTTCGGTAGCTTCGGTGAGTTACGATTGGCAGTAGCTCGCCTTCTGATCTCCAATAAAAAGGTTTTTGATAGCGTTGGACCATTAAGTTCTATTGCTAGTGAAGATCCAAATTCGAATGCATATTTGATTTGGGAGTTGAGACGTGTTGATAGGATACTTCCCAATAACAGAAAGATCCTTAACTTAATCGATTCCAATGAGCATTTAATTGAGGATGTTTCAACAATTCAATTAGTGGAAGAATTTAGACTACATGCAGAATCATACGAAAAAAATGTTTATCATCGGTTAGACTCTTATACACATTTCCCAAAAAAATTTGCAGAGGTATTTTTAAATGAGTAATGGAGAAAATTCTTGGGGCGTATCATTTAGTAGAATTTCTTGGTTGGAAGACGCAATTAAACAGCATGGAAACGTGTCATCTATAATGCGGCATGATGACATTGTCATTGAAGTAGACCGAAACGATGGATCACATATTACTGTGTTATGCCTTGATGCATATGCTCTAGGTCAAGCGGCTATCCTTCGAGTTTTTAAAGAATTTCCAAAAGTGAATTTTATTTCAGTTGGAGGCAACTGGAATGGCTACACTCCTGAAGCGAAAGCATTATGTTTAGCTCAAAAAGTAGGTTTATACAATGCAAGAGAATTAACGGGAGCTTTATGGAAAGATGAATATTGGAAATTTCACTACACAGATGATGAAGGAAATCCATCATATCAATACAATAAGGACTGAAATAGTTGGCATCTTTGGTTTTGGGTCATTTTTCCGAACTGAAAAACCATCAGACTGTGACCTACTACTAGTAGTGAAGGACGATTCTTTAGATTTAGGGAACCTACATACAGAACTATCTATGGATTTTTTGATCTTGGGACGAAAGTTATCCATCGATTTTGATTTGACTATTCTTACTGAAACAGAACACAGAAGAAAACCTTTACTGGAACATGAAAATCTTATAGTTATATCAAAAAGAAAAGAAAATTCCTCGTTCCCAACGTCCTCGTTGGGAATGTAAACTAATATATACACTCCCAAGCTGGAGCTTGGGAGCGAGACAAAGATGATATATCTTATTTCACTTGACACCCTCACCAAAACAAAGGAAAAGGAAGGGGTCAGGTGATACCTATAACTAAATTTAAAAATAAAGATCAGATTGTTGACCCGATCTTGACCTAGATTTCAGAATCTTTGTCATCTCTGATCGTAAAGTTCGCAAATGCACCTTCGACGCTCATCGTATTTTTATACTTTGTTGCCGTCAGTTTCACCGCTTTTGTCTCCAAATTACAAACCGCTATACGAAAATTCGATCCCATAAAAGGTTCCACAATACAGACAATATTCCCCTCTACTTCGCGTGTCGCGTGTATTATCCCCTGTAACTTATGAAAAAAATACTTAGGATAGCTCAGAGGAGTGATTTCGATGACCTCAGAATATCTTTTCTTATCCAATGTACTCGCGATGGTGGCAGCATCCTCAAAATTATCAAACTGTACGCACCAATCATCGAAAACTTTATTAAAATGATTTAGATCTTCATCCAAAAACCCGCCTGCTGGAGATTGCAAAGCATAAATACTCACGTAGCACCTTTCGCTTTTTTCATATTAAAAAAGATGACAGCCGCAAATGCCAACAGACACCCGATGAGCGTCGAAAGTTCCAATGCCTCGCCGTATACGACCCAGCTCGAAACGATCGCCCCTACAGGGACGATAAACATATACACGCCCGTACGATGCGCCCCCACTTTTCCCGCCGAGACGAAATAAAGGGCGGTGCTGAACGTTCCGGGGATCAGCCCTATCAAGAAAATCGTGATCCAAAACGTGTCGTCATAGGCCTTAAAATCAAACGGATGGTACGGCAGGGCGAATAGCATGTTGATAAATGCGGTAATACCGAATACGACCACCGTATGAAACATCAGATGAGCCCGTTTAGCCGCTTTTTGGGCGATCACCGTGACCAATGCCCATACGATGGCGCATCCGAGGAAATAGGAACTCTCGACATTTAAAAATGCGAACCCCTCAAACGGCACACGAAGCAGTATCAGCGCTCCCAAAATCCCGATAAAAAGAGCCCCTAACTGTCGGAACGAAACGGTAGTTCCCAAAAATAAGATAGCGAGGATATAGGTGATGATCGGAGCGAGCGACGTAACCATCGTACCGCCGTATCCCGCCTGGCCGTGCGAAAGTCCGGCAAAGAAAAGATAGTTGAACAGTGACGTCAATACACCTGCGGCAACCATGTACAAATAACCGATCCGATCTGTTTTCAACGGTGTTTTGAGATACCAGATCACCGGAATGATCGTGATAAACGAGATCGCATAGCGCCAAAAAGCGGCTACCTGCGCATTGGAGTGTTCCGCCGCAACCTTGCCCGCCGTCCACGCAAACCCCCAAAACAGCATCGCAACGATCATCCATAGGATGTACTTCGTTGTATTTTTAGTATTATCCATCGTGTGTCAAGCTTTCTTATCAAGTATACAAAAAATCACTGTACCAATTGTGATAGAATCATATCATGATTTACCGTAACGCACATATCAACGACATCCCCGCACTGACTGAACTTATCAACCGCTCCTATCGCGGTGAAAGTTCCCGTGCGGGATGGACGACCGAAGCTGATTTATTATCAGGACGCCGAATTGATGAAGCAGGAGTTCTCTATCTGCTGAATGATCCGGATTCTATGTTCCTTATCGCAGAATCGGAAGATACCCTCATTGCCTCTATCCATGCGCATCGCCAAGGCGATACCGTCCATTTCGGGCTGTTTGCCGTCGAGCCGACCTTGCAAGGGAGCGGGATCGGCAAAGGACTGCTCGCATATGCCGAGTTTCAGGCACTGGATAAATGGGAAATCGATACTGCCGTAATGGAGGTAATTACCCTGCGCACAGAGCTGATCGACTATTATAAACGCAGAGGATATATGGAAACGGGAATAGAGATGCCGTTTCCCACCTCTGAGTTGTGGAGTCTCTCTGTTGAAGCGCTCCGCTTTGTCGTGCTCGAAAAAAAGATCCCTCAACTATCCTCTTCGAAAGGTCCCTTATGACCGCATCCAATTTTTCTCTCACCGAATATTTCGATCGTATCGGCTACCGTGGCGACATCCGTCCGGATCTTGCAACCCTGACCGAACTGATGAGCCATCAACTACAATCGGTCCCGTTTGAAAATACTGAAGTCCAAGCAGGCCGAATTCCCTCTCTCGTCCTTGAAGATATCACGACTAAAATACTCACGAACTCCCGGGGCGGATATTGCTATGAGGTGAACGGATTGTTCGCCATGGCACTCAGCGAGATCGGTTTCGAGTGGTATTTTGCAGGGGCGCGTCCGATGTTCTACCCTGCCCGCCGTCCTAAGACCCATATGGTCGTGATTGTGATGATCGAAGGGAAAAACTATCTGTGTGATACGGGTTTCGGCGGATATGGGTTGAGAGAACCGCTACATGTTATCGACGCAATTGAAGCAAAGCAAAACGGAGACCGGTTTCGTCTGGATTTGAGCGATGGGGAGTATGTACTTCGCTCTTTTGTAAATGGGGAATGGGCACTGCAATACGGCTTCGCCCTGACGCCGCAGGAGTGGATCGAGTTTAGCCTCGCCAACTATTTCAATGCGACAAGTTCCGATACGATCTTCACCCAGAAAAAGCTTGCCGTGATGCAGACCCCGAAAGGGCGGAAAATTCTCATGGACAGCACTCTCAAAATCATCGAGAACGGTCTCCTTACCGAGATGACGGTCGATTATTCCTCTGCGGCGAAAGAGCATTTCGGGTTGAGCCTCTTTAACTGATCCATTATTCCATCGGTACATCGAATAGGAGCAGATGGGCATCCGTACTGGCCATAATTTCAAAAGGCTCATCGCTAAGTACCTGAAGTTCATCACGTCGCATCAGGATATCGCCGCAGGTCTGCACCACCCCCTCGATAATGAGTAAGAGCCTGCCATGTCCCGCTTTGACCGCTTCGCATACCAGCGTATTTCCTGTTTCCAAACGGGCTGTCAGGATAGAAGCGTCCTGACGTATCGGCATGGAACCTTCCCTCCCGTCACTGCTGACGATAAGTGCCCAGCGGTTTTTAGTATCGAGATCGCGGAAATCACGCTGTTCATACTTCGGAGAGAGCCCCTTCGATTGGGGATGAATCCATATCTGAAACAGTTCAACGGCTTCATCCGCAGAGGGGTTGAATTCGGAATGATGGACACCGCTTCCCGCCGACATATACTGGATTTGTCCTGCCGTGATGATTCCGTGGTTTCCTTCCGAGTCTTTGTGTTCGAGGGACCCTTTGGTCACAATCGTAATAATCTCCATATCACGGTGCGGATGCATCCCAAAACCGCCAGAGGGCTCTACGATATCGTCATTGATGACACGAAGTACACCGAAACCCATCCGTGCGCGATTATGATATTCGGCAAAACTGAAACTGAATCGGCTGTGCAGCCACCCATGCTCCGCGGATCCGCGTTCATCGGCTCTATGGACAGAGAGTTTCATGGACACTCCTTATACGAACTTTAATCAATCGATTCTAGCACAATTACATTAATAAAAAATGCTACAATAATCGGACATTATTCTAGGAGCAACTATGCGTTTATCCCATCTCCTTACCGGCCTTATTGCCGGAACACTCACTCTCTCGGCAGGAGGGTTCACCCTGCACAGCAACGATCTCTCCGGTCAACTTACCAAAACTCAGGAATTTTCGGGATTTGGATGCGACGGTCAAAACATTTCACCCGAGCTGCACTGGAGCGATGTCCCTAAGGGAACCAAGAGCTTCGCCGTCACCGTTTATGATCCCGATGCACCGACGGGGAGCGGATGGTGGCATTGGGTCGTTTTTAATATCCCTGCATCGGTAACGTCACTTCCGTCAGGATTCGGTGACACTGCTACAAAACAGATGGTGCACGCGACTCAAAGTATCACCGACTACGGTAAAGCGGGATTCGGCGGGGCCTGCCCGCCCAAAGGTGATCGCCCGCACCGCTACATGTTCACCGTTCACGCACTCAATATCGATCATCTCGAACTGGATGAAAAAGCATCTCCGGCACTGGTAGGATATATGCTCAATTCCCATTCGATCGGCAAAGCGACCATCGTTTCATACTACGGAAGATAAGATTGTCCTAGAGAAGCCAGTTCTCTTTCGTTTTCGTCAAATCGACGTTTGGATTTAACATTTGCTCTAAAAATCCAATCGGATTTTGCAATGTCGATTCGCTGTTTTTGGCCGATTTCACCGCTGTCATGACTTCCGCTGTGGAGAGAGAGGTTTTCTGATCGGGAGATGCTTCCTGTTCGGCTTTTCGTGCCTCTTCGATCTCTTTGAGCAGCTCTTTTTTAAAATCGCTTACCATCTGGTTAATATCCATCGGCTGATCCGGGTTCTTTTCCTGATCTTTCAACAGTTTCTGTCGATACTCCTCGACCAAGGCATCGATCTTCTCCTGATTGAGGTCTTTGAGAAACTGAGCCGCCCCTTTGGAGGTCAGATCCGTTTTAAATTTGGCCAATTCCGTATCGCTTGCATTC
>NZ_JBASYM010000057.1:0-16878 GCF_049277495.1 Sulfuricurvum sp. | reverse complement strand
AAGCGGCTGAGTCAAACATCCGTGATGTTGACTTCGCAGCGGAATCGGCGAACTTCAGTAAGTTCAATATCCTTGCACAATCAGGAAGCTACGCGATGAGCCAAGCGAATGCTGTGCAGCAAAACGTATTGAAATTACTCCAGTAATTTCAATCACTTTTATATGTTTCCCCGATCGGATTTTTATCCGATCATTCCTTCCTGACTCTCTTTTTCTTTTTAAACTGCAGATTATTTTAGATAGCTTTCGAGTCGAGTGATATAGAGATTCGACATTTTTAATAATTGTTGTACAACAAGGGCATCGATTTGAGTGACATGTTTATTCGGACTGAGAAGCTCTTGTGTATTGAATAAATCAAAAATATAGCTCATAATGATCGGGAAATATTCATAATAAACCTGTGCAAGATCAGAGTTCGTTTTATATTCCATATCGCTAAGATCCCATGAAAGCCGGGCTAGAGAATTGAGATAGGCTTCGGCATGGGCAAATTTTTTCTTTTGGTGCTGTTTAATAATTTTTTCGAGTTTTTTGGCTTCTTTGATCTGATGGCGAATTTGTCCTTTATCGTCTTCATTAAAATCATCGGATCCAATTTCTCGGAAAAAATCACCAATTTGTAAAGGTAGATTTTCACGGTCGAGGGGTTGGAAAGAATCCCAGTCATACTCATCAAAGCGTAATGGATCACAACCTTCCAAATAAGCGCCGTTACTGAGATTATAAACATGATTGTAGTCATGTTTGAGCATTTTGGTAAAGGTCGCTGCCTGCTCTATTGATATTTTATATGCCGAGAGGGTCGGAACCTGATCAAGCAGGTTCCCCTTAACGTAGGTGATGGAGGTATTCGGATTGAGCGAGGCGCTTTGATCATTGTATTCCCCGGTTGTTTGAAACGGGTGAAAGTCCCCGTGCGTCTGAAGTGTTTCATTATCCAATGCCAAATCAATACCGAGCATAAAGAGGTTGACGGCACCGAAAATTAAAAAGATACCGTAAGTATATTCTCCGACACTTGGCGCGGAAAAACGTCCGAATCCTTTTTTATACAATGTTCCCTGTTCCATGAAATGGACATTGGAACGGTTGAATTTTTGAAGAGTTGCCTCATCGACATTGGAAGCCAGAAGTATTGTAGTGTCTTTAAAATAGGTATCTGTGTCCAGGCCTTCGAACAAAAGAGATGTGTTTTCACCCGGATCGATGTGAATAACAACATCCGGTGTAATGTTGACACGATGAAGAAGTCTGCATGTCGAGAGGGCGGAAACAAGGATAAAACGATCACGATTTGCTATAACCCAGTCAAGATTTTTGGACGTTGACGGGCCTGAAAAAAGAAGAAGTACCGGTTTGTCCGAAAAGACATTGTCCGTGTAAAACTTGTTAATATTCAAAAAAGAGTAACCGGCTGCCAGATAGCGGGGAGAATCGATAAAGCGGAGCAGCATGGCACTGTAGCCGTAGTTGATATAACTTTGGGAGAGGACATGGGTTTGGAGTCGTTGGAGCTCCATTTGATAATCCAAGGTAAAAGGAATATGCTTCATGTGAAGATTGTAGTTATTGCCTTTATCAAGAAACTCCAGAAAGTTTTTACGTTCTTCCATTTCATCGTCAGTTAGGGAAAAATAGAGAAAACCATATTGTGCAAGCTCTTTATAGTTCGTGACAAAGAGGGAAAGGCGGAAAGTCTCGAGATTTTTTTCTTTGATAAAAATGACTTGAGGATTGAGTTTTTTAATAATTCCCTGAAGGTGAAGGCCCAACCCGACGCCCAAGAAAATAATTTTATGAACCCGATTCATATGTGTTTCAGCGGTAGCATGTGCACTGACGTAATTAATAATTTTGATCGTGGCCCACAGTGAATTGTGGAAAGAGAGTTTACTGTTATCAATAGCTTCGGCCTGTTCATCGGTTGCGAAGATATACTTTTGAGCTTTGAAAACGGCTCCCGTCCGTTTTAGATCAACATGTTCGAGCGCTCTTTTCGCATGTTCAAGGCTGTTTTCTTTGTAAAGAAACTCATTGCTTGAGAGTTCCAGAATATCGAAGTAGCCTTCTTCTTTATATTCAAGAGCGTAGCGTTCTGTGTATTCGCCTTCTTCAATAAGCATGTTTAAAAGATTGATTTTGTCATAGAGTGGTTTGTGATTTTCTTCGAAATAGAGTAAATTTTCTTGAAAAGTTTTCAGTGCATTTAAAGTGATGTCGTCCATGGTGGTATCTCCTTAGGATAGTCTGACGCTATAGGGTGAAAGTTCTTTTTTTATCATATCGGGCGTATATTTGGAAAAATGGAAGATCGACGCCGCAGCGAGGGCATCCGCTCCTAATGAGAGTGCCTCCAATCCATGTTCCGGCAGTCCCATGCCGCCGTTGATAATGATCGGAAGATGGAGTTTGCCGCGGAACTGCTGCAACAGTTCCGTGTCGTATCCCTGAGACGTGCCTTCATGATCGACCGAGGTGAGAAGAATCTCTCCTGCCCCCTGTGCTTCGTATTCACGGGCAAGATCGAGAGGATCAATGTCTAATACGCCCAATTTTTTAGAATAGACGCGGTAACGTCCATCAATTTTTTTGACATCGATAGAGGCGACAACACACTGTGAACCGAAGATCGTTGCGATTTCACGGATAAATGAAGGAGAGAGGATGGCTTGAGAATTGATCGAAACTTTGTCGGCACCTGCATTTAATACCGTATACACATCGTCAATCGTTTTGATTCCCCCTCCGATCGTAAGCGGCATGAAACATTCATTTGCCATATCGGTGATTATCTCGGTATTGATGGGTTCGTTGTTGAGACTGGCATCGATATCCAGTACAATGAGCTCATCGACATTGCGTGCATTGTAAACGCGTACGGTTGCCGTGGGATGGCCGATCGTCCGGTAGGAATCGAATTGGATACTCTTGACCAATTGCCAGTTTTTGAGAAGTACGCAGGGGATAAGCCGATGTTTTAGCATGGGGAGACGCTCTCAAGATTTGCAAAGTTTTCAATGATTTTCAGACCGTGTTTTTGACTTTTTTCAGGGTGAAACTGTGTGGCAAAAATATTTTCTTTTTGGACGGAGCTAATGAACTCGCATCCGTATTCGGTGATACCTGTCGCATATTGGCGGTCGGCATTAAAATAGTACGAATGGACAAAGTAGAAATCGCTATTATCGGGTATTCCCTCAAATATCGGGGAGGGGTTGGCGAAAGCTACGCTGTTCCATCCGACATGAGGAATTTTAAGACCGCTTTCCGCAAATCGTACAATATCGGCATCGATCCATCCAAGGCCTGCGGTTTCTCCAAATTCATAGCTTTTTGTTGCGATGAGCTGCATCCCAAGGCAGATGCCTAAAAAAAGTTTTTTCTTTTCGATGACTTCGTTGTTGAGAAGATCCACCAATCCCAGGGCATTTAGATTATGCATGGCATCTTTGAATGCTCCTACCCCGGGCAAAACCAGTTTGGAGGCATTTTGAATGATCGCAGGGTCATTGGAGATAATCGCATCGGTCCCGATATGTTCGAAGGCTTTTTGAACGGATCGGAGATTTCCCATCCCGTAATCGATAATGACAATATTAGCGGACAATGTATTCTTCTTTGCGTACTAATGAACCGTCGATATCCCGTACAAATTTTCCTGACGCATCCCGTACAAATATTTTTTTGTTTGTAAATGAGTCACAAATACGGTCAAACTCTTCGCGGCTAAAGCCGGTGTAATTCAAAAATTCATGAATGGCCTTCATTGGCGGGATACCGTCGTATTTGTTGACAAGACGTACCCCTTCTTCTCGGGAGATGTATCCTAGTCGAATATCCAAACAGGCGTTATCGCTTGCACGTCCGAAACCGTATTTAATATATTTGAGGTAATCGTGGACATGATTGCTGTAACAATCAAGGTTCTCAAAATTTTCGTATGTGGTTTCCACGCGGCGGTCCGAAGTCGAAAAACCGCTTTTTTTTGCATTTTCCAACACTTTTCGGAGATCCCATTTGATGTAGTATCCTAAAAAGAGCCCGGTTACCCCGACGCGCTCAATCGCTTCATCCTCGGGGTAGTAATAGAGAGCCAAATCACGTTCGGTGATTCCGTCAACCCCTATCATATCGGATGCGCGATTCCCCAGCAGTCCGCCGAATTCTTCGAGCCATTGACGGTTAAGATAGGGATTGTTTTTACTGGCTGCGGGTCCGCCGTATTCGATTTCAGAGTTTTCGCCCCATAAAATAAGAGGGATGTTGAAATTGACGGCGATATGGGCCGGAGTCGTAAAAATTCCGAGATGGTTGGGCCACTCGCAATCGCCGACGCGCTTCATAGCCTCTTTGATCATTGATTTATAGACTTTCGGGTTGCGTTTTATGTGGAGGAGATCGACGCCTAACGAGTTGAGATTGTTCAAATTTTGCCGACCGATCTCTGTGGGAATGGTAGGCTCGAAACAGACGCACAGCGGATTGAGTCCCATGTCCAAGACGCTTTGAACCTGGAACGTCGAATCTTTGCCCCCGCTGACTCCGATAATGCAGTCATAGTGGCTGTTCTTTTTGTTTTGTTGAACGACCTCTAAGAATTCATTTTTGCGTGCTTCCCAGTCAATTTCAGAATCTTTTGATTTCTGAGAACGGCAGGCATCACATACGCCGTGCTCGTCGAAATGAAGATCGGGTTTGGTATCGGGCATCACGCATTGGGTACAGAATTTCATTGGGGTTTTCCTAAAACAAGCTGCATTTTATATCCCATTCTGGCATCATGAAGTGCCTTCTCATCAATTAATCCTGCTACCGAGAGCAGATTAGTGGTTTCTCCTAGATAAGGATCGTCATAGTTGAGATAATTGTTCATAACCCCAATCTCAGAAATGACCGTTTCGCAGCTCATGATTTCCAGACCGCATTCATGTGCCAATTTTTCGATTGCTTTGTACGAGTAGAGGTTGACGTGTTCGATTCCGTCAAACATTTGGCATTTTTCTCTGAGCATTTTGGCAGCGAGCGAATCAGCGCTTGGGATCTGAAGAAAAATAACCCCTGTGTCGGAAAGAAGCGCTTTGATCTGCTCGAGATACGAACGTCCGTCTTTGAGATGTTCAAATACATCCCATAAACTGACGGCATCCATTTTTTCGGTAAAGTTAACCGATTCGAGAAGCTGATTATAGACCGTATGCCCTTTTTGGACTGCGTAGGCGGATTCTTTTTCATTCAGTTCGACACCGAATGTTTTCCAGTTCGATTGAACGGCACAATCGAGGAAATTTCCGGAAGAGCATCCGATATCGAGAATATTCCCTTTTGAGGTAACGGCTTCGATGGCACGAAGACCTTTTGTGTAGAGTGCCGTATAAAATTCACTGTCGTTCGTGACAATTTCACTTTGGCAGTCATGATTGTTTCGGTAATGATTTTCGAGATGTTCATTTTTGAAAACGGGATTAAGATAGATCATTGCACATTCGCGGCATTTGACGTAGCGTCCTCCGTCCTTGAAAAAAATAAATTGTTCATGATTTTTGTGGCAAACCGGGCACTCTCTCTCTTCGACCAGGGTATCGAAAAATTCCATCGTTTCCGGATCAAAATATTTTTGTCGGTCCGCAACATTGGCCAAATGCATTTTGAGTCGCTCTTGGTGAATTTCTTTAGGTACTCTTGCGTGCATAGTATTCCTTATAGGGTTAGATTTTTGGATATTTTGCATAAAACTCGTCTTTTAGTATGCTGTATTGCAATGTGTCGTAATATCGGCCATTTTTATAGACTTCTTGACGTTTAATTCCTTCTTGCTGCATACCCAGGGTTACTGCTAGCTTTTGCATGGAAAGATTTGAGTCCATTGTTCCGCACCAAATACGGTTAAGGTTCATGGTTCCGAATCCATGGTGCAAGAGCAGCAGAGAAGCTTCTTTCGCCAACCCTTTTCCTTGGGCTGAGGGTTCGCCGATGAGAAGTGAAAATTCAGCACTGCGGTGCACCTGTGTGATAGCAGAGAGTGTTATGTTTCCGATATGCCGGTCGCTGCTACGATCAATCATTGCAAGCATGATCATATCACTGCGGTGGTGAAGCGCATGAATATACTCGAGTGCCGAGGCTTTAGAATAGGGATAGACGTGATGTTCAAGATATTGGGTAAGGATTTCATTATTCAGCCATGTGGGATATTGTCCCTCCACGTCAGAAGCTTCAAGCCCTCGTAAATAGAGCCGATTACCAATTAAGAAGGGATTGTTCATACTAACTCCTTACGATTTTCCCACACTTTTTCAAAGGCGCTGATCACGTCATCCATATCGCCTTGGGTCATTCCGGGACGCATAAACTCATGCGTGACGAGAGAATTGTAATGCATCTCTTCTGTGATAGGGCATAGTCCTTGAGGATAAGTGACGTTACTGAGAGAAAACGGGTATCCGTCCCGTCCGAAAGCGATCCGTTCCTGATAAAGCGGCTGCAGATAGAGCGGTTTGACATAGCCGTAACTCAGAAGTACGGTAGATTCTTCCCGTAGCAATGTGGCCGGGAGTTCGGCTTTTACGGCATCGATGAAGCGGTTCCGGTGCATTCCGGCGACTTTGGAGTCGAACCGGAGCGGATGGACGTAAAAGGCATGTCGGGTATTGTCTCTCACCTTGGTCGGGATGATACAGGGGATTTGTGCCAGTTTTTCATTGAGGTAGGCCGTGTTTGCCAGCCTCTGATCCAGCAATGCGGGGAGTTTTCTGAGCTGTTCGCGTCCTATAGCGGCTTCGAGTTCGGTCATTCGGTAGTTGAAGCCGACCATGTTGACGAGTTCGCTTTTGTCACGGATCCCTTTGGCGGAAAGGACCGCTTCGGCATGATTTCGGATAAGGCGGAGCTTTTCGGCGAGAAGATCGTCATCGGTGACAATGATTCCCCCTTCACCGGTATGGATGTGTTTGTGGTAATTGAGCGAATAGACACCGATATCTCCGAGCGTTCCGGCATATTTGCCTTCCAACATCGCACCGGGGGCTTGCGCGGCATCTTCAATCACGTAGAGGTTGTGTTTTTGGGCGATAGCATTGATCGCATCGCGGTCATAGGGTTGTCCGAAAATATCCACAACGATGATCGCACGGGTACGGGGCGTGATGCAAGCCTCGATAGAGCGCGGGTCGAGGCAGTAGTATTCTTCTTCAATATCAGCAAAGATCGGAATCGCACCATAGACGAGGGCGGCGGTGGCCGAGGCACTCATCGTATAGGCGGAGACGATGATTTCATCTCCCGGACTGATACCGCAGGCACCGACGGCGGCATACAGGCCGCTGGTAGCGGAGTTGACGCTGATGGCATGTTTGACGCCGAAATGCGCGGCCCATTCCGCTTCGAGGGCGCGTACTTCCGGTCCACCGTAAAAGTCGGCGTGCCATGTTCCGAGATAGGTGGAGAGCTTGCCGCTGCGCAGGACGCGAAGGGCGGCATCTTCTTCTTCTTTTCCGATCGTATTGTAGGCGGGAAAAGGAATCGTGCGAAGTTTATCGGCACCGTTGATCGCGAGTTTCATGATGGGTATACCTTTATGAAAGTTTGAAAAATCAATTTATGGATATGGAGATGCTCTTTGAAAATTTCATGACACGTCTGATGGCTCTCATGGAGTAAAAATTCCAGTGAATCGAGGGCGTACCGTGAGAGATCGGTAGTTATGCTCTCTTGTAAAGTGAGAGCGAAATATCCTTCATACGTGCCGGAAGGGACACGTGAATAGATCTCGATTTTCTCACCGCCTTCGAGGATTTTAATAACCCCTTTTTCAAACCAAACGGTGAGTTCGAAGAGTGAATATTCGGGCGATCTTAGAACCGACACGGTTCCGTCGCCATGTTGTAATGAAATCCCGAATTCGCCGCATACGTCATTATTGCAATGGGATGCCCTGAACGGTTTTATCGCAGTCAGATTTCCCAAAAAATGGCTCAAAACTCCAAGCAGATGCGAGCCGTTGTGAAGCAGCCCTTTCGTACAGACCCCTTGAAACCCTAACGCTTTTCCAAACTCATCGTCCTTGATGCGCGATGCGAGAGCGATAAAAGCTTTGTTGTACCGGCGCATCAGATGAATAAGAATTTTTTTGTTTGTATGCTGGAGTTCACCGACCAGAGAATGGAATTCCTCTTTGGATGCGACAATCGGTTTTTCGCACAATATCATCGAACAATCTTTTCGCTGGATCAATGTCGTCAGGTCATGAAAGTGTGCAGAAGTGGAAGACGAGATGGAGACAATATCATAGTGTTCTTCGTCGCTGATATCATCGATGGAAAAATATCGATGCATTTCGCCCCATCGTTCCATAAAGGCAAAAACATTCATTTCAGAGGGTTCACAAATAGCACTCAGCTGCGTCTCGGGGCAGAGGGTATAGGCGTGAGCATGGCTGGCAACCGCCTTCGATGAGGGAGAATCGATAAGTCCTCCGATGCTTCCTGCGCCGACTATAAGTGCTTTGAGGGGAGTATGCATTCAGTCAGCCTTCCTGAGGGTTTGTATGAATGAAGCAAAATCCATACCGAATTCATTGATATGCAGATTTAGAGGTGTAAGAAGTTCGGGAAGAAGCTCATCCAAATCATTCAGCTGCCGTTCTTTCGGCAGGGGGAGGAGAAATTTTCGTATATTTGACGGGAGATAAGAGATGACCGGTTTTTCGAAAAGGGCGGCGGTGTAAAGGGCCATCGTATCAAACCCGATAACGGCTTTGGCGTTGAGAAGCTCATCGGTAAGATCGACGGAATGTGCTTCATGGATTTGAACAGGTATATGGGAATATTCTTTCAAAAAAGTCTCATAATTAGAAGAGGTCTCGCTGGGGTGGAGACGGATAATGAGTTTTTCGCATTCAAACTGCCCGAAGTGATCCAAAATATCTTTTAGGGCTGTATATTGGGTGAACCCCCAATAAAGAGGATCCCCATAGGAACGTTCGGCAACAGCATCGGTCGGTTCGCTCAAAAATAAAAGATCATTGGAGGCCGTGACGGGACGTTTTCGAGCCTCTTCGATGAGACCCTCTAGGTAGTAATTCGGCAGTTTAACGGGATGGGGGAGTTTCAGCGAGGTTGCGAGCTCATAGGCTTTTTCATCGGATACGGCGGTAAACTCTCCCAAATTCTCTTTCCATCCTTCATCCGGATACCCGAAACGCTCTCGATAGTTGGTCCAGTGATCGAGAAATGCGACGGTAGGAATAGCGTGAGCCTTGCAGTAGCGTACATAAGGACGCTCACATCTCTCTTGCCATCCGGTTCCAAAGAGGAGAATGTCCGGGGAGAGTGCTTCGAGCTGCTTATCCGCATCGCCTATCGGGGTAAAAGGGAGATTGTACCGATTGCAGATGGTTGCCATGGGGCTGGGAACTTTTGCGAAGATATTCCATGATGCCAGTGTCCGGTGTTGTAAAATAAAAGCACAGAGGAGTTCAGAACTGCCGGCATCGTGTGAAACAACAGCGAACCTCACCCGATCAGCTCCCATGAAAGCGGTGTCCCTTTGGGAACATCTCTGAGAAATCGTTTGCCCGTGATTTCAGGAAGATGTTTGGGTGCAAGCCCGAATCCGGGACGGACGGAACGGATATTGGCGGTCGTGATAAGTTCTCCGGCTTTGACATCCTCAGCGATGAAGAGGCTGCGGGAAAACTCGCGGGATTGAAGGCTCTTTGGCGAAAGCTCATACGTCACCTTCCCCATCAATTTTTCAGTATCCCGTACGGCATCCACCATGGCACGAAATTCGGCTGGCTCCAAACTAAAGGTACTGTCGGCACCCCCCATTCCCCGATCCAATATAAAATGTTTTTCAATGACCCGCGCTCCGAGGGCAACGGCGGCTATGGGGGCGCTCAGACTCATCGTATGATCGCTTAAGCCCACAGCAACGTCAAATCGCTGAATCATGTCCGGAATGGTCAGGAGGTTCATCTCCTCCAGTGCGGCAGGATAGGCGGAGGTACATTTGAGCAGAGTGATCCGGTCATTCCCCATACGTTTGCAGGCAGAGATGGCATCTTCGATATCGCTAAGGGTTGCAATTCCCGTCGAGATAATGATCGGCTTCCCTTTTGCCGCGGTATACTCGATCAGAGGGATATCGGTGATCTCAAAACTGGCGATTTTATAGGCGGGAACATCCAACTGTTCCAAAAAATCGACGGCACTCGGATCAAACGGGGAAGAAAAAGCCTCCATCCCCAAACTTTGTGCATGGTTGAAAAGCGTCTCGTGCCATTCCCACGGTGTCATCGCTTCGGCATAGAGATCATAGAATTTGCGTTTGTCCCATTGTGTCCCCTGGGAAATCGTAAACATCTCGTTATCACAATCGAGGGTGATCGTATCGGGTGTATAGGTCTGCAGTTTGATCGCATCGGCTCCCGAAGCCTTCATCGCATCAATCGTTTTCAGCGCCGTCTCTAAAGAGCCGTTATGATTAGCGGAAAGTTCGGCGATGATAAAAACTTTTTCATTCAGATGATGGTTTCCGATAGTCATAAGGTACGCTCCAATGTAATCATTTCTTTGCCGTCGTAGATAGCTCGGCCGGTTTCTGTAAAATCGAACTTTGCATATAAATGTTTAGCCCGTTCGTTATGGGCGAATACGTTGGCGATAATCTTTTTCAGCCCCAGTGTCTTCGATGCATAGCCTAGCAAAGTATCCATTAAAATTTTTCCGACACCGTGAACATCGGGATTGGCATATATCCCCAACTCCGCGGAGGTTTCTGTGATATCCGTTAAATCGACAACACCGAGGTAATCATTAGCCCTTTGGACTAAAAAGTAGCGTTTATCGGACCGGGTTGTGAGAGATTGGAGAAAACGTACATGCTCATCTTTGGAGATTTCGTTCGGCCTTAGCATCCAGCTTTGGACATCGGGGTGGTTCCGCCATGTGAGAACCATCTCGATTTCGGTCTCGTTCAACTCCGTAAACGGAATCATCCGGATCATACTAACCGCTCCAAAAGAGTCTGAAAAATGTCATTGTCGAAGTGCTCCATGACATTCAGCCCCTCGCGTTTCAGGTAGGCGACAAACTCCGTTTGGTTCTGGGCACTTTGAATGGCGATAAAGGGAAGCCCCATAAACATCACTTCATGAGCAATGGAACTGGGGGTAATAATCGCGAAAGCACTCTGATGCATGATCTCGGCAATATTGGCGGCATTGATATGCAAACGGATGTTCGGGTGCTCTTCCGCATACTTTTTAAGCATATTCAAATGCGTATTGGAATCGGTGGTGACAACATTGACCTCCGTATTTGCGGGAAGTGCATGGAGAATCTGCATCGAGAGATTCAGCGGATCGCTTCCCCCCATCGATAGAAAGATCGTATTGTTTGAGGGCTTCGGATTTTGTTTTGCAATTTTAAACTCTGCCCGGATCAGCGGATGGGCGCATTGGATATCACACTCTTTCGGAACAAGACCAACATAGCGCTCGCTTTGGGCATAGATGTTGGGGTTAAAGAGGATATCACAGTGATGAGGTTGATACGTATCGTCCAGACTTATGATGGTGACCCCGGTTTGTTCTTTGATCTGTTTCTCAAAGGCAGCATTAATCCCGTAATGATCAAAAACAACCGTGTCAATGTGAAGAGATTGAATTAAAGCAATAAGTTCTTCGGCTTTATTGGAAGCAAGCAGATGAACGGGGTAGGGGATACGGTGAAGAATATTTCCCGCTAAGTTTTGGCATGCGAAGGCAATCGAAGCATCGGGATATCGCTGTACGAAAACGAGATCACGCATGATATGCCCAAGACCGATTTGACTGGAAGAGTCAGCGCGGACCAAAAGATTCATGATAAAAAAAGTGCCTTATACATCAGTTCCGCGCGTAACCAATCTTCGGGGGTATCGATATCCTGTACGAGATGGCGGGGCAGGACAATGGTGGTTGCCGCTTCGGAAAATATCGGCGTTCCTTCGAGCCATGCATCAGGTTTTCCCCAGTAGAACTGTCCGACGTCGTGGTAGGCTTCGGGAAGGTCCTGAGAACGGGTGGAGAAATGTTCCGGCCAAAACATTTCGATATTTCCCTTCTCGTCGCGCTTCACCCCTCGGAAAATCGGGAACGGAAAGGTTGTAAGGGGGAAAGCATAGCTCTTATGGTGCTCTATGAGGGCGTGATACGCTTCAGCAATATCGTCCGGCCGGATAAACGGTGCGGTTGCATAAATACAGCAGGCTGCATCGATGATACTCCCCTGATCTTGCAAGGTCTGAATCGCATGGGCTATAACAGGGATGGTGGCCGTGTGATCGTCACTGAGCTCTTTGGGACGCATAAAGGGAACTTCGGCACCATAGCTGCGGGCAAGTTCAGCAATCTCTTCATCGTCGGTAGTGATGACGATCCGGTCAAACAGACCGGACTTTTGCGCCGCTTCGATACTGTATGCGATGATCGGTTTTCCGCAAAATGATTTGATATTTTTTCGCGGGATCCGCTTGCTGCCGCCACGGGCAGGAATAATGGCAATACGCATTGAAAATCCTTTTAAAAACTGCATCCGCGATAAGCGTATTTGCCGATCACATCGAGTATCGTGTCGGCAATCTGTTCCGCATCATTGAGAGACATTTTTTGATGGCAGGGGATGGAGAGTTCCGAACGATAAAAATGCTCTGCATTCGGAAGCCGAATGATTCCGAAATTCTTTTGGTAAAAACTATTCTGGTAAATCGGTTTATAGTGGACCTGTACGCCCAATCCCCGGGTCTGCAATTCCGTAAATATTTCTTCTTTGACGCAATGAAGTTCCGGATTCAGCAAAAGAGGATAGAGATGGCGTGCGCTTTGATCGGTTGGGCTGATATCAATCGTTTGGAATAGGGGATGCTTTTCGAAACGTTCATCATAATAACGGGCGATATTCTCCCGAACATTGATAAAACGGTCCAATTTATGAAGTTGTGAAAGCCCTAGCGCAGCGGCAAATTCGGTCATGCGAAAATTATACCCCAGCGAGATCATATCCGAATTCCACAATTGTTTTTTGACTATGCCGTGCGAGCGGAATAACCGCAGAGAATGGGCAAATTCTTCATTGTCGGTGACGATGGCTCCCCCTTCACCGGTTGTGATCGGCTTAATGGCATGAAAACTAAAGACAGTCATATCGGCGAAAGAACCTATTTTTTGTCCGTTGATATCGCTGCCGAGAGCATGAGAAGCATCCTCGATCACAAAGAGATTATGATTGCGGGCGATGGTATTGATGGCATGGATGGCGACCGGTTTTCCGGCAAAATCAACGGGGACAATCGCTTTGGTATGCGGTGTAATCAGAGATTCAATGAGTTTTTCGTCAATATTTCCATCCGGTTTGATGTCACAAAATACCGCTTTTGCTCCCAACGCGACCGCCATATTGGAGGTGGCGACAAAACTGATCGGGGTAGTAATGATCTCATCACCTTCTCCGATTCCGCAAGCGCTGTAGGCCGCGTGCAAAGCGGATGTAGCAGAATTAAAAGTGACGCAGTATCGTGCTCCGACGTAGTGCGCCAGCATTTCTTCGAACTCTTCGACTTTAGCCCCTTGGGTCAGATGAGAGCTTTGTAATATTTCTACTACCGAAGCGATATCATCTTCTTCGATAAGCTGCGTAGAGTAGGGAATCATTTCTCTTCGTTCTCCGTGAGGGCGATTTTTTCGAGTAAGCTCTCGGGTGTCAGCCATTCGGAATTCGTCTCGGAACTGTATTTAAATCCGTATTCGACGGGAACGCCTGTTTCATTGCAGTTATTGAGAGTGAAATCGGCTGATTCGGTGAACTGAATCGATGGTTTGATAACATAGTGATCATGAAACTCGAGCGTCAGATGGGAGTCATCTCGGGGACACATCACCTCATGCATCTTCTCTCCGGGGCGGATACCGACATTTTTATGCGGCATATCGGGGGCGATAGCCAAAGCGACATCGACCACTTTCATCGAAGGGATTTTCGGAATGAAAATCTCCCCTCCATGCATGCGTTGAAAGTTTTTAAGGACGAAATCGACACCCTCTTGGAGCGTGATCCAAAATCGTGTCATCCGTTCATCGGTAATCGGAAGTTCTTTAACGCCGTTGGCGATCAGTTTTTGGAAGAAAGGGACGACAGAGCCTCGGGAACCCAAAACATTGCCGTATCGGACAACGGCAAAACGGATGTCCTTGCCTCCGCGGATATTATTGGCGGCGACGAAGAGTTTATCGGATGCCAGTTTGGTTGCACCGTATAGGTTGATAGGACTCGCGGCTTTGTCCGTCGAAAGTGCGATCACTTTACTCACTCCGCAATGCAAAGCGGCATCAATGACGTTTTGGGCACCGTTGATGTTGGTTTTAATACATTCCATCGGATTATATTCGGCGATAGGGACATGTTTAAGTGCCGCGGCATGAACGACATAGTTGACTCCGTTCATCGCACTCTGTAATCGGGGAAGATCGCGTACATCGCCGATAAAATAGCGCATGCACGGATCATTAAAGCGTTGAGCCATTTCGTATTGTTTGAGCTCATCACGAGAATAAATGATAATTTTATTAGGTTTGTAGTGTTTTAAAATTGTTTTGACAAACTGCTTGCCGAAACTTCCGGTTCCACCGGTAATGAGGATATTCTGTCCATTTAGCATACTGACCCTTTGTCTAACGTGTTTAAGCTAAAAGCAATAACAGTACCACAATGGTCAGATGATTTGAGAGAGTATGGCAGCTCGTTGGTCGGTTAGCTTTTGACGGAGATCGCAGAGCATCACTTCTGCATCCATACTGAGCAACAGTACACTTTTGAGTTCTTCGTGCGTTTGAAAATCAGGAAGTGCATGCAGCAAAGTGTGGACTGTTTGCGGATCGTTAGAAGCTATCGCTGCTTGAAATAATTCACTCCATTCATCCACACGCATAAGATTACGATGTCGTTGTTTTGTTGGCAGCATTAATGGCGGATAAAAGTGGTGCAAATTTCGCATTCAGCTGACTGATGATTGAGTCATAGGCCGCAAATTTTGCTTGGAGCGTATCATAGCGTGCCGTAAGGAGGGCATTGGCTTTAGCCCGGT
The DNA here is from genome assembly GCF_049277495.1 of Sulfuricurvum sp. Taxonomy (GTDB): domain Bacteria; phylum Campylobacterota; class Campylobacteria; order Campylobacterales; family Sulfurimonadaceae; genus Sulfuricurvum. The sequence continues at coordinate 1,755 of NZ_JBASYM010000057.1, read as the reverse complement.
CTGCATTCAGTACCGTTGTCGCATCTTTGGCAGATTTCGTAAGATTGGTGATAAGCCCTGTCGAGGAAGATGTGTAGCTGTTGATCAAATTATTGAGTGACGTAAAAACACCGTCGGTAGTCGTGGTCACACTGAGAGCACTAACGGTAGTCTTGCCGCTGAAAAATGCTTCCGTCCCATCCGGATCGGCATCCATTTTTGTGGTAAAAACAGTTTTATCAAACGACATCACCCCGCTTTTATCCAAACTGATCCCATAATCAGGCAGGGAATATCCTTTACTGTCCACAGACGTTATCAGTTTGGTAATTTGCCGACTGATATCTTTAATCGTATTATCCCCGTTAAATATTCCGACTTTACCTGCGGTAGCGTCATAGGCGGTCATATCGCTCAATTGGGATATGAGGGTGTTGTAATTGCTCACCATCGTCTCCATTTCGGTGGCAATCTGGTCGCGATTTTGAGTGATTGAGATATTGGCACTTCCTGCATCTTTGAGAAGGCTCAGGGTCATTCCATAGGTAATATCGGTAATGGTATTGGTGCTTCGGGTCATGCTGATACCGTCGTAGGTAAAGTGGGCATCCTGTGCGTCTTGAATTATTCCTAATGTCCCTGCATTGTTCGTTGCTCCGGTTGTAAGGGACGCAGACAAACCTGTTCCGTTGTCAGTGATTGAGATAGCGCTGGCGACTTCAGCTGATTTCGGAGTCAGAACCATACGATAGTCATTGGCACCGTATTGGACAATATTGGCAGTTACTTTGGTGTTGAGCGTGGTGTCGGCGTTAATATTGTCGACAAGATTTTGCAGGGTAGTTGTGTCGGAATAAGCAAAATTAGCGGTGGTCGCACCGATATTGACGCTTAATGTGCCGCTCGTACCGGTAGCTGCAATAAAATCGTCTTTGGCCACAAAGGTAGCACTGCTCGTACTCGGGGTAAGCAGATTGGTGTCTTTTAGTTGTCCGCCGATATCGGTTAACGAAATAGCCTGCGCTTGGCCGGTAGTTTTAGAGGTAATGACCAAATTAAAAGCGGATGTGCCCGTTTGGAGTATTGACGCCGTAACATCTGTTCCCGCGGCATCATTGATGGCTTGTTTAAGATCCGCCAATGTTGTTGCAGCGGTATAATCAATAGTATAATTATTACCGCCTATTCCTAAATTGAGGGTTCCGGAACCGTTCGCAATAAGTTCAGTAGACGAGGCATAGGCTGCCGACTCGACAACATTTTTTTTGGCGATATTCGTCACATTGATCGAAAAATCCTGAATCTGAGACCCTGACAAACTGGTGACGCTGACTCCGTCATTGCTCCCGGATACGGAACGTTTTTGGTATAGGCTGTCATCGTCCAATGCACTGACACTGCCTTTAAACGTCGTCAACAGACTGTTTAAAAGGTCCAATGCCTGTGATTTTTGTGAATTTAAAGTGATTTTATTGTCAATCGGAGTAATCAGTTGAGAAGTATCATTAGCTTTGAGTTTGTCAATCAGATCGGCGGTTAAAACGCCTGACCCAAGCCCGAGTGAATTAATAGTTCCAGACATGACAAATCCTTATTTATGTATATGCACTTAATATCGACCAAAAAGATGAATGGTTTAATTATTAAGAAGATAAGCAAAAAGGATTCCGTTACGGATTACCGTTTTTTCGTAATTCCAAACCGCTGAGGACGGATCGTGAGTTCAGTGATACTGAGTCCTTCACGCATGGATAAGAGATTCTGGATGGTTTGGGC
>NZ_JBASYM010000056.1:0-51206 GCF_049277495.1 Sulfuricurvum sp. | reverse complement strand
CAGTAGGGTTTGCGTCCTGAGCGTCCGCATCGGCAGAGCCATTTGTCCGTCTCCACGTCGACGGAAAACTTGATCGGCATTTTTCCCGTTCCCTCATGGCTTCCGTCACAAAACGGAAAGGTTTTGGAGAGACCGCAGGTACAGTAGAGGTACTCGGTGTCGGGACCAAGCGATGCCTTGAACGGTTCGTTGATAAACTTCGTTTCCATAATAATCCTCCCTTTGAAATTGCAGTAAGATTATTATAGCGATTTTGGATAATATCGGATTATTCGAGCATCTCTTCAGATTCACCAAGCTGTAATATTCCCTGTTCTGCCAGTGACTGGACGGCATCCACAATTTTTCGTTGAGCAGCTTCGACATCTTTGACTTTAACGGCACCGAGAAATTGCATCTCTTCGATAAACGTATCTTTTGCCCGTTGGGACATATTGGCATAGAATTTTTCTTTGAGCTCATCGACCGAGCTTTTTAATGCGAGCATAAGATCATTTTTGTCGACGGATTTAAGAATTTCGCGTATGCTGTTTCCGTCAAGATCGATCATATCTTCAAAGGTGAACATCATCTCTTTGATCGAGGTTGCAAGTTCTTGATCGATCTGTTCGATTTGTGCCAAGGTCGCTTTGGAGACTTTTGCTCCCAAGCGGTTGAATACATCGGCAACGGAACGCGGTCCGCCCACTTCGACTTTATAACTGGCGAGAGATTCGAGTTTCGATTCCAAAACAGCACTGACTCTTTTGATGATCGCCGGAGTGATATCTCCAAGTTTTGCCATACGCATCGCTACTTCTGCACGAAGATCATCCGAAAAGATATATAAGGTTTCCGCCGCTGCCGAAGGATCCATATGGGCTAAAATCAAGGCGATGGTTTGGGGATGCTCAGTGATAATGAAGTCCGCTAATTGTTGAGGTTTGATATTGGACAAATAGGCAAAGTTTTGCGAACTTTGCATCGATTTGCTGAGACGGTCCAAAACTTTTTTGGCTTCTTCGGGTCCCAGCGCTTTATACAAAATCTCCCGGGCATATTCGATTCCCCCGGTTGTGAGGTACTGATTCGATTGGATGATCGCATAAAACTCTTCCAACACTGCCGCGCCGACATTTTTTTCGATGGAACGGTTGTTGGCAATATGTTTAGAAATCTCGGTAATTGCATGAATGCTCATTTTGGAGAAGATATTAGAGGTGACATCTTCACCCAATTGCACTAAAAGAATTGCAATTTTTTGTGTCATGCTCATTTCATCAAAGTTGACTTGTTGAGAGGGGGTTAGGTTCATGGATATCTTTATGCGATCAGTTTTTAATAGAGCAATAGTACCGTAGTTTTGATGGCTTTAAAGGTTATGAAAAGATTAGTGATGAAAGGTGGTGAAATTTAGGGATTTGATTTGGAAGGGATTGTGTAAATTAAAGATGGCGGGCCACCAAGGATTTGAACCTTGGGAGGTATAACCCTCGCCGGTTTTCAAGACCGGTGCAATCGACCACTCTGCCAGTGACCCGTAGTAAAATTGAAACTATCTTTTCTCTTTGGAGGCGGCACCCGGATTCGAACCGGGGATCAGAGCTTTGCAGGCTCATGCCTTACCGCTTGGCTATGCCGCCACCATGGTGGTGCCCGGAGCCGGACTTGAACCGGCACAGTGTTACCACCGAGGGATTTTAAGTCCCTTGCGTCTACCGATTTCGCCATCCGGGCATCTGATAGAAAAAAAATATCCCAGTTCAAACATCATAAAATGAATGTTTCAACTGGGATTATCTGGAGCGGGAAACGAGGTTCGAACTCGCGACCCCAACCTTGGCAAGGTTGTGCTCTACCACTGAGCTATTCCCGCATTGTTTTTGTGGACTGGAAGTATAGCAAAAAAAATAGTGGGTGTAAAGAGTTTGGCATATTTTTTTTCCAATTATTTTGGAGATATAGGTTTTTTAGAAGTTCCTCTAAGGTATAATCGCAATAACTGAAACCATTATAGTGCCAAAGGATTCTTATGCGCAGCGATACAATTAAACGTGGATTTGATAAAACACCTCACCGCAGTTTGCTCCGTGCAACCGGACTGAAAGACGAAGATTTTGACAAACCTTTTATCGGTGTAGCCAACTCCCATATCGATATTATTCCGGGACATTTTTTCCTCCAAGAGTACGGCAGAATCGTCAAAGAAGCGATTCGAGAAGCAGGCGGCGTCCCGTTTGAGTTTAACACGATCGGGGTTGATGACGGGATCGCTATGGGGCATGACGGGATGCTTTATTCCTTGCCTAGCCGTGAGCTGATTGCCGATTGTATCGAGACGGTGATGAACGCTCATAAGCTTGACGGTTTGATCTGTATCCCCAACTGCGACAAGATCGTTCCGGGAATGCTGATGGGTGCGCTTCGCGTCAATGTTCCGACGATTTTTGTTTCCGGCGGACCGATGAAAGCAGGGCATAAAAAAGACGGTACACCGATCGATTTGGCGACGGCATTTGAAGCGGTCGGCAAACATGCAGATGGCAAGATGAGCGATGAAGAGCTCTATGAGATCGAGTGTGAAGCGTGTCCTTCGGGCGGATCATGTTCCGGGATGTTCACGGCTAACTCGATGAATACCCTTTGTGAAGCGATGGGGGTTGCTCTGCCGGGTAACGGTACGGTTCTCGCGATGACGCCGGAGCGTATCGAGATGGTCAAAACGGCGGCACGCCGTATCGTCGAGATGGTGAAAGACAAAAATGCCGAAAAATGGAATATGCGCAATATTTTGAACGATAAAGCGATCCATAATGCGTTTGTTATCGATATGGCTATGGGGGGAAGTTCCAATACCGTATTGCATTTGTTGAGTATTGCGAAAGAAGCAGAGGTTGATTTTGACATTACGAAAATCAATGAAATCTCTGAAAAAGTAGCCCATATCGCGAAGATTTCTCCGTCACTTTCAACGGTTCATATGGATGATATCAACCGTGCCGGCGGTGTTAACGCCGTTATGAAAGAGGTCAGCCGACGCGGCGGTGTTCTCGAACTCGATGCGATGACCGTTACGGGTGAGACACTGGGCGAACGGATCAAAGATGCGGTGATCAAAGATCCGAATATCATCCATACGAATGAAAATGCCTATTCTCCGGTTGGCGGTCTTTCGATCCTTTTCGGTAATCTTGCGGAAGAGGGAGCCGTTGTCAAAACAGCGGGGATTACCCCGAATATGCGTCGGTTTAAAGGATCAGCCGTTTGTTTTAACTCTCAAAATGAAGCGATTGCAGGCATTATGAGCCACAAAGTCAAAGCCGGCGATGTGGTTGTCATCCGTTACGAAGGACCGAAAGGCGGACCGGGAATGCAGGAGATGCTTGCCCCTACGGCTCTTATTATGGGGATGGGATTGGGAGAGAGCGTTGCCCTTATCACGGATGGCCGCTTTAGCGGGGCAACCCGCGGAGCTTCTATCGGACACGTAAGCCCGGAAGCGGCAGAGGGTGGCTTGATCGCTCTAATCGAAGACGGTGATGAGATCGAACTCGATGTCGATTCCCATCTTCTTCAGCTCAACGTGAGCTATGAAGTCCTCGAACAACGCCGCCTTCATTGGAAACCGGTCAAAAAAGAGATCACTTCCAAATGGCTCAAACGCTACAGTCTTCTCGTCTCCAACGCTTCCAACGGTGCCGCTCTAAAAACGGAGCTGTAACCTTATTATATGCGCGAAGTATCGGGTCCTCTGCCGAAGAGAACTCCGCGATAGCGCGTAGCTAAACAGGGTTTTTGCCCGATTGGCGTGTGTAATTGTGGTGTAATCCTTCGGGGTTACACTTTCTGCATGAATGAATTATTACGCTATCGCAGTGTCTTTATCTCGGATCTCCATCTCGGGACGCGCGATGCTCAATCAGAGCGGCTGCTTGAGTTTATCCGTGACGTCGAATGTGAAAGTCTCTACCTTGTCGGTGATATCATTGACGGGTGGGAACTTCGGCGGAACTGGCGGTGGAGCCAAGCCCAATCCGATGTCCTCCAAAAAATCCTCCGAAAAGCCCGAAAAGGGACGAAAGTCTACTATATCATCGGAAATCATGACGAATTTTTGCGCCCTTTTTTGCCGATGGCAATGGGAAACAATATTACGATCGCCCATGAAAAAGTCCATTTCGGCCTTAACGGCAAACGCTATTTGGTGGTTCACGGCGATATGTTCGATGCGGTCACGATGACAAAAAAATGGGTAGCCCATTTGGGGGATCGGTGCTATCTTTTTCTCCTTCGGCTTAACCGTCCGATCAATACGGTGCGCCGATGGTTTGGAATATGCCATTATTGGTCGCTTTCTAAAATGGTGAAACAAAGTGTGAAACAAGCCGTCAGTTTTATTACCGATTATGAAGAGACCCTTTCCTTTCATGCGGATGACGGCGGGTATGACGGGGTAATCTGCGGTCATATCCATCATGCCGAGATTCGTGTCATTAATGAGATCGAATATCTCAATTGCGGAGACTGGGTCGAATCATGCAGTGCAATCGTCGAGCATTATGACGGAAGATTTGAGATCTATGAACACGACCAAAAGCGTTAGCCTCCTCTTTTATAAAGGTCGTGGTACCTTAGCGGAGAAGCTAATACGGTTGTGGACAAAAAGTCCGTTTTCGCATAGTGAATTTCTCCGAAGTGACGGATTCTGCCACTCAAACGACCGATTTCGTTTTGTTTCCAGAATCGAGATTTTAGAGATTGATCCTGCGGATTGGGAGAGAGTCGACATCACCCTCCCGCATGAAATCGTTGATCGAATCGAGCGCAGACAGCTTCGTAAAAACGGAACTTCCTATGATTGGATCGGAATTCTTTTTTCACAAGTATTTCCTTTGGGACTTCATGACAAACGGCGTTGGTTCTGTTCGAAGAGTAATGCGGATGATTTGGCGTATGCTTATCGTTTGATGCAGCGAAGCTCACCTGAAGATTATGGTGTCTATATCCGGCAGCTTACTGTTTTTGCAAAGACCCCTCCGCAGAATTTTTCTCCTCAAGATCTTTATACGGCAGTTCAAAGGATGCCTCACTCGCATTGGTATTGATACAAACACAGTTTTTTCCGCTTTCTTTCGCGCGATAGAGAGCCTGATCGGCCTGATCGATAATGTTCTCTATCGTTAGGGCTCCGTCACATTGGGCAATTCCAAAACTGCAAGTTACTTTCGCATGGTGAGAATAATTGGCATCTTCGAGCTCTTGACGCAGTTTTTCGGCTATTATCGCTGCTTCTTGACTGGGTGTTTTCGGTAAAAGGATAAGAAACTCTTCCCCTCCCCATCGGCCGATATAATCGGTTTTTCGTAATGATTTTTTTGTAATTTCGGCAATTGTGACCAAAACCTGATCCCCTATGATATGTCCAAAACGATCATTGATAAGTTTAAAATCATCGATATCAAACATAATAATAGAGAAGGGGACTCGGTAGCGTTTGACATACTCAACTTGCTCTTGGGTCACTTCATCCATGCGACGGCGGTTATATAATCCGGTAAGAGGGTCCGTGACGGAGAGCCGCTGGAGCTCTTGGAGATATTTTGCCTCTTTTTCACGTATAGCAAAAAGTTCAATATTGGAACGGTAGAGGGCAGCTTCATAGACATAGACAACATACGTTAAAACAGCAGAAGCGATCGAAAAACGGAGAAAGCTTCGGAAATTCCATTCCCCGCCGTTCCAAATTCCGATTCCATGGTAAGCCAATGAAAAAAGGAGAAAATAAAATAGTGCGGTCAGACGGAGACCCTTTTGATGTCCCATTAGGGTGATGACGAAAATAGGGAAAAAGATGGTCCAAATAAGACCGAAATCGGTGTTTTGATTGGTGTAGGCAAAGATGAGAAAGAAAAAGAAAAAACTGACAGATCCGATGATAATGGCTCGTTCCAGGGTATGGTTACGGTGTAAATCGATCAAGGCAAAAACTGAGGCGAGAAAAGCAAGACCATCGAAAATACCGAGCATCGGGGAATGGAAAAGGGTAAAATTTAAAGCAGTAAAGATAAGAAAAGTGATGCTGGAAATCAATAAAAAAGCATTGGCCATCATTAGTTTTCGAAGCATGTCCAAATCCGTCGGGACGATTCCTGTACTCAAGAAACGGTAAACGAAATTTTTCATTCGAAAAAAAGCCTTTCAAACGGTCTTGGTATTATTATAGAGACTTATCAACCATTATACAAGGAATAGGGCAATAATCAGGAATGTCCGGTAAATTCAGGGACAATTTGCCGCAAAAGGGCACGGGGATCGGATGTGGTCAGCAAGGAATCGATTTGATGATTCAGAAGCGTAATATCGTAGGAAGACGATCGTGCGATGAGTATCGACTGAAAGATGGTTTTTTGTTCGCTCTCGTCGATCAAAAGCTCCTCATAGAGTTTTTCACCCGGACGAAGGCCCGTCGTTGTGATCTCGATCGGATGGGTTGCGTAGAGGCGTATCATTGTTTTGGCGAGATCGATGATTTTTATAGGCTCTCCCATATCGAGGATAAAAAGTTCTCCTCCGCGAGCAATTGCTGCGGCTTGGAGGACGAGCTGACAGGCTTCGGAGATGAGCATGAAATAGCGGGTGACCTCAGGATGGGTAATCGTGATCGGCCCTCCCGCTTCAATCTGAGATTTGAATTTAGGGATTACGCTTCCGCTGGATCCTAATACATTGCCGAAGCGGACGGATACGATTTCGCTGTTGCGAGAATCGACGTTTTGGGCGTAGAGCTCCACTACCCGTTTGGTCACACCCATAACGTTCGTAGGGCGCACGGCTTTGTCGGTGGAGATAATCACAACCTTATGAACATTGTTCGCGATTGCACTGTCGATGACGTTGCGGCTGCCGATGATGTTATTGAAAATGGCTGCTTGAACATTGCTCTCACAGAGAGGGACATGCTTGTATGCGGCGGCATGTATGAGGATATCGATGGCTTCGGACTTCAGTATCTGATCGAGACTCTGCCGATCGTTGATACTGCACAAATGGAGTTCGGCAGAGGGGATCTGCTCTCCGATTTGGTAGAGATTGTACTCACTGTGATCGACTAAAATGAGTTTAGCCGCCCCGAAACGGTGCGATTGCAAGGCGATTTCACTGCCGATACTTCCGCCTGCTCCGGTAATCAGTACCGTTTTACCGCGGATAAATGCTTCGATGGTCTGTGTATCAAGATCTTTCGGATGACGTGCAAGAAGCTCTTCGACGGAGAGGGAGGTAATGCTCTCTTTGCCATCGGACAGGAGCGACGAACGCTTGATATCATGAATGCCCGCATCGCTAAGGAGGCGATAGGCTTTTTGGAGATACTCATTGGGAAGGGAGCCGTCGATAATAGCGGAAGAGACCGATTTTGATGTTATTCGTGAAATAAGGGTGTCGATTCCGGAGATCTCAATATTATTGAGATAGGAACCGATCATATTGTAATTTTCTTCTTGTAAAGCGATGATCTCTACCGGGTAATAGTCGTTAGAACTCTCTAACATACTTTTAATCAGGTTTGATGTGTTGGAAGAGATACCGACGAGCAGCGTCGGTTTTAGATTCTTGCGCGGTGCTGTACCTAAAAGGGTACGCTTCATAACCCGTAGCCCTCCTAAAAAGATCAACGAGAGAAAGAGGTCGATAATGATGACACTGCGCGGAAACGGTGAAAAAAGAGAAGGGATTAGGGTATGGATCAGGGCAATCGTCCCATAGGTAGCCAGATGGGCGAAAAAGAGATTTTTGGCCTTTTGCAGACCATAAAAACGCCAAATAATGGTGTAATTTCTAAACTTGTGGATAAAAAAAAGTTTGAGGGCAATAAAGGTAACGGCAACGGTAGCAAAAGGGTTTAAAAATTCGGGAGGAATGTCAAAGTTAAACCGTAAAAGATAGGCTCCGAAGAGTGTGAATAGAGATAAAGCTACATCCGCAAGGAGAAAAAATACGATCCGTTTGCTGCTGCTTGGACGCAGCATACCGTTCATCGAAGAGCCTTTTTGAGGATTTCGCAGACTTGTTCTGCATCATCTCGAGTCATTTGGGTTCCACTGGGAAGACATAGCCCTTTTTCAAAGAGGTTTTGGGATGTGCCGTTTTGGATTGATAGAGTCTCTTTGAAAAGAGGCTGCAAATGCATCGGTTTCCATAAAGGACGGCTCTCGATATTTTCTGCTTCCAGGGCGAGCCGGATCTCCGTCGGATCGGATTTTTCAAAAGTAAGGGTCGTGAGCCATCGGTTGCCGCAGGCTTCGGGAAGTTCCGGCATAAAGGTGATCTCCCCGATATCAGAGAGCATTTCACGATACCATGTAAAAATCTGCTGACGGGCTGCTACACGTTCTTGCAGTACTTCCATCTGGGCCACCCCGATGGCGGCAAGAATATTGCTGAGCCGGTAGTTGTAACCGAACTCGGTATGTTCGTAATGGGGAGCGTCATCACGGGCTTGAGTCGAATAAAAACGGGCTTTGTCGATCAGCTCTTTATTGGGGGAGACGAGCATTCCCCCTCCGGAAGTGGTGAGGATTTTATTACCGTTAAAACTGTAAACACCGAAGATTCCGAAAGTTCCGCTTTGACTGGCAGCATAGGCTGCACCCAGACTTTCCGCCGCATCCTCAATCACGGCAATATTGTGGAGAGTACAGATCGCAATAATTTTCGCCAAATCGGCGCATTGTCCGTAGAGGTGAGTAAGGATTAGCGCTTTCGGTTTTTTCGGTGATGCGGCAATAGCTTTTTCAAGAAGTTCAGGATCAAGATTCCAGCTTTTAGTGTCACTATCGATAAAAACGGGAATGGCATTTTGATAGAGGATAGGGGCAATGGAACCGATAAAGGTGAAGGAGGAGGCTAAGACGACATCTCCTGCCCCGACACCGAGAACCCGCAGTGCCAAATGAAGGGCTGCGGTAGCGCTGCTGAGGGCTAATGCATTCGGGGTAGAGGTAAATTCCCGGATACTTTGCTCAAACCGTTCGACCATCGGCCCTAAAGGGGCGATATAGTTGCTCTCGAATGCTTCGGCAATGTAGGTTTGTTCTATTCCGCTCATATGCGGAGGCGAGAGGAAAAGACGGGGTCTGCTCATTGTGAAAGGGTTCTCCATAGATACAAAATGTCGTTGCTAAAACTCCACTCTTTCAGATACTGAAGGTTAATACGTACTTTATCCGGCCAAATTTCTTCATCATTGTACCGTTTTGGGTCTTCTTGTGCGGCAAGTATTTCTTCTTCCCGTTTATATTTGAGTGTTGCCGGACCTGTTATTCCCGGCCGAAGCGTTAAAATTTCTACATCGCTTCCGGATAAGCAATCCGCATATCCTTCGACATCCGGACGCGGGCCGACGAGGCTCATATCTCCGATAAGAACATTAATCAGTTGGGGAAGCTCGTCAATTTTTGTACGGCGGAAAAATTGCCCGCTTTGCGTGATGCGAGGGTCGTTGGTGACGGTAATGGTTGTCGTATGATTTTGGATAGGACGCATCGTCCTGATTTTGATAAGAGGGAATTTTTTCCCATTTTTTCCAATCCGCGATTGGATAAAAAACCCGTTATTACGGGTTTCGATGGCCGCAATCGTAAAGGCGATAAGGATAATCCACCAGGTGAGTAGAAGAGCGACGGCAGAAATTACAATGTCAAAAGAGCGTTTGATTAACTGCTGTGATGTCGTCATTAGATCTTAAGCTTGTAAATTTTTGTCATTCCATCCAGAGAGACCGCTTCAAAAAGATTTTTATCATAATGTTCAAATACAAACATCTGGATATAGGTCGAATTCAAATAGGCGTTATCTACGACTAAAAACCGGCCATAACTTGCCATATAAATGACATTTAACCCTTCGGATGCAAAAGTTTGTTCGTTGACCTGCAGGATGTTTTGCGGAGTATAGCCGACTTGATAAAATGATTTAATCGGGACTTCTTGGTTCCCGAGTTTAATCATATTCTTTTCTTTGAGTATCGAAATACCGTTACCCAATTCAATTGTTTTACCGGTATCTTGTATGGATGATGATGTATAGAAAAAAGATTCTTTCCGGTTGTCCGGAGAATTCAAATCAAGATTGCTAAAGAGGGCTACGGTAGGGAGAATATCCATCATTCTCCACGGCAGATAGAGATAAATATCTCTGGTTTTTTTCGGTAAAACAACCGATTCTTGATATCGGAGGGTATCGAGATAGTCGGAAACATTGATCGCTGAACCGTTTTTGTCGATAAAAAGGGTGTCTGCTATTTCTCGGTACCCTGAAGAAACATAGGTTTCGGTAGAGATACGAGCAAGGCGTGCCGCTTCGCTTTGTGAAGTAGTTGTTAAAATCTCGGCAACGATAAAGTTATCGTGATTATGTTTTCCTCCGTCGATAAGGGTATTGGTATGCGTATAAAACCATAGCGGATATCCGTAATCCCACCATGCGATGGTGTAATCTTTGTGATCGGCAAGGGATTCCAGTTTTTCGAGCGAAGCGACTTCTTTGGCCGTCAGTACTGTCGGAACCTGATATTGCATAATGTGGTTGATATTTGGATAAAGCATGATGAACGTAGCGATTGTAATAAAGGCATATTTGGCTTTTTCACTGGAGAGGGCTGATCCCAAAAGATACAGCAGATAAACACCGCCCATTGCCGCGACGGGAACAGCATAAATGGTAAAACGCAATCCACCCCAAAATGCGAATAATCCGATCCCTATGAGCGGCAATGCTAAAATAAACGCTCTGTGCCGAAGGACTAACGCGATATATCCGACAAAAGCGATAAAGAAAGCCGGCATGCTTCCGCTGATACGGTTGGCAATTTCTGAAAAAGGGACATGCCCCGCTTCCCGAACCGTTTGGGTCACTTGGAAAAAATGGAGTGCTTCGTTTTCTGTCCCTTTTGCCGTGTAGCCGATAATTTTTGCCCAGATCAAAGAGACGACATGGCCGTTGAATAAAAAGAGGAGAAAGGTCGCTCCCGATAGAATCAGCAGGAGTCGAAAATTAAGCCATTCTTTGCGGTAGGCAATAATCAGGGCAATAATAATCGGTATTTTGATGAGTGGTGAAATTAAAAACAGGGCAACGGAGATAACTGAAATGGAAAAATAGGTAAAAGACTCGCGGCGGTGGAAAATAAGCATATAGCCCATGTAAAAAATACTGATGGCATAGACGACGGAAAGCCCCTGATCGTATAGAAACGGATAGAGCATGATCGAGAGTGCGCTCAGCAGGATCCATGTGATGTTTTCTTTCAGGGTTGTCGCTATCAAAAAATAGACGATCATCATCGGCGCCATTGCCGAGAACATATCGGTATCAAAATATCCGGCCATCGTACGGTTGTAATAACTCCAGCCGACAGAGGCGAGCAGGGCGGAGAAAAACCCGAAGTAGGGAGCGTTAAAAAGCCGCCCTATAAGGATGAGCGGGACAACGACAAAAGAAGAGACAAAAACAGGTAGATATAAGATGACGGTTTCGATAGGGAAAAATTTGGATAGCAGTGCGGTCACGGCAACCGTAGCAGAACTCCACAAACCGGCAATCCGAGGGTTGTTGTCATAAAAATGGGTCAGGGCATTTTGTGCCGATGCGGCAAAATAGTAGCCGTCATTGGTATTGATCATCAGTAGATTATTCCAATAAAATTCCGGTATACCCGAAGCCCAATTGATCCAAATAAGCCGTGTAGCGACACTAAAAGCATAAGCGAAAAGGATTAGAACGATGAGATGAAGCGTTGTGTGTTTCTCAGTAGGGAGTGAAAAGTTCATTAATAGTCTCGGAATAGGATTTTTTTAGTGAATGTTATTATACCGCCAATACCGCCAAACCCGTAGCTAAAATGCAAAACGGCAAATGCGGTTATTTGATGAGCCCATGTCGTGTTTTTCTTGATTTTAAACGCGCGAAAACCGATTACTCCCATATAGCTTGCCAAAATAGCGGCGGTTACCCAAAAAAGTACCGGCTGAAGGGGCGATAAAAGTAGGGGAAGGAGAAGACTCATGATGAAAATGAGAGGGACAAAGTGGCGCAGACTAAGAGAATTGAGTGTTTTTGTATAGTAGGCGGTTAGGATATTCCAGTAGCCGTTTTGGTAATTATTTGCGGCAAGTTCTTTGAAGGTCTCCCGGGCATAATAGGTGCAGACGACATCGGGAAGGAGATAAATACTTCCGCCGCCGCGAACAATACGTTTATTCAATTCTATATCCTGATTGCGTATCAGACGTTCATCAAAAAGACCGAACCGTACAAAGACATCCCGACGGTAGCATCCAAACGGAACGGTATCGACGCGTGTAACGGCTGCTACACCGGTTCGGAACTGGCTTGCCGCACCGAAACGATCGCTTAAGACATTGATGATCGCATTGGAAGTATGGGTATCGGCAAAGGTTTTGGTCTGAAGAACGGGTCCTGTGCACTCAGCATCAAGCCGGATGGCTTCGTTGACAAGCTTTTCAAAATAATCGGCCGGGTAATCTGCATGGGCCGAAAGGATGATGATAAAATCGCTCATGGAAGCATTAATCCCGATATTAAGGGCTTTCGGCGTCGTTTTGTCAGGGTTGTCGATTATCCGTATCGAGAGGGTAGAGTGTAGATATCGGCGTACGATTTCAGAGGTGGAATCTTCACTCATTCCGTCGATGATTAAAATTTCGAGACAATCATGCGGATAGGTAGTGTTTAGAAGCGAATCCAAACAGGTAGCGATATAGCGTTCTTCATTTCGGCAGGGGATAATAACGGATAAGCTTTTCATAGGGGATCGGAACCTGCAGCGACTTTAGCGGGTACCCCATAAGCGCTTGACCCGGGTGGGATGGATTGAAGAACGAGGCTGCCGGCACCGATAATGGAGTTCTCGCCGATTATCAGTCCATTTTTGCCGGAAATAACACTGCATCGCATTCCCAAATAGGCTCCCCGCTCAATCACAATCGGAGTATGGGATTGATGTTTGCCGTGGCATGCGAAGTAGCATCCGTACGATATCGTAACGTTGTCTCCGATGGATGTCAAAGAGGGATCCATATCATCAAGATAGCATTTCATCCCGATAAAAACATTTTTGCCGATTTTGTACCCGATAGCACGGTAGAGAAATACCCGCAGCGTATTGAACGGCAGTGATGGGATAATGACAACGTTGATAAATTTCCGCAAGGGTTTCCAAAATACCAGCCACGGAGAATAATACGTGTAATAAGGAGGTTCTGTCCGTAGAATATAGGTATAAAAAAGACGGATAAAATACATTTATGATTCCTTTGCCCCGGAAAATATTTTTGCGTATAACTGCAAAAGTTTATCCTCTTCATGTTTCCAATTGTAAATAGATTTAGCAGCGATTTGGCCATTTTGACCCATTTTCTCCGCCTCTGCCGGATGGGTGATAATCCAATCGATAGCGTCGGCGATAGAACTCGGTTGGAGCGGATCGACACACAATCCGCATGCATTTTTTTCGATAATCTCTCGCCATAACGGAAAATCCGATGCGATGACCGGAACTCCGGCAGCCATGTATTCGAACATTTTAACCGGCAAAGCGTCTATATAATTACGAATGGGATGAAGCGTTACCAGCCCCGCTTTGGATGAAGAGAGTATTTCTTTGATGTGATGGCGATCAACGAAGCCCTTGTTGACGACTTTTTTCCATCCCGAGAGCGAACAGACTTGTTCGTAAAGCCCTTTTTCGCCAAAAGAACCGGCAAGGATAAGCTGTATGTTGCTCTGTACTTTATCCATCGCAAGAACCAGTTCAGAAATACCGCGTACAGTCGAGATTCCCCCGATATAACATACTGTGTCGGATCTGTTTTCCCAGCGGACATTACTCTCGAATTCGGTCAAAACAGGAAAATTATTGATGTCAACACTGAGAGGATTAATGGCTGAAAATTTATCGCGAATAAAAGGGGTCGCCGTTATGACTGCATCAAATTTGGAGCACGTAGTTTTTTCATAAAGGGAAAAGAGGGCAGAGAAGATTTGTTTGGCAACGGTGCCTAAATAGGGTTTGCTCAAAATTTGAACCGGGACATCTTCATGGGCATCAAAGATCACTTTTTTCCCGAGTTTTTTAAGTTTTATCCCCACGGGGATCAGTTCCGGATCATGCAGGTGATAAAGATCGCTGTCAAGTTTGAGCGCTTTTTGATAGACCAATGTTGTCGTTTGTAGGATCCGGTTAAACCGTCCGGAGGGTTTTCCGACATCGTAGATGGAAACATGCCCGCTTTCATCCCCTTTCCCATCGGCTACGATCAGCGAGACATCATAGCCATAGGCAGCAAGACTTTGGCACTCTTTGACAAAGATGCGGGTGTCATACCGGGGGTGTACGGATGTGAGATGGGTAATTTTCAACTTCATGTGATGTTTCTGTCTTTTTGCAGGGTTGTCTGGCTGTCAAATACTTCTTGAAGTTTGCTGTAAGAAGGATAGTTGATCAGCACCCCTTTTAACGGACCCTGATAAACAAACATGCTTCCGGCGGCGACAGCGTTGATTCCCGTTTCTTTGACCACGTTTTGCATATCGGTAATACTTCCGCTTCCGCCCAATGCGACAATCGGTACGTTGAGTATTTGCTTGATTTTTGTGATCATCTCTATGTCGTATCCATTCATCATTCCGTCACGATCGATAGAGTTAAGTATGATTTCACCGGCGCCATACGCTTCTGCCTGTTGTGCAAATGTCAGTACATCCAGTCCCGTACCTACTTTTCCGTTCCGGATAAAAACCTTTTGCTGGCCCCAAAAGTTTTTTTTAAAATCAATTGTCACGACGACGCTTTGTTTGCCGAACAGTTTTGATGCTTCGGTAATTAAGTGCGGATTTTCAACGGCGGCTGAACCCAGGGATATTTTTTCTACCCCTAAAAAGTAGATTTTTTTCATTTGTTCAATCGTTTTAACTCCGCCTCCATAGCATAATGGCATAAAGCATTCGCTGGCAATATCTTCAATGACTTTATAATTCGGTTCTTTCATGCCGGCACTTGCATCGATGTCTAAAAAGATTAGTTCATCTACTTCTTTTTCATTGAAAATTTTAATCGCATTGATGGGATCGCCGATATATGTCGGTTTTTTAAATTGTACGGTTTTATATAATCCGCCTTTATGCAGTAGCAGACAGGGGATGACTCTGACGTTAACCATCATATTTCTCCAAAGTTTTTAAGCAATTGCATTCCGAAACGGTGACTTTTCTCAGGATGGAATTGAACGCCAAAAATATTTTCTTTTTGTATGCCGGAAGTAAATTCATATCCATATTCGGATGTGGCTAAGATATTTTCACGATGATGGCACACGACATGATACGAGTGTACAAAATAAAATCTATTTTCATCGGCAAGTCCCTTAAAAAGAGTGCTGCGGTCAATCGGATTGACCCTGTTCCACCCCATATGGGGGATCGGAAGAGAATCATGAACGGTAAACTTTTGCGTCACGGCATCGATCCAGCCTAAACCCTTTTCGGTTCCTTCCTCGCTGCTGTTGGTTAAAAGCTGCATACCCAGACAGATGCCTAGAATCGGTTTTTTATTCTCTAAAACCTCTTCTTCCAATGTCTCAAAAAACGAGGAGTTTTTTAAATTTCGTATTCCATGGTCAAAAGAGCCGACACCCGGAAGTAAATATTTGTCTGCTTTTTTGATGGTGTCGATATCGGCGGTGATGATAGATTCAACACCTACTTTTTTAAACATATTCTGAATGGATTTGACGTTTCCCATTCCATAGTCAAGAATTGCAATCATAAATATCCTAGGAGTAGTTCGATAGATTTTTATTTAAAAGCTTTGAGAAGAAACTTTGGACTTTTTTCATTTGTTTATAGCGTTTTTCCATATTGGGAAAATCTTTATAGGTATGCGACGGCATTTGCAAAATATTTTCCAACTCTTCATCCGTTATACCCAGTTTTTTGGCGACATATTCTTTATCCGAAACGAGCTCTTTTTCATCATATAAAGGCTTGTCAAGCTCTCTTAACGCTTCTTCTTTTGTCATTTGAGCGGTGACGATCAAGCTGGACAGATGGGGCTTTCGCTTATCAAATCCGAATTTCATAGGCAGATAGTAATTTTGAAAAAATTTCGTAAAAATAGATTCCCCGTGTTTTCTAGGGTATTCTTTGTAGCCAATTTTCTCTTTCAGTTCTTCCAATGCCTGGGATTTGACATAAGGGATGAAATCCAAAGGGCGTACGGTTTTCATTTTTTTAATAAACGGGTAATAAAAATAGAGTTCAAAAAAACCGATAGTTTTATAGTGTTTCAACTTTTTTGTACCAAATTTTTTGTGTATCGCTTTTAAATTGAGAGAATCCATAGCGCTCCAGTGCCAAGTTTTTGGAAATATGCATTCGGTTGCGATATTTCCTCCGCTGATGACATAGTTGATATTGTGTTTGGTGGCAAAATGATACAGCGATGCAAAAAAAGCGTGATCCTGAGGCACATCCTGATTTGCGATACCGGATTTTAAATAGGCCAGCTGTAAATCTTTCATCTCTTCCCAGTCGATGACAATGGTGTGAAGATGCCATCCGCAATAATGGATGATGTTTTCAATGTTTTGAACTGCCAATTCGCTGTTCCAGCCTCCGTCAACATGTACAACGAGAGGACGGATTCCCGCTTCATAAAGTTTCAGAGCAAGATACGAGCTGTCTACTCCTCCGCTAAGACCTAAAATACAATCATAAGGTTTATTGCGATTCTCATTTTTTATCTTTTCATAGATACGTGCGAGCTTTTTTTCTCCCTCTTTATTGGGGAACCATTTTTTTACAGTGGACTCATGGAAATTATGACAATGGTTACAGACACCGTTCTGATCAAAATAAATGGCTGGATCGGTCGTATCCATAACACATCGTGTACATTGTTGAAAATTTCGAACCGTTTCCATCTTATTTATCAACCCTTCCCATCGACCACTTAATGACGTCTTCGATACTCATATTTTTAGACTCTGTATTTTCTGGCAGCCGATGAGCGTATTTTACCCATTCAATAATATCTTTAGGCGATAACTTCCCTAAAATTGCTTTTTTTGACGTTTTGAGATCGGAAAAGTATTTTTCATGGACTCCCCCTTTTTGCAGCGTAGGACAAAGAAGCAGCGTGGGTACTCCAAAAAATGATGCATCGTAGGCTGACCCGCTAATCATCGTTATATGACCGTCGCATTGTTGCAATAAGGCCGGCAGCGGAAGACTTGAGGCTTCTCTCCATTCGCAATTTTTAAAGCGTGATGACAAATTTTCAAGAAACTCTTTATGATGTCGATAGTTTCTGCCTCTGAGCTGGACAGGATGTAGCCTGATCCACCAAAAGATCTCATTTCCCGTCTCTTTTATCGCTTCGATTATCGCTTCGGACAGAATCCCGTTGTTCAAAATATTTTGTAAAAGAGGGACTTCTCCGTCATATCCCCACTGGAGCGTAATCAAAATATTTTTTTGATATTTTTGATTTGTTTCAACTCTTTTTTTCCATTCTGCGGGCAGGTTTGCACGGTTTTCATCGGTAAAACGGTTAAGCCATAGGTGAGGCGTCTGTTTGACCGTAACCTCTTTGGATGCAAGTACGGAATACGCTTGCGTAGAAATAGTGTCGAACGAGAGTATCCCTTTGGGCAAAGCCTGCGGTTCTTGTCGATTTAATTTTTGTGAAATTTCAGGAAGTCCGATACCGTGGAGGATTTCTAACGAAAAAATGCCCAATCTGTTTGAGGCCCTGCAGATGTCGCTGCTTAATCCGATACCCATTATGCATTTGCATTCTATCTTCTTAAAAAGTTCAAAATAGAAGTTTTCTGAGGATAGCGCGAAAGCTTCATCCGAAACATTTGTTTGGTGCCTGATTTTTCTGTAGGTTTCGGCCAATTTCATTAGTATTCTGGACAGGAACATTCTTCTGTTAGCATTTACCGGAGCTGCAAACGCTTTTTCACCGACCAGGATAGAGAACGGGAGAGCAAATCGTCTGCAAATCCAGCCGTGTTTCTCTAATGCTTCAAGCATGCTGTCAATGATGGGAGAGTAGGCTTTTCCATCCAAAGTCATGCCCAAATCATGATCGTGGCATATCAATAATACATCGCATTTATCTAACTGATGATAGGTGTCTTTCTGCCTTATGCTGTAGAGAATAGAAAAAATCTTTTTTATTTTGTGCTCATAAAAAGATTTTAGACTCATAAGGTTATGACCTTGTTGCATCGTGTAATCGTACTCGGACGGTGGGTGATGATAATCAAGGTTTTATTTTCACATATTTTATAGATTTCATCCATGATTTTTGCTTCGGTTTCTGCGTCGAGGGCACTGGTGGCTTCATCCAAAACCAGGAGTTCAGGATCGTTATAAAGAGCCCTCGCAATGGCAATCCGCTGACGCTGTCCACCGCTGAGATTGATTCCGTTCTCTCCGACTTTTGTATAGATTCCCTCATGGTTGGTGGTCAAAAAATCTGCAATATTGGCCTGCGCAAGGACGTGCCTGATTTTTTCTTCATCGACGGGTTTGTTAAACGTAACATTTTGAGCGACGGTTCCGTCAAAAAGATAAATATTCTGCGGAATGTAGCCTATTTTTTGCCGCCATGATTTGATATTGTCTTCATTCAGTAAAATGCCGTCAACCGTGATGAAACCGCTCTTAGGACGGTACAGCCCGATGATGAGATCGATAAGGGTTGATTTTCCGCTGCCGCTTTCACCGATAAATGCAATTTTGTCCCCTTTAGAAATTTGAATCGACATATCCGATAAAATCGGTTTAGACTCGTCGTATTCGAAGCTGACATGATGCAAATCGATTGATTGCTGAAAAGAGATAGCGTCTTGACCGAGATTTTCAGGATCATACATAAGATCGTTATGGATAATATCGAGGGCGCTTTTATTGAACAAAATTTGATTGTAGCCGGATAAAATGCGATTGGCAGAGGGCATCAAACGATAGAGCCCAAGTATAAACATTGAAATTAGCGCCAAGGTTCCTGAAATATCAGTTTGATATTTATAGACGAGATAAATGACAATAAAGATGATGGTTCCAAAGCCTAAAGCCTCTAAAAAAAGGCGTGGAAATTGGCTAAGGGTTTCGTTGCGGATATTGGCGAGCGCATAGCCTGAACTGGCGTGATCAAATTCATGGAGGATCGGTTCGGTACCCGCGGTCAGTTTCATCATTTTAAAATTCCCGAGACTTTTTTGAATAATTTCGAAAAACTTTTTTTGATGTTCTACGCGGGATACTCCGGCTTTTTTGATCGCACGCGAGACAGTTTTAACTAAGAAAAGAGCGTTCACGATTAAGATTATGCTGATTAAAAGGGTGATTTTCCAATTGATATAGAGCATGATCGCGTAGATAAAAATAACAACAAATACTTCGCTCAGCATGAGGAGAAGCCCGGAAAGAAGGTTGGTCATGTTTTGAGCTTCGTTAATGATTGCTTTCGTCAGCTCCGCACTATTTTTGTCAATAAACAAACGATAGCTCATCCCGAGATAATTTTCAAAAAGCCGATAGGCCAGCAGATGATATCTCCCTTTTGAAAATTTAGCGAGCAGATAAAAATAGCCGAGATTAAGAAGACTGCGCAAAAAATAAAAGAACACTAGGATAATGCCGATAGCAACGACAAAATCAACGTCATTATGAAATTGAAAGAAAGTATAGATTTGCTCCAGATAGCGGTTCGTGTGGATATTTGAAAAATTATTGGCAATATTGATAAAAGGTAAAATGGCAGTGACACCAATCATCTCAATTAAGGAAATGAACACGGAAACAAAGAGTAAAAGCGTAAGAAACCTCAGGTCGTGTTTGCTCAGAATGGAAAAAAGTTTTGTAAAAAAAAGCTTCATATCGGCCATTCCTTTTATGTCAATTTACGATGATTCAAATTGTACGGATCACTTGAGCAGAGATGATGAGGAAGCAGTACAAAAACATTTTTCTCATAAACATCCCGCTATGTAGCTGATCTCTTGATCATTCAAATACGGATTCATCGGCAAACTCAAAATCTCTTTCGCGATCATTTCGCTGATTTCAAAATCGCCGGATTGATATCCCAAATAATCGAAACACTCTTGCAGATGAAGGGGCAGGGGATAGTGTACCGCTGTGGGGATACCTGCTGCTTTTAGTCTGTTTTGTACCGTGTCGCGATCCTGTATCCGCACCGAATATTGCGCCCACGCGGAAGTACGATCCGATTTTATCGTCGGTAAAATTAAATCTTTGTCTGCTAGAACCTTTGAATACGTATTGGCAACGTGTTGGCGCAGAGAAAGATCATGCCGGTAATACTTAAGCTTGACGTTTAAAACGGCAGCCTGGATCGTATCGAGGCGTCCTCCCATCCCGATGTATTTATGGTGATACCGTTTGGTCTGGCCATGGAGTCTGAGCGACTTGAGCTTTTCACCTAAAGCTTCGTTATCTGTAAATACGGCTCCGCCGTCTCCATAGCATCCCAGCGGTTTAGCGGGAAAAAAACTGGTACAGGAGATATCTCCCAGACAGCTGTCAGTTTTTGTTTTGTAGGTACTTCCGAAACTTTGTGCGCCGTCAATAATGATTTTGAGATGATAGTTGTCTGCTATAGCCTGTATCTCATCCATATCGGCAGGCTGGCCGTAGAGGCTTACCGGTATGATTGCTTTTGTTTTTGGGGTAATGGCCGCTTCGATTTTCGAAACGTCAATATTATAGGTGATTGCATCGATGTCGACAAATACCGGTTTTGCCCCTAAAAATGCGATCGTTTCCGCTGTTGCGATAAAGGTAAAAGGGGTCGTAATGATTTCGTCACCCGGGAGGATGTTCAGTGCCATCATGGCCAATACTAATGCATCCGTACCGCTGCTGCAGGTGATGGCATGGGTTGCACCGGTAAAATCGGCTAATGACTTTTCAAGCTCCGCAATTTCCTCTCCCATGATGAAATTGCACTTATGCATGACGTTTAAAACGGCGTGTTCTATCTCCTCTTGATATAGAGAATGCTGATATCGGAGATTGGCAAAATCGATCTTCATGCTATTAGCTCTACGGTCTCATCAATAATTTTATATCGGCTTCCGTCAAAACTATCTACGGCCTCGCCATTTTCGTCGAAATGGAGTGTATTGCCGGCACGGCTGACCCAGCCGATTTGACGAGCCGGAACACCTGCCATGAGCGCGTAAGGTTTGACATCACGGTTAACGACGGCGCCGCTGCCGATTAGCGCGTACTCTCCGATCGTGATACCGCAAATGATTGTAGCATTCGCACCGATGCTGCATCCGTGTTTAAGGAGGGTTTTTTTAAATTCATCGCGGCGGACGATAAAGGCTCTTGGATTGGTGACGTTGGTAAATACCATGCTTGGACCCAAAAATACATCATCTTCGCACTCTACCCCCTCGTAAATACTGACATTGTTTTGGACTTTGACTCCGCTGCCGAGAGTGACGTTCGGCCCCACAACGCAGTTTTGTCCGAATGAAGAGTTCTTTCCAATCCGTGATCCGGTTAGGATATGACAAAAATGCCAAATTTTGGTGTTATCACCAATCAAAACTCCATCATCGATATAAGCACTTTCGTGTGCGAAATAATTAGGCATTGCCGACTTTCTCGCAGAAGGGATGATAGGTGCCGTTTAGACCGATCGGCTCAAGTTTACGAATAGCCGAAACGATTTCGATCGAATGACGTGCGTCATCTAAGCCAAAACCGTATCCTTCTAAAATATGTTTGTAGCTTATGGTATGCAAGTCGGTAAATCCTTCGCTAAATTCAAAGGTATCGTTGTCGACCGTAATATTTCTGTATGTGCGACTGCCGGTTGCTTTGATCTCATCGGGTATATAGTCGTAATTGACCGAGAGAAACCACCGTACACGTGCATTTTTGAGCTTCAGGTATCCGGCGTTTGTGTCCGGCTGTTTAATGTGGACGATGTTTTCTTCGACGGGACCGAAAATCCAGCTCAGCATATCAAAAAAGTGCACTCCGATATTGCTTGCGATGCCTCCAGATTTGGCAACATCGCCTTTCCAGCTCATGAAATACCATCGTCCGCGGCTGGTTAAATAGGTCAGATCGATATCATAAACTTTGTTCGGATTTTCGGTTAACTCTTTAGCGATTTTTTCTTTGAGGGCGATGATGGAATCATGGAGGCGAAGTTGTAAGATTGTGTAAACTTTTTTACCGGTCTCTTCTTCGATCACTTTGAGTTGGTCGATGTTGTGGGGATTCAGCACAAGGGGTTTTTCGCAAATCGCATGCGCTCCGCTTTTGAGGGCAAAGCGGATATGGCTGTCATGCAGATAATTTGGGCTTGCGATGGCGATATATTCAATTCTTTGGTCACTGTCTCGGTGAAATTTATCAATAAAACGGTCAAAACGTTCAAATTCGGTAAAAAAATGGGCATCAGGGAAATGGCTGTCCATGATGCCGATCCCGTCGTATTTATCCAATGCCGCCACAAGGGTATTGCCCGTTTCTTTGATCGCTTTCATATGGCGGGGGGCAATATATCCTGCAGCTCCGATAAGGGCAAAGTTTTTCATTTCTCAGAGTCTCCATGTCGCATTTGGAATAATCCCTTTGACGTCGATAATGACCGGGGCATCAGTTGAAATATTACGGAAATCTTCATCTCGCAGTTTTTTAAACTGATCATGTGCAACCGCCAAAATGATTGCATCGTAGCGCTTTGTATGTGTAAACGGATCAGGGATAATGCCGTGTTTGTAATGCTTTTTATTTTCATTCGGATCAACCCACGGATCATAAACATCAACATTGCACCCATACTCTTTAAGCTCTTCGATAATATCGACTACTTTAGTATTGCGCATATCGGGACAATCTTCTTTGAAGGTTACTCCGAGAACCAATATTTGTGAATTTTTGATTTTTTTATCGGCGGAAATCATACATTTGATTGTTTTTTCGGCAATATATTTCCCCATTCCGTTATTGATCTGCCGGGCGCCTAATATCAGATTGGGCTTATACCCAAGCTCTTCGGCTTTATAGGTGAGATAGTAGGGATCGACCCCGATGCAGTGCCCCCCTACAAGCCCCGGTTTTAGCTTGATAAAATTCCATTTGGTTGCCGCCGCTTCGATGACTTCATTGGTATCGATTCCCATCGTATCAAAGATCAGGGCAAGCTCGTTAATAAGGGCGATATTGACGTCGCGCTGGGTATTCTCGATGACTTTAGACGCTTCGGCTACTTTGATACTGCTCGCCAGATGGGTTCCGGCGGTGATAATGCTTTTGTACAGATCATCGACTTTTTTTGCAGTTTCGGGAGTACTGCCGGAGGTTACCTTGAGGATTTTGGTTACCGTATGCTCTTTATCCCCCGGATTGATCCGCTCGGGGCTGTATCCGCAAAAAAAGTCTTTATTGAATTTCAGGCCGGAGAAGTGTTCCAGCTCAGGCACGCAAACTTCTTCGGTGACCCCGGGGTAAACCGTGCTTTCATAGATGACGATATCACCTTCTTTGAGCACCGAAGCAACAGCACGTGAAGAAGAAATAAGAGGTGAAAGATCCGGACGGTTACTCTCATCGATCGGAGTCGGTACGGTGATAATAAAAATAGTACATGCTTTCAAAGCGCTAAGTTCTGACGTAAATTGCATAGTGTTGCAAAGTGATTTGAGCTCAGACGCTTCAATCTCCAATGTGCGGTCGTATCCGCCAATGAGTTCTTGAATCCGTTCCGTATTGATATCAAATCCGATAACGTTATATTTTTTAGAAAATGCTGCTGCCAAAGGGAGACCTACATAACCTAAACCAACGATACCGATAGTATGATTTTCTGTATTCATTTTTGCTTTACTTTATGATTAAAAGAGAATCGATTGTAGTATAAACGTCCTTCATAAATACTAAATACCCTTTCCCCAGCGTTACACAAGTCCGTCTTTTTTGAACGCAGAAAATAGCCCATTTACTCTCTCTGCTCATTCATGCTTTTATACAGTGCTTTTGAAAAATTGCGGGTGATATGGGTGATGTTCATGAAAATGGCGGTCATTTGTTTGGAAATTTTATAGTCGCTGATCATATCGCTGAGAATTCCGACACTGTTTTTGTAGCTGGTATCGAGTTTGGTGAAAAGAGCTTCGAGTTTTTCACTCGCTTCACTGTCTCCGTTGAGCCAGTCGTTATAGTGCATAGAGAGGGCGAGGATTTGATAGCGCAGCTCATGGTAGAAGGCTTCCATCTCACGCGTATCGGCTTCGGAGAGCATATTGATATCATCGAGAAGGTCTTTGATGTATTTGGAAGCAGCGATGAGCTGAGTTGCCATTTTAAGGGTCTGATCAAACTCTTTCCGAACATTCGGGAGCTGAATATGGCTAGAAAGGGCGGTAGCATAATCGAGAATTTCCCCTTGCAGCTGCTGGAGATCATTATAGCGCTGATGAAGAGGGAGGGAGAGGGGCTCTTTGTACGCCTCTAACAGCTTCGAGATGGATGCATTATGTTTTAATCCTTCTTCGGGAGGAATATGGATTGCCGTGACGGCAAACGCGCATACTTCATGCCCGAGATGAAGTATTTCTTTACGCAGTGCTTCATGGGCAACGGCTGGAACATCAAACGTTACATTATGAATGTACAGCGTAGCCGTGGGTTTGATGACATGAAATTTCCCTTTGAGCCACTGGGTAAGGATGGATATCAGCGGGAACCAGATGGCAACCCCGATGACATTGAAAAGGGTATGAAACAGTGCCAGCGCTTCGACATTCTGATCCAGCCCTATATGGGTGACTGCCCAACTCATAGGGGAGAGGAGAAGAAAGGCAACAATACCGGTTGAAAGGTTAAAGAGAATATGAGCCAAGGCTGTCCGTTTCTTATCGCTGGAGCCGCCGATCGCTCCGAGCAATGCCGTCGCAGTTGTCCCGACATTGGCACCGATGACAAATGCCGCAGCATGTTCAAATCCTAAAATACCGGTAAATAAAGCACTTTGTGCAATGGCGATAGAGGCTGAACTGCTTTGAATAATGGCCGTGAGAGCCATTCCGACGATTAAGAAGATTAGAATGTTATACCCGCGCAGGGCTTCGATATCAACCGTTCCGGAGAGAGATGAAAAACTGTCTTTAAGCCCCTCCAACCCTAAAAATATCAGGCCGAATCCGGTAATTCCCCCGAATATATGACGTATTTTTCCTTCGCCTGCGAGAACACTTCCGATGCCGCCGAACCCGACCATCACATAAGCGATAAGTTTAATGTCAAATTTAAATCCGATGATGGCAATAATCCATCCGGTCGCCGTCGTACCGATATTGGAGCCGAAGATGACCCCGATAGAGCTTTGGAGGCTCATCAGTCCCGCACCGGTTAGGGAGAGTGCCATAAGGGTGACGACGGAAGAACTTTGAAGTGCCGCGGTGGCAGCCGTTCCGGTAAAAAGCGCTTTGGCGTTGGTATCGGTTGAAATTTTTACCCATCGTTTAAACGATGACCCGGCAGCCTTTTTAAGAGAATCTTCGAGATAAATCATTCCGAACATAAAAAGACCGAGTGAGGCGAAAGCCTCGATAAAAACGGTTGACATATTCAGTGATTCCCTTTGCGTTCACAGTAGCGCTTTGCATTGAGCAGCCGTTCTTTGTGGTTAATGTCCGCCAGTGCTTCGAGAATCACATTGCGCAGATAATATTCGACGTATTTGCATAAATCGATATTGCCTTGGATCCCCGCTTCGCGTTTGAAACGTTGAATAGGGCCGGATAGCTCTGAATTACGGAATAAGGCTTCGTTAAAATCAAATCCGAAATAGTTCAGGGACTCGGAATATTGGTGCGTCAGCTTCTCTTTCATCTCGTTAAAATAGCGTAGGAACTCTTCTTTGTGCTGTTCTTCAAAGGCTTGAAGCAATGCCTGAATCTCTTCAAGCTTTTGTCGGTGCGTCCCTATCATATGGATGGCATCGACATGATCTCGGCGGGTCTTTTTGAGCTCTTCTTCAAAGGTATCCCGTTGATCTGCGGGAATAGGATTCTCTTGATCGGTGAACTGTGCCTCCATCATTTTGCGTTTTTCAGAAAGTGTTTGTTCCTTGGTAATCAGCATCTGGAGTTCGGATTTGAGGGTGTCAAAGGTGTGTTTTTCAGCCATATAGGCTTCTTGTGCGCTCAAAAAATCTTTGCTGTAGACTTTCTGTGCGTACAGACTGCGTTGTTCAAAATCACTGTAACATTCATTGAGATAGCGTATGGTTTTAAATTTGGTGATGAGCTCTTGGTTATAGATGGTGGGATCCAGATCTTTAAACATTCCTGCAGCAGAATAAATAAACTCTTTAAACACATCAAATCTAAAATCTTCGTCAAAATCAAATCCGATGGCATTAAAATATTTCTTGACGATTTTAATGTCATTTTCAAAAAAGTTCATAACAATTTGTTTTTGAGATATAGAGATAGGTATCATGAGTTTCCGGTGCTTTAAAAGATACTTTTTATGGTTAGGCTATGATAGCGTATAATTTCGAAAAAAAAGGTTTCCTGTGTGCGGTGTATTCGGAATTATCGGCGATTATTCTCCTCATAAAGCGCGTGAGGCCTTAGCAACATTGACCCATCGCGGACGCGACCATTGCGGGATAGAAGAGGATCACGGATATTTTCTTGCACATCAGCGGCTATCGATTACCGATGCTCATGCGCGGTCGCACCAGCCGATGCGCAGAGGAAGTCTGCTCATCAGCTTTAACGGAGAGATTTATAATCATAAGGCACTGCGGGAACGCTTGAGCGGTTCAACATGGGAAACATCCAGTGATACGGAAGTGATTTTGAGAGCCTATGAAGAGTGGGGAATCGCGTGTGTAGAACACTTGGAAGGGATGTTTGCTTTTGCGCTGATGGATGGCGACAAACTCTTTCTCGTCCGTGACCGCTTCGGAAAGAAGCCCCTGTTTTATCACCAGGGAAAAGGCAGTTTTGTATTTGCATCGGAGATTAAAGCGATTAAACCTTTTTTGCCTTCCGTTGAAATGAATCATGAAGCCCTTCACTCATACCTCTCTTTTCTGGCGCCGACTCCTCCGCATACGTTTTATAAAGGGATCGAAAAGCTTGAAAGCGGGGAGTGGCTTTGCTTTGAGCGCGGGAAAATAACGAAACATCGTTACTATGATTTGCTGAATGCCCCCTCAACGCAAATAACAGATTTGGCTGCCGCTTTAGAGCGTATTGAAGAAGAACTTCATCGTTCCATAGCGCTGCGTCTTGACACTGAAGCACCGACAGCGGCACTTTTGTCCGGGGGGCTGGACAGTGCGATGATCTGCGCGATTGCAGCGCGGCAGGGGAAAAAACTTCCCGTATTTACTCTCGGGTACAATGAATACGGTGCGTATGATGAACGTGCCAATGCGAGAACAACGGCAGAATATTTGGGATTGGAACATACCGAAGTCATTATTTCGAAGGAGGATTTTAACGACCATTTGGATGAACTTCTAATCCATATGGATGAACCGCTTAATGATCCTGCGGCATTACCGCTCTCGCTGCTTTTGAAAAAAATCGCGGCAGATGGGTATAAAGTCATCTTGAGCGGCGAAGGAAGCGATGAACTTTTTTTAGGATACCGGCAGTATTTTGAGTATCTCGACATCGAAAAAGCGGCCTCTTTGCACCATAAAAATTGGCTCAAAAAATATTTTCATTCGAATTTTTCGATGAATCGGGAATGGGAATGGTATAAACGGGTTTTTGATGACACCTTGCTGTTTCGGACATCCGGGGACAAGTTCACCGATTTGCAGCAAAACAAGCTTTTCCGCCGTAATGTTCGCGATAACGAATCGCTGCGGTTCTTGCAAAACTATCGAGATATGTTTGAACAAAGTGCCCATAGTGATCCGAGCATATGGTACAGTATGATTGATCTCAAACTATTTGTCGGAGAACATTTTCTGACCAAGCTTGATCGGGTTTCCATGGCCCATACGATCGAAGCCCGGACCCCTTTTTTAGATCATCGTTTAGCCCAGAGCGTACTGTCAATCGATCCGGCATTGCGTATCGGTTCGGGAGAAACCAAAACGCTTTTGAAGCAAATTGCGCGGAATTATCTAAGTGATGAAATTATTGATCGCAAGAAAAAAGGATTTGCAAATCCGTATATGGAGTGGCTGATCGCTTCCGGGCGAATTGAGCTGATCCGGGAAGTCAATGCAAAAACGGGGTTATTCCACCCGCACGTCATCGATGAATATATTGAAATGGGCCGAAAAGGCCGCTTTAAACAGCATGTTTGGGGACTCTATGTTCTCAGCCATTGGATGAACCGCGAATTATTGTAAAATTATTTTTTTTCCATCAGCAGTGCCAATTCAAGTGTCCCGCTGATATAGTTTGCAAAAAAACTCATAATCCCTTCGTCATTTTCATTAAAATCACCGTTATATTTGTTCAGTAATTGGATGACGCCGATTACCTCTTGGCGTGAGTTAAAGATAGGAACGGCGAGGATATTGCGGGTCACAAAACCGCTTTTTTCATCGATTTTGGATAAAAAGCGGCTATCTTCATAGGGATTGTTGACCATCTGCACCGTTTTAGTGTGGACGGTATCGCCGACGATCCCTGAATCGATCCCGATTGCAATACGCCCGATTCCGTCACTCAGTTTTGTCCAAAGCATACTTCCGGCACGATCGACGATAAAGATCGAGCAGCGTTCCGCATTGACAATGGCTTTGGCCTCTTCGGAGATTGTGGGAAGCGCTTCTTCAATCTGGTCGAGCTGCGTCAGCCGTTTGCCGAAATCGGCAATCCTTTTGTATATTGCTAAACTCATTCAATCCCCTTTTTGAGCAGTGTGGCGTCATCATCGAATAATATGGCCAACTCGATGTAGCCGCTGATATAGTGGGCGAAAAATATCATAAATTTGGCATCTTCGCGGGAAAATCCGCCGGGTTTGTTGAGGAGCTGAAAGACTCCTATTACATGGCGGGATGAGTCGAGAATTGGGATGGACGCGATATTTTCGGTGACAAAACCGGTTTTATTATCGACCGCATGAAAAAAACGGTCATCCTCATAAGGGTTGTTGACTAAAATAGGTTTCGCGTCTTTAACCGTATGCCCTACGATTCCGTCATCCTGATGAACCATAATTTTTTCGACTCCATCGGCCAAAGTCGTCCACAGCATTTTGAGTTTTGGATTGTATATGAAAATAGAGCAACGTTCGGCACCGCTTACTTGCTTGGCATACTCCGATATCATCGGAAGCCCTTCGGAAAGTGTCGGGCGCTTCAATAATGAACGTCCAAACTCGGACAGCGCAGTATAAGAAGTGGCAGCAATCATTCTATTATCCCTTGGATGAAGTCATAAAAAATAAATCGTATCCATTTATAGCTAAAAAGGAAATCAACTGAAGTAGAAAAAGTGAGAAAGAATTCCCCGAGCGGGGAGAGAAAGAAAATTAGAGGCTGTGCTCTTTTTTGTATTCGATGATCATTGCATACGCTTCGTCTTTGAGCAACAATTTTTCTTTTTTAAGTTTTTCAAGCTCAAGATCGGTCATTGGTACTTCACCGTTTTCAGCTTTTGAGATTTGGTTGTCAAGATCGTTGTGACGATCGAAAATTTTCAAAAAATGGGCATTAGCCGCATCATTTTGTTTCATATGGGTGATAACATCGCGGTATTCGTGCAACATTGTATGTCCTTGCGTGGAATTTTGCCGGAATTGTACCACTAGTTAATTTAAAATCCGTGGAAGCGTGATCCCTTCTTGTCCTTGATACTTGCCGCTTTTGTCTTTATAGCTGGTTTCGCACATCTCATCTCCTTGCAAAAAGAGGACTTGCGCAATCCCTTCGTTGGCATAAATTTTTGCCGGGAGGGGAGTCGTATTTGAAATTTCGATCGTAATGTGTCCTTCAAACTCAGGTTCAAAAGGGGTGACATTGACAATGATCCCGCAGCGGGCGTAGGTAGATTTACCCAAACAGATGGCTAAAACATCGCGGGGAATTTTAAAATATTCCACCGTCCGCGCCAATGCGAACGAGTTAGGGGGTACGATACAGACGTCACCCGTAAAGTCGACGACGTTCATGTCATCGAAATGTTTCGGATCGACAACAGTGGAGTTTAGATTGGTAAAAATCTTAAATTCGTTGGTCACACGGATGTCATATCCGTAAGAACTAAGTCCGTAACTGACGACACCTACACCCACTTGATCTTCGCAAAACGGGGAGATCATCCCCTCATTTAATGCTTTTTCCCGTATCCATCCGTCGCTTTTGAGACCCATCTTCATATCCGTTGTTAATTTTATTTGTGGTAGTATAACACATCTATTACCCTACTTTTAGGAGCATTTTCCGATGGATATGAAACAAATTAAAGCCCTTTTGCAAGAGTTTGACGCAAGTACTCTTTCAAAATTAAAAATTACTCAAGACGCTTTTTCGATTGAACTTGAAAAAAATATCGGTGCGGTTGCCGCACCTGTGATGGCAGCTCCTGTAGCAGTTGCGGCAGCTCCGGTTGCTGTGTCTGCAGCATCTGAAACAGTACCTTCAGCCCCTGTGCATACCGGTGATATGATCGTCTCTCCAATGGTCGGGACATTTTATGCCTCTCCTTCACCCGATTCGGCTCCCTTCGTAAAAGTGGGCGATCGTGTGAAAAAAGGGCAAGTTATTGCAGTACTTGAAGCAATGAAAATCATGAATGAACTCGAAGCCGAGTTTGATTGTAAAATTGTAAGTGTTCTTGTTTCGGATGCGCAGGCAGTTGAGTACGATATGCCATTATTCGCTGTCGAGAAGCTCTAATCATGGCGGAAATCAAACGTATTTTAGTCGCAAACCGCGGCGAGATTGCGCTTCGTGCTATCCGTACGATCAAAGAGATGGGTAAAGAAGCGGTAGCTGTTTATTCGACAGCGGACAAAGAGGCTTCTTATCTTAAGCTTGCAGATGCAGCTATTTGTATCGGAGCCGCTCCGAGCTCACAAAGTTATCTTAATATCCCCGCTATTATCGCAGCATGTGAAATCAGCGGATGCGATGCCGTATTCCCGGGATACGGATTTTTGAGTGAAAATCAAAATTTTGTTGAAATTTGTACCCATCACGGGATTAAGTTTATCGGACCTACTCCTGAAGTAATGGTATTGATGTCCGATAAATCAAAAGCGAAAGATGTCATGATCGCCGCAGGCGTTCCGGTTGTTCCCGGATCTGACGGAGCAATTAAAGATATCGCCGATGCCGCGGTACGTGCAAAAGAGGTCGGGTACCCGATTATCCTCAAAGCAGCAGCCGGCGGCGGCGGGCGCGGGATGCGTGTCGTTGAAGATGAAAGTTATCTCGAAAACGCATTTTTAGCGGCAGAAGCCGAAGCGGTAACCGCATTCGGTGACGGTACGATTTATATGGAAAAATTCATTAAAAATCCTCGCCATATCGAAGTGCAAGTGATTGCAGACAGCCACGGAAACGTGTTGCATATCGGTGAGCGTGACTGTTCAATGCAGCGCCGTCACCAAAAACTGATCGAAGAGTCTCCGGCCGTCGCCTTGACTCCTGAGATACGTGCAGAACTTCATGCTTCTGCGGTTCGTGCAACCAAGTTCATCAAATACGAAGGAGCGGGTACATTCGAGTATCTTTTGGATGCCGATAAGAATTTCTATTTTATGGAGATGAATACCCGTTTGCAAGTAGAACATACGGTTTCCGAGATGGTCAGCGGTTTGGATTTGATTGAGATGATGATCCGCGTAGCGGAGGGGGAAGTCCTTCCGGCGCAAGAGAGCGTTGTCCTCAGCGGCCACTCGATCGAGTGCCGAATCACAGCGGAAGATCCGATTAAATTCTTGCCGTGTCCCGGAAAAATCACGCAGTGGATATCTCCGGGCGGACGGAATGTACGGGTAGATACCCATGCCCATTCCGGCTATATCGTACCTCCGACGTATGACTCAATGATCGGCAAACTGATCGTGTACGGAACGAACCGTGATGATGCGATCGCACGAATGCATCGTGCTCTGAGCGAGTTCACGATCACCGGGATTAAAACAACGATTCCTTTTCATTTGAAAATGATGAAAAATCCTGATTTTATTTCCAATAACTTCGATACCAAATATCTCGAAAAGTACAACGGCTAACCGCCGCTGTACCCTTTCAGCCACTCCCTTCCATTTTTCTGTTTTATCAAAAATTTTATCGAGATTCTTTCCAAAATGATCTGAATTGAAATAGACTCTTCCGTGCATCATTTTTTTGCCATTTTCGATTAATTTTACGTCAATTTTACATTTAACCGCTATTCTATGAGAATAGATAATTTCCATTGTAGGAGATTGATATCATCAAAAAGAGGTATTTGTGAATAATCTTAGTATCGCACAAAAGGTTCATGTCCCGTTAATTGCATCGATTTTGGTCGGATTTGTGATCGTATTAGTCAATTATTGGCTTTCGGTAGATCAGATACGTGCTGATGTCTATACTGCACAATCCAAAGAGATGACTACGGTATTTGACGAAGCAATCGAATCCAAAAACAATGTAGGGATTACCAATGCCATCGGTATTTCAAAAAACAGTGCTGTCGTCAACGGCCTTGCTAGCGGGGACAGGGAAGCTACCCTCCGGAGTCTGAAGTCTTTATCCAAAGAGTATAAAGAGAATACCAAATTCGGCAATATTAAAATTCATGTACATGACCAAAATGTACACAGCTTTATCCGTGTGTGGAAACCCGAAAAATACGGTGACGATCTGTCCGGATTTCGAAAAACCATTCTTGCGGTTAAAGAGAGCCGAAAACCTCTTGTCGCCATCGAGGTCGGGAATGCGGGTCTCGAACTTAGAGGGATTGCCCCTATTATTTCAGGCGGTGAGTATTTGGGTTCTGTGGAGTTTATGCAGGGGCTGAACTCTATCGTTAAAGACATGCGGAAAAATTATGGGGCTGAAGTGATCGTAGCCGTCAATAATGGCTATCTGAGTGTTGCCAAAGAGCTGAAAGATGCCCCTAAAATCGGTGCCGACTATACGCTGGCACTGAAAAAGGATACGATCGACAAAGCGTTTTTAAAAGAGCTGGATTCAACAGTTTTTGACCCTCAAAAAGGTTCCTTTAAAACTGAAAATTATTATGTGACCCCTATCGCGATCAAAGATTTTTCCAAAAACATCGTGGGGTACGCTTTGACCGGTGAAAAACTGGAAACGGTCGAAAGTATGATCAGCGAATCGGAAAATTCACTCTTGCGCCAAGTGGTCATTATGTCATTCATCGATATTATTATTTTAGTGTTATTGGTTATTATCGTACGCCGAGCCGTTACGGAACCGATCAAAAACCTTGACGCTATAGCGCAGGAACTTGCAAGCGGGGATGCTGATTTGAGCAAACGGCTCCGTATCTCTTCGAATGATGAGATCGGGAAAGCTGCGCAAAGTTTCAATATCTTTATTGAAAAAGTTGAAAAGATCGCGGTTGAAGCACAGGGGAAAGCTCAAGAGGCATCATTCGCAAAAGAAAAAATGGAAGAACAAAACCGCAAAAACGCGATTTCATTGGCATTGGCACATGGAATGATCGGCGGAACGATTGACAATGCAGGGAACCTTCGCGGGAGCCTGGAAAGCAGTATAAAAGATCTTAACGAGGTTAACCAGTTAAACGAAGAAACCGGAAACGTTGTCGATCAAGTGAGTACGCAGACCGATGAGATTATGACGAGTATGGCCAACATTACCGAAATGATTAATGATTCGCGCAGCAACTCCGAACAGCTGAATCACAATGTGAGTGAAATTTCAAATGTCATCACTCTGATTAAAGATATCTCGGATCAGACCAATCTCTTGGCGCTTAATGCGGCGATCGAAGCTGCGCGGGCGGGAGAACACGGGCGAGGATTCGCCGTTGTTGCCGATGAAGTGCGTAAGCTGGCAGAGCGGACACAAAAAGCGACGAGTGAAGTGGAATCCAACATCAGTGTCTTGAAACAAAATTCAGTCGGTATGTTGGAAAATAGCGAGCGGGTCGAAGAGTATGCGGTTGATTCAACGCAGCGTTTGGATGCCTTTAAACAAGTCATGTCGCAATTAATCAGCAATGTCGAGAAAATCAAAGAAGACAATCAGGCGATCAGCTATGAAATTTTCACCAATATGGCGAAGATTGACCATATGATCTTTAAAGCCCGTGCGTATGAGGTCGGATTTGAAGGGAAAGTTGAGCAGCAAAATGGATTCAGCGACCACCATTCCTGTGCCCTCGGACATTGGTACGAGCAAGGCGAGGGGAAAACGGTATTCGGCCAATTGCCTGCATACGGGAAACTCTTGGAACCGCACAAGAAAGTGCATGAAGAGATTCGAAAGGCGATGGAATTATTGAAAAAAGACTCAGTCAAAAACGATCAAGAGGTTATTGCTTGCTTTAAAGCTGCGGAAGAAGCGAGTAAAGAACTCTTTGCCATCTTGAATGAGATGGTACGATAAAAGAAGAGAGGGCGCTTCCCTAACTTAGGGAAGGCGTATAACTTTAATCTCCGCGCTCAATCGCAGGCGGGTGAAATAGTCATTGAGGACTTGATTCCGTTTTTCACCGAGAATCGCATTGGAAATTTGTGGGCGTACAGACTCGAGACTCTCGGTCACGACGTTTTGTTTATTGCGCATGTAAAAGCTCATAAATCCGTTTTTCCCGTTAGGGAGAATAGGGCTGAAATTGCCATCTTGGGTTTTATTGAGTATTTGTGCTAACTGAGGATTGATAGCTTTATAAGGGATATTTTCCTCTTTGGTCTGAATATTTTCAAAATGGCGCATCGGATCGGCAATTTTGGCCGATAGGGCTTCTTGGGAAGTCGAAGTATAGGTCGTTACATCAAAACTTTCCGGGCGTGAAAATTCATCGAGGTGAAGTTGATAATACTCATTTTCTTCTTCGGTCGTCGGTTGACCCATTTTGGAAAAAGCAATCGAGCTGTAAAGCTTTTGCCCTTTGATCGTCTCTTCCACTTTCGCTTTGAGCTCTTTCTCGCTTAATCCCCGAACGTTTTGCATCGCATTTAAAAACTGCTCCATAGAGAGGTTGTTTTGAGCCGCCATACGCGCTAGTTCTTCATTGATTTCAGCTGAGGTCACCGTAATTTTTTTCTCATCTGCCTCGAGCTGTTCCAGCTTTTTGCGGATCAAGGTGTCGGCACTCTGGGTTGCGCTTGTTCCGCTTTGTTTCATCTCTTGGGTGACTTCATAGAGAGTAATAGGGTTGTTTTTGACCAATACGGCCACGCCGCCGATCGGGGCACTCCATAAAAAAGTGGCTAATAAAGCGGAAAGGGTTAAAGAACGCATCGATGCTCCTTGGTAAAGTTTCCTATTTTACCCGCTTTTAACATAGCCTTAACTAAAATTGCGCAATTGCATCCAAAAAGGATTTACAACATGGTAGTGACCAGATTTGCTCCTAGCCCTACAGGGTATCTTCATATCGGCGGATTGCGCACGGCGTTGCTGAGTTATCTCTGGGCCCGCCGCAACGGCGGAAAATTTTTACTTCGTATCGAGGATACCGATTTCAGCCGTAATGATGAAGCTGCAGCCCTTGCAATCGTCGAAGCGTTTAAATGGGTCGGATTGGAGCATGACGGAGAGATTGAATATCAATCCAGCCGTTTAGCGATTTATCAGGAATATGCCCAAAAATTACTGGCTGAGGGAAAAGCATATAAATGCTACATGTCCAAAGAAGAACTTGAAGCGCTCCGTGAGGAACAAACGGCGCGTAAAGAGCGTGCGAAGTACGATAACCGCTACCGAGATTTTACCGGGACTCCGCCTGAGGGACGCGAAGCGGTCATCCGTATCAAAACGCCGCTAGAGGGGTCGATTACGGTACATGACGGGGTGAAAGGGGATGTAGTTTTTAACGTTGCCGATATTCTCGATGATTTTATTATCGCCCGTGCCGACGGTACACCGACGTATAACTTCGTGGTCGCGGTCGATGATGCGCTGATGGGGGTTACCGATGTTATCCGAGGCGATGACCATCTCTCAAATACCCCTAAGCAGATCGTAGTGTACGAAGCTCTCGGATTTCCGATACCGAAATTTTTTCACGTGCCGATGATTCACAACGGCGAGGGGAAAAAACTTTCCAAACGCGACGGTGCGACTGACGTTATGGCATACAAAACGATGGGATATACCCCTGAAGCGCTGCTCAACTTTTTGGTTCGATTGGGATGGAGCCACGGGGATCAGGAAATCTTCTCGATGGATGAGATGCTTGAACTCTTCGATCCGAGCGATATCAACCGTTCCGCATCCGTGTATAACGTCGATAAACTTGATTGGCTCAACAGTCACTACATTAAAAATATGAGCAATGACAAACTGTGCGATTTATTGGAGTTTCACGGTGTGATGCTGATTAGTCACGATAAACGGGAAATCCTCCTCGATGCGGTCAAAGAGCGTGCAAAAACGATTGCTGAAATGGCGTCGCTGGTGAGTGAGATTTTGGTTTCTCCGGTCGCGTATGATGAAGCGGCACTCAAAAAAGGGTTCAAAGAGGAGAGCCGGGCTATTTTAGAAAAATTTGCCCAAGCACTGAAAGATGCCCATGATCTTCATTTGCCGACTGATTATCACCATGTTATGGAAGCGGTCGTGGCAGAACTCGAAATCGGATTCGGGAAAATCGGGCAGCCGCTGCGTGTTGCATTGATGGGGAAACTCTCCGGTCCGGGGCTGGATACGGTGATGTCCATTATCGGTGTCGACGAGACACTTTTGCGGATTGAAGCGCTGTTAGCGCATTAATATCGAATCTTTCCGAGAGAGGGATTTAACCCTCTCTTTTTTGCCTCTTTCACAAATCGTTTGAACCCTTTTTCTTCTTGTATCCCGACTTTATAGCTGATAAATTTTAAGTAGTGGGTAATCTGTGCGGGAGAAAGTCCGCTGCGGCGTGACGCTTCCATTAAAATGTAATACGGAATTTTGACTTTTTTGCTGATAAACGCATGACTGAGGCGTTTGAGCTCATCCGTGTGGTAGTGTGTACAGAGAAGGGCAAAGACAAACGGATGTCCTGTCCGCTCGTTCCACACTTTTCCGAGATCGCTATGCTCTCCTCCGCTGTAGTAATAGCGCAGTGCCTTATCTCCGATCAGTACTTCTCCGTTAATATCAAGGATTTTG
The DNA here is from genome assembly GCF_049277495.1 of Sulfuricurvum sp. Classification (GTDB taxonomy): domain Bacteria; phylum Campylobacterota; class Campylobacteria; order Campylobacterales; family Sulfurimonadaceae; genus Sulfuricurvum. The sequence goes on along the minus strand of NZ_JBASYM010000056.1, from coordinate 13,852 downwards.
GAGAGGAGATTGGAGGTCGCCGAATCGGCATCGGATTTATCGGCGTTGGGAAGCGACAAGACGCTTAAAACCTCGCGCTGAGCTACGATCCCGACGCCGAAATGGCGGCAGTTTTTAGCCGTAATACTCGAGATAAATGCCGCATCAATGCGACGCATGGCGAATTCACGGTTCAATGCCGAGGGGACACCTTTATGATAATGGAGTGTTTGCTGATATCGGGTACTGCGGGCGTAGCGTTTGATAAAGACATGAAAGGGGAGGAGATTTAAAAAGTCAATTTTTCCGAAAATCAAAATAATCCCTCTTTAGAATATGAAAATACAATTATACTCAAAGGGACTGTTAGTTCTCTTTTGCTATAATTTACACCAATAAAACTACCCAAAAAGGGGAATTGTCATGGTGACAATCGAATTCTTAGGGCCGATTCAAAAAGCGGCCATGACGATGGAAGCAGCATCTTTACGGGATGTCGCAGAAGTGTTAAAACAAGATAGCGAAATGGCTCAATGGATTGAAAATTGTGCCGTCGCGGTCAATGATACACTTGTGGCATCGTTGGATGTGTCCCTCAAATCAGGGGATAAAGTCTCTCTTCTCCCCCCGGTATGCGGTGGATGAGTATGTTGGAACTTTATGACGGTCCTTTGAACGTCCCTGAGATAATTACACGATGGTACACGGAAGAAGCGGAGTATAACTATGGTGCTTATATCCCTTTTATCGGTACCGTGCGTGAGGAAGACGGTATCGAGGGACTTAGTTTCGATGTGTATGAGCCGATTCTGGACGCATGGTTTAAAGCATGGCAGGCTAAAGTCGAACCGTTAGGGGCTAAGCTCAAAATGGCGCACAGCCGGGGCGATGTAATGGTTCATGAATCGAGCTATATCGCGGCGGTATTTTCTCCGAAACGGCGTGTTGCACTGGAAACGATCGAGAAGTTTGTCGAAGATTTCAAAGCTTCCGCACCGATTTGGAAGTACGATCTGAAAAACGGAGAACGAATCTATGCGCGGGAACGTTCTACTCCGATTTCCGGAGCGGGATTGTTGGGGGGAGACGTATGATCTCGTATGAAACCTCACAAAACATGATCAGCCTTTTGAGTATGGGAAATATCCGAAGCGAACGGATTTTTTTGAGTTCCGCTTTGGGACGTGTTTTGGCGGAAGATATTGTTGCCGATGAAGATTATCCGACGCATCCAACCTCGGCAATGGACGGATATGCGATACTCCACAGCGATTTGGAAGCATTGGACTCTCTGGAAATTCAGGGAGACAACCCTGCCGGAGCCGAGAAGATAGCGGATGTGACGAGCGGTATTTGTATTAAAACGTTTACGGGATCATTGATGCCCGGCGGTTCAGATACCCTGATCCCGATCGAAAATGTCCGTGTGGATGGAGATCGAATCATTATCACCAAGCCGGTACCCTATGGTTTTGCGACGCGGCCGGTCGGTGAGAGTTATCGCTGCAGTGAAGTATTGATCTCAAAAGGGACCAAGCTCGGATTTGCCGAAATCGGTGTTTTGGCGGGGATCAATCGTGTGATGATCCGTGTCGTACAGCGTCCCCGTGTCGGCATTATCGCGACCGGGAGTGAGATACTTGATATCGGCGAGAGTGCGAGTCATGCAGGCCAGATACGAAGTTCCAACAGCTACACGCTTCAAGCCCTCGTCGATTCTCTCGGAGGAGAGAGTGTACAGATGGGAATAGTCGGAGATAATAAAAGCGCAATCATGGAGCGTTTTGAGGAAGCAATGCACTCGTGTGATATTATCGTCAGCACGGGCGGCGTGAGTGTCGGAGACTACGATTTTGTCAAACATATCGTTCCTGCACTCGGTGCCGAGGTCATTTTCAAAGGGGTTAACATCAAACCCGGGCAACATGTGATGGTGGCGCAGCGCAGAGAGAAGTTTATTGTCTCGCTCCCGGGGTTCGCCTACTCATCCACGGTCACCTTTATCCTCTATGCGGCTCCGCTCTTAGCCCGAATGATGGGGCGTGAAAATCCTTATGAACCTATCGAAGCGACGCTCAAGGTCCCATTTTCCAAACGTTCCAATAAAAGCGAATTCACGGCGTGTAATCTGTGTTTCGAAGATGGCCGTTACTGGGTTGATTTTGAGGGGAAAAAGACGGGAAGTTCCGCGATATTGACCAACCTTCTGGGAAATGCCGGATTGATGATCTGCGGCGAAGAAGATGGGGATTTGGAAGCGGGGACACTTGTTAGAGTTATAAAACTGTAATTCTCGTCATCCTGAATTTAATTCAGGATCTTAGATTGCGGATCTACCCTAAAGGGCACGTGCAGTCCAAAATGACAAATTATTTAATGCTCTTCGCCTTTACTCTTCGTCATTCCCAACTCGATTGGGAATCCATCCCTAATTTCCGTTTTTATTATTTAACATAATCTAATAATTTTTGTATAATAAGCGATTATTTAATCAAAGGTCATACGAAATGGCACCATGGGTCATGCCGCTTTATATTTTTTCTGGAATCATTATGGCGATAGGGGCGTATCTGACGATCCTATACCGTCCATACTGCACTCTCAAAAGTCCCGAGCGGGAAATCGCGATGGAACTTCATCGGAAGAAGCTCATGGATGAACCAATGAATAGGGAAGAGATAGAAGTAAATAATTTTTATAAGCATCAAACGAAGAGATATAGTTTCGGAGATTTTCTTCTGATGATAAGTATACCTCTTCATGTATTTGCCGGAATGGATTGGTTCCATTTATCTCCACTTTATTTTTTAAGTGTTTTTTGCATGTTGGTGATATTTGTAATGCCAGGCAGTCTGATACCTTATTGTTTTATATATTTTACCGCTTCTTTTTGGAAGATAAAAAACGAACATGCCTTGGCACGTATTAATGCGTATCTTGCAAAATTCAAGGGGAAAATATTAACGAATGATGAGCAGTATCAATATAAAAATGCACGAGCAAATGAAGCTTTTTTTGCATTTTACAGATACGCAATAAATTTTGGTGTAGTTTTACATCTGCTTTTGGATACATGGTTTGGATTAAATGGTAGTTTGATAGTGAATTAAAGATGGGTCCCCGATCTGGTCGGGGATGACAAAAATTTATTTAATAATCTTCGCTCTAATAGCTTCTTCTTCAACCATATCTTTACGGTATTTTACCGCGACAATATTTTCGGTCTCATTGATAAACCATTCTGCGATATGTTCATGTTCCAAATTATTTAATTTTTCCATATCAACATGATCCAGTGAGAGATACAAATGCGAATAACGGTGTGGATTTTGCATTTTGAATGTCCATAAGAGCCATAACGTAGTGATAACGATCAGCGTGACCGTGAATACTTCGCGACTTGAATATTGGAGGGCAATCCCCGCGGCAGCACCTCCGATAAACGTCATAAAGTAGGCAAATCCGTTGGCAATGCCGAGTGCGGCCCCTTTTTGATGCACTTTGGCATATTTGGAGATCATCGATTGTACAAGCGGCTCCATCATGTTGAATGCCATAAAGAAGCTGACAACGCCCACAATAAATTCCCAGCTTTTTGTGGCAAAGCCCATAAGGGTAAAGGCTGCGATAAAGAGAACGATAGAGATCAAAAATATTTCACGCGGTTTATTGTATTTTTCGCCGAACACCGCTGCTGGTCCCATGGCTAAGAGACCCATGACCATTGCCGGTATAAACGCCTGCCATAGATCTTTTTTATCCCATAGAAAGCCGTATTCAGGTTGGGTAAGAAAAATAGGGATGAGGACGAATGAAACGGTCATCAGCCCTTTTTGCATCCCGTTGGTAATAATCATACTGAGCAGATTCGGATCTTTTAGAATATCTTTGGTTGTTGTTGATGAATGGTAGATATGACGAATACGCGGAGGAGTCGGGACTTTGGTAAAGAGGACGATCATGGAGAGTATCGATAAAACTCCAGCGATCCAAAAGAGTGACGAAAATCCGGCATAGGCCGCAAGAACCGGTCCTAAAGCCATTGCTGCGGCGAAGCTAATCGCGATGGTTCCACCCATAAGCGCCATTGCTTTACCGCGAGATTCTTCATTCACCAAATCGCTTATCATGGCAGGGATAACTGCTCCGATTGCTCCGGCACCCTGTAAAAAACGTCCAACCATCAGCATATAGATATCGGTACTGACGGCACAGATGATCGATCCGACCAAAAAGATGACCAAACCGATCAGAAGTGTCGGCTTACGGCCGATCTTATCGCTCATGACACCGAACGGGACTTGAAAAATAGCTTGAGTCAGAGCATATCCGCCGACGATGACACCGATAAGAATCGGAGTGGCGCCTTCGAGATTAAGTGCATAAGCAGAGAGTACGGGAAGAACTAAAAAAAGACCGAAAAAACGAAGCGATAAAATCGCGGAGAGGGGGAGAACCGTTTTAAACACCGTGCAACCTTAGATACGTTAAAATTTTCAGTATTATATTACACCCTTAGATGAAACATCGGGTAAACACCGATAGTTAAAGTCTATTGTAAGGAATGAAATGAGAATCGTCTTGGCTACGTCAAACAAAGGGAAAGTCCGAGAGATTATCGAACTTCTTCATGATCGGGAAGTTTTCCCCTATACCGATTTGATCGAGGGATTCGAGATCATCGAAGACGGCGCTACATTTAAAGAGAATGCCCTTATCAAAGCGCGTGCGGTGTATGCCGCGCTGGGAGATGCCGAGGCCGTCGTCATTGCCGATGACAGCGGTATCAGTGTGGATATTCTTGGCGGTGCTCCCGGGATTTACAGTGCACGCTACGGGGGAGAGGGGGCCAGTGATCGGGATAATCTGCTCAAACTCGTAGAAGCATTGAAAGAAAAAGGGGCAGAGTGCTCCGATGCACACTATACGGCTGCCATAGCGATTGTCTCGAAAGAGGGGGAGAGCTGTGTGCATGGCTGGATGCACGGAAGTGTCGGAACAATTTTAAAAGGGGAAAACGGATTCGGGTACGATCCGATTTTTACCCCTGCCGGATACGCACAAACGCTCGGTGAATTAGCCAACGATGTCAAAAAAGGGCTTTCGCACCGCTCCAAAGCGCTGGAACTGGCGAAAATCTTAATCGATCAGATCAAATTCCTACGTACTCAGACCGGAAGTCTTGCGACTAAATAGAAGAAAATGACCCCTACAATAATACGGTAGATGGCAAACGGGACAAAGGTGTGGCGGCTGACAAAATTGATGAAAATTTTGACGGTAGCCAATGCAAATACAAAAGCGGTTATAAATGCGATAGAAAGCATAAAATAATCGTCCACGACCATTTCATTGCGGTGTTTGAGCAGGTCATATGCCGTGGCAATGATCATCGTCGGAATCGCGAGGAGAAATGAAAACTCTGCCGCGCTTTTACGGCTGAGCCCCATGAACAATCCCCCGATGAGGGTAGCACCTGAGCGGCTGGTTCCGGGGATCATCGAGAGGCTTTGGAAAACACCGATCGTAAACGCTTCTTTCATAGTGAGTTCACTGACATCTTTTCCGGATGTCATCGGCTCGTGTCTGCGAATATATTCAATTAAGAGAAAAACAATCCCTCCGGCAATCAGCATAATACTCACCGTTTCCACTCCGAATAGGGCTTTGATCTGTTTGTAAAACAAAAATCCCAAAGCACCGGTAGGTAAAAAAGCGATACCGATTTTCAGCCACAGCATTTTATCCTGCATCAGCCGTTTGGCATAGAGGAATAAGACGGCGAGGATACTTCCCAGTTGAATCGAGACTTCAAATGCTTTATGGGCATTGGTTTGTTCCAGCCCCAGCAGCTGCGAAGCAAGGATAAGATGGCCTGTCGAGGAGATCGGTAAAAATTCGGTTACCCCCTCGAGTGCGCCGAGGATCAATGCGTCAAATAATGTCATTGTAAAGCTCTTTTTTTGGGTGCAATTGTACCATAGCGTTCCCCCTTAAACCTCCCCTAACCTCAACTAGGGTAAAATGCGCGGATTTATGACACTTTCCATTAAGGAATTTTTGATGTTACTTTTTACCCCCGGACCTACACCTGTCCCTGAATCGGTACGTATTGCAATGGCTGGTGAAACGCTTCACCACCGTACCCCTGAATTTGAAGCGATTTTTGAGCGAACCCGCACATTATTGTTTGAACTGCTTGGGATGGATGAGGTCTTGATGCTTGCTTCATCCGGTACCGGTGCAATGGAAGCCGCGGTGATCAATCTCACCGCTTCCAAACTCCTTTCGATCAATTCGGGAAAATTCGGAGAGCGTTTCGGCAAAATCGCCGTAGCTCACGGGATCGCGAATGTCGAGATCAAGCACGAGTGGGACACGCCGGCTACGGTTGAAGAGGTACAGGCAGCCCTTAATGCAAACCCTGACGTTGACGCTATCGCCATTCAAATCTGCGAAAGTGCCGGCGGATTGCGCCACAGTGTCGAAGCGATTGCCGCAGCCGTCAAAGCGTTTAACCCGTCGATCATGGTGATTGCCGATGGGATCACGGCGGTCGGTGTTGAAAAAATCGATGTCAGCAATATTGACTGTTTGATCTCAGGAAGCCAAAAAGCGTTGATGCTTCCTCCGGGATTGGCGATCATGGGGCTTTCCAACGCCGCAATAGAGAAGATCGGAAGCGGTAAAGGATATTACTTTAACCTTGCAACCGAGATCAAAAACCAGCGTAAAAATACGACCGCATGGACCGCGGCAACAACCCTTATCATCGGTCTTGAAAATATTCTAAACCGTATCAAAGCCGAAGGCGGTCTGGAGAAACTTTACAGCGATACGGCACGCCGTGCCAAAGCGACCCGTGAGGCGATGGTAGCGATCGGATTGCATATTTATCCGGCAACCCCCGCAGATTCGATGACAACTGTTGATGATGCTCAGGCAAAAGAGATCCGTTCACTGTTGAAAAAAGAGTACGAGACAAACGTTGCAGGCGGACAAGACCACATCAAAGATTCGATTTTCCGTATTAACCACATGGGACTGATTGCACCGTATGAGGCTTCATGGGTTATCAATGCTGTTGAGTTAGCCATGGCAAAACTTGGGCGTCGTGCCTATGACGGGACCGCGAACCGCGTATTCAATACCGTCTATTTCGGACTCTGATATTATGGTATTTGAACACGAAATTCCGGAAGGCTCAAAGCTTTACTTTGCCGGAACGGCCAAAATGAAGCGCCTGATCGAAACCAAAGCGAGCACCTTGTTAAGCGATGCCGGCTTCGAAGAGATTTTAACCCCTCTTTTCTCCTATCACCAGCATATGAGTGTCTGCGATCAGCGTGAGCTTATCCGCGTGAACGACAGCGAAAATCATCCGATCAGCCTCCGTGCCGATTCGACGATTGACGTGGTGCGGATAGTAAAGAAGCGGCTTGATGGCAATACGGAGCACAAAAAATGGTTCTATATCCAACCGGTATACCGCTTTCCGGCTGATGAGCAGTATCAGATAGGGGTCGAGATCATCGATGAGCCCAACCTCTCTAGTGCGCTTTATCAGGCGACACAGATTTTAAATGAGTTGGAGATAACGCCTCTGTTGCAAATCTCCAACATCAATATCCCCCGTATTTTGTCTGAGACACTGGGGTTGAGCTTAGATGATTTCCGTCATGTGAATATCGAGAAATTTTTGTCATTGAAAATTGATTGGCTGACGCGGCTGGTGTATATGCAGCATGCCGATGAAATCGATGCGGTAGCTGAAATAGTTCCGGAGTCGATCAAACCGGAACTGATCAAGATCAAAGAGCTGTGTGAAGGGCTAGAATATCCAAATGTCGTCATAGCACCTCTTTATTACGCTAAAATGCTCTATTATGATGAGCTTTTTTTCCGTGTCATTGAGGCTAATGAAGTCTATGCAATGGGCGGACGCTATAAAAGCGATGAGACCGTTTCGGTCGGATTCGCCATTTACACCGATGCGTTAATTGACGCATTACACCAATAAAAATAGGATTATTTATGAAAGCAGATTTGATCGTAGGGATACAATGGGGTGATGAAGGAAAAGGGAAAATCGTCGATTTATTGGCGCAGAAATACGATGTAGTCGCCCGTTATCAGGGGGGGCATAATGCCGGTCATACGATTGTCGTTGACGGTAAAACCCACGCATTGCATCTTATCCCGTCCGGAATTTTGAATCCTAAAGCGATCAATATCATCGGAAACGGTGTTGTTGTCTCTCCCGAAGCGCTTATCAAAGAGATGAAACAATTTGATAATCTTCTCGGACGTTTATTTGTGAGCGAATCGGCCCATATGATCTTAACCTTCCACACCCTTATCGACCAAGCCAAAGAGATTCTTCGAGGCGAAAATGCGATCGGTACGACAGGTCGCGGTATCGGGCCTGCATACAGTGAAAAAATTGCCCGTGCGGGATTTCGTTTGGGAGAGTTGCGTGATATTGAAACTTTGGCCAGCCGTATCATGGAATATTTTGATCAAAATAAGGCAATTTTTGAGGCAATGAAAATTGCATTGCCGACACGCGAAGATTTGGTTGTTGAGCTCAACGGCTATGCTGAAAAATTGGTACCTTTTTTAGCCAATACAACCCAAATGGCTTGGAAAATGATGGATGAGGACAAAAAAATCCTTCTCGAAGGGGCACAGGGGACAATGCTTGACATTGACCACGGAACCTATCCGTTTGTTACGAGTTCTTCGACGATTTCAGCAGGAGCATGTACCGGCCTTGGGATCAATCCTAAAGACATCGGTAAAGTAACCGGTATCGTCAAAGCCTACTGCACACGTGTCGGAAACGGCCCTTTCCCGACCGAAGATCACGGTGAGATCGGTGAGCGTTTACGTAAAGCGGGACATGAATTCGGTACGACCACCGGACGTCCTCGCCGATGCGGATGGTTTGATGCGGTAGCGTGCCGTTATGCAAGCCGTCTCAACGGATGCGATGATCTCTCCATTATGAAACTCGATGTTCTTGACGGATTTGAGACGATTGAAGTCTGTATCGGATACGAAGTCAATGGCGAAGTGATCGATTATCTTCCTTTGGATTTGGATAACGTGAAACCGGTATACAAATCTTTTCCGGGATGGGATAAAACGGAAGGGGTCCGCCGTTTTGAAGATCTTCCTGTTACGGCACAAGAATACCTTCGTGCGATTGAAGAGTTAACACAAACAAAAATCGGTATGATTTCTACATCACCGGATCGAAACGACACTATTTTAATGTGAACACCGGCGGAAGATTCCGCTTGGCTGCACTTGCCGCTAAGGCACTGATACTTGCCCATCGTGTGGCAGAGGTGACGGAACATGAAGTCAAAATATGCACCGTTAGTCAAACTCAAAAAAAAGAGTCTGGACAACACCGAACGTTCTCTCATAAGCGCGAATAATGAACTCTCATCCGCTTCTACTAAACTGCATCATGCTTATGAGGATCTCTCTCGTATGATGCTGCCCACACAAGGTTCCATTGGTGAATTCACCCAAGCTGCTGCAATAATCCATGCCCAGCATCTCACGATTGAAGAGTGTAAGAACAGACTTCAGCTCGCAGAGCAAAAACAGGTGCAAGCACGCGAACGTTTTAAACAGGCAATGATCGATTATGAGAAATTTAAATATTTGGAAGTGCAAGAGATGAATGAACATCTAAAACTTCTTAAAGCTCAAGAGGATAAAATGCTCGATGAAATCGGAACCATAACCTATAAAAGAGAAATATTATGAAAATTATCTGGAGCTTAGTACTGCTGATATTGAGCGGACTTTACGGTGCACCCGCGACCAAATCGTATGAATGTACCAAAATTTTTGAAGATCGCAAAAATGAGCTGCTGGTGGAGCTGGAACGGATTGACGAACAGCGCCAATCCCTCGATGCCCTTAAACGTGCGACGGAAGAACTTTTACGTAAAAAAGAGGCCATGGTCCAGGGGAAAGATGTCAAAGTCGATCAGAAATTAAATGAGATCAAAACAAAAGAGGCCTCCATCAAAAAAATGTTGGATGAGAATAAAAAAGTATTGGATGAGATGAAGCAATTAAAAGCGGACAAGGTATCCCAGGCTTTCGGAAAAATGAAACCGGCAGCATCGGCACAAATCCTCTCCCAAATGGATGCGGCCGATGCCGCTGAGATTATGATGACGCTTAACAGCAAGGTCACCGGACAGATTCTGGGGAAAATGGACCCTAAAAAAGGATCACAAGTTACCGATGCACTGCGAAAACTTCCGGAGAGCCCAAAATAACTTCCTAATCCCTCTAAGCGATTTTAGAGGTATTTTAGAGTAAAATGCAAAAAATTTCACTCAGGGCTGGCAATGAAGGTTTCACTGACACACGTACCCCATATCGCGACACGCATAGCTGTCGATCTTAGCCGCAGCGGTTTGGTCACTATGACCAAAGGACTTGAGAGTGTTGCCAAAGAGGCCGAAACGGTTTTGGCCGCCAATATTAAAAAAGAGATGGCTCTGGAAGAGAAGGTCAAAGAGATCGTTAATGCCAACGAAGAGCAAATTGATTTCTATTTGGCGGATGAGCGGCAGCTGTTTTTCATGATCAAAAAGAAATTGGCTCCTGAGTACGGTGTTGTCCTTTCGTACGAAGACCGCTATTCCGACATTGCACACCAGATTCTTGATGTATTGTATGAAGAAGATTTGATTAATTACGATGTGAGTGAAAACCGTATTAAAAATATTATTTATGATGCCATTACCGGATCGATCGCCGATTCAAGCGAAATCGAGTCGGCTGTGTATGAAAAAATCAAAAGCTATAAGCGCAACCTTATTCCCGGAACGGATGAGTATGAGATTGTGTATGAAAAACTTTATAAAGACGAGTTGGTTCGAAGGGGGATGGCATAATGCGTGATGCGTGGATTTATTTGGAAAACGGCACTTATTTAAGTGCTAAAAGCTTTGGTGCCGATACGACAGCAGTCGGAGAAATCGTTTTTAATACTTCGATGAGCGGATACCAGGAAATCATTACCGACCCTTCCTATGCGGGACAATTTGTAACTTTTACCATGCCGGAGATCGGTAATGTCGGAGTGAATAGCGAAGATATGGAAAGTTCATCTGCCCACTGCAAAGGGGTTATCGTCCGCCAGTACCAAAGCCATTATTCGAATTTTCGCGCAGAAGAAGCGTTGCATACCTTTTTGGAAAAGCACGGGATTATCGGCATTTGTGATATCGATACCCGTTTCATTACCAAAATGCTCCGCACCGAAGGGGCGATGATGATGATCGCATCGACACAGGTGAGTGACAAAGAGGAATTGAAAAAAATTCTTGAGAGTTCACCGCGTATCGAAGAGGTCAATTATATCGAAGAAGTCAGTACGAAAACGTCATACGTTCATAAGAACGGTATCTACGACCCGTTCAATTTCCGATATAACGATGCACCTGCAGCGAAAGCAAAGATTGCGGCAATCGATTTCGGAGTCAAGCGCAATATTCTGAACGAACTTACCGAAGCGGGATTGGAAGTTGAAGTATTGCCGAACTCTTTTAGTGCCGATACGCTGATTGCCCGTTACGACGCTAAAGAGATTGACGGGGTGTTTCTCTCAAACGGTCCGGGAGATCCGCTGGTTCTGAAGCGTGAACAAGAAGAGATCAAAAAGCTCATCAATCGCAAAATTCCGTTATTCGGAATCTGTTTGGGACACCAGCTTCTCAGTATTGCTCACGGTTATGATACCCATAAGCTGAAATTCGGGCATCATGGCGGAAATCATCCCGTTAAAAATGTTACTACCGGTATGGTTGAGATTACGGCTCAAAATCATAACTATAATGTACCGGAATCGGTACGTGAAATCGCAACAGTAACCCATATTAACCTTTTCGATAATACGATTGAAGGCCTGCGCTACAACAGCGGACATGTATTCTCGGTTCAGCACCATCCCGAATCAAGTCCGGGCCCTAAAGAGAGCCGCTATATATTCAACGAATTTCTCCAACTTCTTCAACGGTAAACGGGTTGCTTCGGAGATCCCGAAGTAACTTTCCCACAATAATTTTTCCTGCAAGTGTTACTTTTTTACCCCCATTTCTGTGAATAAGCTTAAATATATCGTTAAGTTTGAATAGTGTGAAAAATATTTAATAATTTAAGATTCCTCAAATACTGTGGTTGCTATCATTAGAGTGTTTAATAGCCTACTTTTGTTACAAAAGTGTTAAGGGCATCTTTGATTTCACAGGTTTGCGAAGTCAGAGGTGCCCTAATAGGCTCTTATGCTTTGAATCTTTAAGGAGGTCGTAAATGGAGAATCGTCCATTGGAGTATGATTACACGGTTGCTAAGTGGTTTATGCTTGTAACTGTTGTTCTCGGTATTGTCGGGATGCTTGTCGGCGTTATTTTAGCGTGGCAAATGGCGTTTCCAGCTGTGAATTTGATGGCGGGAGAAGGGTTGGCAGAGTATACCAACTTTAGTCGTCTTCGTCCGTTACATACTGACTCGGTAATCTTTGGATTTACCCTAAGCGGTATCTGGGCTACATGGTATTACGTAGGTCAACGTGTATTGAAAGTGTCTATGGCAGAATCAAAGTTTTTGATGTTCCTCGCTAAATTTCACTTTTTTGTTTATCTATTAGTAGTAGTTGCTGTTGTTGGCTCATTGTTACTCGGTATTTCTACCGGTAAAGAGTATGCAGATTTTGAATGGCCTATTGATATCGCAGTAGTTGTGGTATGGGTTACTTGGGGTATGTCAATTTTTGGTTTGATCGGTATTCGCCGTGAAAAATCTTTGTATATCTCTATCTGGTACTATATTGCTACATTCCTTGGAATCGCTATGTTGTATCTTTTCAACAATATGGAAATTCCAACATATTTTGCTTCAGGCGGAATCGGTGCATGGTATCACTCTGTTTCAATGTACTCTGGTACAAATGATGCGTTGGTACAATGGTGGTATGGACATAACGCAGTTGCGTTCGGATTTACTGTACCTATCGTTGCGATGATTTATTACTTCCTTCCAAAAGAATCAGGGCAAGCGGTTTATTCGTATAAATTGTCTCTTCTTGCGTTCTGGGGATTGATGTTTGTTTACCTTTGGGCAGGCGGACACCACTTGATCTACTCTACTGTGCCCGATTGGATGCAAACTATGGGTTCTGTGTTCTCGGTTGTATTGATTCTCCCATCATGGGGTTCTGCGATCAATATGCTCCTTACTATGAAGGGTGAATGGCAACAAGTAGCATCTAGCCCATTGATCAAATTTATGATCCTTGCGTCTACATTCTATATGTTCTCAACTCTTGAAGGTCCGATCCAAGCGATTAAATCGGTCAATGCATTGGCTCACTTTACAGACTGGATCGTTGGTCACGTACATGACGGTGTTCTTGGTTGGGTTGCTTTCATGATTATGGCGGCACTTTTCCATATGGCTCCACGTGTATATAAACGTGAGATTTATTCTAAATCGTTGATGAATACTCAATTCTGGATTCAAACTCTTGGTGTTGTTTTGTATTTCACATCTATGTGGATTGCAGGGATTACTCAAGGTATGATGTGGCGTGCTCACGATGAGTTCGGTAACTTGGCTTACTCGTTCATCGATACCGTTTCAGTATTGCACCCATATTTCACGATCCGTGCTGTTGGTGGTACTTTGTATCTCGTAGGTATGTTCTTGTTTGCGTACAATATGTACAAAACAATGACAAGCTCTCGCCGTGTTGAAGAGAGTGAACTTCAAAACGCATCGCCTATGGGCGCTTAATAAGGAGGGGAAAAATGTTTCACTGGTTAGAAAAACACCCGTT
>NZ_JBASYM010000055.1:0-9192 GCF_049277495.1 Sulfuricurvum sp. | reverse complement strand
TTCGCCTTCGAACGTTGCGTACTCAAGTGCTAATTCAGCACGTTTTGTCTCTATTTTGCTATTTGCCAGCGCTTTGGTCTCAGCAATAACTTTTTCTCTTAATGCCGCTGCTTCCAGTTTAGCGTCACTCATAATCTTTTCAGCCTGGGCATGAAATGCGGCGATTTCAGAATCGTTGTTTCCAACTTGTTCCAAATCTTTTTTAATATCCGCATCCCGTTTTTCCATATAACTGAAAAGAGGTTTGTAAAGCAAACTGTTTAGTAGGGCAATAAGGACAAGGAAGACAATCAGTGTGCTGCCTAACAGCATCGGACTTATATCTAACATACCACCTCCTAAAAGTTGCGTGATTATACAACTTATAAATTGAAGGGACAGTTAAACGTCAAAAGATATTAAGAAAGTAGGTCTAAAAATGATTCAATTTGATCATTATCTTCAAATTCAATGGTTAGTTTATAGCCTTTGGTGCCACATTTATAACCAAGGTTCTGTAAATGTTTTTTCAAAGCGATAAAATCCAACCCTTCTATCTCTAAAGGATCACGCTGTATATTTGTAGGAAGTTTGATTTTTTTAACCATACTTTCCACATCACGAACACTCAGTTTTTGGCCGATGATAGAATCTATCATCATCGTTTGTTCGTTTCGGTCCAGCCCTAAAATCACTTTTGCATGACCGGCCGTAATTTTTCCTTCAACAAGTGCTTTGCGCCCTTTTTCACTCAGCTGTAAAAGACGCAAAGTATTTGTGATTTGCGTTCGGCTTTTATGAACGGTTTGGGAAAGCTGCTCATGGGTCAATTCATGAATATCGATCAACTCTTGATACGCTTGCGCCAAATCAATGGCATTAAGTTCATCACGCTGAATATTTTCGATCAATGCCTGTTGACGCATCTGCTCATCACTGACACTGACGACAATCGCTTTAATGGTTTTATTTTTTGCAAGTTTGCTCGCACGTAAACGTCTTTCACCTGCTATTAGAATGAAACCGTCTAAATCTTCTTTGATGACAATGGGCTGCAGCAGGCCATGTACTTTAATAGATTCAGCAAGTTCAGCCAAAGATTCAGGGTCAAAATGTTTTCGGGGTTGATAAGGATTAGGACGGATTTTAGCTAAAGCAATCTCTTCGACTCCACCTCTTTTGGGAAGTTCGTTGTCGTATGCTTCCTCAATTTCACTGAGCAGCGCTCCAAGACCTCTGCCTAATGCGGATGCTTTCGCCATATTTTTCCTTTAGGCGATGATGGCGTGTGCCAAATCTTGGTACGCCATGGAGCCACTTGATTTTACATCATATAAAATTGCCGGTTTGCCGAAACTCGGTGATTCGGCCAATTTGACATTGCGTGGAATCACGATAAAATCATCAGGTCCACCGGATTTAAAAAGTTTTGCCTGGAAATGTTGACGCAAATCAGCAAATACCTGACGGGAAAGATTATTTTGCGCACTGTACATCGTCGGCAAAAAGCCTTTGATCGTCAATTTCGGATTAATCGTTTTACGAACCAATTTAACGGTATTGAGTAATTGTGCCAGTCCTTCCAATGCAAAAAACTCACATTGGATAGGAATAATGACCGAATTGGATGCTGAGAGTGCATTGATCGTCATCGGTCCAAGTGCAGGAGGTGAGTCGATAATAACATAATCGTATTCGTCTTTGACCTGCGCGATAGCACGTTTTAAGATGAGTTCTCTCCCTTTTGCGTTATCCGCATCATAGTACTCTTTTTCAACTCCGACCAAGCCGATATTCGAAGGGGCAATAAAAAGTTTTGGCAATGCTGTTTTTAAAATAATTTCTCGAAGTTTTTTGGCACCGATCAGTACATGATAGATATTAAACTCATAATTGTTGCGATGATACCCTAATGAGGTCGTTGCATTTGCCTGCGGATCAGCATCGATCAGCAATACTCTTTTTTCAGCAACGGCTAGGGATGCGGCTAAGTTGACGGCGGTTGTGGTTTTACCCACTCCCCCCTTTTGATTGGCAATAACAATAACTTCACTCATCGTAAACTAAATATCCTTTGGCCATCGCACTCTAACGATCCGTCTTCAAGTAAAACGGCCCGCTCTAATGCAACTTTTTCATTATTGTTGTGGGTAAAAAACTTTCTGCTATTCTCAAATTCTATCTGGTATTTACTAAAAATCTGCTTCCACGGTGGTAAATTTTTAAACAATGAACAGTAACCTTCTGTTAAATCATATGCATCCACGTCAATGTCAATTTTTGCAAAACACTCAGGTGCCGATACCAAATTCAGCCCGATACCGCACACAAGGGTTTCTCCCATCAAATTAGTAATGACACCCCCGATTTTCTTATCATCAATATAAAAGTCATTGGGCCATTTAAGCCATACGTTTGAATTTAATGACGTTAAAAAATCTTTCATCATGAATGCCAAATAAATCGATGACGATTCAAGTTTCAAATCATCCGGGAGCATTGACCTTGGAATTGCCAATGAAATAAAAAGATTCCCACTCATTCCTGTCCACGAGTTGCCTCGTGAACCTTTGCCTTGTGTTTGAGATACTGCTCCGATGCATACCGGAGCTGATAAACGCGATGCTTTTAACTCTTCTAACAGGTAAACTTGTGTCGATTCAAGCGACTCAAACCAATGGATGTCCACACCCGATCCGTTTTCCGTTGAGATAATCAACGACTGAAGTCTCCTGTTTGGACGGAGCTTGAATCTTCATGATGCGTAAAGATCCCTTAGTACATTGAATGACGATACTCTCTTTGTCAACCTGTGTAATGATGCCCGGTTTTCCTGAGCTATTCTCTTCTTCCAATGCCATCACTTTGATCTTTAGCCCGGATTCGAGATATATTCCCGGCCAAGGGGTAAATGCCCGGTAGCGGTTATAGATTTCTCGAGCATCCTCAAATGCGATTAATCCGTCCGATTTAAGAATTTTTGTGCAGTGGGTCGCCTTAGCATCGTCTTGGGGAGTAACACCTTTACGATCCCAATGACGAATAACATCTAATGTCAAAGTAACGGCTGTATCCGTAAGTCGTTTATACAGAGAAGCAGCCATTTCATCGGGAGCAATGGAGAGCGTTTCGATTTTAATAATGGCTCCGGTATCCAGCCCTTCATCCATCCACATGGCCGTAACGCCGCTCATCGCATCATTATTCAAAAGACTTTGCTGTATCGGACTGGCACCCCGATATTGAGGGAGAATCGATGCATGCAGATTGACACACGGAGCATGATCCAAAATAGCTTTCGGTAAAATTTGACCATATGCGGCAACAATAATCATGTCGCAGGAGATTGCCAATAACTCATTCACTACAGATGCATCCCGCAATCTCGATGGCTGGTATACCTGTATATTCGCTTCTTCCGCCAAAACTTTTACCACAGGAGGCGTCAACGTCCCTTTTCGCCCTACCGGTTTATCCGGCTGTGTATACACGGCGACAACATCAACATCGTCTGCGTTGATCAAAGCTTCCAAGATTGATGCGGCATAATCGGGTGTCCCCATAAAAATAACGCGTGTCATCAAAACGTCTCGGCAGCTTTAAACAAACTGCCGCCTTTATGTTCTCCGGCTATCAAAAAACTTCGGGCATCGCTTAAATCAAATCCGCTTGCCAGGAACATCGCCCCGCCCCGCTTTAAGAGAAAATCAGCTGCTTTCAGTTTGGTGACGATCCCCCCTGTCGCAAAATTGTGATTAGGAGTGACTTCCATCAAAAGTTCTTCAGATGAAATACTTTCTATGCGGGTCCGAACCAATGCATCTTCATATTTGCGGGGATCTTTATCGTAATAGGCATCAATATCGGACAAGATCACTAATAAATCTGCTCCGAAATGGTGCGCTGCATAAGCGGATAACTGGTCATTGTCGCCTAAAACCAATTCTTCCGTTGCGGTTGCATCATTTTCATTAATGATAGGTATGACATTGTGTTTCAGAAGCGTTTCAATCGTATCTTTAGCTTTTTGAGACTGTTCGAGTGTATTGAAATTAGCGGCTGTTACCAATACTTGAGAAGGGAGAATATTATAATGCTCAAACATCTTTCGATATTTGTTCATCAATATCGGCTGTCCGATAGACGCAAGGGCCTGTTTGTTCGCTAAAATCTTTTTATCAAGCTTTAATTCCGTATAACCGGCAGCGACTGCTCCGGAAGAGACAAGAATGACTTCATAACTCTTTTTAAGTTCGGCGATAAAATCAACCAGATTTTGCATTCGGTCTTTTGCGATTCGGTTTTGTTCACTTAAAACCGCACTACCGACTTTAACGACAATCCGCTTCATGCGCGCTCCGTTACGACCATTTGATAAAGTGCATACGTCAATGGTTTGATATTCAAGTTGATCGCAGAAGAAATCGGTGCTATAAATGCCGGTTTCGAAGCATCATAAAATGCTTTATCAAAATCTTCTTGTTCATATACCGGATACTCGTCGCTAAACGCAAATCGGCTCTTTTTCACCGGATCAAGTTTGAGCAGTTTTAAAAATCCATTGGTTTTTTCAACAGCTTCTTCAGGACTCATAGCATCGGCTCGGGTCAAGGCAATGGCAAAATTACGCTTGGCTAAAAGTGGAGAGAAATTTTCAAGCTCTTTTTTAAGCGTTTCATACTGGTATTCCAACTCATGGTACGAAGCCAGATCAATCATGAACAAAAGAGTTTTTGTCCGTTCAATATGACGCAAAAATTTGAGACCAAGCCCTTTGCCTTCAGATGCTCCCCCGATTATTCCCGGGATATCCGCCATGATATACGAATCAAATTCGCCGATGTTAATCTGTCCGAGTTTTGGCGTCAGTGTCGTAAACTCATAGTTGGCGACTTCAGGGCGTGCATTCGAAACCGTAGAAATCAACGTGGATTTTCCGACATTCGGAAATCCGACCAGCCCGACATCCGCGATTAGTTTAAGATCAAGACGGACGACACGGGTTACTGCCGGTTCACCGGGTTGTGCATACATCGGTTTTTGATTGGTTGAAGATTTAAAGTGGACATTTCCAAGTCCCCCGCGCCCGCCGGTAAGAAATAAAACTTCCTGACCGTCTTCAAGCAGATCCAAAAGTATTTCACCTGTCTCGACATCGACGACTTGTGTTCCCGGAGGAACAACAACAACCAGGCGTTTACCCGCTTTGCCGGCCATATTCGATCCTGCACCCGGTTGTCCTTTTTCAGCTTTTAGGTTTTTATTCCCCTGAAAGTGAGCCAAAGTATGGGTATTGTTATCGACTTTGAAATAGACATCGCCGCCTTTACCGCCGTCACCGCCGTTCGGACCGCCTTGAAGGACATATTTCTCTCTACGGAAAGCAACACACCCTGCTCCCCCTTTACCGGATGAGACGGTAATTTCTACACTATCACTAAACATGGATGTCCTTCAAGTTGTTTTGAACATTTGCCCCGGATGAGACAATTATTATTTGCTTAACACTATACTTCAATGGAAAAGTACACAATTAAAAAGATAATTTTGGAAATGGATTCAGAATCGGGCGAAAGCCCGATGAAAATGAAAATTAAGCAGCAGGGATGATAGAGACTTGTTTACGTTTTTTGTCTTTACGCTCAAACGCAACGACACCGTCAACCAACGCATACAATGTGTGGTCTTTACCCATACCCATGTTTTTACCCGGGTGAACTTTTGTTCCGCGCTGACGAATAACAATGTTACCCGCTCTTACGAATTCACCACCGTATTTTTTGACACCGAGTCTACGTCCCGCTGAATCGCGGTTATTCTGTGTACTACCCTGACCTTTCTTATGAGCCATGCTGTCCTCCTACTTTAATAATTACGCAGCGATCTTAACGATACGAACGCGTGTGTGATCTCTTCTGAAACCACGTTTCAATTTACTGTCTTTACGGCGACGTTTTTTGTAGATCACGACTTTACGGTCACGACCTTCATTGATAACCTCAGCAGTAACAACAGCACCCTCTACGAATGGAGTACCGGTTTTAAGTTCACCGTTATTCACGGCAAGAACTTCTTTGATTTCGACGGTGGCTTTAGGATCAAGTCCCATTTTATCGAACAAAAGGATATCACCCTCTTGAACTTTATACTGTTTTCCGCCGTTTTTGATAATTGCGTACATTAGCGTTCCTTACTTACAAGTCTACAAAAAGTGGCGAATTATAGCCAACGTTTATTTAAGCTTAAATTAAAGCGATCGCATCGATCTCAACAAGTGCATTTTTTGGTAACGTTTTCACGGCTACCGTCGAACGCGCAGG
Organism: Sulfuricurvum sp.; assembly: GCF_049277495.1. Classification (GTDB taxonomy): domain Bacteria; phylum Campylobacterota; class Campylobacteria; order Campylobacterales; family Sulfurimonadaceae; genus Sulfuricurvum. Next base: position 2,893 of record NZ_JBASYM010000055.1, on the reverse strand, counting down.
CTTGTGATCCCCGAATGCTTCACCGTAAATAGTATTGACCGCGGCAAAATCATCCATATCTGCTAAAAAGATCGTTGTTTTGATCACTTTATCGAAAGAACTTCCCGCTGCTTCTAAAACCGCTTTTAAATTTGAAACAACTTGAACGCATTGTTCACTCACCGTTCCGTTGACCATCTCCCCCGCAGGTGTAAGAGCAATTTGACCGGAAGTAAATACCATCCCGTTAGCAATCATCGCTTGGGAATACGGTCCGATCGCGGCGGGAGCATTTGGGGTTTGTACATTTTTAATCATTTTTATCCTTTATTTTTTAGCTTTTCGTAATGCATCATCAAGAATCGATTGGTAATCTTCACTCGGCCAATATCCCGGAATAGAATAGATCACTTTGCCGTCACCATCCAAGAAGTAGCTCATCGGTACCATTTTAGCACTCAGGTTTTTCGGATAAACACTTTTATCCCGAGTTACATGAACCGCTTTGAATTGAGAATTGATTCGCGCAATGACCGCTTCGTCTTGCAATGTAGTCGCTTCAAGTTTTCGACACCATCGGCACTGTTCGCTCGTAATAAGCACCAGCATCGGCTTGGACTCTTTTTTTGCTTTTGCCTGTGCTTCGGCAAAAGTGTCGTTCCATGCGATCTCAGCACCGAACACCCCGATACTTAATAGGATCAATACGATCAATTTTTTCATAACATTACCTTCTTTAGTAAAATAGAATTTTATCGAAAATTATCGATTAACTTTGTAAAAACAGTATAAAGATTTTTTACTTCATCAATGGATGTCCGCTCATTCGGAGCATGAATCGTATCATTGATAACACCGAACTCGATAACATCAATCCCATAGGATGCTACAAAACGGGCATCCGATGTCCCGCCGGCAGTAGAATTTTTAGGGACTGCGCCGCATACAGACTCTATAGCATCCGAAAGAGCACGGACTATTCGTGTATCCGCATCTGTAACAAACGGCTCAGCCGACTGATCGAGTCGGAGAGTATAATCCAGCCCGTCCAAATGCTCCGCAATAAACGACTCAATCGATCCTTTATCCGTACGAGTGGAGTTACGGACATTAAACATCATCTTAAGTTTTCCCGGGGAAACATTCGTCGTCTCGATTCCCGCTCGAATATCCGTAATGACAATCTGACTAGGAGCGAAATATTCATCCCCATTATCCAAAAAAGCGCCTGCGATTTTCGAAAGTACCGGTGCAATTTGATGAACCGGATTGATCGCTTTTTCCGGATAGGCGGCATGACCTTGTTTCCCAATTATTTCAATAATCCCGTTAATCGATCCCCGTCGTCCGACTTTGATCGCATCCCCGAAAGTGACCTCACAGGTCGGCTCTGCGACAACGACGGCATCCGGAAGCAAATGATGCTCTTTGAGATATTTCAACACTTCAACCGTTCCGAATTTTGCCGGACCTTCCTCATCAGAAGTCAGTAAGATGGAAAGTGTCCCGTTATATTCACGCGCTTCTTTAAGTGCTTGAACAAATGCAGCTACACCGCTTTTCATATCCTGCGCACCGCGGGCATAAATATAGCCATCTTTTTCGGTTGCGATAAACGGGTCGGTAGTCCAGCCGTCTCCAGCGGGAACGACATCGACATGGCCTGCAAAACACAAATGCTTTCCTTCGCCGAAAGTACGATAGGCAAAAAAGTTTTTAACCCCTTCTCTATCGATACGAATGACCTTAAATTCATTCAAATAGTCTGATAAAAATTCAAAAATACCGCCATCTTCGGGAGTAACACTGTGTGATTCCAAAAGTTGTTTAAATAGCTCTATAACGTTCAACGTAAATCCTCTTTTAATTGCGTCTCATATTCCAGTCGTAAACCTTGTGGTGTCATTATAAAACCCTTCAGTTTGATTTTGCCTTGTGCGATTTGGCGAGAGTGGGTTTCACATAATGCTATAAGATGGTGATGTTCTTTTGCAGCACTGCTTTTTTGCCGGTTTCGTACCAATGCCCCGCAGATCACACATTCAGAGGCAACCACCTCACGATAACGTTTAATATACTCTTTTTGATTGCCCAATTCCAATACATCATACTCTTTTGCCAAATTTTCCCGTAATCGCTTGGCATTTTGTAAAAAGTGCGGATCCATATGAAGCGACTCGGCAAATTCTAAACCATATACGCTGCTCCCGCGCCCCGGTTTAAGTATCCGGTCGTAGATCAAGCGATCGTTCTCAGCATTGTAATGAACACTCAAATGCAGATTGACCACTTCACGTAAACGGCTAAGCTCACTAATCATAGAAAGCTGGTGCAAATGGGTCGTCATCAGAAAGAGAGCGCCTTTTTGTGAGAGTTCCATAATCGTACTCGCAACAATAGCAACGGCGGAGAGCGTTTCCGTCCCGTGGCTGATCTCATCCCCTAAAATAAGAGAGCGGGATGTTGCACGGCTAAAAACAGTGTTGAGTTCCAACATCTCTACTCCAAAAGTCGAGAGTGATTTTGCGACATTATCACGTGATTGTATACGGGTATAGACACCGTCAAAGAGTGAAAATTTCATCGCTTTTGCGGGAACATAGAAACCGGCTTGTGCCAGAGCCACGGCAATTCCGATACTTTTCATGAGGGATGATTTCCCGCTGGAATTGATCCCATACAGTAAAACTCCGCGGATATTGGCGCCGTCGTGTACTTTTGAATCCAGCATGACCGTATCCGGATACGGTAAATCAAGATGATCGCGATCCCCCATGACAATATCATTGGGAACATACGCTATCCCCTGTGCTTCTACCAGTAAATGGCGTAATCCGCTGATTTGTAAAAAATTTTCTTTTGAGGACTCAATAATACTCGGACGTACAAGCGCATACTTTTGGGCATTCAAGGC
>NZ_JBASYM010000054.1:0-9864 GCF_049277495.1 Sulfuricurvum sp. | reverse complement strand
ATGCTCATTCATAATCCTATTATATTAATTTAAAACGCCGCAGAAAAAGATCCTTACGACTACACTAACGCTGTGTTCTCTTCAGCAGAGAGCTCACCTACGTAAACATGCTATATCTTGATTAATTGTAATTATAGCGAAACGGGTTGGCCAAACGGCCCGTAATGCGATAAAATAACGAAAAAACTTAAGGTCATTTATGCAATTTAACGTCGAAGCCACATGCGGGAATGCCAGAGCATGTACTATTACTACCGCGCACTCTACCATCCAAACCCCGATATTTATGCCGGTAGGGACAGTAGGCTCGGTCAAAGCCCTCGATATGGCTGACATGACGGAAATATTGGATACTCAGATCATCCTCGCCAATACATATCATATGTACCTCCGCCCCGGAGATGAAACCGTCGCACGTTTCGGCGGATTACACGACTTTACGACCTATCCGAATAGCTTTTTGACCGATAGCGGCGGATTTCAGGCATTCAGTCTCAGTGATATTTCCAAACCGACGGCATCTGGGATAGAATTCCGATCCCATATCGACGGGTCAAAACATTTTTTTACCCCTGAAAAAGTGATTGATATTCAAAATAATTTAAACAGCGATATTATGATGATTCTCGACGATCTCGTTGCCCTCCCCGCTACGCAGGAACGGATTAAAACCTCGATTCAAAGAACTACGCAATGGGCTCAGCAATCCATCGACTACCACCGGAACAACCAGACCAAAGGGATCGGTATTAACCAAAACATTTTCGCGATCATTCAAGGGGGAACCGATCTGAATTTCCGTACCCAATCCGCTGAAGAACTGTGCGCGATGGATTATGATGGATTTGCGATCGGCGGTCTCTCGGTAGGCGAATCGAACAATCTTATGTATGATACGGTAGAACATACAACACCGTTGATGCCCAAAGACAAGCCGCGCTATTTGATGGGGGTAGGAACACCTGAAGACATAGTTGAGAATATTGAACGCGGAGTCGATATGTTCGACTGTGTCATGCCGACACGCAATGCCCGAAACGGAACTCTGTTTACGACGTTCGGGAAAGTGAATATCAAAGGTGCCACTTTCAAATACGACGCGCAGCCGATCGATCCGGAATGTAACTGTTATACTTGCCGACGTTACAGCCGTGCTTACCTTCACCACTTGTTCCGTTCCAAAGAACTGACCTATTTTCGGCTTGCGTCTCTCCATAATCTCCATTATTACCTGTGGCTGGTACGCCAAGCACGTGAAGCGATTCTAGCGGGTAAATTCATTGAATTTAAAAAGGATTTTTATGCACGTCGTCAAAACTAAAATTACTCTAGGGGTCAATATAGACCATATTGCCGTCCTCAGAGAGGCTCGTAAAATCAATGATCCGGATCCGCTTATGGCTCTGGCCATCTGTGCCCAAAGCGGAGCAGATCAGATCACGATTCATCTGCGCGAGGACCGTCGACATATTCATGACGAAGATGCACGCCGTATCATCTCGGCATCGCCTCTTCCTGTCAATCTCGAGTGTGCAATAGAACCGTCCATCATTGATATCGTAGGCAGCTTACGCCCCCACCGGGCAACGCTTGTGCCGGAAAAACGCCAAGAGGTAACAACGGAGGGCGGCTTGGATGTCGTCGGAAATTTCGAATTAATATCAAATGCTATTAATAAACTCAAAGAACACGAAATCGAAATCTCTCTCTTTATTGATCCGACACGGGATGCCATTGAAGCGAGTGAACGTCTCGGTGCGCAATGGGTGGAACTTCATACAGGAAGCTATGCCAACCTCTATGCAATGCGCCACAGCGCTCTGCCGCATTCTCACCATGCGATTGACTCATTGAAACTTTCTCGCCATGAATTGGACAATAAGATTGAGCAAGCTTATGGCGAACTGGTCGATGCGGCAAATTATGCACGTTCACTGGGGCTCAAAGTAGCCGCAGGACATGGATTGAATTATCAAAATGTTTCTGCCATCGCCCAAATCGACACGATTGAAGAACTTAATATCGGTCAAAGCATCATTGCCCGTTCCGTTTTTACCGGATTGGCCACTGCCGTAATGGATATGAAAATACTATGTCAGCGCTAAAAACCGTTGCAATCAGTGTCGGAGACCTTAACGGTGTAGGGTTTGAAATTATTCTCAAGGCACATGAACGGATAAAACATCTGTGCAAACCTCTTTATTGTATAAACTATACAATGGCACATCAAGCGGCATCGCTTCTGCATACACAGTTTCCCAATGATTTTCATATGGTCAAAGTTAACGGTGAGTTCACCATCACTCCGGGTGAAGTATCTGCACAAAGCGGCCGCTATGCGTATGATTCATTTACCACCGCAGCCGATCTGGCACGATCTAAAAGTGTCGATGCCATCGTAACTTTACCCATACATAAAGAAGCCTGGATGATGGCGGGGATTCAATATGTCGGACATACCGATGCGCTGCGTGATATGTTCCAAAGTGACGCGATTATGATGCTGGGATGTGATAAGCTTTATGTAGCCCTCTATACAGAACATATACCGCTGCGAGAAGTCGTATCCCATATTCAAACCGATAAACTGAGCGCTTTTCTGCTTCAGCTGCATCATACCACGGACCATGAGCCGATTGCAGTTTTAGGGCTGAATCCTCATGCCGGCGATCATGGCGTTCTAGGAAATGAAGAGCGTTTTATCGAAGCGGCGATCGAAGCCGCAAACAGTAAGATCGGCAGAGACGTTTTTGTCGGGCCGATAGTTCCGGATATCGCTTTTACTCCCCGTTTTCGCCAAAATTATTCAATGATTGCGGCCATGTATCATGATCAAGGTTTGGCTCCGCTCAAAGCTCTCTATTTTGATGAGAGTATTAATGTCTCTTTAGGGCTTCCGATTATTCGAACATCCGTCGATCATGGGACTGCATTTGACATCGCATATCAGGGGAAAGCATCCGTTCAAAGTTATCTCAATGCCGTCAATGCCGCAATCTCTTTTCAACTCAAGGGGAAAATGGATGTCTAAAAATAGTTTTTTAGCCGTCTTTCACTCTCTTGAAAATCCGAATTTCGATACACAGGCTTTCCGTCTTATTTTTGTTAAAGCAGCATGGAAAGCCTATACGGGCATAGTCAAGCAATCCATCTCCCAAAGCGATTTTCAAAATCTGCTCAATCCTCTTTTTATCTCTCTCTTTGTGGAAAAGGATGCGGAAATCGAAAATAACATACACGCTATCCGTGATCTTTTTCGTGATCCGGAGGAGATCGAACTATTTTTTTCCGATACCTTTTATATTGTCTTAAATCATTATATCAAATCATTTTACGGCACGATCGGTGGTTGGGATAAGATTATCGCCCTGACGTCTGCAATCGAAAATTTTATTGCGCATGTTGCTAAACGGTTCGGTGATGAGTCCTTTTTTATTTTCGAAGATGCCCTTATCAATGCGCTTGAATTACTGCGTCAACGCTCAGAAACTATTACCGTACTGAATACCTACTACGGAGTACCGATCCAATATCCGGCTCAAATACTCCACACGGATAAGCAAAGTGTCATTATCCGAGTTCATCCGCTTCAGGAAACCGCCGCTATTTTGCAAAACGGTATTTATCTTCTCAAAAACGATCATATCATCCATGACGTTTATGCCTCGGTTATTCCTATGATACTGAATGGAGAGCGTGTTTTAAAATTAAGCCGCTTTGACCAGCTCGAAACATCACTCTTTCATCGCCAAAGCATTCGGGTACAGCCGCAGGAACCTTATCTTTTTACCATTGTCCATTCATCAATCACCTTGCGTGCTCAGGTTTATGATATTTCGATCGGAGGAATTGCCGTTACCAGTCAACATCCGTATTCACTTTCCCTTCTAAATGAGGTAAGATTAGTGTTTCCATCCGAAATAATGCCTCAATCTTGTGATATGGAAGGTCGTCTGGTATACAAGTCTGGCTATGAAGGCGGATATAAATACCATTTTAAAATTTTTCCGACACTTCAGCAGGAAGTAGATTTAAGTAAATACATTGCTCGTAGAGAACAAGAGATCATTAAAAAACTGCGGGATGAAATTGTCTAATATTGGTTATTATCGCAACCCGTGTAATAAGGAAATAGTATTAATCCACAAATAATTTCGGATATTGTCATATTGCTTGATGAAATATTGCCAAAAAATCTGTATGCTCTCGATTTTACGATGTCGCATTACTCCGAATTACTCTCCAAACTTTCCGTGGCTAAAAATGAAGACCTGTTTAACGATAAAAAAGGGGCGATCCACAAAGCACTGGTCAATTATTTCATTCAAACATATCAGAAGATAGATCTATCGGTCAGTTTTAAATCTTTTACGCTAAAAAAACATTTTATCGATCCTTCGCGACCAGAATCGTTTGACCGGATGGCACATCAAAACGCTTCCATCATTCTGGATGTACTTAAAAGAAAAGAGGAGTTTCTGCCGCTCCCCTATTTGGTCTCCATCCCCACAGAAATTCGTAATCAGATCATGGAAAATTTCATCAAGAAAAATGAAAACATGGAGACGGCACGATCGATCACCCGGCAGCAGATCGATTCAATTTTTTCCCTCGATGAGCGCGATATCACCTTTTTTATCCAAGGAAAAATATCAATCCGTTACTATACTCCGCCTCAAAAATTTCCGGCAGGTATAGATAAACGTTTCGCAGGTGCCTCGGTCGAAGTGATGGAAGAGATGTATCAACATTATTTTCCGGAGGGGGCGTGGAGTTATATTGAGCCTATTTTGGGTGAAGTCATCTCTGATAAACTCAATTTTTCGGTTATCGATAACAGTACTTTTACCAAAACCTTTATTCCTGTTTTTCGTTCAATGCTTGAAATTCTTTTACTGGATATTGTCACGGAAGAAGATCGTGAAAAGATTGAAGGGCAAACCGGATTTATTTTACGCCAATATTTTCACGAAATTCTTTTGTATACTGCTAAAAATCTTTTGGAATTTATTGAAAATCGCGATAAAAATGCCGAAACTTTTGTCAAGTATTTTGCCGATGAAATCATAATCGATGCGAATGGCAATAAAATACAAAAACATGCCATTACCGACAGACAGCAGCAAAAATGGAATTTCAGTTCCGTACTCTCCGTAATGATGCAGTACAAACAGTCCAAGATCCGAATCGCGTCTCAAAAAGAAGCAATTCTTGCAGCGCAAGAGCGGGTCAGCGAATGTCAAGCCGATATTGCACTTGAAAAAAAGCATAAGCACGATACGAGTGAAAAAATTGACGAGCTAGAGACTATGATTTCCGAAAATGATAGAAAAGTCATTGAACTCTCGAGACGTATCAAAGAAAAAAGAGATGAGAGCAGCTCTGCGAAGTCGGATCTGACTAAAGCGAATGAATTGCATGAAGATCTCATCAAAATGAAAAAAAATCATGATGCCCAACTTGATATGGTCAAAAACCGAATTTCCAATAAAATGAGCGAACTGGCGCAACGGCACAAAAAACTCGAGTATGAAAAAACATCCCTCAAAAATATCCTTGAGCAATCGGCTTCAATACATGAGATGTACGAATTGATTGCGGAAGCTATTTCTCTCGTTCTGGCTAAGCGCTAAACTTACGACAAACGATCACGATAATCCGCATATCCGAATTCATGTACAATTTTGAGGTTGCCCTCTTTGGTCCAAATGGCGAGTGAAGGAAGTTTGATTCCATTGAAGGTCGTATTTTTAACAAACGTATAATGGATCTGATCTTCAAAAATGATTTTATCTCCGACAGCCAAAGGCTCATCGAAAGAATAATCTCCCATAATATCCCCGGCGAGACAGGTATTGCCCCCTAAGCGATAGGTATAGGCTTTCTCACCTGCTTCTCCTGCACCGCGGATAGCAGCGCGATAGGGCATCGCGAGCGTATCGGGCATATGGGCCTCTGCTGAAGTATCCAAGATCGCAATGTCCATTCCGTTATGGACGATATCCAGTACCGATGCGACCAGCGGTCCCGTTTGCCATCCGATGGCTTCACCGGGTTCCAGATAGACTGTAATATCATTGTGGCGGGCTTTAAATGCCCGTATAACCTCAATAAGACGGTCAACATCATAATCAACACGGGTGATATGATGCCCTCCCCCGAAATTAACATATTTAAGACCGTCGATATAACTGCCGAATTTTGCTTCGAACGCTTCCAGGACACCTTCCAGCGCATCAACATTTTGCTCGCATAATGCATGAAAATTCAGCCCGTCAAGTTTCGAAACGATTGCAGGATCAAAATTAGCCGCCGTTGTCCCCAAACGGCTGTAGAGTCCGCATGGATTATACAAATCAACCGGAGAAGAAGAATATTCCGGATTGACACGCAAAGAGACTGCAATCGTCGGATTGATCGTTTTGACACGATCGTAATAACGATGGAACTGTGCCGGTGAATTGAACACGATATCATCACTGATACGGGCAATTTCATCAATATCTTCATCCTTAAAGGCGGGAGAATAGGTATGAACTTCTTTGTTCATCTTTTCGCGTGCCAATAAAGCTTCATGCAGCCCGCTTGCCGTACAACCGTGAAGATATTTTCCTACCAAGTCAAACGTAGACCACATTGCAAACCCTTTGAGCGCCAAAATGACTTTCGCTCCTGATTCACGCTGTACACGCTCCATGATCTGTAAATTTTTCTCCAAAAGAGCCTCTTCACAAATATAGCACGGTGTCCGGGTGAGTTGGGAGAGATCAATTGCGCTCATAGAGTTTCCTAAAAGGGAGTTATAATGGTGTGATTGTAGCATAGAGTTATTTCCACCTAATCTTTTAAGTGCTAAAATCGTTAGAAGTTTGGCAAATATCTACACGCGAAGGAGGTTTCAATGGACTCTTCTTTTTATCTCACGATTGCCCGAAATGCAATTACGGCTCATTTGCAGGGAAAAGCAATCGATAAAAATCAATTGCTCTCTCTTCATCCTGAATTGGCACAGCCGCGTGCCACTTTTGTAACCTTGACGATTCACGGAAGATTGCGCGGCTGCATCGGGTCGATCATTGCGCATCGGAGTCTGATCGATGATCTGGTCTCTAATGCCGAGTCAGCAGCATTCCATGACCCGAGGTTTCCCCCGCTTAGCGAATCCGAGCTGAGTGATCTGCGCATTGAGATTTCCTTTCTTACCCATCCGGAAGCGATAAACTACGATGATGCGGAAGAACTCTCTCGGATCATCCGTCCGAATATCGATGGAGTCATTTTGCGTTTGGGAAATTATCAGGCAACTTTTTTGCCCCAAGTATGGGAAGAACTGGATGATTTCGACACCTTTTTTACCCATTTAGGTCTTAAGGCGGGAATCGGAAACGATCCCCTCTCCTATCACCCTGAAATTTATACCTATCAGGTTGAAAAAATCAAGGAGGATTAACATGAGCCGTCGAACTATGAGTGTTGCGGGAAGTTTTTACCCTGCAAATCCAGATGAAATTTACGAAATGATTCATCATTTCAATAAGATATTAGAAGAGCATCCAGAAGCGCTAAAACGTTTTAATTCTCTATCTGGAAATGCGGTTATCGTCCCTCATGCAGGCTGGATCTATTCAGGTTTTACCGCAAACATCGCTTTTAGGGTTCTTACCCATACCCACCCCAAAACCATTGTCGTTTTCGGACCGTCGCACCGTGTCGGTTTCGAGGGGGTCAGTATTGCTGATATGGAGACCTATCAAACCCCGCTTGGAGATTTGGAGATCAATCGAAGTCTCGTTCATGAGTTAATGCATCTCTTTAAAATCCCTTCTTTTCCGGAAGCCCATCACGAACACAGCACCGAAGTGCAGATGCCGTTTATCAAACACTATTGTCCGGATGTAAAAGTGGTTGAGCTGGTCTATGCCTATGCCAAACCTTCCTTGATTGAGCCGATTATTGATTATTGCCTGGCGCAAAACGATACGTCTGTCGTCATCAGTACGGATTTAAGCCATTATTATTCGTTGGATCAGGCAAATAGCCTTGATGCAATCTGTTTGGAAGCCATTGAACATGAGAGTACGTCTGAATTGCATCAAGGCTGCGAAGCGTGCGGTATGATCGGCGTGGAAGCAATGCTCAACAGTGCAAAGAAAAAAGGATTGAAAAGTGTCATTCTTGATTATCGGACAAGCGCCGATGCGAGCGGCGATACGGAGCGTGTTGTCGGCTATGCGAGTGCACTTTTTCAATAGTATTAGCCATAACAGAAATGAAAAGTCGGACTGTTCAATAATAAAGAGTAAGATAGGAACATTTTAAATCAAAGGAACCTTATGCCAACGACAGAAGAAAATCTCAAATATGCCTTCAGCGGCGAAAGCCAAGCATATCAAAAATATCTTGCATTCGGAGACAAAGCGAGCAAAGACGGTTTCCCGAACATTGCCAAGCTTTTTAAGACAACGGCTGAAGCCGAACGTATTCATGCAAGCGGTCATTTAAAAGCTATGGATGCCGTAGGTTCGACTCTGGAGAACTTAAAAGCAGCGATCAGCGGTGAGACGCATGAATTCAATGACATGTATCCGCCGATGTATGAACAGGCCGTTGCAGAAAATCATAAAGCCAAAAAGATGTTCGGTTATGCATTGGAAGTAGAAAAAATCCATGCCGAGCTTTATCAAAAAGCTTTGGAAGCGATTGAATCGGGTAAAGACTTGGATGAGGTCAATATCTATTTATGTCCGATATGCGGGCATATCGAGTTAGGAACACCACCGGAGAAATGTCCTGTTTGCGGCGTAAGCGCTGCCGCATACGTACAGCTTTAATCCCTCCGCTTTTTTGGGTTTCCCGCCAAGCGGGAATCAAAGAAAAAAGGTTAGACGTCCATTTCCATGACATGCCAAGGAAGCCCTTGGGTGTTCATTTCATCCATAAACGGATCTGGATCCATTTGTTCCATATTGAACACGCCTTGACCGCTCCAGATACCCTGAACCATCAATTTTGCACCGATAACTGCAGGGACACCCGTGGTATACGAAACACCCTGGGATTTGACTTCGGCATAGCACTCTTCGTGATCTTTGATCTGATAGATATAAATTTTGCGTTTCTTGCCGTCTTTAATACCTTCGGCTACGATTCCGATATTGGTTTTTCCTTTTGTACGTGGTCCCAATGATGCAGGATCCGGGAGCAAGGTTTTCAAGAATTCCATCGGAACGATTTTCATCCCTTGGTGCTCAACCGGCTCAATACCGAGCATCCCGACATTCTCCAAACATTTCATGTGGGTCAGGTAGCTTTGGCCGAATGTCATGAAAAAACGGATTCGTTTAAGGCCGTGGATGTGTTTGACCAAGGATTCCATCTCTTCATGGTAGAGCAAATAGCTGTCTTTCGGCCCTACTTCAGGATAGTCCCATACCTGCATGATCTCCATCGGTTCAGTTTCGATCCATTTGCCGTTTTCCCAGTAGCGCCCTTTGGCACTCACTTCACGCAAGTTGATCTCAGGGTTGAAGTTGGTCGCAAAAGGGTATCCGTGATCGCCCGCATTACAGTCTAAAATATCAATGGTATGGATCTCGTCAAAATAGTGTTTTTGCGCATAGGCACAGAAAACATTGGTGGCACCCGGATCAAACCCGCTTCCGAGAAGTCCCATGATTCCGGCTTCTTTAAACGCGGCATCGCGTTCCCATTGGAGTTTGTATTCAAATTTCGCTTCGTCGGGATGCTCATAGTTTGCCGTATCAAGATAAGGCGTCTTGGTCGCTATACACGCATCCATGATCGTAAGGTCTTGATACGGAAGGGCAACATTGATCAAAATATCAGGTGTATATTTATGGATAA
>NZ_JBASYM010000053.1:0-32638 GCF_049277495.1 Sulfuricurvum sp. | reverse complement strand
TGACAGGCAGGCATTCTAACCAACTGAACTACCGCTGCAGCCAAAAATTATGGTGGGAATTACAAGACTCGAACTTGTGACATCTACCTTGTAAGGGTAGCGCTCTACCAACTGAGCTAAACTCCCGCACTTTTCTTTGTGAAAAAGAAAAAAACGTCTATAAAAGAAATAACATGCGAAACAACTGGCGACCCCTAAAGGATTTGAACCTCTGTTCCTACCATGAAGTGATAGTGTCCTTGGCCACTAGACGAAAGGGTCACTTAAATCAACAATATGGTGTCCCGTGATGGATTCGAACCATCGACCCCTTCATTAAAAGTGAAATGCTCTACCAGCTGAGCTAACGGGACCTCTTCAACCATCAAAACTCGGTGATTGTGAGGGCGAAATTATAGGGGAAATGTCCCTGTTTGTCAAGCTAAATTTGAAGATTTCTAAAAGCGTGCAATCGGGAAATATTTTTAATGTGCAAAAAACATTTCCCGATCAATATTAACCAGCATTTTAACCGCCATTAAAACGCTTTGTTCTTGAATATAGTTACGGTCCCCTTCAAAATGAAAACGCTCCGTATGGACAGATGTTTTTGAACGTGCGCTTATATAGACCGTACCGACCGGTTTATCTTCAGTTCCTCCGGTAGGTCCCGCAACGCCGCTGATCGCTAAAGCATAATCGGAGTAGCTGACATTCATGGAACCCTCCGACATTTGTAGCACCACTTCAGCACTTACGGCACCATACGTTTCAATAGACTCATCGTCAACAGCCAGCCAATTGGCTTTGAGCGTGTTGGAATAGGTTATGAGTGAACCTTCATAAATAGCGGATGCACCGCTTTGTGAAGTGAAGAAATGGGCGAGGGACCCTCCGCTGCAACTTTCGGCAAAGGAGAGTTTTTTATGATGTGTGCTGAGACGTTCAATAATAAATGCGGCGATATTGGTTGCCGCTATGACCTTGTGATGCATTAACCCGCGTGCAGAAGCGATAAATTGTGAAAGGTTTCCATGCCGGCGTGTATGGATACGGATTTTAAGCCACCCCTCAACCAGTTCGCTGAATTCCAATTTGACATCAAAATTTTGGGCTAAGGGCTCGAGAAGCGTTTGCGCACTGAGGAGCTCTTCATTAAAAAGATGGATCGTTGCCTGGCGTGATTCGTCATCAATTAAGATTGGGGGAAGTGCTTTTCCCTCTGTCGCTAAAATAACATTGATTTCGGAGCTGTTATGAGAGAGCAAATAACTCCCGTTTTCGAGAACGCTTGCGCGGGAGGGGATCAGCATCTGCTCCCGTAAAATCTGATTATCTGCAGTGACGGTACTGAGAAGTTTCCCGACAATCGTGAATGTATTTTTGGTCGTAATGATAATGAGCTTGGATTCATTTTTTAAAAGTCCTTCGAGGTGCAAAAACAGCCCTTTGTCCGACTCTTCAAAATAGTTGATGGAATCGATCGAAGCCAGAGTGTTTTTGATACTTCTAAGGATATAACGCTCGTATGCTTCATTTAAAATTAGCCGATTTCCTACGAAAATTACATCGCGTTTCATGGTTTTCCCGAGTATAAATTTGAGATAGTATAGCATAGTGACAGCAAATTTTAATCACCTAAGAGATATAATGCACCACTTTTTATATAAGGTAACAGATGGATTATAAAGAGACCCTCCTTCTACCTCAGACCGAGTTTCCGATGCGCGGAAATCTGGTTCAAAATGAGCCCGTACGCTATGCGGCGTGGATTGCCAACGATGTCTATGGCAAGATGAAAGCCAACCGCAAAGATGCGCAAAGTTTTACGCTGCACGACGGTCCTCCGTATGCCAATGGACATACCCATATCGGTCATGCACTCAACAAAGTACTGAAAGATATTATTGTCAAATATCACTATTTCAACGGAAAATCTGTCCGCTTTACCCCCGGTTGGGACTGTCATGGTCTTCCGATCGAGCAGCAAGTCGAGAAAAAACTCGGCGGCAAACAGAAAAAAGAGCTTCTGAGTACTGCAGAAGTCCGAAAAATGTGCCGTGAACATGCGAGCGAGTTTGTCGGTATTCAGCGTGAAGAGTTTAAAAAATTGGGTGTTATCGCCGATTGGGATAATCCTTATCTGACCATGGATTCCAAATTTGAAGCCAATATCTACCGAACGCTCTGTGCCGTTGCTAAAAAAGGGCTGTTGATCGAGCGTTCAAAGCCGGTTTACTGGAGTTGGGCTGAGCGTACGGCACTGGCGGAAGCGGAAGTCGAGTATGAAGACAAAGAAGACTACTCGATCTATGTCGCTTTTGAACTGAGCGATGAAGCTAAAGTCCGAGCAGGGATCGAAGGTTCAGCTGCAGTTGTCATCTGGACAACGACTCCATGGACATTACCTGCCAATACGGGGATTTCCCTCAATCCTGATGAGATCTATGTCCGAACGTCAGACGGATACATTGTGGCGGAGAAACGTTACGATGCTTTGATTGAAGAGGGTGTTTTTACCGGAACGGTCGTTCAACGGATCGAAGCGAAAAAATTTGAAAATCTTTATGCGATCAATCCTCTTAACGGGCGCGGTTCCCATTTAGTTTTGGGTGAGCATGTTTTGATGGAAAACGGTTCGGGATGTGTCCACACGGCACCGGGACATGGTGAAGATGACTACCGTATCGGATTGCGCTATAACCTCGAAGTCGTAATGCCGGTGGATGAAACCGGATGTTATGATCAAACGGTAGTCCGTGAAAAACTTCTTCCAAATCCGGAAAGTTTCGTCGGTACCCATATTTTTAAAGCCAATGAACCGATTATCGAATTATTGGGTAAAAGTGCATTGAAAGTTTCCAAATTCCGTCACTCTTATCCGCACTGCTGGCGTTCACATACGCCGCTTATCTACCGTGCGACTAAGCAATGGTTTATCAGTGTTGACGGAACCCCTGAGGGTGAGACAAAAACTCTTCGTGAAATCGCACAAGCGGAAGTAGCCAAAACAGTGTTTTACCCGGAAACCGGACGCAACCGATTGGGATCGATGGTTGAGAACCGTCCCGACTGGTGTATCTCACGTCAGCGTGACTGGGGTGTCCCGATCGCATTTTTTCGGGTCAAAGCGACAGGTGAAGTGATTCTTGATGAGAAAGTGCTGAACTTTATCGCAATGATTTTCGAGATGCACAGCACCGATGCATGGTATTCGATGAGTATCGAAGAACTCCTCTATCCGGGGTGTGCTTATAAAGCGGACGAACTCGAAAAAGTATCGGATATTTTGGATGTCTGGTTCGATAGCGGTTCAACGTGGAATGCCGTCTTGAAATCCCGCAATTATGATGCGGGAACCTATCCGGCAGATTTGTATATCGAAGGAAGCGACCAACATCGCGGATGGTTCCAGTCTTCTCTCTTTTTAAGTACGGCGGTTGAACATATCGCTCCGTACAAAGCACTTCTTACGCACGGTTTCACCGTCGATGAGAAGGGTGAAAAGATGTCCAAGTCCAAAGGGAACGTCGTTGCTCCTGAGAGCGTACTCAAAGAGTACGGTTCGGAAATCCTGCGTTTATGGGTTGCCATGAGCGATTATCAGGGAGATTTGAAAATTTCCGGCAATATCCTCAAACAAACGGCAGACCAATATCGAAAACTGCGCAATACTTTCCGTATTATGCTGGCCAATCTTGACGGGCTTGAATCTATCGTTCCCTACAGTGAGATGGGCGAACTGGACAAGTGGATTGTTGCGAAAGCGAAAGAGGTCTTTGATGAGACCCATCGTCTTTTCGGCGAATACAATTTTGTTCAGGGGATGAGCGGACTTAATTACTTTATCGTCAATGAACTCAGCGGGGTTTATATCGATATTACGAAAGACCGTATGTATTGTGACGGAGCGAATTCGATTGAACGACGCTCGACGCAAAGTGCGATGGCCATTATCGCCCGTTCGATGCTGGGGCTTATTGCTCCGATTTTGACCTATACCGCGGATGAGATTTTTGAAAATGCTCCGGCAATTTTAAAAGGGGCAAGTAACGATATTTTTGATGTTACCTACAGCTCTATTGAGCCGGTTGAGAGCAACTGGGATGATGCAACGATGAAAGTGATTCGTGAAAAATTCAATGAGATTGTTGATGGGCTTAAAAAAGAAAAAGTGATCAAAAATACTCTTGAACTCGTTATCTCGACAACTTCAAACTGTGCCAAAACGATGAAAAAAGCGGATATTGAAGAGTATTTGGTCATCTCAAAATGGTGTGCTTGCGAATTGAAAGATATTTTAGGGTCGTTTGATTATGAAGGGGAGACCTTCAATATCGCCCTCGCGACAAAAGCCAAATGTCCTCGATGCTGGAAATACCATAGCGAAAAAGAAGAGATGGTTTGCCCTCGCTGTACTTCCGTCATTTCGGGGTGGATGGTCGCAGAATGATCGATGTAACACAACCGGTACCGATGAGCTTCGTTTTTGAAACTATCGGTGTTATTTTCGCTGTCATTGCCTTGGGCATTGTGATGGTAAAACAAGCAAAACGTAGAAAGGAAAGTGTATGATAACACTCAAAGAGGCGTTAAAGCTCTCGAAAGAAGAACTTGCTTCACTCAAAGAAGAGTTAAAGGCAAAAATTGCCGCAAACCCTGAATTGAATGCCTATATTGATGTTCTAAATGTCGGTGAGGGGATCCCGATTGCGATTAAAGATAATATCCAAGTAACGGGTTGGTCGGTAACTTCAGGTTCGAATATCCTCAAAGGGTATGTCGCCCCGTATAATGCCACTGTTATTGAAAAGCTTCTTGCCAATAATATGTCTCCTTTTGGTCGTACCAACATGGATGAGTTTGCAATGGGTTCTACTACCGAGAGCAGCTGCTACGGTAAGACTCTTAACCCTCTGAACCATAACTGTGTCCCAGGCGGAAGTTCGGGCGGTTCGGCTGCAGCGGTAGCTGCAGGGCTTGCGGTGGCGGCACTGGGAAGCGATACGGGTGGTTCAATCCGCCAGCCTGCGGCATTTTGCGGAATCGTCGGAATGAAACCGACCTATGGACGTGTCAGCCGATATGGATTAGGGGCGTATGCAAGTTCACTCGATCAAATCGGGCCGATGACCCAAAACGTTGAAGATGCGGCGATTTTATATGATATTATCCAAGGGTATGATCCTAAAGATTCTACAAGCAGCGAGCGTCAGGATGGCACGGTAAGCGATAAGCTTGACGGATCGGCAAAACTCACCGTTGCGATCGTTCCCGATTATGTCAAAGATGCGTCGGCTGATGTTCGTAAAGCCTATGCCAAAGCAGTAGAAGCGCTTAAAAATGCGGGGCACACCATCGTCGAAAAGTCTTTGATGGATCCGAAATTTGATATTTCGGCGTACTACATCACTGCTACGGCGGAAGCAACGACCAATCTTGCCCGTTATGACGGTATCCGTTACGGTAATCGTGTGGAGGGAGAAAATCTTAAAGATACGTATCTCCAAACACGTTCTTTCGGGTTCGGGCCTGAAGTTCAACGCCGTATTATGCTGGGCAACTTCGTCCTCTCTTCAGGGTATTATGATGCCTATTATGTCAAAGCGCAAAAAGTACGTCGATTGATCCAAGAAGAGTATAATAAGATTTTCGAAGAGGTCGATTTGATTCTTACTCCGGTTGCCCCGCGCACTGCGTATGAATTCGGTGCTCTCAGTGATCCTCTTGAG
Source organism: Sulfuricurvum sp. (assembly GCF_049277495.1). Taxonomy (GTDB): domain Bacteria; phylum Campylobacterota; class Campylobacteria; order Campylobacterales; family Sulfurimonadaceae; genus Sulfuricurvum. Next base: position 26,927 of record NZ_JBASYM010000053.1, on the reverse strand, counting down.
ATGTATTTAAGTGATATCTATACGATTTCGGTCAATCTGGCAGGACTTCCGGCAATTTCGATTCCGGTCGATACAGCCGATAACGGTATGCCTGTCGGACTTCAGCTCATTGCAGCTCCTTATGCGGAGCAAACATTATTTAACGGGGCGCTTAGCCTCGAAACTCAACTCAAAGGATAACTATCATGAATATTCGTAAACGTGCCCTCACTTTTGAAGATGTATTGCTCATCCCAAAATACTCTGAGGTTCTCCCTAAAGAGGTGAGTTTAAAAACGATGTTGACCCGTAACATTTCTCTTAATATTCCGATGGTTTCTGCCGCGATGGATACGGTAACGGAGTATAAAGCGGCAATCGCAATGGCTCACTTGGGCGGGATCGGTATTATTCACAAAAATATGGATATCGAAACACAAGTCAAACAAGTCAAAAAAGTCAAAAAATCCGAAAGCGGTATCATTATCGATCCTATTTTTGTCCATCCGGATGCAACGCTGGCAGAAGCGGAACAGTTGATGAACGAATTCAAAATTTCAGGGGTCCCGGTTGTGGATGCCCATAATAAATTGCTTGGGATTTTGACAAACCGTGATATGCGTTTCGAAAAAGACTTGAAAAAACAAGCGCATATGGTCATGACTCCAATGCCGCTTATTACAGCACGTGCCGGAATTACTCTCGAAGAAGCTGAACAGATCATGCACAAAAACAAGATCGAGAAACTTCCTATTATCGATGAGAGCGGATTGTTAAAAGGTCTTATCACGATCAAGGATATTAAAAAACGGATCGAATACCCGAACGCCAATAAAGACGATTTCGGCCGTCTTCGTGTCGGTGCGGCAATCGGTGTCGGTCAGCTTGACCGCGCACGTGCTCTTGTCGACGCAGGTGTTGATGTTCTTGTCCTCGATTCTGCACATGGTCATTCAAAAGGGATCATGGATACGGTCAAAGCGATTAAAAAAGAGATGGTGATTGATATTATTGCCGGAAACGTGGCAACGGCAGAAGCGACCGAAGCCCTTATCGCAGCAGGTGCTGACGGCGTCAAAGTCGGTATCGGACCGGGTTCGATCTGTACGACACGTATCGTTGCCGGTGTCGGTGTCCCTCAAATCTCTGCGATCGATGAGTGTGCTGCGGCAGGCCGTAAACACGGCGTGCCGATTATCGCCGATGGCGGTATCCGCTATTCCGGCGATATCGCTAAAGCTCTTGCAGTCGGAGCCAGCTGTATTATGGCCGGCTCACTGCTTGCCGGAACAGAAGAGTCCCCGGGAGATACGATCATGTATCAGGGACGCCAATATAAAGTCTATCGCGGGATGGGTTCTATCGGTGCGATGACACAAGGCTCAACCGATCGTTATTTCCAAGAAGGAACGGCGGCGGACAAACTGGTTCCTGAGGGGATCGAGGGTCGCGTACCGTATCGCGGAACGATCGCTGCGGTTGTTCATCAAATGATGGGCGGATTGCGTTCTTCTATGGGATATTGCGGATCAGAGAGCATTAGTGTATTTTGGGATAAAGCGGAATTCGTCGAAATTACGAGTGCAGGGCTTAAAGAATCTCATGTCCATGATGTTATCATCACCCAAGAAGCACCGAACTATCACGTATAATATCCCCCATAACTGTAATCCTTATTAATAAAATAGGGATACATGGGAAAAATTATCGGATGACGATACAATTGTGTATAACAATGTAAAGGATGAATATGCAACTCCAAACCGAAGCGCTACACGCCGGATATGACAAAGACTCTCAAAGTACGATGGCTGTTCCCATCTACCAAACAACCGCGTATGAGTTTCGCGATGTTGAACATGCGGCAAATCTTTTTGCCCTGAAAGAGTTGGGAAATATCTATACACGCCTCAATAATCCGACAACGGATGTGTTTGAAAAACGTTTTGCACAACTTGAGGGCGGAGCGGCAGGTTTGGCCGGTGCGAGCGGCATGGCTTCTATTTTTTATGCGATTGCCAATGCAGCTGAAGCGGGAGACAATATTATCTGCGCACGCCAGCTGTATGGCGGAACGTTGACGCAAGCTTCTCATACTCTGAAGCGTTTTGGTATTCAGGCCCGCTTTTTTAATGTCCACAATCCGGATGAAATCGAAGCATTGATCGATGATAAAACCAAAGCGATCTTTTTTGAAACCTTGACCAATCCGAGTATTGACGTAGCTGATATTAGCGCCATTACGGCAATAGCGAAAAAACACGGGATATTGACGATTGTCGATAATACGGTAGCGACTCCGGTATTATGCCGGCCGTTGGAACATGGCGTTGATGTAGTTGTTCACAGTGCGAGCAAATATACGACAGGTCAAGGACTTGCCATTGGCGGAATCATGGTTGAACGTCACGGCTTGGTCGATTTTATCAAAGGAAATGCTCGTTATCCGCAGTTTAACGAAGCGGATGAGAGTTACCACGGGTTAGTCTATGTAGACGTGCCTTTGCCGCTCTTTACCCTCCGTGCACGTCTTTCGCTTTTGCGTGATTTGGGTGCCGTTGTGTCGCCGTTTAACTCATGGCTCTTTATTCAGGGGATTGAAACTCTTTCTCTTCGTATGAGAGAACACTCTCGTAACGCTCAAGCGGTTGCAGAGTTTTTAGAGTCTCATCCGATGGTCAAAAAAGTCAACTATCCGGGACTAAAAAGCAACAGTAACTATGCGAATGCCCAACGTTATTTTGAAGGCGGTATGTCGAGCGGACTTCTTAGCTTTGAAGTTGAGAGTTTCGAAAAAGCGAAGCAGATCGTCGATGCAACGAAGTTGTTTTCTCTTGTCGTGAACATCGGGGATTCAAAATCGATTATTACCCATCCGGCATCGACAACCCATCAGCAACTCTCTAACGAAGAACTTATTGCGTGCGGGGTTCCGTCAGGGCTTATTCGTTTGAGTATCGGTCTCGAAGCGAGTACTGATCTGATCGATGATTTGACGCAGGCATTCGGCGCGTAAAGGGTTTCATGTTAAATCTCCGTATTCACAGCGAACATTTCACCAACCCTCTCTATCTTGAGAGCGGGCGGATTTTAGAACCGTACGATATCGTTTATGAGACGTACGGAGAGCTGAATGAAGCTCGTGATAATGTAATCGTAATCTGTCATGCCCTAACGGGCTCTCATCATGCCGCAGGCACGTATGAGGGTGATAATAAGAGCGGATGGTGGGATGGACTGATAGGGCAGGGAAAAGCGGTTGATACCGACCGGTTTTTCGTGATCTGTACTAATGTGCTCGGGAGTTGTTTCGGAACGACGGGCCCGATGTCTCCCCGATATCCTTATAATGAACCGTACCGATACAAATTCCCCGTCATCACTATTTTAGATATGGTCAAAGCACAAAGAATCTTATTCGACCGTTTGGGAATCCATCAGGTACATGCGGTCATCGGCGGATCGATGGGTGGGATGCAAGCGCTTGCCTTCGGGGTGTTTTTTCCCAACTTTGCCAAAAAAATTATTGCGATGGCAACCACCGCGGTAACGCAGCCGTGGGTCATCGCTTTTAATAAAGTGGCGCAAGAAGCGATTTTGAAAGATCCTGAATTCAAAAACGGCTATTATGAACCCGAAACCATTCGTGAAAACGGTTTAACCGGCATGGCAATCGGCCGGATGGCGGGGCATATCAGTTTCTTGTCTCATCAGTCGATGGAACGAAAATTCGGACGCGAGTACAAACGCAATGACGGTTTGTATGAATTATTCGGGAAATTTCAGGTCGAATCATATCTGGAATACAACGGGTACAACTTTACCAAGTGGTTTGACCCCTTGTCTTATTTGTATATTACCAAAGCGATCAATATTTATGATCTCTCACGCGGTTTTGATTCCATGGAAGAGGCTTTGGGCAAAATCAATGCCGAACTTTATTTGGTAGGATTTGAAAAAGATATTCTTTTTCTCCCCTCTGAGATGGAAAATATCCATACGATCATGCAAACGCTGGGAAAAACAAACAGTGATTATTTAGAGGTCAAGAGCGATTACGGGCATGATGCCTTTTTAGTAGAAATCGATAAAATAGATCAATATGTTCGGGAGGCACTATGAATACGGATGAAAGCTTTGAAACCAAAATCGCCAATGCCAAAGCAATTTTGGAAAAACTAATGGATCCGGCATTGCCGATGAATGAAAGTGTAAAGGCGTATGAAGAAGGGATGAAAGAACTCCGTGTCGCCGAAAAAATGCTTCAAGATGCTCAACTGCAGATTCAAATCATTAAAAATCAGGAGCAATAATGCGTGTCGCTATACTGCAACTTCCCTCCATCGGTATGGGGAGCAACAAGCTTGAAAATTATGCCCGTGTAGCGAATCAAAAGGGGGTCAAACTTGTTTTATTGGGTGAATATCTTTTAAACCCATTTTTTAAAGAGCTTGTCCAAACTCCTGTTTCGATGATTGCAGAACAAAGTGCCCATCAAATCGAAACACTTAAATCTCTTGCCGTCAAATATGATCTGACGTTTGTCGCGCCTATCGTTACGGTCAAGAAAAAAGAGTGTACCAAAATGATCGCGAAAATCAACGGACGCAGCGTCACTTATTATCCGCAGCAGTTTTTGATCAACTACCCTCACTGGAATGAAGAGAAATTTTTTAATAACCCTGTGGAGGCCGTCAAACCCCCAATGATTTTTGCGTGTGAAGGATTCAAATTTGCCGTAATGGGGGGATTTGAGATCCATTTCGATCCGATGTGGGAAGCCGTGAGTTCGAAAGCGGTAGATGCTGTTTTGGTTCCGAGTGCTTCTACTTTTGAGTCGCACAACCGATGGCGCGAACTGATTAAAACACGGGCATTTACCCACAACTGTTATATTCTTCGTGCCAACCGCGTCGGAGAATATTTTGACGAACAACATGCATGGAAATTTTACGGTGATTCGATGGTTGTTTCTCCGGATGGGGAAGTGGAAGCGGATCTTGGTAATACTGAAGAGTTGTTAATTGTAGATATCGACCGAAAAAGTCTCACGGAATCACGAAAAGGGTGGGGATTTAAAGAGGCATTACGCAAGAGAAAATAGGGTGATTAAACTATTTTTTTTCTCCCTTTTGTGTGTTTTCTCTCTTCACTCTTCCGTTCTATCACTGCAAAACGGCGTTTCGGCTCCGATTGAAGGCGCTATTTCTTATTTGGAAGATCCCCAGGGGAATCTGACCTATCAGCAGGCAGAGCATGCAGTCTTTACCCCTTATACTCAGGAGAAAAGTGTCAATTTCGGGTTTACCGATTCGGTCTACTGGTTTAAACTTGAGCTCAAAAACTTTACTTCTATCAGTGATACCCATTGGTGGATGAAAATTGATTATCCGCTTCTCGAGAAGGTTGACCTTTATCTTCTAACTCCGGAAAATATACTGATTAAACATCATACGATGGGGACATCGCAGCCATTCGATTCGCGTGAAGTCAGCTCCCATCATCTTATTTCTGAACTTCCTTTAAAAAACATTACCGAGGCGACACTGTTGATCCGTGTGCAGACACAATGTTCGATGCAGCTTCCCCTTTCGATTCTCACGTCTGAGGAACTGATGGCGGAAATAGAGCAGAACAATTTATTGGTCGGTCTTTATTACGGGATTTTTTTGATTGTTTTGCTCTATAACATTGTTTTATTTATTTACACTCTGGATGCCCACTATATCCGATACATTTTATTTATTGTTTCTTTTATTTTATGGCAGCTCTCGTTTGACGGATTGGGGATGAGATATTTTTGGGGGGACACACGGTGGATGATTGAACACGGATCGAGTGCCTTTATTGCCCTTTCCTCCTTCTTTGCCCTCTATTTCAGCCGTTATTTTTTAAATACCCGCTTGTTTGCACCTAAAATCGACAAAGTGATTCTTGTAATGATGGCGGTTGCTATATTGATGAGTGCCGTATCATCGATTCTCCCGTATTCCGAAGTGATTCCGATGAATGCAGCGTTAGCCTCTATCCTGCCTCTGATTTTGCTGATAGCGGGATTGACGGTAATGCGCCAGAACAATAGAGCCGCCCGTTTTTACGTGGCAGGGTGGAGCTCCTTTTTGATCGCAACAATCATTTTTGCTTTTAACAAATTCGATTTAATTCCTGTTTTTTACGGCGTTAACCATGCACAGCAGATCGGATCGGCGATTGAGATGTTATTTCTCTCTTTGGCCCTTGCCGACAGGGTTTATCTCTTGCAGCGGGAGTACATCGGAAAACTCAACCGTCTGAACGATACGTTGCGTGATGAAGTGGATATTGCATTGAGCGATGCCAGGATGAAAGATCGTCTTTTCGTCCAACAGTCCAGACTCGCGGCGATGGGGGAGATGATTGAACAAATCGCCCACCAATGGCGCCAGCCGCTTCATACGTTGGCCTTAATCAATCAAGATACCTATATTAAGCACAAGCTTGGATTATGTGATGAGAAGTGCTTTGATCAAAGCCATGAGAGAATTGATGAACATTTGCAATATCTTTCTAAAACAATTGATGATTTTCGCAATTTTTATAAAACCGACAAATCAAAATCTCTCGCAGATGTGGGAGATTTAGCGGTGGATGCTTTAAGACTCAGTGATGTTTTTTTAAAATATGCGAAGATAAAAACAGATTTGAATGTTTCAACATCCCGTAAAGTGAATATTGCCAAAAATGAGATGGTACAAGTGTTGATGAATTTGATCAAAAATGCGCATGATGCAATCGTAGAACAGAACATTTCGAATGGGCAGATTACGATCAGCGTTGAAGATTTTGAGACAGGTATCAAAGTGAGTGTCGACGATAATGCCGGCGGAATTTCTCCGAATGTGATGGAGAAAATTTTTGATATGTATTTTACGACAAAAAACCCTGACCAGGGGACGGGATTAGGATTGCATATGTCCAAATATATTATTGAAGAGAGTTTCGGTGGAAAAATTACAGTAGAAAATATTCCCGGAGGGGCACGCTTCATCATTTTCCTGATCGGAGAAGAAGCACAAGCCCTACCGATCAGATCAACAAAGCGGTAAGTTTAATCAAAACGACGCTAAAGTAATATAATGACAATGATATTCAGAGGGAGAGAGATATGATGGACTATTTTCACCGCCAGGTGCAATTATGGGGAGAGGAGACACAAGGACTTCTTCAATCCAAACGGATCGCCGTTATCGGCAGCGGAGGGCTAGGATCGTCATTGGCATTCGCTCTGGGCTCATCGGGAATCGGTGAAATCCATATGGTCGATTTTGATACGGTCAGCAATCATAATATTCATCGGCAAATCGCTTTCAAAATGGGGGATGAGGGGAAGTTTAAAGCCGAAGTAGCGGCAGAATTGATTGAAGCACGCTGTCCGTTTGTAAAAGCGTATTCTCATCTATGCCGCTTCGAAGATTTTACGTTAAAAAATATTGATGTCGATCTTATTATCGATGCGACTGACAACCTCCCATCCCGCGGAGAGATCAATGCCTATGCCAAAGAGAAAGGCCTTCCATGGGTATACGGATCGGTGGAAGCGTTTAACGGGCAAGTATGCTTTTTCAAAGATGCATCGTTTAGCGAACTTTTTAAAATCACTCAAAAAACACCTGCGGGGATTGCAGCACCGATTGTGATGCATATCGCATCATTGCAGGCAAATTTGGCTTTACGCTATTTGGCTGGGCTCAGTGTCAAAAAAGATTATTTATATTACCTATTTTTCAATGACGAGGGAGAACTTGTTACCCAGAAATTTATGCTTCCGGTATCTGCCGTCTAATGGCAAAAATCGTCCGTCGAACAATCACCTATAAATATCTCCCTATTAAACCCGATTTTTTAGTGGAGGGGACGGTCATTCCGTTTGATTGCTATATCAAACGGTTTGCTGACTATGTCATCCTTATTGAATCCGGTACCGTATTGAATAAAGAGCTGATCGAAAAAATCTATCTTCACTCTAAGATTTACGTGTTAAAACGGGAGATCAATACCGTTAGGGAATATTATATCGCTCATCAAAAAGAAGATAGCAGTAACCCTGACTTGGGAATTTATAAAAATGAAATTATTGAAAATGCTTCGAAATTGGATGAAGCGTTATCAGGTATCGATGATTACGATACATGGCTGAATATCGTTTACAGCAAAACATCAGAGTTGATGGGCGTCATCTTTAACAGCCGCGAAGAAGATATCCCGATTGAACCTATTCGTTCGTGTGCCATTGCAATTACCGAATATATTAAAGCGAATAAAAAAGCGATGCACTCGGTGATCAAAATTATGGCGGCTGAGTATTCTACGCATCATCACAGTACCAATGTCGCGTTTCTCTGTGCTATTTTATCGGATGCAATCGGCCTTGCAGACGAAGAGATTATCGATGTTACGGTTTCAGGGCTTTTGCATGATATCGGAAAAATACGAATAGCCCCTCTTATCTTGAATAAGCCCGCTTCTTTAGATGATGAGGAATATGCTCTAATGAAACGCCATCCCGAAGACGGACATACTATTTTGATGAAGAATGGGGTTGAGAATTTAACCATCTTGCAAGGGGTTCTTTACCATCATGAGAATCTTGACGGATCAGGGTATCCTAGCGCTCTAAAGGGGAAAAAAGTCCCGAAATCTGCCCGTATCGTCGGATTATGCGATGTTTTTGATGCTTTGACGACCAAACGGACATTCCGGTGCAACTATACTACTTTTGAGGCACTGATGTTGATGAAACGGGAGCTTAACAGCCAATTTGACGAACACTATACCGATTTGTTTATCCGCTTATTGCGATAGCCCCTCCATCCGGAAAGGATGGCATCAAAAAGATATTCAGAGCTGCGATATATATTTTCCCAAAGCATTGATTTGTTCATCACTAAGGGGACTTGCCTGTCCGTGCATGACTGCTTTCATCGCTTTGCCATAGGTTCCGGCTTGGTATCCTTTGAGGGCGTCTTTGATTTTTTCTTCTTCCCATCCTGCAATGATTAGTGAGTTTCCTAATGCTGATTTTTCAGCTCTTTTTCCATGACAGGAAGCACATTTTTGAGCGAATAAGATACTGCCGTCGGGAGTTGCTGCAGCTACGGGCTTTTCAGCAACCGGGGCAGGCGCTGCCGGGGCGATAGCAACCGGAGAAGGGGCGAGCGTTTGTTCTGACGGAACTTCTTGGACAGGCTGCGAAATATTTTCTTCCGGTATAGGGGTGGCAACGCTTTGCGGTTCATTGGAAGAAACGGCAGAAGATTCTGTAGGTTTGGATTCGCTGCATCCGAGTAAAAGAAAAGCGCACAAAGTCGGTAAAAAGTATTTCATAGATAAGACTCCTAATGTTGATTAGGACAGTTTACGATAAGTTAGTTTGAAGTTATTTTAAAAAAGAAGAAAAGAGAAAGGAATTTCGCACCGAAGTGCGAAAAGTTTTAGCGAAGTAAAACTTATTTAGCAGCGTCAGCAGCAGGAGCAGCTTCAGTAGCAGCATCAGCAGCAGGTGCAACTTCTTCAGCAGCAGGCATAGCAGCTTCTTCAGCAACTGGTGCAGCAGCTTCTTCAGCTACAGGTGCAGCTTCTTCAGTAGCAGCAGGTGCTTCAGTTGTAGCAGACTCGCTGCATCCGATAAACATTGCAGCCAAAAGCAACGCGGAAATGATTTTCATCATGGTAAGGCTCCTTAAAAAAATATGGCGGAAGTATACCACTACTCCCCCCATCCTTGTCAAGCATTTTTCGATAAATTTGAATATATTTCATCAAAAGCCCTAAAATAGGGAGTTCTAGAAGATCACATTTTTCTCAAATCGGCTATATTTTAGGGTAGTTTGGTGACATATTTTGGCATTTTTTTTTATTTTTTTTATTTTTTGATATTGGTTTACTATTGATTGTCTTTTAGGGGGCATTTAAAGGGATAAAAAGTTTAGGTTAAAATGCTCATTCTTTGATATTTTTGATCAGAATACTATCGGATACCCAATAATATTCTAATGATTTGAATTAGCGTCCTGCGGGTAATAAATCGGGTAACGGAGGAGTCTGCTCTTCGCTCCATCCTCCGCCTAATGCTTTATATAAAGAAACCGTTGTAATAAGTGCATTTTGTTTGGCGATCAGAAGCTGCTGAGAAGCTTGAATCCATTGCTGCTGGACTAGCAGCATATCGCTGTAGCTTATGCTTCCGACACGGTAGCGCAATTTACTTTGTTCCAATGCCTTTTGGATCGATTTGACCCGTGAACTTTGGTAGTTCACTTGATCTTTGGCTTTAGCGGTTTGGCCGATGGCATTATCGGTATCGTTAAATGCGCTGACAATACTTTTTTTGTAAGCTGCGAGTGTTTGGTTACGATCGGCTTCAGCCGTTTCAATCTCACCGGCGATCCGTCCTGCGGAGAAGATCGGGATACTGATAGAGGGAGCTATTTCCCAAATACGAGCCGGGTTTGAGACAAAGTTGCTGAGTTCAAGACTTTGTACTCCTAACATACCGGTTAGTTTGATACTCGGAAAATAAGCGGCACGGGCTACGCCGATCTGTGCATTGGCCGCAATGAGGTTTTGTTCAGCGGAAGCGATATCGGGACGTTTGCTCAAGATGCTTGAGGGGAGGGCAGAGGGAATATCGGGAATGACAATCGTATTCAGTGCAGATGTACTCACTGCAGAGGGATTGCGGCCTAAGAGAACGTTAAAGGTAGACTCTTCGGCAATTTTGGAGGCTTCAAGAGCGGAAAGGGTTGCTTTGGCACTTTCTAATTCGGACAAGGATTGCAATAAAACTGTTTCGGCTATAACGCCGTGTTTGTATTTGAGATCGTTCAAATCGACGATTTCACCGTTTAAGACAACGTTCTCTTTTGCCAAATCGATTTGCCCTTGCAACGATGAGAGTTTCATGTAGGATGCAGCGACATTGGAAGCGATGGAAAGTTTAATCGTTTGGGCTGCGTATTCACTCGAGAGGAGTGTCGCCCGGGCAGCTTCATTCGCACGGCGTACTTTTCCAAACAGATCAATCTCATAGCTTGCCAAGGATAGCGATCCGGCATAGGTAGAGGTGATTCCCTCCCGTAGCTGGTAGCCACCGTTAGCAGCATTGCTAACCCCTTTGCGATCCAAAGAACCGTTCGCATTGATCTGCGGGTAGAGATACGATTTTGCCTGATCGAATTTTCCCAGCAGCGCATCGACGGAAGCCCGCGAGGCTTGAATGTCATAGTTTGCCGAGAGAGCTTCGTTGATAGAACGATCCAGCGCGTCGTCTTGGAAGCTTTTCCACCATTGGGTATCAATATTTTGTGCCACTGTTTTATTGGTGTCATTGTAAAGAAATGTTTCCGGTACAGAGACATCAGGACGTACATAGTCCGGACCGATGGCGCACCCGCTTACCAATAGGGCAGCGAGGATGAGTGAGCCGTACATAGGATATTTATTCATGAGAGACTCCTTTTTCCGGGGCAATTTTCTCTTTGATCGTTGAAACCCAATAATATAGAAAAGGGATGAAATACCGCTCGATAAATGTCGCGGCGAGCATTCCGCCGAACATCGCGACACCGATTGAAAAACGTCCTGCTGCTCCGGCTCCGGAACTAAAGATGAGGGGGAGCATCCCTGCCAAAAAGGCAAAAGAGGTCATCATCATCGGACGGTAACGCAAACGGGCCGCTTCCATCGCCGAATCATAGATACTTTTACCGGCATGCCGCTGTTCTTCGGCAAACTCTACCACCAAAATCGCATTTTTGGCCGAAAGGGCAATGAGGGTCAGCAACCCGATCTGGAAGAAAACGTTGTTGTTCAAAAACGGAATCAGCCATACGATCGCATAGGCTCCCATAATACCGTAAGGGACGGCGAGCATGATTGAAATCGGCAAAGTCCAGCGTTCATACAATGCGGCAAGAATCAAATAAACCATAATAAGGGCAAAACTGATAATAATAAGCGCTTTGGACCCCACCAATTTTTCCTGCAGATAGAGCCCTTCCCAATCATAGCTTACCGTATTGGGCAAAACCGTGTCCCCTTTGGATTCAAGGGTTTTAATAATCTCACCGGAACTGAAGCCGGGGGAAGGCGATCCCATAACAGTGGTACTGAGTACTCCGTTAAAATGTTCGATAATGGCCGGTGCGCTTGACATTTTCACCTTGACGACACTTGATAGAGGAATCAGTTTGCCGCTGGATGAGCGTACCCAGGCTCTGCCGATATCTTCGGGCGTTGAGCGGTACGGTGCATCGGATTGCATCTGCACCCAATAGGTTTTACCGCTTTGATCAAATTGATTGATATTCATATAGCCGATCGTTGCCTGAAGGGTTTGAAAAATTTCGGCAATAGAGAGTCCCATCATTTTTGCTTTTTCACGGTCCACATCGACAAAGAGTGTCGGTGTATTGACATTCATCGTTGTAAAAGGGTTCGTAACACTCGGCTCACTGCGAAGCTCACTGACAAAATTATTGGTAGCATCCGCCAATTTCGTGTAATCGTTATCCCCATGCTGAAGAAGACGTATGCTAAACATATCCGAAGGTCCCATTCCCCGTATCGGCGGCGGCGGCATAGCAAAGACTTTGGCCTCGGAGATACTTCCGAGTTTCGGCCCCAAGGCATTGAGGATATTGAAGACGGAGAGTTCTTTTCCCCGTTCATCCCAGCCTGTCAGACGGGTAAAGATAACAGCCGAATTTGGCTCTTGGGAAAAGGTGAGAATATTCAGCCCGGTAATGGCCGTAAATTTATAAACGCCCGGTTGTTCTCCTAAGATCGCTTCGACTTTTTTGACCACTTCGAGTGTCCGGCTTCCGGTAGCACCTTCAGGAAGATTGACGCTGGTGATAAAGTACCCCTGATCTTCCATCGGCAGGAAAGCACTCGGAAGTGTTTTGTGGAAATAGGCGATAAACCCGTACGTCGTGAGATAGATGACCAAAAAGATCAGAGACTTTCGGATCATAAATCCTGAGCGGCGAACGTAGTTTTCCGTCATCCGTCCGAAGGCACGATTAAACCATCGGAAAAATGCCGCGGGCTCTTTTTCATGGTGTTTGAGAATCAACGCACCGATTGCCGGTGCAAACGTAAGGGCCATAAATCCTGAAAAAACAACCGAAATGGCGATCGTTGCGGCGAATTGTTTATACAGCTGACCGGTCATTCCCCCCATAAAGGTAGCGGGAATAAAAACGGCACACATAACCAAAACGATGGCGATAACAGGGCCTGAAATCTGCGTCATGGCTTTAATCGCCGCATCACGCGGAGAGAGATGCTTTTCGGTTTGTAAAATACGCTCCATATTCTCGATGACGACGATAGCATCATCGACGACTATCCCAATCGCCAAAACGAGTCCAAAGAGGGTGAGGGTATTGATCGAATATCCCAGCAAATACATTCCGATAAAAGCCCCCGTCAATGAGATCGGGATGGAGAGGATCGGAATCATTGCCGCCCGGGAACTTTGTAAAAAGAGGTAGATAACCAGACTGACCAGAACAATGGAGGCAAAAAGGGTAAAGAGTACCTCTTCAATGGAAATTTTGACGAAATCGGTGGTGTCGTAAGGGATATCATACGCGATGCCGTTTGGAAATTTATGGGAGAGCTTTTCCATTTTGGCGCTTACGGCTGCCGAAGTATCGAGGGCATTGGCGTTGGTATCGGCAAAAATACCGATCATTGCCGCCGGTTTGCCGTTCACCCGACCGAAAAATTCGTAGTTTTGGCTTCCGAGTTCAACTCTGGCGACATCTTTAAGACGAAGCGTCGAGCCATTGGGATTTGAGCGAACGATGATGTTTTGAAACTCTTCCGGGGTTGAAAAACGCCCTTTGGAGGTCAGCTGCATCGTCCACATCTGTTCACCCTCGGTTGGCGCTTGACCCAAGCGTCCCGGAGAGACTTGCAGATTCTGATCTTTAATCGCTCCGGCAATTTCTGTCGCAGTGACTCCGAGTGAAGCCATTTTATCAGGATTCAGCCAAACGCGCATTGCGTAGTCGCGCTGACCGAAGATCTGAGAACGTCCCGCACCGGGGATTTTTTTGATTTCATCCAGAAGATTGGCGGAGATATAGTTACTGATCTGTGTCGCATCGTAACTTCCGTCCGGCGAAGTGATGGCAACGATCAAAAGGATATCGGAGGTCTTTTTCTGTACCGTTACTCCAAGATCGCGGGTACTTTGCGGAAGAAGGGCAAGTACGGAATTAATCCGGTTTTGGACATCTACGGCGGCTAGATCCTGGTTGACACCAATATTAAACGTACACGTTATCGTTGCACTTCCGGGAAGGGCGGCGGCTTTGGAACTCATATACATGAGACCGTCCGCACCGGCGATTTGTGATTCCAACGGAGTCAGGATGGTATTGGCGATGGTTTGGGCATCGGCTCCGGGGTATTGTGCCGTGACCACAACGGTCGGAGGGGTAATATTCGGCAACTGCGAAATCGGCAGGCTTTTGATCGCCGAAAAACCGAGCAGCATAATGATCAAGGCGATGACGATCGATAGAACGGGCCGACTGATGAAGTATTTGCTAATCATGATAAACCTATCTTATTTTTTTTCTGTAGGGATGATTTCGGCACCCGGTTTGAGCTTACCCAGATTGTTTGCGACGATCTTTTCTCCTGCAGCCATTGTGCTTTCGATCAATATATTCCCATCGATCCAGGCTCCCGCAGTAACAGGAGTCGGAGACACGGTGTTGTTTGCTTCGATTTTATAAACAAACTTCCCTTTTTCACCGGTCAGAAGAGAGGTTTGGGGAACGTAGAAGCAGTTTTTCCACTCCATCCCTTTGACTTTGACCCGTACAAATTGTCCCGGGAGTAGTTTATGGTCGCTGTTGTCGATGACTGCACGATAGGTAATCGTCCCTGTCGTCGAATCGATAAACGGAGAAATAAAATTGATCTTGCCTTTGCGTGTCAATGTCGATCCGTCATCCAGTGTCAGTTCAACTTCGTATTTTCCGTCTTTCGGAGCGACCAGTTTTCCGCTTGCGATAGCATTTTGACGGGCGGTCCGCTCATTTTCGCTAAAGGTAAAGTTTACATACATCGGATCGCTCTGATAAACGGTGGTGAGTAATCCGTTTGCTCCGGCAGAGACGTAGGTCCCCTCATCGATTTTGGATTTATCGGTGAATCCGCTGATAGGGGAGGTGACGTTCGTATAGCTGAGATTGAGTTTGGCTTGTTCAAGTGCGGCGCGTGCCCCCATAAGAGCGGCAGCACTGTTGCGCTCATTTGCCGTAGCCGTGTCCAAGTCCTGTTGACTGGCGGCATTCGCATCGGCAAGAGGTTTGATGCGGTTTAAGACTGCTTTTGCATTGGTGTAATTGGCAGAGGCAAGCTCATAGGCGGCTTTGCTGCTTTCGAGCGAATTCTTCAAGTCGGAAGGGTCAATCGTAAAGAGGGTCTGGCCTTTATTAACCATTTGACCTTCGGTATAGGCACGTTTCAACAAATATCCTGATACCCGTGCATAGACCTGTACGGTATTGTAGGCTTGTGTTTGTCCGGTAGCTTCGAGAAGCGCAGGAAAATTACCGGATTTTATTTCAGTAACACCAACAGGAACAGGCCCTTGAGGAGGTTTTTCCATTCCGGCGGCTTTCGGGCGTTCACATCCGCTTAGAGCGAGCAGTAAAACAGATGAGAGGGTGATCGTGGCAAAGCGGTTCATTCAGATTCCTTTAGGGAGTAATTTAATGTTAGGCACATTTGTTTGAGGACACGCAAGGTTATGGCGAGCTCTTGGGGATCTATACCGCTATGGAGAAAGAGGGTCGCTTTTTCTAAAACTTCCATGGTCGGTTTTTCTAAATCGACACCTTGCGGAGTAAGGGTGACGAGATTGCACCGTTTGTCCTGACAGTCGGTTTTTCTCTGGATGAGAGAGCGTTTTTCCAGCCCTGCGATCAGACGGGTGACACTGGTTTTATCTTTTCCGACGAAATCGGCAATATTCTGTTGGGTGGATGAGCCTTCTTTCCATAAAACGACCATCACTTTGAATTGCTCAATCGTCATATCGATTCCATGGAGAGAGAGTTGACGGGTGAGAAAATGACGTGCGGCCATGGCAGAAAGATTGGTCAGACACCCTAACGACGCATCCGTCGGGCATTCACATCGATTCATAAGTAACTCCTAAATAGTTGACTATGCAACTAATTGAACGAATTCTAGAATAAAGAGGCTGAGATGTCAAGGAAAATTTGTAAATAATGTTAATGCATGGCTTTCGATGATGCGCTATAATCCGCCCAATATTTTCAGGATGGTTATTATGCTTCGTATCGGATTTATGGTGTTGTTATGGATAAGTGTATTATGGGGGGTTCAGGAGCAACGAAAAGTGCCCATCTTGGCGTATCACCGTTTCGGAATCGAAGTCACCGATTCGATGACGATTAAAACTTCTGCGTTTGCCGAACAGCTCGAATGGCTTAAAACAAACGGTTATACCGTTATCCCTCTTGAGACCGCCGCCAAGTATCTCCACGGAGATATCAAATCGATTCCCGCAAAATCGGTCGTTATTACGGTGGATGACGGGCACAAAAGTGTCTACAGCGATATGGCACCGCTTGTAAAAAAGTACAAAATACCGGTGACATTGTTTATCTATCCGAGTGCGATCTCCAATGCCAAGTATGCGATGACATGGGATCAGCTCCGTGAGCTCGAATCAACAAAACTGTTCCATGTAGAGTCCCATACCTACTGGCATCCGAATTTCAACCATGAGAAGAAAAAACTCTCTCCGGAAGAATATACAAAATTCGTCGACAAACAGCTCGGCGGTGCGAAGAAAAAACTCGAAGAGAAGACAGGACATGAGATCAAATATCTCGCATGGGTATTCGGTATCTATGATGATAACCTTTTGAACGAAGCGAAAAAGGCCGGATATGCGATGGCGCTTACGATCGACCGCCGACATGCATCTTCAAAGGATACTATGATGTCGCAACCGCGTTATCTGGTCGTGAGCAAACAGGACATAAAAGCTTTTCAACGGATGGTGAACGGGGAAGAAGAAAAAGCTTCCCAAGGAAAAAAAGAGGTCATCAAGTACTGATAAATCCACAGGAGTTTTTTTATAATTTAATACGGTGCAGAGTAGTGTAAATATGTTACAATGATTTCAGTGTTAAATTATATACTAGAAGGAAGTCTGGGTTATGATAAAACCATTGGATTTTTCAGCTCTTTATTTTACCTGTGATCTCGATAGCTTGGATTTTAAAACGACGGAAGAACTCGAACCGCTTTCGGACATCATAGGTCAAGACAGTGCGCTGGCCGCAGTCGATTTCGGTATCAATATCCAACAAGACGGCTATAACCTCTACGTTATGGGACCCTCAGGAAGCGGGAAACACTCTGTTACTACCGCTTTTTTAGAAAAAAAAGCAGCCTCTGAACCTCGCCCGGACGACTGGTGCTACGTCAATAATTTCAAAGACCACCGTGCCCCTATCGCGATCCGACTGCCCTCTGGCTATGCGACACGTTTCAGAGACGATATTGCCGAATTGATCGAATTACTTAAAACAATGCTGCCGAATGCCTTTGAAAGCAACGAATACCGCAACGCCCGTGAATCGATCGGCCAAAAATATCTTGTCCTGGAGAGCGAAATATTTCAGCATCTCCAAAAAGAGGCTGAAAACTACGGGGTTGCGATGAATACCGCATCGCCGAGCCGGGTTACGTTTGTCCCGATCGTTGATGGAAAAATTCTCTCCGCCGAAGAATTCAAAGCGATCAAAGGGGAAGCGAAAGAGGAAATCGCGAAGAAGATGAGCGCATTCGAACTCATCGTCAAAGAGGGGCTCCGAGAAGTCAGCCGGCTGAGTAAATTGCAGCAAAGAGATTTTACGGCACTTGATCGGAAAACAACATCCGATACCCTTGATTCGCTTTTGGAGGAGCTTCGTCAAACCTACAAAGACATTCCAAAGATACTGAGCTATCTTAACGCGCTTCAAGACGACGGCATCAAAAATGTCCAGGATTTTCTCGTCAAACCCGAGGAGATGGAAATGCCGCCGTTCATGCGGGAATACTACATCCCTTCATTTCGTCGTTATATCGTCAATCTTTTCATCGCGCATGATGAGAAAATGACGGCACCCGTGATCTACGAGGACAATCCTACCCACGCCAATCTCATCGGCAGAATCGAACATATCTCCCAAATGGGGACGCTGGTAACCGATTTCAGTATGATAAAACCCGGTGCGCTGCACAAAGCCAATGGTGGATATCTGATACTCGACGTCCAAAAGCTTTTGATGCAGCCGTTTTCATGGGAAGCCCTGAAGCGGGCATTGCGTTCGAAAGAGATCCGCATTGAATCGCTGGCACAGCAGTATTCGCTGATCAGCACGATCACCTTGGAACCCGAAGCTATCCCCATCGACGTTAAAGTCGTTCTGATCGGGGAACGGATTTTCTATTATCTTCTCTACCACTACGATCCGGAGTTCAAAGAGCTCTTTAAAGTCAGTGCCGATTTCGAAGAAGACATGCCGCGAAACAATGACAATATCCGTCTTTATGCGCAGATGATCGGTACTATAGCCCAAAAAAGTGCCCTTTTGCCGCTGAGTGCAGCCGCCGTTGCCCGGATCGTCGAATACAGTTCCCGAGAAGCCCAAAATGCATTAAAAATCTCGACACACGTGGGTACCTTGGCCGATTTGCTGAAAGAGTCCGACTACTGGACGCGTAAAAATCAAAGATCTCTTATCGAGAAAAGAGATATTGAAACAGCGCTGAAAGCCCAAAAAGAGCGGACAAACCGTATCCAAAAAAGACTCTATGAACAGATCGATGAGGGGACCATTCTGATCAATACTGCCGGACGCGCCGTCGGTGTCATCAATGCGTTGACCTATATTTCGATGGGGGGACATCAGTTCGGTCTTCCCTCCCGTGTAACAGCGCGCACGCGTCTGGGGAAAGGGGAGATCATCGATATTGAACGCAAAGTCGAACTCAGCGGTCCTATTCATGCCAAAGGGGTGATGATCCTCAGCTCCTACATCGGTTCCACCTATGCCAAAGAGACCCCTTTTCATCTCTCCGCATCGCTGGTATTCGAACAGTCCTACGGTATGATCGAAGGGGACAGCGCGTCATCGACAGAGCTCTATGCGATCCTCTCTTCCCTCGCGGAGCTTCCGGTTTTGCAAAACATTGCCGTCACCGGGTCTGTCAACCAGTTCGGAGAAATACAGGCTATCGGCGGAGTCAATGAGAAGATCGAAGGGTTCTTCGATGTTTGTATGAACCGTAATCCTGAAGGAGAATACGGGGTGATCATTCCGTATTCCAATGTTAAAAACCTCATGCTCAAACCGGAAGTCATTGAGGCGGCCAAAGCCGGGAAGTTTAACATTTATGCGGTTCGGAATATTCAAGAAGGTATTGCGATCCTGACGCAGACCGAGGCAGGAGAAGCGGATGAGCATGGAAACTATCCGGCAGAGTCGGTCAACGGGAAAATTATGGCGCGGCTTCAGAATTTTACGAAAACGCTGCAAAAATTCAACAAAAGTCTCAAACCCGAAGAAGAAAAAGGATAATTTATCCTTTATAGGTGTTTTATTGAAATTTAATTGTAATGGGTAGGAAATAGCGGACAATTCTAAAAAGTTAAAACAGCTTCTTAGAAGTTTATAGGGTGAAATTGCTATAATATATCTATTAAATTCCATTAGAAAGACACTCCTTTGCATTTTGAACCGTACCCATTTGAAAAACTTACTGCTTTATTGGAAGGGATTACCCCGAATCCTGCGTATTCGCCGATTGCGCTGACCATCGGTGAACCCCAGTTTGAGACTCCGGCATTTATCCAGAAATCGATTTCCAAGCACTCGGAAGAACTCCGCCGTTATCCGAAGACTGCGGGTGAAGCGTATCTGAACGAATCGATGCGCGGTTTTGTCGAGCGCCGCTTCGGGGTGAAACTCCAAGCGAACGAACTGATCAGCAGTTTCGGGACACGCGAAGTGCTCTTTAATTTTCCTCAATACTATCTGTTTGACAAACAAAGTCCCGTGATGGCGTATACGAACCCGTTCTATCAGATTTATGAAGGTGCGGCGATTGCCTCACGCGCACGGGTGATCCATCTGAACCTGACCGAGCAAAACGGCTTTAAACCGGCTGTGAACGAAGCGGAGTTAGCGGAATGTGATCTTGTGATTTTGAACTTTCCGAACAATCCGACGGCATCGGTACTCAGCCTCGAAGAGTTGGGTGAGTGGGTCAAACTTGCCCTCAAACACGATTTTCTCCTCATCAACGACGAATGCTACAGTGAGATCTATACGGATGGCAAAGTCCCTTCGCTTCTCGAAGCGTCGGTGTATGTCGGCAATAGTGCATTTAAAAATGTCCTCGTTATCAATTCGATCTCCAAACGTTCCTCCGCCCCGGGGCTCCGCAGCGGATTTATCGCCGGAGACGCCGAGATACTCAAAGGGTATGCGCAGTACCGCACCTATGTCGGCTGTGCTTCACCGCTCCCTTTGCAAGCGGCAGCGGCAATGGCATGGGCGGACGATTTCCACGTCGAAACGGCGCGTGAAGTCTATGCGGAAAATTTTAAAGCGGCACAGGAAATTTTGGGCATTGAAACGTCCGATGCGACGTTTTACGTCTGGCTCAAAGTGCCGGATGCTCTTGCGTTTACGCAGCGTCTATACCGTGACTATAATCTCAAAGTACTTCCCGGAGAGTTTTTGGCACGGGAAGATGGCAAGGGTGAAAACCCGGGAATCGGCTATATCCGTATCGCACTGGTCGAAGAGACGGTACGTACGATCAATGCGCTCAATCGCCTGAAGGAGGCCCTAAAATGAATGAACTGAAAGATAAAATTTTTAAAGCCCAAAGCGAAGGGGACATTGCGTCGTTGTACGTACTGGAGGCTCAGGCACACGATAGTTTTGATGAAGAGACCTTGATGGCATATTATGCCAATATCCTCGATTTGGCGTTGGAGCGTCTCACCAATGCCTTGGAGAGTTTGGAAAAACTCGATATGAACGAAGTTCAGGATTTTGCAACCCTCAGAGCATTGTACGAGTATGCGATCGAGCATTACAGCGCCGGTTCGGCAAGTGATGCGAGTGCATTGTTCGAAGTCCTCAGCGGAATCAGCAATGATGAAGCGTTTAGTGAAGCGATGAAAGTACACCGTGCAGGATGTGACACGAAAATTCCGTTTGATGATTTTATCGATGAGTACGTCGATATGAACGCGACACAAAACGGGGGCAAATTCTACATTAGCTATTTCAAAAAGGAAATTTCACAATGAAAATCCATTTCATCGGAATCGGCGGGATCGGTATTTCGGGACTCGCCAAATACATGCGTTTCAGCGGTCATGACGTGAGCGGTTCGGATATGAAAGAGACCCATATCACCCAGCGCTTGCGGGATCGCGGGATTACCGTCTTTATCGGTCATGACGCGGCAAACATCCCTGAGGGGTGTGAATTGGTGATCCATTCGGCCATTATCCGTCCGACCAACTCTGAGATCGTCGAAGCACACCGACGGGGCATCGAAGTGCTCCATCGCCGTGATGCGTTGCTACGGATCTTGAGTGAGAAAAAAGTGTATGCCGTATGCGGCGCGCACGGCAAGAGTACGACAACGGCAATCTTGGCGGCGATTATGGACGGAAGTGCGATTATCGGTGCGGAGTCTAAAGGATTCGGTTCCAACGTACGGTATGACGGAAGTACGGACGTTATGCTTTTCGAAGCGGACGAGTCTGACGGCAGTTTTCTAAACTCCAACCCTTACTGTTCGATCGTCACCAATGCGGAACCGGAACATATGGAGTACTACAACTACAATATCGATGAGTTTCACAGCGCCTATAAGCGTTTTATCGAGATGGGAAGTGTCCGGGTCATCAACGCGGAAGACCCTTTTATGGCAACCCTGACATGCGATGCATTACGCCTTTATCCGAGTACCGATATCACCAATATCACCTATACCCTGATCGATGATGAGCCTTACACCCGTTTTCATCTCAAAGGGTTCGGAGAGTTTGAAGTCTGGGGATTCGGCGAGCATATCGCGATGGACGCCGCATTGGCGATCATGGCCGCGGCACAGACGATGAGTATCGCGTCTATCCGCGTCCGTCTGCTCAATTTCCGCGGGATCAAAAAACGGTTTGACGTTATCTTCAAAGGAAGTGATCGTGTCATTATCGATGATTACGCCCACCATCCGACCGAAATCAAAGCAACGATGCAGTCACTTAAAACCTATACCGAACTAAAAGGGTTTGAGCGTATCGTAGCTATCTGGCAGCCGCACAAATATTCCCGTACGATCGATAACCTTGATGCGTTCGCCCTTTGTTTCGAAGGGTGTGACACGTTGATTATCCTTCCGGTATGGGCAGCGAGCGAAGAGCCCCGCGAGATCGATTTCGAGGGACGTTTTGGACGCTATAACCTTATTATGGCCGATAAACTGCACCGAGAAGGGGATACGATCCAAGTGATCGTTGCCGATGAAGTGGTGAAAACGTATGATAAAAACGTGATCGTCGGATTCGGGGCAGGGGATTTGACCTATCAGCTCAGAGGGACCAAGTAAGTTATGGGATATCTGTTGTGGTTCGGGATTGTTGCCCTTGTCTTTGCTCTGATGCACTACTTTACGGAACTGAACACCCGCCAAAAAGGGTTGATCACTCTGCTCGTAACGCTGTTCGTCATCGGGGCGATCGCCTACAATATCCGAAGCGACCGTGAACGCTCACGCGTCATTGCGATTGAGCTGCAATACCGTCAGGGAAAAAATCTCATCTGTCAGGGGATTGACGTTAACAATACGACATTCTCCTACAGTGACGGAACCCAGAGCTTTATCGGCAACAAAGGGACGGCGCATGAACAGCAGATCCTCAATGTGCGTGAGTGTCAATGAGTTCACTCTCTTCTAACCTTTCCGAACTTTTCGGAAAACTCGATCTCCTTCCTCATGTCGCCTCATTAGAACATTTTTTTTCCCGTGAGCAGAACATCGCCATTCCGGGTGACCAAGAACGCCATTTTCGCTATATTCAGGCCCTCGATGCCCTGGAGTTTAAAGCTCCGCCGAAAAGCGTTTCGTTTGAAAGCATCATCAACCACCTGAAAAAGCAGGGGGTTTTGCGGTTTGAGGATATTTACGAACTGCTCAAGGTCGTCCGTTATTTTCGTCTGATGCGCAACAGCGGATTCAGCGGACTTATCGGCGAATGGATGGAGACGATTGTTATTCCCGAGCCCTTTAGCGAGATCGATGAGTATTTCGATTATGAAGGGAATTTCATCGAATCCCGCGATGAGGAACTCCATAAAATTTCCCAGCGGATCAAAGCGATCAAAACGGAGATCAACGAATCCATCAAACGGCTCTTTCATACCCAAAAACTCACCCCTTATCTCGTCGATACCCAGATCCACTACATCAATGATGAAGAGACTCTGCTCGTGCGCGGCGGATTTAACCATGTCCTCAAAGGTTCCGTTGTTGGCCGGACGGGTGCGGGGTTTTTCTATGTCGCCCCCGATTCGGTTCTCCGTTCCAAAGAGCAGCTCCGATATGTGATGCAAGAACGCGACGCGAAGCTGTATGAGTATGCGAAACGGTTTTCCGCCAAACTTTCGAATTTGGTCCCTTTTATCGGATTTTGCGATCGCGAGTTTGAACGCTACGACCATTATCAAGCGCGGGTTTTGTTTGCCCGTGCACGGGATTATGCCATTTTAAAACCGCAAAACAATACGGATTTGGTACTCGAAGAGTTTTCCCATCCCGCACTGCATAAACCTAAACCGATCAGCGTCGATTTTCGCTCCAATCTGCTGATGATCACGGGGGTCAATGCGGGGGGTAAAACAATGCTCCTCAAATCGCTCCTTTCGGCGAGCCTGATGGCGAAATATCTCATCCCGATGAAGATCAACCCGCACAAATCTCGAATCGGGAGCTTTAAACGGATCGAGGCGGTCATCGACGATCCCCAAAGCGTGAGCAACGATATCTCGACCTTTGCGGGACGGATGGTACAGTTCAGCCATCTCTTCGAGCACAAAAGCGCCCTTGTCGGTGTCGATGAGATCGAACTGGGAACGGACAGCGACGAAGCGGCGGCATTGTTTGCCATCGTTCTCGATGAGCTGATCAAGCGAGGGCAGAAGATCATCGTCACGACCCACCACAAACGCCTCGCCGCACTGATGGCGGATCGTGAGGACGTGGAGCTGATGGCGGCATTGTATGATGAAGAACGGCGGCTTCCTACCTATGAGTTTTTGCAAGGGGTCATCGGAAAGAGCTACGCGTTCGAGACGGCATCGCGTTATGGGATCAACTCCTCCATCATCACACGGGCAAAAGCGCTCTACGGTGAAAATCACGAAAAGCTCAGCGTCCTGATCGAGCGGGGTAGCGAGCTGGAACGGAATCTGAAACGGAAAAACCGCGAGGTCGATGAGCGCTTAGAAGCCCTTAAAGCGCAGGAGAACGCGCTCAAAGAGGCGCGAGAACAGCTGCGAAGCGATCTGGATGCGGAAAAAGCGAAGCTTCGTGCGGGATATAACGAAGCGGTTCGTGAGGCCAAAGAGGCGGCACGCGGTATGGATATGGCGGCTATCCACCGACAGCTCAACAAAGCACAGGCCAAACTCCCCAAAGCGGAACCGATTAAAATCGCAGAACCTGAACCGATCAAATACGAAGCAGGGCAAGCGGTTAAATACCGCAATCAGCGCGGAACGGTGGTCAGTGTCGGAGCCAAAGATGCGATGATCGAGGTAGAGGGGATGCGTCTTCGGGTAAAGCTCACCGATCTCAAACCCAGCGGAAACCTCCCGAAAAAGCCGAAAACAACCCATACCATGCAGGTGGAGCAAAAGAGCGGATTAAAACTCGACCTCCACGGTTTGCGCGGAGAGGAAGCGTGCGAGCGGATGGACAAATTTCTCTCCGATGCACTCTTGCAGGGGTTCGATGAGGTGATCATTTATCACGGTATCGGGACGGGGAAACTCTCCTATGCCGTCAAAGAGTTCCTCAAAGGCCATCCGAGTGTCAAAAGCTTCACCGATGCTCCGCAGCATTTGGGCGGATTCGGGGCGAAAGTGGTGAGACTGTAAAAGATCCCTTTAAATAATGAGGATAACCCTATGGCAATAAGAACATTTCAAAATAATGAAAAGACTCTATTGAGATTTGTTGCGTTTTCTTCATTTCGAATAAAAGGCTCATACCGCTATAAAGATGTGCTTCAAATAATGTCATTGCCTGACGAAGCACCAAAGCCACAATATCTAATGGGTGCGTTGCAGCCTCTAATTATTGAGTATGTATATGACACAATTGGTGCAAATGAGCTTATGAATATTGTTGCTGAATACTCGAACCCATGTAGCTTTGATGAAAGGATACTTGAATCCCAATATGCTTTTACAAAGCAGGATGAAATCCTCTGTGTGTTGTCCGTAATTACTAAATATCTCATTAGCAAAGAAGAAAATGGAAAAAAATGGGTTTTGTGTGATGAAGAAGTAGATTGGATTTCTGTAGAACGTGGAGTGGGATACTACTGGAAGGGGTTAAGTGAATACGGAGAAAACTTAGCAGATATTGATACTGATGATATTCCTCAGCTACAAAGTGAAGATTACTACAGTAAAGAAGCATTTTTAAGTGAGCAATTTATACTCAGTGACTCTACCTCTTCGTTTTTAGATAAATACTTTTCATTAGATGAAGCTAAGAAAGAAGCATTTTTGTCTGCATGTGTTTTGTTTGAACGTTCATCTCGAACTTGGGCAATATCTCATAGTCTTGCATATATTGGTTTTATTTCAGGCATTGAAGCGCTAATTGAATATGAGAACAAAGATATAAAAACCGAGAAGTGTGATGATTGCGGGCAACCTAAATTTAAAGTAAGGCAAAAATTTCTCGCATTTGCAAAGAACTATGGGAATGATAGTCAAGAGTTTAAAAAATATGTGGACAAATTATATAATCGGCGATCACAAATCGGTCATGTTGGAAAACTTCTCTCCCATGATTTGGCAGGGAAAATTTCTGGTCCTGTTGTAGAACTAAATGATGAAAGAGAATTAAGAAATTTGCAGCGTGTTGTAAGGATCATGATGATTAATTGGCTTGTTAAGGTTTAGAAAAAAGGGATAGGCTAGCTTTTGAGTAGCCAAAAATTACACCCCAAAAATGAATCTCCATTTCCAAAACACTCTATAGAAAATAAAAATAGGGGTCAGGTGATAACTATAACTCCTAAGCTGGATTCCCGATCAGGTCGGGAATGACGGTCCCTCGTTCCCAACGTCCTCGTTGGGAATGCAGACGCTCGCCTGATTAAACCCTTGTTACTTTTTTTGTTCCGGCAAAAAAAGTAACCCAAAAAACCTCGTTTTTCCGGCAAATCGCACGCGCGTCTCTCGCACTTCTGCTTCGCGCGCGGCTTCCAAGGATGTCGGAAAGACTGTTTACCGATTGTTTTCGCGGGACACGAAAATATTTACATAAAAAATTCCCGTGATCCATTACCTAGAGCCGCTCAGAAGGCAGTCGTGCCGGGAGGAGCAGCGTTCATGGATCGCGGTATGCTCTTTTGGTACTTTTCTGGCTAAACAGAAAAGTATGAAGGGTTTGGAATGTCCTCTATAAACTTGACGCTTGTATATTCGCGGTTACGACGAACAGCTGACATGGGATATGCCGGCGATGTCAAAGAAGCGGTCAGGCTTTTTGGAATAGTATTTCTCTTCTATCTCGATGGACTGCTCATCGTAAGGATG